>NZ_AJLS01000055.1 GCF_000307875.1 Neobacillus bataviensis LMG 21833
CGTGTTTCCTTTATCTCAGTCGAAGCGCTCCAGTCCATACACCGATAGACGGGCGCCTTCCGCTTTTCTTAGTTTGATTAGCGAATAATGATTCGATTTATTGGGAACCATCCGCCAGGTTTTAATTGATAATAATATTGTCCGCCACGGCCTTCATCAATTAAGATAATGTCCCCGGTCGCAAGGAATCTCCCCTCGTAATTTGTCGGAATTCTATCGGTCACATTAAAACGGCTAAAGGTCTCCTGTAAACAATGTTCACGGCTATTTGCGGGTATAAGAATTCGATAAACCTCTTTATACCCTTTTCGTTCACGATACTTTGGAGTTTGAAAGATCGTCACATCATATTGATTACATGCTCGTTTTGTTAACATTTTGATCATCATATACCTCCAATTAATTAGAATTTATTGTCTATTCTAATTATTAGCTGTCGATGATGTCGATTCCTCCATAGAAACTTAAATATTTTTGTCGAATTTCATTTTTTAAAAATATTTATTTTAATGGAAGTGTCCTTCCAAATATGTTAGGTTTTTATTCCTCCACCTCTTCGTCAATAATGCTCTTTTCAATCAAATATTCGAATGTTATATCCGCAAGCTCTTCCAATTCTTCCTCGCTAGGAACGTATCCCCTTTTTACAAGCTCATGAAAGAAAAATTCGGCAATTTCTTCCGTGTCAATGAATACTTCAATTTCTCTCATAGCATCGCCCCCTTTTTAGAGAATGTATGATGTACATGGCCTTTTCATGCTATTTACTTTGATTTCCATATACCATTTGATTTAACCCAAAATATCCAGAAATAAGGAAATAATTTATTTAAGAGAGCATGTCTAATTTGGATTGGACAAGCATAGGATGTAAAAAAACACTTTGAGGTGATCAAATGTCGAACTTGCAATTGAAGTTAGAGGCGTTTATTGATGATGTTAACCGTGAGGATAGTCTCACCCTACGATTCATGGAGAAGATAACTGACACCATGTTTTTTCTGATTAAATGGGCTGCAATTCCGTTTGCTATCTATTTATTATTTGTCATTTCAAGCTGGTAGCTAGACATGGCTTTTGCCATCGTTGCTTGTTAGACCTTCTAATTTTCTAAGAATCACGCGCATGACCTGATAATATTCTTGATCCTGAAACAGTTCATATAAAGTTCGGTAATCATTATATATGTCTAATAGATTATCGATTAATTCCTTTTTTTCCTTTTTACGTTCGATTTCTTCAACTTCTGCTTTTCTTATCATGTTCTGCAATAATTTTGGGGTTTTTTCTGCTTTTTCATTTTTATTGACTAAGTATAGGAGACCTAATTTTTGAATAAAGGTGTCGGCATTCTCCGCATCGGCAACAAGAGTTAATTCCTCCTCCCCCGCTTCAAGCCATTCCCCATCACTAACCCTTGAAAGTTCATAAATGACATCTTCCCAGGCATCCTCTTTGTAGCGCCAAATTTCGGTTCGAAAACCAACAACTTTAAATAAATCAGCACCATAACCACTTACCTGAACTAAATCTCCGAAAAAAAACTTGTATTCAATATCAATCTGTTCCTGCTCCATAACTGTGCCATCATATTCTGAAAGTAATTGTAAGGCTTCTTCAATAAATAAACCTTCACTCTTATTTACTTCATACACATATTTCCCTTCCAGCCATTTGACATCAGTGACCTTACCGACGGTGCCATACATAGTAATCACAACGGTATCACCAATCTGATACTTCGATTTTTTCCTTTTTGCCATGTCCTCCCATCCCCTCAATTGGATTAGTCTGAATAGTATATACAATAGTATATGCGTGGTAATGGATATCGCTAATGTGATTTAAAAAATGAAAAAATCGCCTCCAATTTGGAGACGATGTCATTTCTTCATTATTAACTTTCGGACGCGATATATTGCTGCCAGGCTTCATCAAACACAGTCATAGACTCCAAATAAGATCCATTTAGTTCCAAATAAGAACTTAATTCATGGTAATCTTCAGCTGTTTTTGGAAAAGCATGATCCAGATAGGCATGGTTAGCAAACTTACTTATCTCATCCTTTGGTGCTGGATGTCTATATTTCATTAGGAAATGATAAAATGATTTTCTCATCAATAAATGACCTTCTTCACTGGTTACAGATTTCATATGAAATACTATAACGGATTAGGTCGTTTCCGTCTACCTGTAAAACTGGAAAAAGCAGCCCAAAATCGGGGCTGCTCACTTTAGGAGGAAAAATCAAAATAATTCTTTTTCAATAACTTTTGAATTTTCATTAATTCCTCAAAGGCAATCACTTTGCCAATTTGCTTGCAATCAATAAGATACAAATGATTCTCAATTTCTTTGACAATGACCTCACTCTGATAAATCATGTCACAATCTCTGCAGCAGTATGTGGGGGTTTTCGCGATTTCAATCGCTCTTAAACCGTCCGGTAATTCCCAAAACACGGAATCCGTTATTTGTTCTACATTGATGCTGTTGCACCATTCACATTCAATTTTCACCCTTCCCGCCCCCCTATTCCTTTATCAACTCAGAAGCTCTTTATTGGCCTTTTCCTTCTCAGTCAAGGCAATAAATTTCTTTTCCTTTAATTCATCACGCTTACTCCGCTTATCCTTTAATGAGGTATGTGCAGGGTCCTGATTATAATTCTGACGGCGATTCAATCTTGTTAAACCTTCCGGAACAAGATTAAAATGTTGATCATTCATGATACCAGCAATACCTGCAAGCGACCGTTTCTCGTCCATTTCCGGATAAATTTCTTGAAAGTACCCTTCCGCTCTACCCGGTACATAGTTTTCCGGTTCCGGATAAGAGGTAATCACCCCTTCAAAATTACGGAGAACCACTTTTTCCGGGCTTTGGGAAATTAAATAGTTCGGCTGCAGGGCGATTTTCCCGCCGCCGCCAGGAGCATCTACGACAAAAGTCGGGACAGCATATCCGCTTGTATGTCCGCGCAGTCCCTCAATAATTTCGAGTCCTTTCGATACAGGTGCCCGGAAATGGCCAATTCCCTCTGACAGGTCACATTGATAAATATAATATGGGCGAACACGAATTTTGACGAGGTCATGCATCAGCATTTTCATAATCGGAACACTGTCATTAATTCCTGCCAAGATAACCGACTGATTACCAAGCGGAACTCCTGCGTTTGCCAGCATTTCACATGCTCTTTTTGAATCATCGGTAATTTCGATAGATGTATTAAAATGAGTATTTAACCACACAGGATGGTATTTTTTCAAAATATTGCAGAGGTTTTCGGTAATTCTCTGCGGAAAGACAACAGGTGCCCTTGTTCCAATCCGAATAATTTCCACATGATCAATTTCTCGTAAATTTTTTAGGATATATTCTAAAATATTATCATTGATTAATAGCCCGTCACCACCGGAAATTAATACATCACGAACCTGCGGTGTCTGCCTAATATAGGAAATGGCGGCATCTAACTGCTTCTTCGGAACACCCATCCCTATCTGCCCGGAGAAGCGTCTTCTTGTACAATAGCGACAATACATCGAGCATTGATTGGTCACAAGGAATAGGACACGGTCAGGATAGCGGTGCGTCAGACCAGGTACTGGGGAATCCTCATCCTCATACAATGGATCCTCCAGGTCATATTTCGTTTTATAAATTTCCTTTGAAATCGGAACAGATTGCATTCTGATTGGGCACCTAGAATCGTCAGGATTCATTAAGGAAGCATAATATGGAGTAATATTTAAGGGAATCGTTTTCGTTGAGATCCTTACGCCCTCCTCTTCATCAGGAGTTAAGTTAATCACCTTTTTAAGATCGTCTACTGTGCGGATAGTATTGGTTAATTGCCAGAGCCAATCATTCCACTGCTCTTCCTGAACATCTTTCCAGAGCTCTATATCCTGCCAATGCCTTTTAGGTTTATATAAAAATTGCTTCATCATCCATTCCCCCTAAAACTTGCTTTATTACCTAAATATGCAAGTTTCGTGCCATTTTTTAAAACAGCTTGAGAAGTGGGTTTGATGGAAAATTCATAATTTTAATAAGAATTTCATAAAAAAAAGCGCCGAAAACTCGGCGGCTTACTCCATCATTTTTTTCATTTTATATTGTAATGTCTGCCTCGGAATTTCCAGAAGCTTTGCTGCCTGGTTAATATTCCCCGCACATTGGTCAAGTGCATCTTTGATCAGTGTTTTCTCTACTGTTTCAAGATTCTTTCTTAATGATAAACCCTCAAGAGGAGGATTCTTTCCCTTTGATTGGGCAGGAGGCTGCCGCAGCATGATTGGCAAATCCTCAACCCGTAGGTTTCTCATCTCGCAAACATTCATCATATATTCCACGGTATGTTTAAGTTCCCGGACGTTCCCTGGCCACGGATAGTCAATGAAGAAACGTTCAAGCTTTTTATCCACACCTTGAATATCTTTTTTTAGTTTTTTATTAAACTCTTGAATAAAGTTTTTCGTTAAATACAATATATCCTTTTGCCGATTCCTTAAGGGAAGGAGGGAGAAAGTGAATACATTTAAGCGATAATAGAGGTCAGATCGCAGCTTCTGTTCCTCTAGTGCCATGCTTGGGTGTACATTCATGGCCGCGATCACACGGACATCAACGGAAATATTTTGCGAGCTGCCAACCCTTCGCACCATTCCATCCTCTAACACCCGTAATAGCTTCGCCTGCAGTTCAATCGGCATGGTATGTAGTTCATCCAGAAACAGGGTTCCACCGTCAGCAAGTTCAAATAGCCCTTTGCGATCGACTGCCCCCGTATAGCTGCCTTTTGCGGTGCCAAATAGGATACTTTCCAACAAGGTTTCTGGGATGGCGGCACAGTTTTGGGCAATAAAAGCACCACTCGAACGAAGTGATTCATGATGAATTCCTTGGACAAATAATTCCTTCCCCGTTCCCGACTCACCATAGACAAGAATCGGAGAATCTGATTTAGCCAGTTTCCTAGCTTCATCTATCAAGCTGCTAAATTCAGGAGTAATCGTCATTAAATCATTTAATGTATAGTTTACTTGCTTTGATAATTTTTTCTTTCTGCTCTTATTGACCCCTTTTTGTAAATCCAATAACCTTTCTGCCAGCAGCTTCATCCGCGAATAGTCTTTCGCAATTTCAACAGCCCCGATTATGTCTTCGCCGAGAAAGATTGGCAGTGTCGTGTTAATGGTATCAATTCTTGTCCCATGTAAATTCAGATAAACCTGTGTTTGATTGTAAATCGGCTTCCCTGTTTTAATCACCTTTAAAAGCGTACTGGATTCTTCAGTCATCGAGGGGAATGCATCAATTAAATGCTTTCCCTGCACTTCCTTGACATCCATGCCATCATGCTTTGCTGCAACTTCATTATAAAAAATAGTTCTTCCTTCTATATTGACCACATGGATCCCTTCATCAATGCTCTTAAGAATGGCGGTCAGAACTTCTTGCGTTAAAGCCGTTAATTGAACCATTTCATTCACCTACCCTTCTGGAGGTATTGTAAGGTGCCGAAAAATTGGCTTCTTCAGCCGAAATATTAGCAGGTTGCCAGATTCTTCACCCACATATTCATATTTTCGAGCTTGTCATAAATATAGCAATTATTAACGAACCTTCCCCGGTACGAATAGCCAAGTTGAAATAAAACAGCGTTCATCCCGAAGGATAATGACCTTGCAATCGAATAGGCACAAAAAATTCCGTTTCGTTTCAATTCCCGTTCAAGCTCCTGAAGAATAATCTTCATCAGTCCATATTTCCTGTGCTCCGTTAATGTGGCACAATCCGTTAATTCGGCATTTTTATAAAAGGAATTGATTTCGGCAGAAGCGGCACTGACAATTTTCCCTTGATAAAAAAAGATGTAATAAATCGTTCCCTCCTGCATCGTCTTTTTTACATATTCCTGGTCATGTAATGGGGTTGGATAGATTTGAAATACTTGTTTATAGAGGGCTGAAAGCTCCACAGCACAGCTCTCATCCGCTTTTTTTAATTCATATTCCTTTGGTGGGTACGTTTTTTCCACTGAAGTGTCTAATTGATAAATGCTATGAATCATCCCGTCTTCGGTAATCCAATGATCATTGCGTTTCCGTTCCGGTGTATAGAATTTAGAGAAAAAGTGGGCATCTGAGCCCAGAAAATAGCGGTCAACCACTGCCTCAGGCTGAAGTCCTTTTTCGAAAAATAGCAGAAAATCTTCGCTGCGAGCCTTGATAATTAATTTTTCCGCTTGGTGCTTGTGGGCTAGTTCCTCTGCTTTTTCAAGCAATAATCGTGTATTCCCACGATAATCATCCACACGAATTCGTTTATTAAACGGGTCTAGATACACCTCAAGGAAATAACTTTCTTCCTCCAGATAAATGGTGGACGCGGTTAAGTTCATTTAGGTCACTCCTTACAGTGATTTCTCTGTCACGTCTATTTGAAAAATGTCTGGCCAAGAATTAAGCCAGACATTCCATTCATTCAATTCAATTATATCAATTAATTGTGTAAAATGGTGAATCCCCTACTCATCGACCTCGCACCATTTCAAGAGTGTTAATGCAATGATTTCACTTGCGGCAAACAGATCTTCTAGATTAATATGCTCATTGGCATCATGTGCCGTTTCAGTTATACCAGGCCCGAACACAACGACGGGAGTATTACCCACTGTAGAAAGTATGCCGCCGTCTGTTCCCCATGGACTTGCTTCAACAATAGGGGGTGCTCCCTTCACTTCAATGAAACTATTTGTCAGTTCATTCATTAATGGATGGTCACTTCCAAGACTTCCAGGCAGCCACATGCCGCCAAACCATTCAAGATTGAGAGGATTTTCTCGCAGCCATTCATCCCCCTCATTTAATTCTCGCAGACAACTTTCCATTTCATGCTGTGCCGCTTGAATCGTTTCTTCTGGCGACACGCCCATTCTCCCTTCAATAATGGCGGTGTCAGGCACCGATGAAGGCCATTCGCCGCTAGTAATCTTTCCAATGTTAATCGGAATCGGAATCGGGAATTTTTCAAAAAGGGGATCCGTTATTTTCTCATTTCTATCTTTCTCTAACTGTTGTAATCTTTGAATCACAAAAAGGGATTTCTCGATGGCACTGACTCCTTCGTATCTTGTACCTCCATGTGCCGCTTTACCGGTAATGGTGATGCGAAACCACATCGAACCTTGCTGCTTAGGAAATAGTTTCATATTCGTCGGTTCAGGAATAATGGCTCCGTCTGCATGATACCCCCTCAAAACAGCCGCAAGCGTCCCAGCCCCGCCGCTTTCCTCTTCAATTACACTTTGAAAAATAACATCCCCTTTCAGCTTAATGCCATTGGCGATCAACGACTCGATTGCCATTAGCAATGCCACATTTCCGCCTTTCATATCGGTTGCCCCGCGGCCATACAACTTTCCGCACTCAATCATGCCACTAAATGGGTCATGCTTCCAGCTTGACTCGTCCCCGACTGGAACGACATCGATATGACCGTTTAAAATGATTGATTTGCCGCCGCCCGTACCTTTTAACACCGCTACCAGATTAGGATTTCCATCGAAGCTTTTGCGGTCACAGCAATATGCTGGGTGGTTTTTTAATTCAGCGCCGCCTATTTCCCAAATATCAAGTGCCAGCCCAAGCTGGCGACATTTTTCAATCACAAGTGCTTGCGTACTGCTTTCATTTCCCCGCGTACTATTTTCACGAACAAGGATTTGTAACAGTCTCGCTCCGCGTGCGCGATTCTCTTTTAGCCACTGCTTTATTTGGTTGTCATATTTCATCTACTGATTCACTCCTCCTCAAGGCAAATTTACGCTTAGTACGGGATATGACGAACAGGTTCGGCTAGTTTAAATTTACACCCGGTTTTATCCATTACATTTTCTAAACTGTATGGTGCAAATAGCTCTGTCAAAAGCAGACCCTCGTCGGTCACCTTGAAAACAGCTAACTCGGTAACTATTAGATTAACGCTGCGGCCCGAAGTTAATGGTAATGTGCAGGATGGTAAAATTTTGGGGTTTCCATGTTTGTCACAATGATTCATCACGACAATCACCTTTTTTGCCTTTTGCGCGAGTTCCATCGCCCCTCCCATGCCAGGCACCTTTTTCCCCGGAACAATCCAGTTAGCGAGGTCGCCATATTGACTGACCTGCAGTGAACCTAATATGGTGATATCAACCCTGCCGCGACGAATCATTCCGAACGAAATGGCACTATCACAATAAGAACCCCCACTATTTAGTGTGACAGGAAATCCGCCGGCATTGCATAAATTTTCATCCTCTTCCCCAATGTCCGGACTCGGCCCCATCCCGGTAATTCCGTTTTCAGCATGAAACATTACCATTGTCTCCTCAGACAAATGGTTTGGAACAAGTGATGGGATCCCAATGCCGAGGTTAACCACCATACCATTTTGAATTTCTTCCGCTGCCCTTTTCGCCATTTGGTTACGCACATCTATTCCCATGCCCATTTCCAATTCACCCCCTTCGATGGAATCAAATAATCAACAAACACTCCCGGGGTAATGATTTCGTCAGGATCAAGACTTCCCAATGGGACAATTTCTTCGACCTCGGCAATTGTAATATCCCCTGCCATCGCCACGAGTGGATTGGTATTTCGGGCACTTTTGTCATAAATTAAATTACCATATTCATCTGCCTTTTTTGCATAAATGATCGAAACCGCTGCTGTTAAGGCTGTTTCCACCAGATAATCTTTCCCATCAATCGCAAAAAGCGGTTTATTTTTCGAAACTAGTTCATTATCCATGCCAATATCAGAAAGAAAAGCTGGCAAACCGACACCCCCAGCGCGGATTCTTTCGGCTAAAATGCCTTGTGGCGAAAATTCTACTTCCAATTTTCCATCATGCATAAGCTGTCCTGCAATCGGGTTGGAGCCGATATGCGAGGCTATTACCTTCTTGGCTAAGCCCCGGCTGACGATTTTCCCGATGCCAATATGCGGAAAACCCGTGTCGTTTCCAATTAAGGTCAGTTCGCTAATACCTTTCTCCAAAATCCCATCAATCAATGTCGGTGGAGAACCCACCCCACCAAATCCTCCAAACATGACTGTCATACCGTCATGAAAAAATTCCATGACCGCCTCTAATGTAGTCATTTTTCCGAATGAATTTTTCATTTAGCTATCACCAACCGTTTCCGCATTTATTTGGTTCGAAAAAGCTGCAAGGGTTTCTTTTACTAATAATAGTAAGTTCTCAATCTCTTTTTCTGTGATTGTTAATGGCGGTGAGATAATAATCGCGTCGCCATTCACCCCATCAATTCCAGCACCCGCTGGATAAACAAGGAGACCTTTTTCCATAGCAATCCTTACCACTTTTTGGGTTATGAAGGCCTTTCTCGGAAATGGCGTTTTCGTCTCTTGATCCTCAACAAATTCGATGCCAAGCAGTAAACCCTTACCACGGACATCACCGATAAATGAAAACTGCTCTTTTAGTTTTTCAAGCTGATTCTTCAAAAAAATACCCTTGGATTCTACTTCTTTAATAATCACGTTTTTTTCTAAGTATTCAAGGACAGCTAATGACACGGCGCAGGACTGTGGATTCGCACTTAATGTATGTCCGCTCATCACTGACTTTGTTCCGGCCAAAATTGGTGCCATCACCTTTTCACTGGCCACTGCAGCAGCAATTGGTGCATATCCTGCCCCCATCCCTTTGCCAAATGCGACAATATCCGGGATGACATCCCATTGCTCACAGGCCAGCACCGTCCCTGTCCGGCCAAAACCGGTCATGACCTCATCTGCAATAAAGAGAATATTGTTGTCCTCGCAAATTTTTTTAATGGTTTTAAAATAATCCTTAGGTGGCGCAATCGCCCCGCCAGCGGCTCCAATAACAGGTTCAGCGATAAAAGCAGCTATTTGGTCAGCGCCAATCCGTTTGATGGCCATTTCCAATTCATTAGCACACGCATAACCGCAAGCTGGTGCCTCAAGATTATACGGGCAGCGGTAGCAGTAAGGAGGGTTGATCACTGGAAAATCTTCTAAAAGGGGAACAAACCTGGCCCTTCTCCCGGTATGTCCAGACATCGAAAGCGCTCCCAATGTAATCCCGTGGTAACTAACCCATCTTGATAATACCTTTGTCTTAGTAAGAATCCCCTGCTCCTGCCAATATTGAATCGCCATTTTCATCGCCGTCTCTGTCGCTTCCGAGCCGCTGTTCACAAAAAAACTCCAGTTTAGATCCCCTGGCATCCAGTCGGCAATTTTCTTCGCCAGCTTTTCAGCCGCTTCACTGGTAAATTGCGAGCGATATACAAAAGAAACTTTTTTCGCCTGCTCCTCCATCGCTTCAATAATTTCGAGGACACCATGTCCGATGTTGGCGGTTACGGCACCGGAAGCAGCATCAAGGTATTTTTTTCCTTCCATATCATATAAGTAGACCCCTTTACCATAATCAATGACCGGGTATATTTCATCAAGCATGGGTTTGATAAGAAATGATTTTTCCATATGCCACCACTTTCTTTTTTCAAAATAAATTCTTATTAATTCCATTATATGAGAGGATTTTTCATTCTATCATTGCATTTGAAAAGGTGACATTGAAGAAATAATCATGTGGGGCATTATGAATCTCTCTTTTACTTTTTGGCATGGGTATTATAGAATGACTGTAGATTACAAAAGGAAAGGGTCATATGGACACAATTAAAAAAATTCAATTAAAAACGAAGGAATTATCGACGATCCAGTTAATCGTCATCTTTTATTTGTCTGCATTAATCGTTTCTACACTATTATTAAAAATCCCTCTAGCCCACCGTGAAAATGTTTCATTAAGTTTTATTGATGCCATGTTTACTTCTGCCAGCGCGATAAGTGTAACGGGCTTAAGCGTTATTTCGTTAAAGGAAACCTTTAGTAACTTTGGCATTTTTCTTTTATGCTTGATTCTGCAATTAGGCGGACTTGGAGTGATGTCGTTAAGTACATTCCTCTGGATTATGCTGGGCAAAAAAGTGGGGTTGAAAGAAAGACAGCTGATTATGATTGACCAAAATCAGTCTAATTTAGCGGGGTTGGTGCAGCTGGCCAAACGGATCTTCATTATATTTGTATCATTTGAATTAATCGGCGGACTTATTTTAGGTTTCTGGTTCAAAAGTTACTACGGAAGCACGTTAACTGCTTTTAAACATGGATTTTTTGCTTCCATTAGTGCCACAACCAATGCAGGGTTTGATATCACAGATGAATCGCTTAGCCCATTCAGCCATGATTATTTTGTTCAAACAGTGATCATCATTTTAATGATTGTTGGTGCCATCGGTTTCCCGGTAATGGTGGAGATTTATGAATTCTTTTTAAGCACGAAACAAAAGAAAAAATTTCATTTTACTTTGTTTACAAAATTAACGACATTAACCTTTGTCATTCTTACAGTGGTTGGTGCTCTTTTTATTTTTCTTTTAGACAGTCATCACTTCTTTGCAAATAAGGCCTGGCATGAATCGTTTTTTTATTCGCTCTTTCATTCGGCCACAACCAAAAGTGCCGGATTAACGACAATGGATATCAATGATTTTACGCCAAGTAACCAGCTGTTCCTGTCGATTTTGATGTTCATTGGCGGCTCACCGAGTAGTGCAAGCGGAGGAATCCGAACAACTACTTTTGCCATCGTAATATTATCGATTATTTTTTATGCTCAGGGAAAAAGCTCAATCAAAATATTTAGACGGGAACTCCATAATGAAGATGTACTTAAATCATTTATCGTGCTTACAACTGCTGCCTTCCTTTGTTTGTGTTCGATCATCGTATTATCAATAACAGAGCACGGCACATTAATTGAGGTCATTTTCGAGGTCTCTTCCGCCTTCGGTACAAATGGCTTATCAATGGGGTTAACCTCCGAATTAACGACTTTTGGAAAAATCCTTATTATCAGCTTAATGTTTATCGGAAGAGTGGGGATTGTAACCTGTTTGCTTATCTTACGAGGAAAAGGAAGTAAGGAGAAATTCAATTATCCGAAGGAAAAGGTTACAATCGGTTAAAATATAAAAGCTGCCCTCGTGAGGCAGCTTTTTCCAGTTTAGAACCCCCAGCTTGCGCCGATGATAATTAACAAAATAAACAAGACAACAATTAACGCAAATGCTCCGAAACCTCCGAAGCCTCCGCATCCACCTACTGGGGCGGCCGGGTAACCGCAGCAGCCATCATATCCATATCCATATCCACCATACATACATGCTTCACTCCTCGATAATTTGTATCTCTTCCCTGTTACTTTATGTACTAGGTACTTGACCTGTATGTGCATTCGCCTATATTATGAAAGACAATGATAAATTTGTGGGTGATAAGGTGAAATCAATTCTAAAGAATTTTATTAATGGTATTTTAACCATAGTGCCAATCATTCTTGTAATCTACGTCATTTATAAGACGTTTATATTTTTGGACGGGTTATTAGGTAATACATTAAGACCCTACCTGAGGGAAGATTACATACCTGGCTTTGGCTTATTAACGACGATTGTGTTGATTACTCTACTTGGATGGATGTCTACAAAGTATGTAACAGGAAAAATAATTAGGCTAATTGACCGCCTTCTTGAAAAAATTCCTGTCGTGAAGACGATTTATTCTGTCATCAAGGATACAGTTCAATCCTTCCTTGGCGACAAGAAGTCTTTTTCCAAAGTGGCTTTGGTGGTGATTCCGGGAACTGAAATGCGCAGTTTAGGTTTCATTACTTCCGATCAATTAGAGGAATTCTACAGCCCTTTAAAGGATCACGTGGCAATCTATATTCCACAATCATTCCAGGTAGCCGGATTTACCTTTTTAATCCCAAAGGAACAAGTGGAGATTATCGATGTTAAACCAGAAGATGCAATGAAATTTGTCTTATCCGGCGGGATGACATCTTCTTCAAAACAGAAGGGGAAAAATTCATAACAAAAAGCCGCAAATTGCGGCTTTTATTTGTTATCAAATAGTTTTGTAAATTCTCCGTACCCTTTTTCTTCAAGCTGTTCTTTTGGTATAAACCGTAGTGCGGCGGAGTTGATACAATAGCGTAAGCCTGTCGGATCGGGCCCATCATTAAATACATGACCTAGATGAGAATCTGCAGATTTACTCCGTACCTCAGTCCGAACCATAAAATGGCTATGATCCGCTTTTTCCAATACTTCTTCATCTTCTAGCGGTTTCGTAAAGCTTGGCCAGCCGCAGCCAGCATCAAATTTATCTAGAGAACTGAATAACGGCTTACCTGAAACAAGGTCAACATAAATCCCGTCTCTTGTTTCATTCCAATATTCATTGCGAAATGGCGGTTCAGTACCATTATTTTGTGTCACTTCATACTGGATGGGTGTTAATTCCTTTTTCAAATCTTTATTTTGCATGTTCATCCCCCCAATTCCTCTCGATAAATCCGGCCCGTCCTGACCCGACATGATAAGACTGATAATGTGCGCGGTTTTTCTTATAGTAGTGTTGATGATATTCTTCAGCTGGATAGAAGGTTTGCGCAGGTAAAATCGGTGTCACGATTGGCTTACTAAATCGGCCGCTTTCCCGCAATCTTTGCTTAGACTCTTCTGCAATCCTTTTTTGTGTTTCATTATGGTAAAAAATCGCCGTTTGATATGATTGGCCTCGGTCATAAAACTGGCCGCCTGCGTCGGTAGGGTCAATTTGCTGCCAAAATAACTCTACTAATTTTTCATACGGGAAAATATCCGGATTATAGGTAATTTGAACAGCTTCATAATGTCCAGTCGTATCTGTGCATACCTGCTGATAGGTCGGATTTTCAACTGTTCCACCGGTATATCCGGACAAAACACTTATAATGCCCGGCTGTTCGTCAAATGGCTTCACCATGCACCAGAAACAGCCGCCCGCAAATGTTGCTACTTGATGCTTCTCTTCCATATTCCCACCCCTTTTCGTCTTATTAAAAGTATAACAGAAGTTATAATAAAAAATAAATTTCTGGCACTCCACATAAAGAAAGCCGAACCAGTCCTTCCTGGTTCGGCAATTCCAACTTAGCGGCTTTTCCTCTGCTTCATCTGTTTATTGATCTGTTTCCACTGTTTACGTTCTTCAGACTGGGCCCGTTTATCGGCTTTCCGTTCAATAAACGCTAATTCCTTTTGCAGCTTGTTGTAGCTAAAAAGCCTATCAGCCTCAACAAATCCATCTTCAATTGCTTTCACGACAGCACAGCCCGGCTCATCCTTATGCTTGCAATCGCGGAAGCGGCACTGTGAAGAAAGTTCTTCAATTTCAGAAAAGGTTTCCATTAACCCATCAGCGCTTTCCCAAAGCTGTAATTCCCTCATTCCGGGGGTGTCAATCAGGATACAGCCATTTGGCAATAATATCAGTTCTCTGTGGGTTGTCGTATGTCTGCCTTTCGCATCGTCCTCGCGAATTTCCTGAACCAATTGTTTTTCTTCCCCCAACAATCGATTGGTAATGGTCGATTTCCCGACGCCGGATGACCCGAGCAAGGCAACCGTCTTTCCTGGCCGCAAAAAGTCTTCCAATTTTTCAAATCCACTCATCGTCTCCGAACTGATCGGAATAACAGGGACACCGCCATAGGCAATGGCTTCAACTTCGGCCAACCTCGCAGTGATATCTTGACAGAGATCTGCTTTACTTAACACAATAACCGGATTTGCCCCGCTTTCCCAAGTTAACAATAAATACCGTTCAATCCTTCTTAAATTCAAATTCTCATTTAGAGAATTTACTAGCAAAACGGTATCAACATTTGCGGCAACGAT
Source organism: Neobacillus bataviensis LMG 21833 (assembly GCF_000307875.1). GTDB lineage: Bacteria > Bacillota > Bacilli > Bacillales > Cytobacillaceae > Neobacillus > Neobacillus bataviensis. The sequence goes on from NZ_AJLS01000055.1 coordinate 14,850, forward strand.
TTGTTCTTCAGCGGTGTCACCAGCAGATTTTCTCGAAAACTTACTTTTACGCGGCAAGACGGCGTAAATGGTTCCCCGCCCTTCATCAAACCTTGGTTTCAAGGAAACCCAATCACCAACCGCAGGAAAGTCCTCTCTCGTATGAGACTGAAAGCTAAACTTACCCGAAACCTCACATAATACTTCACCCTGCTCCGTCCAAACCCGGTACATCCGCTTATGCTCAAGGGCCACGCGGCCGATGATCAAATCATCACTAGTTTTTACTGTATTAAAATCATTCAATATTTTATCAGTTAAACCCATTGTTACTAAATTCATCCTTTTTCCTCCAGCGAATCTTTATTTTTTCAAAATAAAAAACCATAGGCACACACAGCCCATGGTTGAATTCGCTTCCTGAAATAAAGGGTATGTAAAGAGACCCTATACGGAACATCCTTGGGCTGTGCAAACAATATTAAACTCAACTAATAATCTCATCGTTTCAATTATCATTGCACGTCACCCACTTTCATTGATATTTAATCCTAGTATATGCAAAAATTCCCCACTTGTAAACAAAATTTCCATTTAAAGCAATTGAATATAGACACCTACCTATTTCAGCTTGAATAAATTATAGGTAAGCCACTAGTTAGGAGTTGATAATATGTCCGAGACAAGAAACCAAGCCGATTATCTCCAAAAAGCTGCCATGTATGATTTGTTAGCGCAATACTATAAATACACAAACCCAAACTTACACATTCATTTCTATTTAAAACATGTTAAAAGCATCAATAAAGCAATGAACATCATGCGTACCAATTTTCAATTACCACAGGGAGAAGCCAAAGTCCGCCTGCTTCACACCTCCCATGATGCCCCTAATGTTGATATGTATATAAATGGTAAACGAGTCATAAGGGATCTTCCGTTAAAACAGGTTAGCCAGGAACTTGCATTACATCCTGGTAAATACCATATAGATATCTATCCAGCCGGAAACATGGTGGATAGCGTCTTAAATAAAAAAATTACGGTTGAGGCGGGAAAATCGTACACGCTGACAACGATTGATTCTGTCAAAAAAATGCGCTTGCTCGTATTTTTAAACGAGCCGCAGGTTCCTTTAAATGAAGCAAAGGTTCGCTTTATCCACTTATCTCCCGACACCCCTCCACTTGATATCGCCGTGAAGGATCGGGATGTGATTTTTTCGAAAATTTCCTACAAACAAGCAACAGATTATTTGGGATTGACACCAATGAGAGTTGACCTTGAGGCAAGAACTGCCGGCAGTAAAGAGGTAGTCTTACCAATGCCGAAAGTTCAGTTTAAAGCAAATGAGACCACTACAATTGTCTTTCTCGGTTTATCCAAAGGCACACCCGATTTACAATTTATCAGGATCAAAGATTAAAAAACAGGTGCCCCGTAGAAAACGAGGCACCTATTTCATAGGTACTAATATTGTAAAACCAATATCATCCTTCTTCAGATCAAATTTATCTGCCTTGATTTGAAGATCACTTTTCAATTTTAATTGCTGCATATGGACATAGACGAGATGATCGTTCGGGCGAATCTCAACTCCTTTTGGGAGCTTATAGTTTTCGCTAATATAATTTAATACATAGGAGATGGGAAGATGTAACTTTCCCACCGACATTGATTTTTGCTCCAAAACTAAATCACCATTCTTCTGAGCAATCGGCTCAAAAGTCAATTTCAAATTTAACTTTTCACTAAAAAACGGTAATACCCCATATAGCTCGACTTCATCTCCTAATATGATCCGATACTCAATCGGAGAATCAGCAGCCTCTTCTTTCAGGTAATGATTAATAAGTCGATTTAAATCATACTTGTTTGATTTAACATGAAAAGAAACATGGTCACCTGTAGGACTATTTATTTTGCTTATTTCCTTACCATCCAAGGGAGATATAACGAGTGAAAAAATAATAATAGCAATTAAAAGGTTAATACCTAACAAAAGTAGGAAACCAATTTTCCATTTGTTTCGTTTCATCTAATTCTCCTCTGTACTGACCATGTAGGAGGATTTCTCTAGGTCAGGTATTACGCGGTCACCCAAGGTCTCATTCAACCTTTCAGCAATCAGTTCATATCCCTTGTCGTTAGGGTGGAAATGATCAGTATACAAAAGATCTTCAGCAGCTGTCAAAAATACATCTTCTATTTTAACGAAGTAGGCATGCGAAAAATTGGCAATCACATTTTGACCAACTTGATTCCACTCAGCAACAACCTGATCCATTTCTTTAATATCAGAAAACCATGTTGAAAATGGATTGTACAAGCCTACCAGCACGATCGACGCATTAGGGTTTTCTTGGACAATTGCCTCAAAAATTTGTGTCAAATGTTCTTGAAATGCGGCTTTTTCCTTTGTAAAATTGGAAATTTGCAGGTTTGAAATATTATCCTTTACGACCTTCATAATATCATTACCGCCTATCGTAAGGATGACCAAATCAGTTTTCTGTAATACTTCCTTCATTTCCGGTGTCTTGAGTCTTTTTAATAGCTGTGTTGTCCGATTTCCTTTTACCCCAAAATTATAGAAATCCACTTCCTGTATCCCTTTTTCCTTTTCCAGCATCGTTTTTAAGTATGGCAGGTAACCACCTTGGCCTGTACTATCACCAACGCCTTGTGTTAAGGAATCACCTGCAGAAACGATGGTCAATTTTCGCGGGACAAAATCAGCGGGAATCGGGGCAAAAACCTGTGCTGCAACCTTCTTTTCCTGATGGAGCACTAAAGGATTGGACTCACTGCATGAACATAATAATAATACCGAGAGAATTAGAGGGGTGAAAAACTTTTTCATTTTATTCACCTGCCTTCTATTTTCACTTTATTATACCACGACTATAATCATTCAAAACAATTAAGTCCTATATCCTATTCCTGGCAAAAAAAATAGACCTATGTTATGGTCTATTGCAATGTTTTAATGTCACCGATAATTTCATCAAAAGGAACTTCTTCGTTCCCTTTATATGTTTTTTTGATGTTGCCGTCCCGATCCACCAGATAAAAATATGGTTGGTGCATAACATTACCCTCTGATACTTTTTTAATAATTGTTTTAAAATTTTTAGGTCCATATTCTTCAATAAAATCCTGAGAATAGCCAGTTAGAAATGTCCAATTATTAAAATCAACACCAAATTGCGCAGCATAGCGTTTAAGAACTTCTGGTGTATCTACCGTCGGATCCACACTGAAGGAAACAAATTCTATATCCTTTAACCCTTCATCCTTCACCATTTTTTGTAACTTCGTCATATTGGAAGTCATCGGCGGACATATATCCGGACAGCTGGTAAACATGAAATCAGAAATCCATATCTTACCCTTTAAATCTTTTAACCCTAATGGCTTGTTATCTTGTGTGGTCGCGGTAAAATCTTTTAACGGCCATGTCACAGAATCTTTAATATCCTTTTTTCCGCATGCGGCCATTAACAATACACTAATTACCAAAAAAATAAACAAAAACCGAGCCCTCATCGTATCACCTGCAACCTTTTCTATTACATAACGTGAATAGTTTATCAAAGAATTGAAAAAGAGGAAAGTAAATGGGCTTTAATCAATAGAACCGGTCTTAGTTATAGTATTTTTTACTTCAACATCAAATTTTGCATTTTTGTATTTTTCTTTCCATCCTTTTTTAGAAATCCTTTTCCCGCGTGTACTGGCGATATATTTTTCCCCAAATCCTGCAGGATCCACACCATTTTTTTGAAAACCTAGGAGTAATTTTTTTATCTCCTTTTCCATTTCCTTATTAGCTTCATTTTCAATATACTTAATTTTCTCCGGAGAAGACAAATCTAATGGCTCTGTAGCTTCCAACAATATTGATGCCAAGTCTATTTCTATTTTATAACGAAGGTTTTGTTTGTCGACTAATTTAATTTTAGAATGACTGCGAATATTATCTAGATTAAGATAAAATTTATTGTAAACCGTTCGATAAGCAATACCTTCTTCTTTCCTGATGACTTTTTTAAATCGGGATCGGGTAAAGCTAAGTTCGAATGACCCGGATCGATATTTATCTGATAAGACTTTTAAGTAAAAAAGTTGGTCACTATTAAGTGTACTAACCATCCTGTCTTCCTTAAAAAGGGCAAGGCCCGATATGACAATGGCCCCATTCTTTATTGTTAAAATGGGCAACACTGGGTCCTTTCCGTGATCACTAAAGAAATGATTGAATTCATGCAGTGTGGGAGAAAGGAGCTGCTCACTCTCAACATTTTGTTTAATTAAATTATATAAATACGTCCCAAGGTCAGATTTTAGACTCTTTTGTTCAATATTAAGAATAGATGAAGCATCACCTTCAGCAACCGTTAAGTAAACCGTATTTCCAATGCTTGGATCGCGATTAAGGGCATCTACAAGCTGAATAATTCCCCGCTTTGCCAATTCCCTACTGTAGATTACACAGCGAAGCTGGCCCATGACAAGATTTTGGTCGGTTTCAAGATTTTGTTCTTGGCGGATAGCCTTACTTGTATTGCCATCAACAGTAATGATTTTCGTAAGATTTTTTGCTAACGGATCAAATTTATGGACAACTGCTGAACCTTTAATCCGATTTTCCTGTTCTAGATCATACCCCACTGCCGTCATTAATCCTAACTTTTCCAACTGTTTTCGCTCAACACATCCCGATAAGAAAATGATGGAAGAAAGAAGGGCTGCCAGCAGATTCCACTTAGGATCCTTCAGCATGTGTTTTTTTCCTCCTTGATAACCGTTTTTTCAAAAAAACAATAATGGAAAGAACAATTGGGTAGCAATAAGCCGCATAAAACGCTATTTTTGCAACTATATCTGTAACCACATTCTCTTGATATCTTGCTTTTATGAAAAAAGTGGTACTAAAAGCGAGTATAGCTATGATCCATACTCCCCATTTTTGCTTTCGTTTAAAAATTCTCGAAAACCCTTTTGAGGCCGCCCATAAGTAAGCACACAAATTTGGTAAAATTACCAGCATCCAAAAGGAAACAACAATAAACTCAAACCTTTCTAGATTGGGAAGCTTGACAACTTTAAACATCGAGATCACAGGCCAGATCACATTTTTAAGGCTATCTTCAGCAAAAAAGATAATCGAAATAAATGTAAGAATTGTAAATGTTAGAGTCGTAAAAGCATTGCCAATCTGGGCATAAAGATGGGCCTTACGTTTTTCCTTAATGAAGGGATAGACGAATAAGATTAATTCAAAGCCCATCATCGAGAAAGTAGTACTTTTAACACCTTTTAGCAGGTGTTTTATATCTACATTCATAATTGGAAATATATGCGCAATGTCCGCATACCGTAAAGGTACTATTTGAATTAAAATAAGCCATGCCGTACCCATAACAGATAGAAATGCTACCCCAACAACCACTCTAATACCACCATAAACAGCATAAACGGATATCAGGATAAGAACGAAAGCAAGCTGCCAAGTGGGTAAAGTGGAGAAAATCCACACCTGAACAATTTCAATATAGTTCATCATGATAATAAAAAAAGCGGTGGACATATAGAGCATGTAAAGAATGCTCAGAAAATTACCTAGCCATTTTCCGAATACATCGACATGAATCCCGTATAAATCAGCACTTTCATATTGATTAAGCATCATCATCATGAACCACAAAATAATGGCAACGAAAACACCGCCTAATATCACAGAGATCCACGCATCATGCTTGGCCTCTAGAAAAACGATTCTTGGCAGCCCGACAACCCCCACCCCAGCTTGGACTGAGTGAATAATAAACATGAGAAAAAACGCATTAAACAACATACTTTTTTTGGGATGTAAATTCACCTTCATTTTGTTCGCTCCTATTCATCTACATCCTTTTTTTTCGCTTTTTGCGGGGAAAATCGCTGCACATCGATTGGGCGGTTCGATATTGGCCGCTTTGAAAGATATTGAGTTGGAACGCGGAAGAAACTATATCCCAGGTCTTTCCACCTTAACGGATAGACAGGTGAAAGATAGGAACCTCCCATCGTGTCCAATCTTAGGAGATGAATGAGGAAAAAACAAAAAGCAACCATGATCCCAATTCCTCCCCAAAAACCCGCTAACAGAATGATCGGAAACCGGATCATTCTAATGGATGTGCTCATTAAATAACTTGGAGTGGTAAATGAGCCAAGCGCACTCAGGGCAATGATAATAATTAAAATATTACTCGTAAATCCGGCATCTACTGCTGCTTGCCCGACAACAATACCACCAACGATACCCATTGTTTGACCAACCTTTGTGGGCAGCCTGGCTCCCGCCTCCCGTAAGAGCTCAATAAAAAATTCAAGCAGGAGAGCTTCAAACACAGGTGGAAATGGTACATTTGCTCTAGATTGTCCAAGTGAAACAAGCAATGGTGAGGGAATGATTTCATAATGATAGGTTAAAACGGCTACATAGGCAGGTGTAAGAAGAACGGACATAAAAGCTGCCAGTAACCGTAAAACTCTTAGACCAATCCCCATGTTCCAGCGCATATACACATCTTCTGTGGACTCAAAAAAAGTAAAAAATGGAGTTGGGCCATATAAGGCATCTGGACTCCGGTCCATTAGGACAACAACCTTTCCCCTCATAAGGGCAATCGAGACCCGATCAGGCAGTTCCGTTGTGACTAATTGCGGGAAAACCGTCCAACTATTATTCTCTATCAATTGACCAAGGACTGTCGTACCAGGAACATGATCGATTTCTAATTGACTTATTTTCTCTCGAAATTCGTTGACATTCTCTTCATCCGCTATATCTTTTATATAGATGAGCTTTGCCTCAGTTTTCGTTCTAGTCCCAACTGTTAAATCTTCCATACAAAGGTTTGTATCTTTGATGTTTTGCCTTAAAATATTTATATTGCCAATCAGTGATTCAGTAAAAGCAATTTTGGGACCGTAAACAAGTGACTCCGTTTCTGCCTTTTCAATTCCTCTTTCCACGGTTTTGCTAACATTACCGAGAATTCCATAGGGCTGTCCTTCCACATAAATATACACATATCCGGCGTTTAACCCCTCAACAACATCATCTATTTGATTTTGAGCAGATAAATCAGCAATAGGAAGGATTTGAACAATTGATTCATAAGTCCATTCATTGTGAGTATTTTCTTGAATGGGCGCTACAATAAATTCATCTAAAGCGGTTTTATCAATTAAGCTCTTCATATAGCAGCAAACAAGTTTGTTGCCACCATGTTTTATGGTTCTAAAAGTCAAATCTTCTCCAACATTGAGTTGACTTTTAATCTGTTCCTTTAATCCATCAATCGTTAAACTATGTGGTTTCGTTCCCTCTGTTTTCTTTTTTCCAGCTAACCATTTGAACATCGGCAACACCTTTTAAGAAATAGTTTTTCTTATCTTTTCCAAAATATTTGATTTTACCCATAAAAGGAAATAGGGTCGGTTTCATTCATTTTTTAATTCAAGTAATGCTTTACCACATCACAATGTAAAAGAACTATTTTCATGAGTTTGAAATATATGCTATGATTATGAATGAGTATTCAGTCAATAAGGAAAGTTACGAATAAAAGGAATGCGATGAAAGGCAGAGTGATTATATGCAGAAAATTGGCCCAATCATGATTTTGGAAGGCCCAAACAATAGTAAGGTTCCCTATTCACGCAGTCTGTTCATTGATTGTCCGGACAAGGTGTTAATCGATAGCGGGGCGGATGCTAAAATCCTGTTAGACATAAACCAAGAATACGGGATTGAATTGATTATTAATACACATTACCACCCTGACCATACCCGTCATAACCACCTATTTAGCGGTGTAAAAAAGTGCATCAATCCAATTGAATTTGAAACAGCTAAAACGGTAGAAGGAGTTGCCCGTGCTAATGGGGTTTATCAGGAATGGGGATCCGCCGGGGTTGAAAAATGGAAAAAATCTCTTCCACAAGAGTGGACGCAAAATCTTGGTGAAATTTCAGGGACGTATGAATATGAAACGGACTATTTATTTGGTGATGTAAAGGTGCAGTTTTTACACACCCCAGGACACACCAGCGGACTTTCATGCCCTTACTTTCCGGATCAAGGTGTCGTCTTCGTTAGCGATTATGATATGACTTCATTTGGCCCATGGTATAATGGCACTGATGGCGATATTGACAACTTTATTGCTTCCGGCAAAAGACTGCTGGCACTTGATGCAGACGTCTATATTACGGGTCACCAAAAAGGAACCTTTTCTAGGCAAGAATTTACTGAGAAAATGGAAAAATTTCTTCATATTATTGATCGAAGAGATGAAACGATTGATAAGTATGTCCGTCAAGGAATGACTTTTGAAGAATTAACGAATATCGGGATCTTCTATCCAAAAAAGAGTTTGGAAAATTCCATTTTCCGGACTTGGGAACGAAGCGGCATTCGCAAGCATTTACAGCGTCTTGGAATTTCATGTTCTACATCTACAGGAGAATTATTGCATGCAAAATAGGATGAGCTTGGTGCCCATCCTATTTTCTATTCTTCTAATCAACATAATACATCAATGCAAGGGCTCCTGGTCCTGTATGTGTACTGACAATTGGGCCAGTGTAATCAATTTCCACGTTTTGAAATCCAGTTAGGTCAATAATACTCTCTTTTATTTTCACAGACAGTTCATAGGCCTCCGCATGGGCAATCCCCACACCACGAATCGTTTTCCCTTTTACGTCTTCTGCAAACTGCTTGGCCATAAATTTAACGACCTGGGAATGGCTGCGAACCTTTGTCACCGGGTTATATTCTGCTCCCTCGAGCGAAGCAATCGGTTTGATATTTAATAGGGAACCGATAAACGCCTTTCCTTTGCCAATTCTTCCGCCTTTTACAAGATTCTCTAACGTATCTACCATAATGTATAATTTCGTATGTTCACGGATGGTCTCTAGTCGTTCAAGAATTTCCTCCGCACTCTTGCCCTGTTTTGCCATTTCGGCGGCTTCCCTTACTTGAAAGGAAAGAGCTTTCGAAATAAACTTTGAATCAACAACAGTCACTTTAGTTTCTGACATCCCGGCAGCGCTTTCTGCTGAGCGAACGGTGCCGCTCATTTTCCCTGTCATATGAATGGAAATGACTTCATAACCCTCTTCACCAAGACGGTCATATACCTCCAGAAAGGAGCCTGTGGAAGGCTGGGAGCTTTTCGGCAATTCTTTTGAACCACTCATATTCTCAATAAATTCAACCGGATTAATTTCCACCCGGTCTAAATAGGCTTCACCATTTATCGTTACAGTCAAAGGTACAATGACAATACCAAGCTGTTCAGCCATTTCATTTGGGATATCCAAAGTTGAATCGGTTACAATTTTAATCTTGCTCATATATTCACATCCCTACCATTACTGCTATGTATTATACAGGTTTCATGTAATGAAAAAAACAAAATCTATCTATTTTATTAAAACTAACCTGAGACCCAATTACCAACCCAAGTATGGAAATAAATTGATTATGAGTAGCACACCAACATAATAAAGGCGGTGTGAGCAGAGCTGGGGTTCACTTCGTTCAGTGTCGAATAATATTTATCAAACGCTAAACTTGTCTATACTAATTCTCTTTTACGGCGCTCCGCCCCTTTTCCATACAAATAAAAGAGCGCCGGTCGCCCGATGCTCGAAAGAAGTAAGTTATGCGTTGTTTTTTAATTCTGCTACTTTAAACAGCTGTTCATAATCCGGCCACTTCATGACCTTCTTCAAATACTCTTTAAAAGAATAACATCTCTTTGGCTTCGTTTCCCGGTCAATAGCAGCGAGAAACGTTCGTAAACGGACTTGGATCATAAATTTATAAGTACTATCTTCCTCCAATACAGGAATATCCATGACTTTAACCTTCTGTCCAACATCATTTTTGAACTCTAGGCTTTTGAATAACAAAATATCAATCCTCTTTTTCACCCGTTTGACTATATTATACACCTATTACAACTCGAAAGCTGTCTAATTATGCTTGGATTAGGAAAATATTTGTGAATTATTTGCAATAAAAAACAGGACACTTTTATATGGCCTGTTGGATTAATCGAAGGATTTGAATGCGTAGGGTTTTATCTTTGCATTCAATTCTGGAGTTTGTTCTAGGTAGTCCTTTTTAATGATGAATAATTGCGGTCTATCATTTTGGGAGGTTTCAGCATCTTTAGGTGTGACATGAGTGAGGTCATTGTTGCAGTTTGGGCATAGCCATTTATCTCTATCACTGCTGCTGAAGGATGGTTGGTGGCATTTGGTACAAAGTTTTTTGTACATATGGGACAACTCCTGTTTTTGGGTTTTTAAACTATTAATTTACTATTTTATTAGTTATGTACATTATTTATTAAAATAGGCCTTGATTTTCAAATATTGCAAATCAAGGTCTTGTTATACACGTCTTTCAATCCTTCTTCGTCTTTTTATGATAAATTGAAAAATGGTTCCAGTTAAAACTAACACGGCTCCAGCTACTAGAATATTAAACATATTTGTTCCGGTTTCGGGAAGTTTCGGGCCGTCAGCTGGGAGGATGCCGCCTAGCGTTCCTTCAACGTAAAACTTAAATTGGAATTCACAGCTTAATCTTTGAAAATCATTTCCGAGTTCACTTGGAAAATAAATACTAAAAGTAAGTTCTTCATGAGTATTACTTTTTAGGTTTCTTGAAACTAGTTTTTCATAATCTTTTAATTTTCCTTTATAAAGTTCACCAGACTTATCAGTAACAGTTAAAACTAATTCCTTATAAATTTTTTCAGAACCTGTTAATAAACGATTGGAAAAAAGATAACTAAAGTCTTTTGTTCCCTCATTTTGAACTATTAATGTTTTGGTAAATACATCTCCTGGTTTAGAATTTATAATTTCAAAAAATACCTTATGGGGGCTTGTTGAAATATCAATTTCCTTTATATTTCCTTCAGCATCTACATTTTTTATAGGGAAAATAAAAGCAATACAAATACTAGTAAATAAAAACAAAAGCAAAAATTTTGTTTTCATACCTTACACCCCAAATTGTATTTTTTAAAGGTGGGCTAACTTACACCCACCTTTCTTATTTATAATTTTATTCGTTTGTATCCTTCCATGCGTCATTATCTGTTTTATCGGAGCCTAATAGTTTTTTAGATGAATCTGTAGTTTGTTGATCACCGATTTTTCCATTTCCTGTTACTGTCCCGTTAGGCCCTTGTTGATCGTGGTATACATCACCCATTACTTGGCGAGCATCTAAGTTAAAGTTAACCTTAGCCTGCATTCCTTGCAATTTATTTTGAGGCTCTTTTGTATCTGGGAATGAAATCATTACACGAAATCTATGGCTTTCCCCAGAATTAATACCATTTGGAGTAAGATTAAGTGTTCCGTCTTTTTTTAAATATAAAGGATTAATTTTATCCTTAAAGTCACCAGCAATTGCCTCTTTTAATGTAATATCTTGAGAGTTCAACAATAGATAGCCATCTCCAGATTGACCTGGACCAGCATCAACAAAATAACTTACCTTTAATGCACTTAAAAAGTCACCATCGGTAGCTCCAGTCTTAAGCGTATTCTCAACTGATACTTTTGAAAAACTCATATAAGTATCTTCAATTGCTAAGCTTCCACTATTCTTTAAAACGAACTGCCTTTCAAAAGTATCACCAGGTCTGATATTTTGAAGATCGAAATTAAGTGGCCAATTTGTTTCAGGATAATTACCTAATTCAAGATCTAACGTACCTGCTGCGAATCCGTTATGAATTGTTGCTTGATCACTAAAGTAAGCAAATGTTCCGCCCCCAATTAATGATAAACCTAGTGCTGCTGATGCCATTCCTAAACCTAATTTCTTTTTAATACCCATTCTTTTCTCCTCCAATTTTCCCCTCATTTTTATGAGGTATGTAGTTTTATATTGAACCCTTATGTTTTTATAAGGAGTTGCAACCAGTTAAACGGTTTCTTGCACATCTTTTGATTTTTTAGAATTATCGATTTCCCTTAAAGCTTTAAATATAGTAAATCCAGAGTATGCAAGTAAGAGTAAGCCAGGCAGAATTAATAATAATGCTGTTCCATTTTTTGATTTTGCATAATCTACTAGGTAACCTACATATGGAATAGTGAATCCTGTATACTTTGCTACAACATTCTGAGCAACTACTGGATCTGTATCAGCATTATCGTTGTTATCACCTTTGGTTTTGTACATTACATGATTAACATTTTTGATTACATCAATTACCCTGTGAGTAGCCATTTGATCATCTGTTATCATAAAAGTGATTACATCACCTTTTTTTAAGCTAGTTTTATCTTCTACCGGCTTAACTGCTATGATTGAACCTGTTTTAAAGGTCGGTTCCATTGATCCGGAAAGGACTGTTTTTAGTTGATAGCCTAAAAAGTTTGGTTCCCCACCTGAGGCTTTGGACGAAATTACCACAAATATCATAAATAGCAGGGTTATAGATAGGATTATGGTTATTAAACTACTAATAATCTTTTTTGCTTTTTTCATGTTTACACCGCCATTGTTAATTAATTTTCTCCGTTTTCCTTTGTTTGATCATTATTAGTTTCCTCAATATTTGAATCAGAACTTTCAGAGGTAATTTCTGTATCAGGTTTATTACTTTGAATCTTTGTTGGATTTCCTTCATTTTCATCATTTTTTTCTTCTATTGTTTGCGATTCTGTTGTTTCATTTGCAGGGGCATCAGATGTATCCTGACGATTTTCATCCTCTAAATCCTTACAATGTTTGTTCCAGAATTCGGAGTCCTTTTCAGCGTCCTTACAAAAATCTTCCGAAACACTAATTGTTCCGCTTATTGTTTCAACATCATTAAAATAAGCACCAGTATCGGTTGTAAGATATGTACCAGTTAGGATCAGAATGTACCATGCAGCAACAATCTGAGCTGCAAATACTAGTTTTTTTTCACTTTTTTTAAACCTTTTCAAACGAGTATGTCGGATGGTATTCCCTCCCTCATTCGTTCTATTAAATTGAGAAGTCTTCTTATGGAGCTTATTGAGAACGAAGTTGGTGACTTTTTTTATCATGTTCATCAACTTCCTTTTAATACTCATTTTGTTCCGTATAACGAACTTATAAGTTGAGTATATGCCAAAATAACGAACTTGAAAAACCCCAATAACGAGCAAATTTTCTTAATTAAGAACATTTTATGGGGTTTTCCTCCTATTATCTTCTGTTTCCTTACTTTTTTGTACTTTATAAAAAAATAATTGTTCTTTATAATGTATATTAATACTGCAAACAAAATAGGAGTTGAGGGTGATGATCGGGGAACGGATTAACCGTTTAAGAGAAAAGAAGGGATATTCGATAACAGAGATGGCACGATTGGCAGATGTTTCAAAGTCTTATTTAAGCCAAATCGAAAGGGGGTTACAATCCAATCCGTCACTATTATTTTTGAAAAAGATTGCGATCCCATTAGATACCAGCGTAGAATACTTATTAATGGATGGAAAGTCACAAAAGCAGCATGAAACAAAACTTGATGAAGAGTGGAAGGCGTTAATTCAACAGGCGATGGAAAATGGTGTGAAAAAAGAGGATTTTCGAGATTATTTAAATTACATACAATTCCAATCCTGGTTGAAGGAACAGAACAAAACTTAAAAAACAGCCCCATTCTTTTTAGAGAATGAGGGCTTTAAATGTTAGATATGTTCGTTATTTCTTGATACCAAAAAGGCCTTAAAGGATTTTTATCCTTTAAGGCCTTTCATTTACATTTAAACTTCCGCTGCCTCTTCCTTATCCTCATCTTGCTTTGCTTCTTGCAGTTTCTTCAACCGTTTACGGTAAACGAATTTTGATAAATTAATACTGACTTCATATAGAAGCAAGAGTGGTAAGGTTACAACAAAATCAGACATAAAGTCTGGCGGTGTAATTACTACAGCAATAATGATCAGAACGAAATAAGCATATTTACGAATTTTTGATAATACAAACGGATTGATAATTCCCAGTGATGTTAAAAACATTACCACTACCGGCAGTTCAAACAACACACCAAATGGCAGTGTCATGTTCATGATAAAGCTAAAATACCTTTCGGCAGTAAAGTTTGTCACAAACATATCTTGACCCATATTTATCAAAAATTTCAATACCATTGGAAATATGACAAAGTAACCGAAAGCAAGGCCAATAATAAATAAGAAAAATAATGCAGGTACATAAGAAAGGGTTATTTTTCTTTCTATTGGTCTTAACGCAGGCTTCACAAATAGCCAAATTTGCAACGCTAAGACAGGAATGGTTCCCGTAATGGCAACAACAGTTGCAAGCATGAAATAGATCCACATAATATCACTGGGCCCAAGAACCATTAGTTTTGTATCCCCTACAAACCAGCGATAAATATCATCAACATAAATAAAACCAACAATAAAAAAGACGATAAATGCCAAAGCTGAAATGATGAACCGTTTGCGCAATTCCTCTAAATGATCAACTAAATTTAATTCTTTATCTTCCATGTACTTCCCCTGCCAATTTCAAAGGTTAAAAAATGGACACGTGAATGTGCTCTCAGATTTAAATGGTTCTAAATTGAGAGATTAACACGGTTTCACGCATCCTTATAGTTTTAAAACGAAGAAGAAAAAAGGTGCAAGACACACATCTTACACCTTATTTAGTCAAGTTGTTCTTTTCTTCTTTAATATCTTCCATTACATCATCCGTAAGTTCGCGGGTTGATTTCTTAAATTCCTTTAAAGTTTGTCCAAATGCTTTTCCGATTTCCGGCAGTTTCTTTGGTCCAAAAATAATCAGCGCTAGTGTTAAAATCAAAATTAATCCGGGTATTCCGATATTAGAAAACATGGATTTACATCCCCTTCAAATGTTGTATATTTCTACTATGATTATAGTATTGAAAGACCATTTTGAGTAAATTATCCGCAATAATTCATAGTTATTTCACAAATTCCAAAAAAAATACCTTTAGAGTGATTTTTAGCATTTTCATCACTATAGACAATTTAACAATTACGACGGCTTAAGTCAATGTCCAATTTGTTGGTTAAATTTTTAAAATATTTTGACAACTGACTTATTTTTGCATATAATTGGAAGAATAAGAACATATACTAAGGAAAAAATAAAAACCTTTGGATGGGATGTGATGAGGATGGAATTTTCACTATGCAGTTTTGATGGAGCCCTCCCTGTTGAGGTAACAATTGATGACGATAACGGAAGATATACCATTCGTAAAAGTGATCGAAGTGGAGAATATTTCAATAGTCCTGTTGAGTTAATTACCTGGGTGAAAACACATTTCCGGGAGGAAGAATTTTGCCATCCCCATGAATTCAGAGGTATGTTAGCGAAAATGGCAGATTATGAATTGAATGGCACATATTTATAATTCATCCAATGGAAAGAAGCAACAGCCAATTTGCTGTTGCTTCTTTCCATTTTGCTATGCCTTCCGCTCATATATCTTAAAATCGTAATCGTAAGGATTCTTTTCATTCTTTATTCCTTTTTCAGAAGAGGTCAATTCCCAATCATCCAGAGTAAATTTCGGAAAATAAGTGTCCCCGTCGAATATTTCATGAATTTCGGTAATATAAAGACGATCTACAAAAGGAAATGTTTCTTTAAAAATTTCTGCGCCGCCAATAACAAAAATTTCATCGTCCTGCTCGCGGCAATACGTGACAAATTCCTCGACTGAGTAAAAAATAGTGCATTCTTCACTTTTATAATCGGGCTGACGGGTAATGACGATATTTTCTCGCCCTGGAAGAACGCGGCCAATCGAATCATGCGTCTTTCTTCCCATAGCAATCGGGTGGCCCATTGTCACACGTTTAAAAAACTTTAAATCCTCCGGTAAATGCCATGGCAATTGATTATTCTTGCCTATAGTGCGATTTTCGTCCATTGCAACGATAAAGGAAATCATACACTGACCACTCCTTTAATGTGTGGATGTGGGTCATATCCTTCTAAAGTGAAATCTTCATATTCAAATGAGTATATATCCTTTACACTCGGATTGATTTTAAGGACTGGTAAGACCTTAGGCTCTCTCCCCATTTGCAGCTTTACTTGTTCAAGATGGTTTTGATAAATATGTACATCTCCAAAAGTATGAATAAATTCTCCCGGCTTTAAATCACATACCTGGGCAATCATTAATGTTAATAATGCATAGGAGGCAATATTAAACGGGACTCCTAGGAAGACGTCCGCTGACCGCTGGTAAAGCTGACAGCTCAGCTTTCCATCTGCCACATAAAATTGGAACATGCAATGGCATGGCGGAAGTGCCATGTTATCGATTTCGGCAACATTCCAGGCATTGACAAGCAATCTTCGTGAATTAGGATTTTCCTTAATCTGGTCAATTAATTCACTGATTTGATCAACGGTTTTCCCGTCGGCACCAGTCCACGAACGCCATTGATGGCCATAAACAGGCCCTAATTCTCCGTTTTCATCCGCCCATTCATTCCAAATCCGCACCCCATTCTCCTGGAGGTAGCGAACATTCGTATCACCCTTTAAAAACCAAAGCAATTCATAGATAATCGATTTTAGATGTAACTTTTTGGTTGTTACTAGTGGAAAACCTTCTTCTAAATTAAATCTCATTTGATAGCCGAAAGTACTGATGGTACCAGTTCCAGTACGATCACCCTTTACGGTGCCATTGTTAAGTACATGCTCACATAGATCTAAATATTGCTTCACTTTGGACACTCCCTTAGCAGCCATTTCATATTTTTTCATTCTATCATAAATAGCTTTTAAAAGGTGCTTTCGATAAATTTAAAAGTATTTGGTGCCTTCATCTTAAGTTCTAAATTAGAACCATCATTTAAATAAAACATGGCAAAGCTCTCGGCAAAATATTCTTCTGGAAAAAGAAAGTACCTGTTTCCGGGAAACAATTGATCATGCTCTTTTTCCCAAACACGCTGAAATTCATGTGATCCACTAATGTCTACACACACGTAGCGATCAATTGAATGTGCCAGTTCATGTAATTCTAAATTAACAGAACCATGTCCTTTTCCTGCTTCACTGGAGCCAATTTTAGCAAGCACAACCTTGGATCCGCCGATGCCTGGTACATCATCCCATGTGACGTTGGCTTGATACCCTCTAGGGACTTTTCCGGCTAATTGTTGGGTCGTAGGATTATCGGTAAGCTTCCCCGTGAAAAGCTTAACATTGATACCATTTTCATTTATTTTTTCCAAAAGAGAACGTGGTAACGAAGCTATACGAGTTATCATAGCGGCTGCTTCTCTTTGATCAAAAGATTGCTCCGGTAACACAATGATTTGATTTAGCAGATTCACAGATTTTTCAGTTTTTATAGAGTTGTAGAGCATTGAATTACGCGGGAAATCCCCAAGTATGATTCCATCAAATGAAGCCTGTGATGTCGTTATGGATGATAAAAACACACCAGCAATAAAAAGGACAACTACCCATTTCTTCATAATAATTCCCCATTTTTCTATAGATAATAGAATTATATCATGAGAGAATTCCTTAAGGAGTGGAACATAAAGGTAATAAGGGGACCCACATAAAAAGAAAAGCCACCAAAACCGGCAGCTTCTCATAAATCTAAACTTCTAATCCAAAGTTTCGGCAAAGGGCAGCTAAACCACCTGCAAAACCGCTTCCTATAGCGTTGAATTTCCAGTCTCCATTGTGGCGGTAAAGCTCACAAATAACCACTGCCGTCTCAACTGAAAAGTCCTCACCAAGATCATATCTTAGAACTTCTCCACCTGTTTCCTCATCAACTAAACGAACGAAAGCGTTGGAGACTTGGCCAAAATTTTGGCTCCTTGCTTCGGCATCATGAATTGTCACGCTGATTGCAATACGATGAACATGGGAAGGCACTTTACTGAAATTAATCTTAATCTGCTCATCATCGCCTTCACCTTCACCAGTCCGGTTATCTCCAGTATGTTCGACCGCACCTGATGAGTGTACTAAGTTATTGTAAAAAATAAAGTCTAAATCCTGCGTAACCCTGCTATTTGCATCTGTTAAAAAAGCAGAAGCATCCAAGTCAAAGTCATGCCCGCCACTATAGCGGTTTGTATCCCAGCCAAGCCCGATAATTGCTTTCGTTAAACCAGGATTCGTTTTGGTTAGATCAATTCTTTGTCCCTTTGCTAAGTTGATACCCAAATAGATCACCTCATTACGAAAATTATTTTACCTAACTATAAAAACGAACAACTTCACTAAGGCCCCCAGCTGTCGTGCCAGTCCCAACTGCCGCGAACTTCCACTCATTGCCATGGCGATAAAGTTCACCGGCAACTAGACAGGTTAATCCTCCATAATTATCTGATAAATTGTAGTGGATAAGCTCTTGATTGTTGTTAGGATTCACGATTCTGATAAACGCATTTTTGATCATTCCGAAATGCTGTTTTCTTTTTACACAATCATAGATATTTACAACGAAAACAAGCTTTTGAATGGTTGATGGAACTCTAGCTAAGTCGACTATGATCTGTTCATCATCGCCGTCTCCATCTCCTGTCAAGTTATCTCCTGTATGTTGAACGCTGCCATCATTGCTTTTTAAATTTCCAAAGTATACCACATCTTTATTGTTTTGCAGCTTATCATTTGCACCTAACATAATCACGGATGCATCACAGTCTATGTTTGCTCCACCGCCGCCGCCGAATAAACTTCCGAACAAGCCGCCGCCACCTCCGCTTTGCACGGGATCCCAGCCTAATCCCACCAAGATTTTGGAGAGTCCTGGATTACCTTTCGTTAAATCAACTCGTTGACCTTTTTGTAAATTAATAGCCAAATCATTCACCCCATTAAGAAATTTTTTGATACTGTAACTATGATTGTTTCAATTTTTTAAAGTTGTCTTGCAATTGCTCTAAACGTTTTGTACCCTCGACACGCATCCGTTTATTTTCCTCTTCAATTGCTCTCGTTTCCTGCATACCCTTGATGATAATATTCCAAGATTCCTCAATTGTCTCGATCTTAATGCTTGGACCGCCGGCAAGCCTAGCAATATCGGTACTTTGTTGGGAAATGTTCTGCGCATTTTTAAGGAGCATTTCATTTGTTCTGCGGTCAAGCTCACTCATCGAATCAGCGACAAGCTTTTGCCTTTTCGCTGCAACGGCTTGAATTAAGCCATTTTTAAAAATAGGGATTGTTGTTACAAAGGCAGAATTAATTTTTCCTATAAGTTTTGTATTCCCTCTTTGCAATAAACGAATTTGCGGTGCAGTCTGCAAGGAAACCATTTTCGCCATTTCTAAATCGTAAATTCGCTGCTCAAGCAGTTCAATCGCATTTTTCAATGAGTCCAACTGCATCGACGCAAGCTGATCACCAGATGCAACGCGAGCCTCAAGTTGTGGAAGCTGGTGATTCTTCAGCTCTTCTACCTTTAATTCGCCGGCAACAATATATTTTTCCAAGGTTAAATAGTATTGGTAGTTTTGTTCATACATTTGCTCAAGCATATTTGTGGAATCGACCATTTCATGCTGATATTTCGAAATTTCTACATATACTTTATCAATTTCGGAACCCATGGTCTGGTACTTCCCAAATAGTTTTTCTACCATTTTCTCGCCCTTTTTAAAGAACTTGGCAAAAATGCCGCCAGAAGTCTTTTGGAAGTCCTTGGCATCAAATTTATCCATGATGCGACCAAGACTTTTTAGAAGTTCACCTGAATCCTCCACTTTCGTTGTCCGCATATTACTTAAGATTTGATCGGAAAATCGAGATATTTGCACAGCCGGCTCTTTCCCAAATTCCAATATTTGAATTTGGTCGCGTTCATCGATGGTGCGGGCTAAGTTTTGGATTTCCGGTTCTTTGCGAAGTGCTACTTTAATATCAGAAACTTTTGTCTCTGTAAGCACATCCTCAGCATTCGCAGGTGTTAATCCGCTGGATGAATTTGGCGATAGATTCACTAGTTAATCTCCCCTTAAATTTTTTAAGATTCCTTGAAAAAGCCCTTTTTTAAAAAGTGACGGCTCTTTGAATTCCAGATCAAAGACAACGTCATCAAGCCAGTGTTTGTCAAACAATCGTTCATCGAGATAATTTTCGATATCATTATGCCCTGGCGGATTATACAAAATAATATCAATTCCAAATTGATTAAGAAGCAGCAACAGTGCCGCATCCGACCTTGAAAGCGGGCCGGTTGCTTCGTTATTGTAAATAATTAGTTTTGGAACATGCTGGGAATAATCAAATCTCTCCATCAATTGAATGATATTTTTGGGCATAAACATGGCCTGTGTAAATAAATACATTTTCACATCTTCTAGATTTTCATTCGGCAAAGGCTTTAAACCTGGTTTATCGCAGATTCTCCTTACGGCATTAGCAATTCCTTTTTGCAGGCCTGTTGCTAAAAAGGAATAGGGCCAGTAGTGTGCCTGCATGATTTTTTCCGGTGCAATTAAGCCATCCTTGCCAAGTGCATTTCGGTAATGAAAGCGAAAATCACTGTGGCTTGGAATCGTATATGGCAGCTTTCGAATAAGTAAACTATGTTCCAATTGACTAAGCGATTGCAGCCGATCCCAGTATTCTTTACGATTTTTACTTACACCTTGTACTTTAGCAAAGATAGAAGGGATTTTAACTTGTCCGTTTTCAACTACAAAATCCGGGCGAATCATCGCGATTTCTTTACTAAGAATAAAGAGCTCGTCATAGGTCGTTTTCAGGGTAATGGAGGAAGGTGTATAATCCCTTAATTGCCATGGTTTGTAAAGGCCGGAGCCTTCCTGATTTAATATCGTCTCAATCTCTTTGGATGCCCGATATGCAACCGTTGTTTTTCGAGTTCGCTTTTCTTTCGGAAATGGCTCTGCAGGCTGTTTATATTGAAATTGATGGGTGAATACTGGCTCATCCATCATTTCCGCTAATAGATCACTGCCCTCCGGATGAAAAATAACAACGTCACAGCCAAGCTTGATTAAATAATATACAAAATATTGATGGCTTTTTTTAAAGT
Source organism: Neobacillus bataviensis LMG 21833 (assembly GCF_000307875.1). Taxonomy (GTDB): domain Bacteria; phylum Bacillota; class Bacilli; order Bacillales; family Cytobacillaceae; genus Neobacillus; species Neobacillus bataviensis. Next base: position 35,963 of record NZ_AJLS01000055.1, read on the forward strand.
CCCCATACCAAAGGAATTTCGGCATTGCTTTTTGCGGATCAGCATGGTCCAGTTCCGGCTGTAAATGGTTGATGGACCACTTAACTAGGTCCACAAGAACCCGTCTTAGCTCATGATTTTTTAATCCTGCAGGTTCAAGCTTCGTATATAACTCAAGCGTGGCAATCATCGCTTCTCTTAATTTTCGATGGATCACAGGAACACTTGACTTCAATAAAAGCTGCTCCCCATCAAGAAATGCCGTGAACCGGTTGATCGACAGTTTCTGTTCATTATTAATATTGATCACTCGCTGAATGGCTTGAAAGTGAGCATTATTAATCGTCTTATCGAGTGAGTCCTCGCTTAACAGCTGTAAATTCCATTCCTTATTATGGACGTAATCAAATAACTGGTTATAATATTCATCCGTGTCAATCGGTACTCCGAAAAACTTCCCAAGTATTTGACCAATTTGAATTGCTCCATTTTCCACAGAATAATTTGGCCGTTCCGGCAGCGGTCTTTTCAGCATACCGTGCCAATTTTCATAAGAGAGGGCAACTATAGGACGGACGTTCAATTGATTTAATGCTGGATACATTCATAATCCCTTCCCTCTATTAGCGAAAGCTTTTTTTACCGATAGAAAATTATGTAAGGTTTCCATTTCATCATAACACAGTTAATAAATTGGTTCATTTGTTTATACGAAAGTCATGAAAAAATGTTTCAACATTTTAGGCAGCACAGCCATTTTTCACCTTTTTCCTTGTCCCAACATACATATGAGTACGATACTAAAGTAGGTGACCCTAATGAGATTTTTATATAAGCGGCCGCGGATGGAGCATGTTCAGGAGGAATTGGACACCCTTATGGAAGTGATGGTATCCGATCTATTTATCTATCTAGATTTATTTTTGTTCAGCCTCATCTTCACACTGCTGCTTTCTCCTATAATCAATTCATTTGCCCTATCCATTCTATTCTTCATTGCTGCCTATAGTTTATTTTCTAGCCTTTACTATTTTCTAATTAGTCGTATCATGAACAAAAGTTAGATTCTCAGTGACAATAGTTTAAGAAACCCTTGGAGAATCTCCTCTCCAGCGTTTACTCCACGGCTTTCTGTAAGAATATGGTTATTGGTGCCTGTCACCCTTGACAACATTGACATACTGGAAAGCTCATTTACAAGTTCTCCGTGGTTTGGAATGAATCGATGTTGGCAGTTCACTAGAAAGTCCCAATCGAGGATGGAGTCCCCCGCGCCGGCAATCGCTTTCGCTCCTTCACGATTACAAATATATTCAAGTGCGCTTCCTTTACTAATCGCCTTCGGTATGAAATAAAGCTTTCTCCCTTGTAAGGAAATCCTCCAGCCATATTTTACAGCTAATCCATGAAGCAATTCTTTTTCGGAAGCAGCAGGGCGACAATTTAATATGTAATAAAAAAATAGATTCTCAGCCTGCTTCTTTTCCCCATCCAAATGGAAACCTTCCCTTTGCAAAATAAAAAGCAATTCAGCTTGGGAAACTGAATCCGAGCGCAATTGGCTATGAATATGGTTCGACCATTCTTCCATTGGCACGCCTTGATAGAGAATATTCGCACCATTAGAGGTAATCGCGTATTGAATTGGAATTTCCTCCGCAAAAATAACGAATCTGTTAAATTGCGCTGTTGTCCTTGTTGTCACCGGAACAAATAAACTATGAAGGGAAAGCTCCTTTAATGCCGAATAGGCGGCTTCTGTCATATAGCCCACCCACTTGCCGTCCTTTTGTTCAACAGGTTTAAGGATGTATTCTTTTGGTTCACCAAGCTCTTCAATTGCCCGTTTAGAATACATCAATGTGCGGTCAAGGTCAGATGCAAAAATCATTTTTGCATCCCCTTTACCGATTTAATCAAGCCGCAGCATAAATAGTTCAATTCAGGATACGGCACGACTTCAACTCCTTTTTCTTCCGCTAACATGAGGATATGTTTGACAAACGGACTGGAAGGATCCCGCATTAAGATCTTCCATGGAACCCTGCGAAGCAGAACCCTCGTCGTCTCGCCTACACCTGGCTTAATATAATGGGTACTTTCGATGGAAAATTCCGCTTGAATTTTTTTGACATCCGCCATCCCCAAGAACCCTGTTTCAATATTATCTTGGAGTTTTTCAGTCGCAGCTGCCGCTGCATCTTTCATAACTGATGCAAACTCACTTGTAATCACATCAATAAATTCATTTGAGACATCCTCAGCGAGTAAATCTCGATAATACTTAGCCCCATGAAAATCATCCTTGCCAATGTATTGTTCATTTAATACCGTCCGGCTCACAAGCCCGGAAACAGTTGAGTTTAAACAAGCACTTGGGATTAAAAAATCCTCTCTTGTCCCAAATAAAGTAGTACAGTATCCAGGGTCTGCAATAACCGCAAGTGTATCATCCAGCGAAACTCCGTATTTTTGTCCAAAGTCCTTACAGGCCTTTGTTAATTCAATCGAAATCGCCCCTTTGCCTGTCCAGCCATCAACAAATTGAATCTTTCCAACTGGGTGCTCATTACGAATATATTGAATTGCGTTAACGTCAATCCCGCGATCCCGGATAATCGAAATACTATAATGCGGTAAGGAAACACCAAAGCGCAGTTTAATATATCTTTTAATTAGGATTCCTACCGGTGTGCCTGCCCGTGCAAGTGAAACAAGGATGGTCTGATCCCCTTTTACTTGATAGATTTGTTCAGCGACAACTCCCACACACAAGGCCACTTTTTGTTTGTAATCCTGGAGAGTTTTCCAGAATAAATCCACATAATCCTTTGGCGGCTGGTACTCAATTGGCAAGGATTCACTATAATGTCCTCCCGATTGGATCTTCGATTCCCGGTTCATGGCGGAATCCTCAAGCCTTACATCACTTAGATCCTTTAATAAAAATTGCACATCTTCAGCATGATAGGTTCCTATTTTAGCAGGTTTGTTCATTGCTTTTTGCATGGTATTCACCTCTGACTTTCGAAAAAAAGACGATCTTAATTGATTTAATTGCGGCTTTCCCTAATTCATTCAGCATTGGCATTAGATTCTCATATTCAATTTCTCTTTCAAAAAAGATAAATAATTCATCGTAATAACCATGTGGAATATTATAAACAAAATGAGAAACATCAGGATCCTCCGGAGAGGGAAAGTTCACCCCGAAACGAGCTCCATAGTCCTCTATGTTTTCGATGTAGATTGGGCTTCTTGTGGTTGAATGATAATATACACCATTGCCCATTTCAGCAGCTATTTTCATTGGCAGGTACATAAACTCACCGGTGCCAAGACAAAGTGTTTTTTCACCCGTTCTTTTTTGCTTTAAGAGCGCAGCGGCAGCAGAAACCCTTTTATGCAGTGAAGGATTTTCACGGCCACGCAAGCCGAATCGTCCTGTCTCTTCAATATATGCTGCCTTCGTTACCTGATTTTCAGACAAAAATCCGCTCGCCGTAAAAAAGGAGGAAAGCTGCAAAATTTCTACAGAAGGCTCACCAAGGTCGCTCGATTCGTTATTTTTGAACTTCTGCTTTATTTCTTTTAATTGCCTCACCTGAACTGAACCGGACATGAGGCTGACTACATGTATTTTTATCCCTAGTAGCTCTTCAAGTTGTGAAAAATTTCGCCTATGTTCCTGAGACCGCCAATCCAAAATACTTACAACCGTATATTCCCGCCTTGGAAATTTAGCATGAATGGATTTAATGATATTTAACGCTGTTTTTCCGGTTGTCATTTCATCATCGACAAGAACGATTTCCCGCCCATTTTGAATCATTTCTAATGGGATATAACAACGGTGCGATGTCGCATGGGAATGCTCTTCTTCAAAGGTTATCTCCGGTATTGCATCTAAGAGTTCCTCCCTAGTTGTGTGGAAATACTCAGCAGTTTGAAAACAATCGAAAAAGGCATGACCGAGTGCTGTTGCTGTTTCAGCAAAACCAATTATAACAGGATTAATGGCAGCCGGAATGAAGGCATGTGCGGTAAATGATCCACCCTCTAAAAAAGCGGACAACAGACTTTCCTTTTCCATACATGCTAAGCCCTTCACCGATTCGTCATATCTAGCAGCTAAAAGGGCAGCAGTTACCAGCCCTTTACTCGGATGAATCGGTAAGTGCTTGCCTAACACTTTACTAACAAACAAAAACGAGCGCTTTTTATTGATTCGAGCTGCCATTGTAAATAGTTCTTCGATGGGAAGATCATACGGGTTTTCCGCTATCTTTATCTCTGTTTCAATGGATTCAAGGATTTTAAACGTATACTTCTTTTTTGATAAGGTCAATGTTGGTAAATTCTTCATGTAACACCCCGTATAGCTGCGATTTTAATAATATTTTCTTTGCCCAATAATAGTGAGGCTTAATTTCGTTCATTTTATTGGCAAACATACTCTTCATTACCCCGATTTCCCCGGTAGCTGCTTTTACAATATTGCTGGCATCCACATATTCCTCATAGGAAACGATATTAAGTGCCTGAACAATTTTAATATGCGAAGGATGGATAATCGTTTTTCCCGTTAATCCATTGGCAATATCCATAAGGATCTCACGGATCAATCCATCCACATTTTCATCTATTAATTTGGCTCTCCATTTAAGTCCCTCATCCCCATACCGTTCGCGAAATGGAGTTTGCCGGAGCTGCGGCTTTAACATCCTGTTTTTAGTAGAAAAATACTCCCAAACAGGGCCTGATACTACATATGGACTATCAAACCGTTGAAAGACATTGATGATATCAGAAATGCAATCTCTTAAAACAGCAATCTCATAGACGGTGGTGTCGGCACTCCGACGAATCCCGTACAGGCCGCAAAAATCAGTCGCCCCAATCCGTACATTGAGAATATGCTCCTTATATTGATCGAGAAGCTGCTTGATTTTCATTAACTCTTCCATTCTTGTCTCTTTCCGGATTACATTTGCTGTTTCTAAAATCGGCATGGCATAAAACGGATGCTCGCCCGTGTGAACCTGACGAACCGTCTCTAGTAATTCCTCACCATTTTCGGCACTAAACTTTGGCAGCACTACCCCCGTCAACAGGCTTGTGGCTTGCCCTAATTGTCCAGTTACTCGTTTAAACTGTTCAAGACTACGAATACGGATAAACATAAGCGGTAAATCACCAAAACTTAAAAATCCCTTATTCAACTCACTGAACAATTTTAACAATTCTTTGATGAGAAGTTCTTCAGCTTTAAAAACTTCATTGTCGCCAACCGCATCTTCAAGGTCAATGACGAGCGAGGTTAGACCTTCGTGCTTCTTTGAAAGGATTTCCTGATGAATATTCGGGCGTGTGGCAGGCATATAGAGCGTCGCTCCTAAACCATATGACAACAGCTCACGATGGGTATATTTATTGAAAAGTTGTGGTCTTCGATAGAAAAATCGCTCAATTTCATCCTCGTAAAAATATGTAAAAAACTCCATAACCTTTTCTCCTCTTCGAAAGGTAAAAAATAGAGGAGGCGGACATTCGTCGGCTCCTCATTTTTGTAAACTTTTATAAATTACCTTCCTTGCTGCCCTCTTTTTTCTTATTCATAAAGTGAACAATAAAAGTAGCCGCAAAGGTAACTAATAGAATGATAAAGAATGTCACATGCCCCATATCAATACCTACTACCGCAAGAAGCATTTTTAAGGCAATAATCAGGATTAAAATATAGGCTGTAGTTTCCAACTCAGGCACGCGGTCTATTAATGTTAAGAATACACCTGCAATACCACGCATCATTAACACACCAAGCATACCGCCAATTAATAAAACCCAAACTTGTTCACTTACACCAAACGCTGCCAAAACGCTATCAACAGAGAAGGCTATATCCATTAATTCAACGGCTGCAACTGTACCCCAGAAGGTTCCAAATAAGCGGATCAGCAATCCGGTTTGATTCATTCCTTGAGCTTCATCATCGTCTTCGTTCCCAGCAGCTTTTCGCTTATCTATGAAATACTTGATGGACAACCAAGCTAGGTACCCGGCTCCTAGTATTTTCACCCACCAAAGTTTGATGAGTAAAACACCAATCCCAATCGCAATAAATCGGAAAATATAGGCGCCTAACAGGCCGTAGAAAAGGGCTTTCTTCCGCTTTTCTGATGGCAAGTGTTTAACCATGACCGCTAATACAAGTGCGTTATCGGCCGAAAGTAATCCTTCCAGAATGACTAGGGTTCCAATCAATCCCCAACTGACCGGATTTGTTAACACTTCTCCCCACATCTCCCAATTAAAAAATTGGGCATAAGTATCTATAATATGTTGTAAAACCGACATTAAATGTATTCCTCCTAGAATATAGCCTTATATGTTCTAATTATTATGCTATTGATAGACCAAAATCTGTTGCTAATGCTGCTAAACCACCTTGATAGCCGCTGCCAATTGCACTAAATTTCCATTCACCATTGTGGCGATATAATTCACCGACAACAATTGCTGTTTCAATTGAGAAGTCTTCTCCCAGGTCATAACGAATAAGTTCTTCACCTGTAGTCTCGTTAAAAATACGAGCATATGCATTGCTGACTTGTCCAAAGTTCTGGTTTCTACTGTCAGCCTCGTGGATTGTAATTGTAAATGCAATCCGCTGCACGTTTGCAGGAACCGCCGTTAGATTAATTTTTACTTGTTCGTCATCACCGTCACCTGCACCAGTGCGATTGTCTCCGGTATGTACTACAGCACCGCCTGCTCCTTGTGGATTATTGTAAAAAACAAAATCCGCTTCAGTCGAAACTTTTCCACTCTCGCTTAAAAGGAATACAGATGAATCTAGGTCAAAATCGCTTCCGCCATCATATTTATTCGTATCCCAGCCAAGCCCGACCACAACATTTGTCAGCCCCGGATTTGTTTTTGTTAGATCAACTTTCTGTCCTTTTGATAAACTAACTGCCATTTTTTCATTCCTCCATATTGTTAATAGTCTATTTACGAGTCTCTCTCAAAAAAGGTTTCATTTTATTATAATTAATTATTTCCTTGCCCATTCACTAGCATAAAAACTAACTCATCCACTTTGGCGGTGTATTTTTCGCCCAATAAATAGTTCCCAGATCATGGTGGCTTTGGAAATCATCGTGGTAAGTATGGTAATGAAAATTAAACCAATAGCCTGATTTTGGCGGATTATCTCTTCTTACATGGAACCGTAAAATATCTTTTCCTGTTTTACCGTTTTTAATATTAAAAATTTTCTCAGAAACTCCCGCACTCGGCTGCTCAGTGATGGTAAGATTTTTTAAATCTTCTTCCGGAAAGTGTGACGCTGTTTCAGCTAGTGCCTTTTCGATATTCGGCAAAATAATTTCACGAAATTCATTTTCTATCACAGGCTTAATTCGTGTACCAAATTTCTGATAGGACTGAATTTCTGCCTGCTTCATTAATTCTTCCATAAACTCTTCTCTATTAAACTCTGATTCTTCGAAAAATCGATTCTTTTGCGTGACACTATTTTCTACTGCTGTAGTTTCAAAGGCATCCCGATCTTGAAGATTCTCAGCGTTTACCGAGTTCATTAATTGCGTTGGCGTAACAAGGCCGAAGGTTAAAATGGAAATCATTACAAACAGTGATTTACGAAGCCACTTAGTCATCTCTACATCACACCTTTATCTATTGAAAAATACAAATATAACATTTCTTACAAAATATTATACTTCTTTTTTTGAAAAAATGGAAAAATCAGTTTGAACAATTTTCAAAATTTTAATTTATTGATAATACTAGATTCCCTAAAAAACATAAAAAAAGAGGACGTCTAATGACATCCCCCTTTAGCAATGAGCTTCAAACGCTCCCATTAAATTTTGCATTACCGCTTCCATTGGCATCCCTTCGATATCGTGGCGGGGAATGAAATGGACAACCTTTTTATCCTTTACTAGTGCCATCGATGGTGAGGAAGGTTCAATTCCTCCGAAAAACTCACGCATTTTCGCAGTCGCTTCTTTATCTTGACCGGCAAAAACGGTTACTAAATGTTCCGGTTTTTTCTCACTGTTTAACACGGCTTGTGTGGCAGCAGGACGAGCAAGACCAGCGGCACAGCCGCATACAGAATTCACAACAACTAGTGCTGTCCCGTTGGTTTTATCCATAAAATTCTCAACGTCCTCCGCTGTTGAGAGCTCGGCGAACCCAGCCCTTGTTAGCTCTTCACGCATCGGCAGCACCATTTGTTTCATATATTCTTCATAGGCATTTGACATGTTAGATCACTCCGTTTCTCTTTTTAAGAATACTATAGGATTGGCTAATTACAAAATTACTGTTCTAATTTTCTGGCTTCAGTCATTTGCTTCCAAACAGAACCCTTTGCTTCCTCGCCGCCTTCAATTCTTTCAATCGCCATTTTGATTTGCAGGCTCACTTCAAATTCAGGGTCATTTTCAGCTGCTTTTAACGCCGGTAGTGACGCCCGGTCACCCACCTCGTATAAAAACATTGCTGCCCGCCAGCGCACCAATTTGCTGGAATCGCGCAACGCCATTGCCATTTCCACCGCCGCTTCCGGAAAGCCTAAATCTGACAAGCAATCGCCTGCGGTTCTCCTCACGGTGACGGTTTTGTCCTTTAATGCCCGATATAACAGTGGCAGTACTTCCTGTTCTTTAATCATGCCAAGATAGACAGTCGCTAATCTCCGAATCGATGGCTTCTCATCTGCTAAGGCTTTTTCAAGGACAGGTAAATCCACCAATTCCGGGTCATCCATTTGCTCGAGCAGCTGGTAGCGAATCTGCCAGTCCGGATTTTCGAGATCCCCAACCGTTACTTTTTTATTTGCACGTTTCGTTTTCTGGACGGTCACAGATGCAGAACCACTTGTTTGCGCTTTTGTGACAAGGGCTTCAAGCCGATCTTTTGGATAGGCTGCAATTAATTCATCGACAACCTCTTGGCCAATTTGATCGAACTCACCGTAACGGACACCTTGATTTTGCCATTTTCTTAGCAGTATATAATTGTCTTCGGGAAGCTGTGCCCGCTCCCTTGCCTTTAAAAAGTATTCCGGCATGCCAAACCTGCGTTCAGTCGAGCTATCTGTCAGCTTCACCTGGAGCGGAATCTCCTTAAACATTTGGATTTCAACCTTTATTTCACCAAAATGTTCATCTATCATATTAGACGAAGCAGTTTCATCAGCTTTTTCACCAAATGCTTGGCGGACTTGCGGCAATAGTTCCTTCCAGTCATATTTCGCATTTCGTTCCACAGCAAGAAAGTCAGCTACATGATACACGCCTTTAATTCCCTCAATTTGTAAAATCGACTGAATGATGGCCGGTGCATCAACAGATGTTTCCTTCTTATAATTATGACTTTTCCCCATTGGCAGCTCTTGATCTAAATTGATTTTCATGGTATTCGGACTTGGCGTTGGTTCTATTGCCTTAATTTTCACCACAATCACCTTATTCTTATGTTTTCTATTACAAGTTTATCATATTGGTAATGGTACGTTCATGGGATATGCTTTAACATGTCCTTAGTCAGCGAGCTCAGCAAGATAGGACCAGCGTTCGATTAAATGCTCGAGCTTTTCGTTCAAGGCTGTTTCTTGTTTCAGTAATTCCTGCGCCTTTGTAAAATCACTGCCTACCCTTCCCAGTTCCTCCGATACCGCTTCAAGGCTAGCCTCCGTCGCCGCAATCACATCGTCTATCTCTTCCCATTCTTTCGTCTCCTTAAAGGTCAACTTTTTCTTCTTTTCCTTTCCATCCGCTTTGTATGATGGTGTGGACTTTGTTACTGCTTTTTGCACATCTATGGCCATTTCTTTTTCAAGATGTTCGCTGTAATTTCCGTAAAAAGAGGCAATTACCCCTTCTCCACGTAAAATCAACAGCTGTTCCGCCACTTTATCAAGGAAATAACGGTCATGCGACACGGTGATGACAACTCCAGGGAATTCTTCCAGATAGTCCTCAAGTACCGTTAATGTTTGGGTATCAAGGTCATTTGTCGGCTCGTCCAATAAGAGAACATTAGGTGCAGACATTAACAGTTTCAGCAGGTAAAGACGTCGCTTTTCTCCTCCGGATAGTTTGCGAATGGGCGTACCATGTGTAAAAGGAGGGAAAAGAAAGCGCTCAAGCATTTGCGCTGCTGAAATGGTCTTACCATCGGAGGTTTCCACAATCTCAGCCGTTTCTTTAATATATTCAATCATCCGTTTATTCTCATCCATATCTTCGCTTTCTTGCGTATAGTATGCGATTTTAACGGTTTGTCCCATGATAAATTCGCCTTCATCAAGTGAAATTTTCCTTGCAAGGATATTTAATAATGTTGACTTTCCGGCACCATTCCTGCCAATGATCCCAATCCTATCCCCTGGTTTGACGAGTAAATCGAAGTGATTTAGAATGACTTTTTCCTCGTAGTGCTTAGAAGCATCCTTCAATTCAAAAACCTGTTTCCCAAGCCTGCTGCCATTTAACGAAATATCCAGTTTTTCTCCGTTCGACTTTCCACCGGAAAGCTTGTCATCAAGCTCTTCAAAGCGCTGGATTCGAGCCTTTTGTTTCGTGCTTCTCGCCTGAGCACCACGCCGCATCCACTCAAGCTCCCTACGGAAGAGATTTTTTCTTTTTTCAAATGTGGCCGCTTCATTTTCCTCGCGAATCGCCTTTGCTTCTAAAAAGGCTGCATAGTTTCCTTTGTAACTGTAAAGATTGCCGCCGTCCAATTCAAACATCCGGTTGGCTACCCGGTCTAAAAAGTAGCGGTCATGAGTAACTAGCAAAATGGAGCCATTATATCTACTTAAGTATTCTTCCAACCATTTAACAGAATCAAAATCGAGATGGTTCGTCGGCTCGTCTAAAATGAGTAAATCCGGCTCGGCAATTAATACTTGTGCTAATGCTACCCGCTTTTTTTGGCCCCCTGAAAGTTCTCCTATTTTTTTGGTAAAATCCTCAATCCCCAATTTCATTAAAATGGCCTTGGCATTTGTACTGGCATTCCAGGCATTCAATGCATCCATTTGTTTTTGTAATTGAAAAAGTTCCTCTTGAACCTTCACATCGTTTGGAGACAAATTAAGATTTAATAACGTCTTTTCGTAATTACGCATTAATTTTAAAATTGGCGCATCACCATGAAAAACCTGCTCCAATACCGTTTTATCTTCATCTAACTCTGGTCTTTGATCTAAAAACGAAATCGAATAATCTTTACCGGTGATGATCTTTCCTGCGTCAGGTGCATCCAGCCCGGCAATAATTTTTAATAAGGATGATTTACCGGTTCCATTAATTCCGATTAGACCGACGCGCTCTTTTTCAGTAATCGTAAAGGAAATTTCGTTAAAAAGCTGTTTCTCACCATATGTTTTTGAAACATTTTCCACTGTCAGCATTTTCATAAGTCTTGTCCATCCCATTCTTGATAAAATTGTTCTAAAAATAAGGCCATCATCTGCTGTCGGCTCTCTGCCAATTTTTTTGCGGTATTTGTATTCAACAAGTCCTTTAATTTCAACAACTTTTCATAGAAGTGATGAATGCTCGTTGACTTTCCTTTCCGATATTCCTCTACTGTCATTTCTTCTCTGACGTTGATGGAAGGATCATAAATCGGCTGTCCTTTTTTACCGCCATAGGCAAACGCCCTAGCAATGCCAATCGCCCCAATCGCATCTAATCGGTCAGCATCCTGAACAATTTTCGCTTCCACCGTTTCAAGCTCCGTTTTTCTACCGCCTTTATATGAAATCGATTCGATTATTTCTGTAATATGGTTTTTAACCTCTTCAGGGAGGATGATTGTTTGGAAAAATAAAGCTAATTTCGCCATGCCTGCTGCCGCACTATCGTTCAATTTTTCATCCGGTATGTCATGGAGAAGCGCCGCCATTTCAATAATAAATGGATCTCCAGTCATTTCTTCTTTGCAAATATGTAAAGCATTACGGCGGACGCGGTCGACATGGAACCAATCGTGACCGGTAGCATCCTCTCCTAATTCAACCTGGACAAATTTTTCTGTAGTCTCTATGATTTGATTTTTCAAACTCAAACACCTACCTTCATCAATGCTATTTTATCATGAATTGGGAGGTTTGATAAAAGGCTTTGCGGCTGTTTGGCGGAATTATTAGCTGTTTTGGCGGAATTCGCTCGAACTTTGGCGGAATTACCAATATATTTGGCGGAATCCCATCCAACTTTGGCGGAATTACCAATATATTTGGCAGAATCCCATCCAACTTTGGCGGAATTATCAATCGGTTTGGCGGAATAAAAAAAATTCCGCGAAATCCATCCGCGAAATTTTTGCGTAAAACATTATTTCAATCCATTAAACCAGCTAATCCCAAGGGTGTTCTCTCCTGCATGAACACCGATTACCGCTCCCAGCGGACAACAGATGATTCGAACTTGCGGGAATTGTTCTTTCAGTTCTGCTTGCCATTCCTCCGCATGTTCTTCATGTAAACCATACAAAATATATACTTCTTTAAATTGGTATTTTTCATAGGATAATCGGAAGTAATCAAGGATTTTTTCTTTAGCCTTTTTCTCCCCCCTAACCTTTTCCTTCACTTCTAATGCTCCCTCGACTATTGAAATGATCGGTTTCACATTTAACATACTTCCAAGGAAAAATTGCAGCCCTGACATCCGGCCGCCACGATGAAGCTGCTCTAAACTGCCAACCAAAACATAGGTCTCATTCGTATCCCTTATTAGTTCCAATTCTTCGATGACTGATTCAACACTATGACCAGCGGCTAATAATTCCATTCCCTTTTTTAATAATGCCGACATTGGATAAGTAAGAATATGTGAATCAAAAGTTGTGACCGGAATATCAACAAGCTTTGCTGCCTGCTCGCTTGATGATACTGTACCGCTTAATTTCCCCGAAATGAGAACAGTGATAATTTGGTCGTAGTCTTTCGCTAGCCGCTCATATAATGAATGAAACGCGCCTACGGATGGCTGCGATGTCATCGGTGGATTTTTTAAATGTTTTAATCGCTCAAATAACTGGTTTGGCGTTAAATCAATCCCATCGGAAAATTCCTCACCATCAAGCAATACTGTTAATGGAATCGTATATAAATCCGGGTGATTTTGTAGTTCATCATCTAAATAGGCTGTACTATCGGTAACCCACGCCGTCCTAATCATGGTCATCTCCCCCTTGTTTTAGTACGAGGTCTTAAGATCTAGTTAGTAACATCGTACCCTTTATTTCCAATATTGTAAATATTTAATCGCACAAAATAAAACCAGCTAATAAAAGCTGGTTTATTCCATTTGCACAAAGATAAGCAGGTACAGCTGTTCTAAGCTTATCATCATGAAATTGATCATTTCAACCAAGTCATCCATTTGGTCTTCAGTAATCAATCGGTCAAATTCCACTGTAATAAGTGTAGATTTTGTCTTTTTCATTTCTAATGGGTTTTGATTAACTGAAAAAGTAATTTTTCTATCTGTCCCCCATGTATCTTGAAGGATAGCTTTTATGGTTTGATAATCAATCTCCTCTTCATGTTCAAGCGAAAACCCGAGCCTCACAAAACAGCCGGCATGCTGCTCTTGTAACGCGTTTGAGAGAAGCTCCGCAGCCAAATTAGCAAGTCTTGATTCCATTTCAATTTTTGCCATGACAGGGTGATGCGGTAATTGGAAAGATATATCAAACTGTCGGGACATTTTAGCCATATTAATGACATCGTTACGGTCTATGATAACGATTTCGCCGTCTATGTCCTTATCATAAAGCGCCCCTTCTATAACCACCTTCATATTATCGAAGGCTGTTGGATCAAACATATAGGATAACTCCTTTTTAGAAAAGCCCGACTGCATTTCCATTTTCATCTACATCCATATTTAAGGCGGCCGGTTTTTTAGGAAGACCCGGCATGGTCATAACTTCGCCTGTTAAGGCAACAATAAATCCAGCTCCAATAGATGGTTTAAATTCCCTAATAGTCACGGTGAAATCCGTTGGTCTGCCGAGCTTCGTCGGATCATCCGACAAGGAATACTGGGATTTCGCCATACAAATGGCCAAATTAGACCAGCCAAACTTTTCAAAATCAATTAATTGTTTTTTAGCTTTTGGTGAAAACTCGACATCCTTCCCGCCATAAACCTTTTGAACAATCGTTTGAATCTTTTGTTCAAGCGAATCAGATAAGTCGTATAACGGATGGAAATTGTTCTTTTCTTTTTCAATTACTTCTAAAAGCTTATTAGCAAGCTCAATTCCGCCTAGGCCGCCCTTTTCCCAGACCTCTGTTAAGGCAACAACCACATTCTCTCTATCACACCACTCTAATAATGTTTGCACTTCTAAATCGGTGTCAGTGATAAATTTATTGATGGCAACCACAACTGGTAATCCAAAGCTTTTAATTGTTTCAATATGCTTTTGAAGATTTGCAAATCCTAGTGTAAGGGATGGGATGTTTTCTTTAGCTAATTCTGTTTTCGCCACACCGCCATGCATTTTCAAGGCTCGTATGGTCGCAACGACAACAACTGCCTCCGGTTTAATCCCGGCACTTCTCGCTTTTATATGTAAAAACTTTTCTGCACCTAGATCCGCTCCAAAGCCGCCTTCGGTAATGACATAGTCAGCTAACTTAGCTGCCGCCGTAGTGGCAATCACACTGTTGCAGCCATGGGCAATATTAGCAAATGGTCCGCCATGAATGAGTGCCGGAGTATGTTCAATCGTTTGGACAAGATTTGGTTTAACCGCCTCTTTTAATAATAATGTTAAGGCTCCTTCGACTCCAAGATCGCCAACCGTAACAGGTTCCTTGTTCACATTATAAGCAACTACCATCCGCGCTAGTCGCAATTTTAGATCCTTTAAATCAGTCGCTAAACATAATACAGCCATTATTTCTGATGCGACCGTAATATCAAAGCCATCTTCTCTTGGGACACCTTGAAGTGGTCCGCCAAGTCCAATTATCACCTTTCTTAAGGCACGATCATTTAAATCGACAGCCCGTTTCCAGACGATGCGGCGCTGGTCAATGTGCAGTTCATTTCCTTGCTGAAGATGATTATCGATTAAGGCTGCGAGGGCATTGTTTGCAGTCGTAATCGCATGAAGATCGCCAGTGAAGTGCAGGTTTATGTCTTCCATTGGCAAAACTTGTGAATAGCCCCCGCCGGTTGCTCCGCCTTTAATCCCCATTGTCGGACCTAAGGAAGGTTCCCGCATCGCAATCATTACTTTTTTGCCAATACGATTAAAAGCATCCGCAAGCCCTACGGTAACTGTCGATTTTCCCTCACCCGCAGGAGTTGGATTTATCGAGGTAACAAGAATAACTTTCCCACTCACTTTTGTCTTTATTTTACTTAGCGCTTCATTGGAAATTTTCGCTTTGTATTTACCATAAAGCTCGAGATCATCCTCTGTTAATCCAATTTTTTTAGCTATTTCTACGATTGGTTTCATTGTAGACGCTTGTGCAATTTCAATGTCTGATTTCACTGATGTTTTCATAGCCACATTAATCCCCCACATTCAGCATTTATAATTCCCTACTTTTTCATTGTATCAAAAAGGCGCTTTCATTCCGATTATTAATTGTGAACAAATTATTATCTTTTCTGAATTTATAATAATGTTTATAATGGAATTAAAAAGGGGGAGGATTACTTGCCAATTAACATTCCAAAACTTTTGCCCGCAAGAGAGGTTCTTGAACAGGAAAATATTTTCATCATGGACAATGAACGGGCAACCAGCCAGGATATCAGGCCTTTAAATATACTAATTTTGAACTTAATGCCTGAAAAAGAGAAAGCGGAAACCCAGCTATTACGATTATTGGGAAATTCACCATTACAGGTAAACGTCAATTTTTTAAAAACCAACTCCTATGAATCTACTCATACGAGTAAACAGCATTTGGAGCAGTTTTACACAACTTTCCCGGAAATTAAAAATCAGAAATTCGACGGGATGATCATTACCGGTGCCCCTGTGGAACTATTGGAATTCGATCAGGTTAAATATTGGGCCGAATTAACCGAAATTATGGATTGGGCCAATCAAAATGTCATCTCAACATTACATATTTGCTGGGGGGCACAGGCGGCGCTTTACTACCATTATGATATTGGTAAATTTGAGCTGCAGCGAAAATGTTCCGGAATATATTCTCATCGTATTTTTGAGCAAAATGATATCTTGTTAAGGGGGTTTGATGATCATTTTTATGCACCCCTTTCTCGCTATACGGATGTATCGATTGAAGCAATTTTGAAAAACCCAGACTTAAAATTGTTAGCAGCTTCAGAAGATGCCGGCGCATTATTGATTGCTTCCCGAGATCGAAAGCATGTAATGATCACTGGTCATTTGGAATATGAATCTGATTCACTGGCGCAGGAATATGAAAGAGACTTACAAAAAGGTCTTGAGATCCATATGCCAGAAAATTATTTTCCTAACAATGACCCTACCCAGCCACCCATCAATCGCTGGCGTTCTCATGGTCACTTATTCTTTTCCAATTGGCTCAATTATTATGTATATCAAGAAACCCCTTATACTTGGGTATGAAAACAAGCATCGGATCTATTCCGATGCTTGTTTTTCCCTGTAAATCAATCGTCCCATTGTTTATTTTTTAAAATATAAAGAGATAATACAAATAAAAGAGGGGGGAATGTAATTGGAAACAATCACTGGAGTCCATCGCAATCATTTCGGCGAGATTATTAATTTTGTTACTTCCGGCGGGCGGGTTATTTCGTACCGTAAAGCATTATTCGAGGCGGAAAACGGCCATATCCAAGGTGTCCAAACCAACCTTGATCAGGACGGAAACATGTCCTTAATGCCTGAACCAAACCAGTCGTTTGACCAATATCCGAATTTATTTTAAAAAGCACCTAGTTTGTCTAGGTGCTCTTTTGGTCATTCTTGTTCATTTTGTTTTTGAATTTCTCGCAAAACCGCTGCCCTGTTCTCGTCTTCTTCAAAAAACTGTACAAGGTCACCAATGCGATCAATCGAATCCCAGCTTAAATGATGTTCAATTCCCTCAACATCGTTATAAATATTTTCTTGTTTTACCCCAATAATTTTTAAAAACTGTTCTAACAAATCATGCCGAAAGACGAGACGCTTCCCGATCTTCTTCCCTTTCGTTGTCAGCACAAGTCCTCTATATTTTTCGTAGACCAAATATTCATCTTTATCCAGCTTTTGCACCATTTTCGTTACTGAGGAGGGATGGACAGACAGCGCTTCGGCGATATCTGATACCCGAGCGTATCCTTTTTCTTCAATCAAAATATAGATTTGTTCAATATAATCTTCCATACTAGGTGTTGGCATCCCGAGACCTCCAAAAAATTACTCCATTCAAAGTTTACTATAGAAAAAAATGAGTGACAAGGCTCTTTATCACTTATTTGAAAACAGCTGGAAGTTATTTTGCTGTTAATTCCTCAAATAAAAATTTCACCCTTTTGTCCTGTTCATCTAAGAAAAGCCTTGCATTAAAGGTTTTGTCCTTGTTGGTAAAACCTTCAATCAACTCTGTTTTCCCTTCTGAAAGGAGCAGTTTTACATTTTTCTGGGTAATATTCTTCCCAAGGATTTGTTTGGAAATAGTAAAATTACATTGATTATTTTTATAATTACTGCAGCCATAAAAGCTGCCCTTATCCACAATGGCTCCATCACATTTTTTACATGGTCCAAGCTTAGTAAATGTCTTTTTCTTGGTATATTGTTTTCCGGGAATGAAATTTTGAGTAACCTCCTCGGAAAATGTCCAATTGCCGGATTGATCAATACTAGAGGAAATTAAATGGACAACCATCTTTTTTGTCTGATCCATAAAATGACCGGGTACCGCCGAACCTTCTGAGATTTCCTTCAATTTTTGTTCCCATTTAGCGGTCATTTCCGGAGAAGCAAGAATCTCTGAGCCTATTGCTTCAATTAGTATTTTTGCTTTTGCAGTTGCATAAACTACATTCTTTTTCACTTCAATGTATAAGCGATCCTTAAGCATTGTGATAATTCCCGCCCGAGTGGCTTCGGTACCAAGACCTTCCGTTCTTGTTAAGACTTTTTCCAGCTCTTTATCATCTATATGCTTACCAGCGGTCTTCATTAATGTGATTAGCTGCCCTTCAGTATAACGCTTCGGCGGCTGCGTCTGACTTTCTTTTACATCTACTTTTACCGTTTTTCCTTGCTCCCCCTTTGTCAAAGAAGGAAGCTCAGGTTCATCCTCACGTTCCTTTTGGTTCAGAACCTTTCTCCAGCCCTCCTCCAGTTGTACTTTTCCCTTTGAGATAAAGGCTGCCCTGCCGTCTACTAAGGTAGTAACTGTGGTATATTCTGCTAAAGACTTGTTGTAATGAGCGGCAATTAAACTCGTCACAATTAAATCATAAATTTGCCGTTCATCAGGACTTAATCTCGCGACATTTGGGATTTGCTCTGTCGGAATAATCGCATAGTGATCGGTAACTTTTTTTTCATTTACATATCGTTTGTTATCGGCTATAGAAGCGATTGGTAATGGAAAAAAGCTTGAATAGTCGCTTATATGACTCAGTTTATTTAGAATGTCAGGGAAGGTATTAGCCTCTTCTTTCGTTACATGCCGCGAATCGGAGCGGGGATAGGATACATTCCCCTTTTGATAGAGTTTTTGCAGGACATCCAACGTTTTTTTCGGCGGGAATTTATAGCGCCTATTTGCCTCTGCTTGTAATGCGGATAAATTATAGAGTAACGGCGGTAAAAATTCCTTCCTTTCGGAAAGTACCTCTGCCACTTCTGCCGTCTTTTCGCGGCAAAAGGCAGCAACTTTTTCTGCCATTTCCTTTGTTTTTACCCGGGTTTCGCCATCATTCTCCCACTTTCCGCTATATTTCTTACCATTGATGTCAAAATGAGCTATCACTTCCCAAAAGGGCTCGGACTTAAATTTCTCAATTTCCAGTTCTCTTTTTACAATGAGCGCTAATGTTGGGGTTTGTACCCTCCCAACCGAAAACACATCGGAAAAGCCTTTTTTTTGCAGCAGCAAACTATAAAGCCTTGAGCCGTTCATTCCCACCACCCAATCCGCACAGGCACGTGTATAGGCCTCAAAGTACAGACTTTTCGTCTCCTTTTCATCCAGCAATTTACTAAATCCTTCCCGAATCGCATTTGGTGTTAAGGATGAGGTCCAAAGTCGTTTCATTGGTTTTTTACAGTTTGTTAATCTTAGAATATTGCGGATGATTAATTCGCCTTCACGTCCGGCATCCCCTGCATGGATAATTTCCGTAACCTCAGGGTTCGAAACCAATTTTTTAATCACTGCAAATTGTTTTGCTTTATCTTTCGTTACCTCATATTTGAAGTGCCCCGGTATAATGGGCAGATTGTCTAAAGACCATTTTTTCCAGCTCGGTTCATACTTTTCCGGTGCCACAAGCTGGCAAAGATGACCGATGGCCCATGTAACATAAGCACCTTTCGTAAACATGTCATTTGGAAAAATCTCAATAAAACCATTTTGTTTTTTATGTTTAAAAATAGAAGCTAATGTTGAACCTTGATCGGGTTTCTCAGCAATAATTAATTTCATATATATTTGCTCCTTTTTAAAGCATCCCGGATTCATTTTCCCACTTCCAACGAATTTCGTAAAGCAATAAAAATAGGAAGTAACCTAATAACCGCATTAAGTTAGGGCAGAAATAAATGTCAAGATTATGACAATTCCATTAGCGGTTATGACCTCCGTACAAATAAAAAAAGGGTGCCATTTTCATTCAGGCAGGCCCTTACTAATTTGTGATTCCCATTCAACTATTTTGAATATTGATCAGTTTAATCCCTTGAGTGAAGACTTTTGAATATACCAATTCTCCTTAGGAATGATATTTGAGACAGTTAATATTAATGATGGAATTCTTTCTACATCGAAGACAATGGCTCCAATTTTCTTTGCAAACATAATAAAGGCATCTCCATGAGAAAAATTAGCTAAATCATTACCAATATGGAGCAAAGACATCATGATTGCCTGTTTTTCATCTGACTCAATGAAAACCTGTGGTGAGAATCGTAAAATCCAATCCTCCCCTTCAATTGAAAATCGGAACATGCGGGTCCCCACCTCTAAAATATTAAATATATTAATTAAAGATATGAGGAAGAGGCATGAATATGTTAAGTGATGAATTAAATTCAGACTCTTTTGTAAATTTATCAAAACCTGCATATTTTCAGCAAAAAACCACTTTCCTTTTCTTGACTGTCCATTTTCATTATTGTATATTTAAAGCATCATGCAGCCAATTAACAAAAAATAGCTGATTTGCTGCATGATAATATTTATCTTTGGCACCATCCAGTGGTGTCTTGAAAGGCTTAGGAGGAAGAAGTACATGCAAAACGGTAAAGTAAAATGGTTTAACAACGAAAAAGGCTTTGGTTTTATCGAAGTTGAGGGTGGCGACGACGTATTCGTACATTTCAGCGCGATCCAAGGCGAAGGCTTCAAATCATTAGAAGAAGGCCAAGAAGTTTCTTTCGAAATCGTTGAAGGAAACCGTGGACCACAAGCAGCTAACGTAGTAAAACTATAATCCTAACTTATAATGACCAATCAAAGGCTGACGAATCTCGTCAGCCTTTTT
This sequence comes from Neobacillus bataviensis LMG 21833, assembly GCF_000307875.1. Lineage (GTDB taxonomy): Bacteria > Bacillota > Bacilli > Bacillales > Cytobacillaceae > Neobacillus > Neobacillus bataviensis. The sequence continues at coordinate 56,689 of NZ_AJLS01000055.1, forward strand.
ATTTATTTAAGTTTATTCCCGTATTCTTGCAGCTTTTCCCCCACGGTACATTGGGAAATACAAAAACGATGCGCCACTCTTCGCCCGCCTTCTTTCTTTAGCTGCTGATGCAAAAAACAGCCATCACAGTATTGATTAATCATGCTTTCTACTTGGCTAAACAGTTCCTTTCTAACTGAATGCTTCATTTACTGATTATCACCCTCTTTTCATAGAATTAGCGTTTTGGCGAAGATTTCTTTCCCTTCTAATGCCTGGGTGGCCAATTTATCCGCTTCCTTGTTATCCTTTCTTGGTATAACCGTATATTTTGGCAGCAATCCTAACACCTTCATTTTTTCTTCAATCCGATCAAGCCAGGCATTAAGCGTTTCCTCATAACAAGGCCATTCCCCTTCAAGCTGCTTTAATACACCCTGGGAATCTCCTTTAAATTCACAGGATAGGTGATGAACACCCAAATCCTCTAGAATATTTAATGCATAATAAAAAGCGGCATATTCTGCTTCATTGTTGGTTTCCATTTCATCAACCCGCTCGTTGGCACGGATGCGATATTTCTTTTTTCCTTGCCTAAAAAAGATAACAGCTCCTAGCCCTGCCTGATTGGTTTCCTTGTGAAATCCGCCGTCAAAAAAAACAGTAATCTCGTGGGGATCTTCTTCAATCTCTGTTAACAGTTTTTTCATTTCTTTTATAATCCAAGTTGTCCCTTTTTCATCATAAACATACAACTCACTCACTTTGCCGGTTCCCTCAAGTTCCTCACCCATTTGTAATGCCAATTCCCCCGAAATCCACTCAGATGAACATCGGACTTTTTCATTACTACTCTTTACCTTATAGTTCCACTCAAGCCTATATTTCATTGTTTTCAGCCTCTCAAAAATGATTTTCACGCTTTTACCAATTAGCTTATTCATTAAGCCACTAGAATATATATTATTATCATACCCATTTAAGCAGCCTGAAAATATTTTCCCGCATCAATGTGATAAAATATGTTAAACTTTCATTATTATATTATTGGGGGAATCACCATTGATTGAAATCTATATTGATGGGGCAAGTGCCGGTAATCCTGGCCTGAGCGGGGCTGGAATTTTTATTAAGGGAAACGGCATCACAGAAAAATATTCGGTCCCGCTTGGCAATATGACAAACCATGAGGCAGAATTTCATGCTTTTATTGAAGCGCTAAAAATATGCATAAAGAAGGGCTTTATCCATTCGGTCGTCTCATTTCGGACGGATTCCGAATTAGTGAATAAGTCTTTTGAAAAAGCATTTGTAAAAAATAAATTGTATGCCCCACTGCTTAAAGAAGCCCTTGATTTAACGAAAGAGATTGATTTATTTTTTATGAAATGGATCCCAAGTAGTGAGAACAAAGTGGCCGATGAACTGGCACGACTGGCGATACGAAAAAACACTAGCGAGGAGCCCAATATATCCATATGAAAAAACCCATATTTGCAGATTTAAGTCTGCTTCTTGTCACGTTTATCTGGGGCACAACCTTTGTGTTAGTCCAAAATGCGATTGATTTCCTGCCACCCTTTGCCTTTAACGGAATCCGCTTTTTCATTGCAGCGCTTTTGCTCATCCTATGCCTACTAGTATTTGAGAAAAAGCAGCTTAAACAATTGAATCTGAAATTAATTGGCTCGGGTGTGTTTATTGGATTTTGGCTATTTCTTGGTTATGTCTCACAAACCATCGGCCTATTATATACCACTACATCAAAGGCGGGATTTATCACAGGCCTTAGTGTCGTTTTGGTCCCCTTATTCTCGATGTTTTTACTCAAGCAGTATCCAAGTAAAAATGCCATTATAGGAGTTTTTACGGCAACAATTGGCTTATTTTTGCTTACCATGACTGACGTAGCATCATTAAATATTGGTGATGGATTTGTGTTTATTTGTGCGATTAGCTTTGCGATGCATATTATTTTAACCGGCAAATTTAGCAGTCAGTACCCAACCCTATTATTAACAGCTATTCAAATTTCAACCGTTGCCATCCTGTCGATGGGATCTTCGTTTATTTTTGAAGATTGGAAAAGGTCACTTACGTTAGACGTTCTTTTATCACAAAATGTCATCACTGCCTTAATTATAACGAGTGTGTTTGCTACCGCGCTTGCCTTCTTTATTCAAACAAATTTTCAAAAATATACATCGGCAACAAGGGTGGCATTAATTTTTGCGATGGAACCGGTTTTTGCGGCAATTGCCGGCTATTTTTGGGCTCAGGAACGATTAGCTATTGGCGCTCTTTTCGGTTGCGGCCTTATTTTTATGGGAATGATTTTCGCCGAACTCCCAGTAAATAGAATTCCATTGCTGAGAAAAAGCAAAGAACTTGAAGGTTAACGAAAAAACTCCCTGTTTATGGGAGTTTTTGATTTATATCACAAGTAAATCTTGTTCCGTCACAAAATCAATCGCTGCTTGTCGCGTATGAATCTCGTTTGCAATGAATGTTTCCAGCAATGACATATAGAAACTTCCATCAAAACTCTTTTGTGCCTTTAACGTTAACTCAATTGCAGTATTCATCATTTCATCGGAAGCATTTGTATAATGTTTCCCAAAGAAAATAAAGCCAATAGCATCTTCTTGAAATAGAAATCCCTTTCCTTTCAAGTAATGCAAATACTCTTCAACCGTCCGCACTGACCACCCATTCCTCTCTCCCAATTTTCTAAAAATATCCCTTTAAAATCTTAACCTAAAATTCAAGGCTTTTCTATTCTTTTTTGTACATAAATGGCCAATCACTCCGACGGCAATTCCAAGCAACGCACCGCCAATAACTTCATCCGGCTGGTGACCTAACATTTCTTTTAGCTTTTTTGGAGTTTCTTGTTTAAATTCCACACTTTCTTCTTTGTGAATTTTTTCAATTAATTCGTTCATTGAATTTACTTTTAGAGTGAGCTCACCTGTTTGCCTCCGGACACCTTGTGCATCGTACATGACAATTAATCCATAGACAAGTGAGAGCGCAAAGTCAAAGGTCGGCAGCCCCCTTTGTAAGGCAATATAGGTGGTTAACGTGGAAACTCCCGCGGAATGCGAACTAGGCATGCCACCCGTTCCAAAAAATAGTTCAGGCCGCCATTCTTTCTTTTTAAAATAATGAATGGGAATTTTTACCCCTTGGGCAAGTCCAATACTTAAAAGGGCTAAATAAACGCCTTTGTTCATTTTTTCATCACCTCTGCCATTATTGTTAGAGATCCCGAGTTAGATTATTCCTAATGGAAATACTACCTATAATGGGAGGTGATTTGTTATGAGTAATAATGCTAAGAGAAACCGCGGCGTGAAGGCACATGGAGTAAATCCACAAGGCTATGGACAAGATGCGGAGTTTGCGGAGGAACCAAAAAGCAAACTGGAAAATGCAGCAAAAAAAAAGAATACGAAATAATACTTATGTAGTCCTGGCTGTCCCCTTGCCTGAGACAGCCAGCTAGCAAAATCCTGTTACAGAGGTTCCAAGTAAAACTTTATTTCCATTGCGGCAGCCGAAGCAATCTGTTTTGCTAGTTCTGGTGTGTCGGAGGAAGCTATGACATATGCATAGCGGTCGCCAAGCGAATAGGGTTTTGTTAAGATTGCCCCCATTCTTGGCTTTACGAACACCTCCACTACCCCTTCATAGGCAGATGCGATATTTTGACCGGTTACCTTTATTAATTTCCCTCTAATATCAATCGTTACAAATTTGGCATACACGTGCCTGGCGCTGGTTTTTTCTAATGAAGGTGCCTCACCTAGGGAAAGTTTAATTATTTCTTTTACTAAATGAATGCCTGTACCTTCCTGAATAATTCGGTTCATCGCCCCGCCTGACATTCTCGGATTAATTTCAATTAATTTCCACTCCCCATCCACATGCCGCATTTCTAAATGACATGAGCCATTTACTAATCCAAGATGCTCGATCACGCTTGTAACAGCAGCTTCTAATTTAGCATAGTCCTGTTCCGATAACGCAACAGGGTATAAATACCCCGTGACAATAAATCGGTCACCTTGCTGAATTTCTTGTTCAATGACGGCCACTATGGATAGTTCCCCTTTGTAAACAAATACTTCAATCAAATATTGCGTTCCCTCCAAATATTCTTCCACTAAAAGGGATGTTTTTGGGTATTTCCTTCTCAGAAAGCGCAGACTATCTTTCAATTCTGAAATGGAGGAAGCAAGTATGACGTCTTTTGAACCATTTGAAGCAGGGGATTTTATGATAAGCGGCAATTCATCTTGAGACCAGGTAGCAAATGGAAGGATAGGTTGATCGTGTGTAAGTATTGAATATCTCGGGGAAATGGGGAGCGATTTTAACTCTTCACGAAAGCGCGTTTTGTCTTCCATAATCGCTAAAGCTGATGCCGTTTGCGAAACAAGTCCTAATTTGCTTGCAATCCTCGCTGCCAATGACACAAAGGGATCGATAAAACTTAATACAGCAGCAATTTGCTTTTTATCCTTTTGTAATTCCTCTAGAATGACGAGGATATTTTCTTCATTCATTAAATTCTCTTCATAAATTATCTGATGAACTTCCGGGAAATCCTCTCTTTTCGATAGGAAACCCACTCTATTTGTTAATAGAATCGTGCAATAGCCCATTTGAGTGGAAGTAATTAGTGCTTCCCTGCTCGACCCTGATTTATTACATCCGATAAAAACGATGGTTTCCATGCCGATCATTCATCCCTAAAAATTAGTGATATATTTATTATCCTATTAATGTTAGACACAAGAGTTCTCGAAAATTTCGCCTATTTAAAAAGGTTGTCTCATATCGAGACAACCTTTTAAACTAAGAAATAATGAGTTCATCGAACGGGAGCAGCCGCTGGATACCGCGAAGCTCAATTTCCATCAATTTATTTACCGCTTTTTCTTTTTCAATTTTTAGCCCTGCCTCTTCTAAGGCACAGCTGACAGGAACATCACATTTTATTTCAGCAAGAATCCTTGAGAGGTGAAGCATATCTAAATCCTGCTCAATTTTCGTCTTATTGGATTTTGATAGCCGGTCCAAGTTCGAAATGATCCCCTCAACATGGTCAAATTCCTGTAAAAGTTTCAATGCAGTCTTTTCACCAATTCCCCTTACTCCTGGATAATTATCGCTCGTATCACCCATTAGTGCTTTTAAGTCAATCATCTGCCGAGGAGTAATTCCTTTTTCCTCAAAGAAGGTTTGCGGTGTGTGAACAAGATAATTCCCATACCCCTTTTTCAACAGAATGACAGAGATGCTTTCATCAAGGAGCTGAAGGATATCCTGGTCACCGGTTAAAATCGATACATGCGCATGATCCTTCATTTGACTAGCAATGGTGCCGATGCAATCATCCGCCTCATAGCCTGCTAATCCAATATTAGGAATATCAAAGGAAGCGACGACCTCTTTTACTAGGTCAAATTGCGGGATCAATTCAACTGGTGCCTCCCCGCGATTTCCTTTATAATCCGCAAATAACTCTGTGCGAAAGGTTTTACTGCCCATATCCCAGCAAACAGCCAGGTGTGACGGTTTAAATGAAGATACTGCTGTAAATAAATGTTTTATAAAGCCATGGATTCCATTTGTCGGAATTCCTTTAGAATTTATCATAAATTGACCTGACACGGCCGTAGCATAAAAAGCACGGAATAATAGGGCCATTCCATCAACAAGCATAAGTGAAGGCTTTTGATTTTCCATTTTTTCAGTCCCCCTTATTAAGAAAAGCGCAAGCGCCTTGGTCAGCCTCAGGCATAGCACAAGACGAGCCGGCCGAAAGGTTGCATTTTACCTTTTGGACGGATTGGCTTGTGACCTCGAGGGGCTAGGCGCTGGAGCTAGACATATATAAACAACACGGGTACCATTATAACATAAGATGAGCCTGAGAATTATTCAATTTTATTCTCCTTATAGGAAATCCAATCGCTAAAGCTGCCAACATATAACTTTACCTTTTCGAAACCAGCCTCTTTTAAGGTGAGGAAATTCGGCACTGCCGTAACACCTGAGCCGCAATAAACAATAATTTCACTATCAGGATTGATATCTGAAAACCTTTGTTTTTGTTCATCAATTGGTAAATATTGATTGTTCGTTAATCCCTTCATCCACGGCTTATTGATCGCACTGGGGATATGACCTGCCTTTTTATCAATTGGCTCTTCCAAACCCAGATACCGCTTTTCTTCACGGGAATCAATTAGGATTTTGTTTTGTTTTTCAACTGCTATCTTTACTTCTTCAACGTCCGCAAGCAATTCTGGTCTCAGATTAACATGTAGATTTCCTTTTTCAAAGGCAGGGATAACTACTGTTATGGGATTATTGTCTTGCAGCCATCCTTTATAACCGCCATCAAGGACGTACACATGATCATGACCAAGATAGTGAAGAAGCCACCAAAACCGAGCAGCAAAGGATCCTTCACCGTTATCATAAGCAATGACAGTTGTGTCAGTGCCAATACCCGCCTTCCTTAATTTCTCAGCCAAATCAGCAATATCTGGCAGTGGATGCCGGCCTCCATGCTCCCCAACCGGAGATGACAAATCCCGTTCTAAATCAAAAAAGACTGCACCGGGAACATGACCGCTTAAGTAGTCCAGTCTTCCTTTTTCCGGTTCTGCCAAAGAAAATCGGCAATCGACAATTCTTACATTCATTTCATTAAAATTTTTCAGTAACCATTCATTGTTTTTTACGTATTTCATGCCTGTGCCCCCTCAATTATCTAATTCCTCCAAAAGCCTTTGTTGAATCCCAGTTAAAAGCTCGATGGAAACGCCGCCTTCCAAGGCCGAAAGAAGACTTAAATAGAAATCAGCCGCCTCCTCACTGGTTTGCGTTACTAAACAGGCGAATTCACTGTTTAGTTCTGTTGCATAATGAGTGTTTAATCGGCCGGATTCCTGCTTCAAATAACTGTCCGCAAGACCGGATAGGATATGATTTAGTTCATCACTCATGAGTTTCTTTTCATTTTTTTCGAAAAAGGAACGCGGATTTTTAAAATAGGACATGGCCTTAGCGAATATCTGCTGATCGATATCAATAAAGGCACTTGAAAAATTAATTTCCATACTTTCGCTTTTTTCAAATGCAGAAAAGGAAAGGTCTTGGTTAATTTCTAACAGGTTTCGATGGAGCCCTATTTGATAATCCATTAGCAGCCTACCCATGAAGCGATCTAATCTAACGGTTGTTGCTCGCATTTCTTGGGCAAAATCATAACCTAGGCTTTCAAGAAATTCGTCGAGTGCAGTTTGCAGTGCTTTTTTTAGATTGCGCCCATCGTCCCGGAGTGTAGACGGATTAAAAGCCTCTTTAAAGAAATCACCAAAACGCAGGAAAACCCTTTGTTTAATATAGAACACTAATTCTTCTGCTTCCATTTGCAAACGCTTTTGCATCGTCTCGGCTGTTTGTTTCTCTATTAATGCCTTGATCTGCGCCTTTTGCATTTCCATTTCGGTTCTTTTTTGTTCCTTTACTGATTGATCCTCATTTGAGCTTTGAATAAGTTTGCCCACCAATTCATTTACTCGGCTCAATTCTCTCTCAGCTGCTGAAATGCTCATTTCCGTTAAATCATTCGAAATAAAGTGATAAAATTTCTCTTCAAACTGACCCATTCCAGAATTCACAGCAGGTGTTACATTCAATTTTTCCTTGATGGCCAGCAAACTTGATACTGGGTAAAGATGTGGATTCCTTATTCCATATTTCATTAACTGTTCCGCAACATAATCAGAAACCGTTTCCTGTTCTTCGTCATTTTCAGCAAGATCAATGGCATTAATGATGAAAAACATTTTATCCATTTGGAACGATTCCTTCACACGTCCTAACTGGATTAAAAATTCACGGTCGGCTTTTGAAAATGCATGATTGTAATAGGTAACAAATAGGATTGCATCTGAGTTTTTAATATAATCAAAAGCAACACCTGTATGGCGAGCGTTAATGGAATCCGCTCCCGGTGTATCGACAAGGGTAATTCCCTTTTGGGTTAACTCACAATCGTAGTACAATTCAATCCATTCAACATAACAGGACTTTTCTTCCTTTGCGACAAATTCCTGAAAATCATCTAAATCTGTTTCAAGTAAGGTTCCAAGTACTGGTACAAAGGCAGTATTTCCTCTTTTAAATGCCTGCAGAAAGGCAAAATGGGTTTTCTCCAGTACCCCTTCCTGCCCTTTCTCAAGCGTAATTTGGTCAATCATTTTAGCGGCTGCAGCGAAATCACCGGCATGTAAATCAAAAACCTTTAAAGCACGATTCACATCTTCAAGCATGATATCCTTGTCTTTGAACTTCACCAATACGGTTCCATGTGGATGTTCAGCTGAAACCGGCTTAATCTTATTGATGGCAGCTGTTGTCGGATTTGGCGATACCGGTAATACTTTTTCACCCATTAATGCATTAGCAAAAGAAGATTTACCAGCACTAAAGGCACCAAATAATGCAACAGTAAAGCCTTTATTTTCTAGCCTGTCTGCTTTATCCGTTAATTCCTTTGCCAGCTTCTGAAAACCGGGCAATGGCTTTATTAGTTCCGATGCATGAAGAAGTCGTTTAGTAGTATTCTTCAAACGTCCTTCACCGTGACCAATTTCCATTGATTTTTTTTCAATACCGTTTGGGGATTTACTGATTTTATCAGCCTTTTTCGGTTCTTGTTTTATAGGATTAGTTTCCCCCATGGAATTGATCACTTCAAATTCTTCATCTTCAATTTCAAAGAGCTTATAGACATCATCTTTCAAAGGGATATTAGATTGGATAAAAAGATCATCGATTGTTTTTTCTCGTAAAAAAATAGTTTGTTCGTACTTGTTAAGCTCTTCTAATGCTTTTACATATCGCTCAATTTTACTAAATTCTTTTTCATATTGTTCTTTTAACTTGGCCGTTTGACTTTTTAAGGCCTCAAAGAAGCTCGCTTTTATTTCTACAAGTTGATTTCTTCCAATCCTTTTAATCTCATTGGCAACATCCTCGGTATAGTGGAGGACATAATCTCCTGTTACACGGGCTCCCGGTTTCACTGTGTTGGTTACAATATCGATTGGGACAGGGATGGAGTAGGATTGCGCTAAGCTTTGAAGCTCACCATGATTAAGTTCAGTTTCCTTTAAGGTTTTAAGCAGAAATTCTCGTAAATGCCACTCTAGCTGTAATTTTGTTTTTTCAAGCAGATCCTGATAAAAACTGTCCAGCCTTTTATTCTTCTCTTCTAAAGTCTTTTGCTTTGTAAACATGAAACCCACTTTAAATTCCGGCTGGCAAGCTTCTAAATAGCTTTCAGCTAATTCTCGCGTTTGAAACGGCAAAAGATAGGCATTTTTCATGATTTGGGCAATGGAATGATCAAATTCCTGTTCTTTATGCATAGAACCTTCTTTTATCATGTGTAGCGTAGACGATAATTTTTGATAAGAAGCTGTTAAATCCTGTTTTTCTTGCTCGGTTAATTCATCTAGGATTTCAAAGGTGGTGGTTAGCTTCTCCCCTTCAATCTTATTTGCTTGATTAACATGATCTTGCGCAATTTTCCTTAAGGAATGCAATATGGATGGAACCAGTAATTGATCCTTCGCGGCCAATTTTTCGGCAATAAATGCCTGTAGCTGCTGGAATTCATTATAAGGGTGATCTTTATGCTTTAATGATGTATAAAAAATCCTTGGGGGTTTGACTCCCCATGAAGCAAACGAATTCACCACACTCTTTTGAAAGTCAGAAAAACTTAATTCCTCGTCCTTGTGTTTATCAATCTGGTTAATGACTAAATAAACGTCTTTTCCTGCTTCTGACAATTCCTTGGTAAATAAAAAATTCAACTCTGCTTGGACATGATTGTAATCCATCACATAAAAGATTAGATCGGCCAGATGGATCGCAGATTCCGTAGCAATTCGGTGTGCATCATCAGCAGAATCGATTCCCGGTGTATCCATAATCACTGTATTTGAAGGCAGACGTGAATCGCTATGACTAATCTCTAATTCTTCGATTTTGTCTCCGTCCTTACAAAAGTTTTTCACTATTTCATAATCGTATGGTGCTAAATAAAGCCTAGGCTTATCATTTTTAAAAAATACTTTCGCGTAATCTTCACCTGATTTTACTTTCACTAGGTTTGCGCTTGTCGGTATCGGACTTGATGGTAGTAACTTTTCTCCGACGACTTGATTGATCATAGTAGATTTTCCAGCGGAAAAATGCCCGCAGAATGCAATTAGAAATTCTCGATTTTCTAATTTATGTGCTAGTTGCTTTACCTTATTAGCCTGTATTGGATCATGCTGTTCACTTAAATATTCATATATTGAAGCGATTTTTTGTTTTAATGATTGAATTGTTTCTTGCTGATTGGCTGTTTGCACCATTTTTGATTATTCCCCTTAACAACTTAGTAATATTTTTTATTTTATACGATAATTCAAACTTTTCCTATCTTGACATCCCATTTGTTAAAACAATTTTTAACAGCAAAAAGGCCAAGGTCTAGAACCTTGGCCAAGTTATGAAACTTTTTTTATTGGGTAACATTTTTTAAAACGTGCTTCATGACAAATGCATAGACAATAACCGTACAGCCGACAAACGCAAAAGCCATATGTAACACCCCTTATCAGACTCTCACCTGAGAATGATTTTCATTAATGAGTTTATTTTAACACGGCTGATAATCATTTTCAATCCCCACCAAGGAACTGTCACAATCATTTATCAATTCTTGGGATAAAGCGATGGCAGTCCTTAAAGGCTCCATCATATTCTGTTAATGCACGTAGTGCCTTTTCCTCCTCAGGGATCCGAATCATTAGCATGATGACATTTAATAATGTAAAAAGAAATGCGGTATAGTATGCGGTAAACAGCAAGGGCACAACGAGCAATTCAATCGCGACAACAAAATAATTGGGGTGTTTTAAAAAGCGGTATGGCCCTTTTCTAACCACTTTAGCACCCGCTAGAACAAGAATTTTTGTGTTCCAATACATGCCGAGAGTGGCAAGTGCCCAGATCCTTATAAACTGAGCAAAACAAAATAGGCAAAGGACAATTGGCCAAATGGGTGATAGCAGTCGATTAAGCAACACCTTTTCCGTTATGAATACGAGAAAAAACAGCACATGCATCGCTACCATATATTTATAGTGTCTTTTACCAAACTCAACTGCTCCATGGCGCTTCATCCATTTTTCATTTCTCTTGGCAATAAATAGTTCCACCACGCGCTGAAGGATAACAAAACTTAGGAATAGGATAAATGGAATGAGGTCATTCATTTAACTCCACCTCAGTAGGAGTAATTCCGAGCTAAAGCCCGGCCCAAGTGCGGTTGCAAGACCCATTGTGTTTTTAGGAATGTCCATCTCCATATATCGCTTTAATACAAAAAGAATCGTTGCTGAAGACATATTTCCAAATTGCTTTAAAACCTCTAAAGAGATTTCATTCATCGAAGGCGGAATATCCAGTGCCAATTCATAAGCATCAAGCACTTTTTTTCCACCGGGATGGGCAATGAAACAATCGATTTGATCAAGTTGTATGTTGTTCTCCGCTAAAAAGCACTTTACATTTGGCTTCAGCCAGCCTTCGACAATATGAGGGATATCACGAGAAAAGACAACGAATAATCCCGAATTTCTTAATTCCCAGCCCATCACATCTAAGGAATCAGGCATAAGTGTCGATTGCGTTGCGATGATCCCGGGTGATGCGGCCTTCTTGTTAAACTCCTCTGCTTTAGCTTCATCACCGCAAACCAATGCACAGGCAATTCCATCGGAAAAAAGAGATGTTCCAATAAGATTACTTTTTGACAGGTCATTCTTTTGAAACGTGAGGCTGCAAAGCTCAACAGATAGGACAATCACTTTTGCCTTTGGAAATGCTAAGCAATAGTCAAATGCCCTTGATAATCCGACTGCCCCGCCGGCACAGCCAAGCCCCCAGATCGGCACCCTTTTTGTATGCGGGTTGAAGGGCAATAGATTCATAATTCTTGCTTCAATACTTGGCGTTGAAATGCCCGTGGATGAGATAAAAAAAATAGCGTCAATCTTTTCGCAAGGAATGTTCTTTTGAAGGAAATTTTGGTCATTTAAACAGGTCACAATGGCTTCTTTTCCTAATTCCACCGCCGACTCAATATAGGCATTGTTCTTCTCTTCAAAGGTATGATTTGCTTTAAACCATTCTAAATCTTTGACAAAATGGCGTTTTTCTATTTGACCGTTCTGAAAGGCTTTTAACAGTCTGTCAATATCTTTAAAGGAGTCGGCAAAGAGTTCTCTTGCAAACTCAGATGCTTCGTTTTGGGTAATTTCAAAAGGGGGACTGACCACTGAAACGGAAATAATGGCAGGCATCATCATTCTCCTTCGACATATGTATAGGTATTTTTTCCAATATCTAGCGAATTATTCGGGAGAAGTCTCCTGTTTAGTGGCAAAAAAAAAAGCTCCCCTTTTGTCAGGGAAGCAAACGTTTTGAAGGTTGTTGTTGTGCACTTCAATTATAACGCGGATGATGATTTTCATCATTACATAATCATTTCCAATTTCTATTATTGCTTTTCTGATTGCTTTTGAACTTCGATCATGATTTTATTACTTGCCAATGATCCGCAAACGTTACAGTATTCTACTTTATTATATAAAAGGCGACATTGTTCGCAATAATATTTTTCCACAAAAGACCACTCACTTCTTAAGGAGATTAACAGATCTACTTCTATTTTATTTTTGGAATTCAATAATGTGAATGTATTTTTAAATCAAGGCAATATAGTTTGTGAACCATTAATCAATTACTTTTATCACAGCTCGAGTGTGATAGTTCACATTTTCTTCACATTTACTCTTTGTTAATTGTGATATAAATCACTGTTACATCAAGTTTATAACATTAACATAGTAGATACCTAAGGAATGAACAATTTGTGAACTTCGGAATTTGATATTTTACTTTCGCAATTGTTTTGTATTATGAAAGAGAACTTATTTATTTAAATCCATTTTTAGAAGGGGGTCACAGGGGATGGCGAAAGCGGAACTGAAAACTAAGCAAAAGACAGAAGTGGAAGACAGCTCCTCTCTCAAAGGGACATTAGCGTCCGTTTTCATGTTGGGAGCATTTATTATTGTCACCTGGGTAGGCGTTTACTACCTATTCGTAGATCGTTTTTAATTGATTGAAGGGGGAAAAAATGATGCACATGCATAAATTAGAAAAGATTTGGCTGACGTTCGGAATTAGCTGCCTTGTTATTTTCTTGGCAGTCATTGGTGTAAGTGCCTTCTATCTTGGCAACAAACCACCGAGCTGTTTAACGACAATTAATCCTGAAAAAGTGGATGAAACGAAACCATTTGATAAACCAGGCCTACATAAAGTAGAGGGAAAAGACTGGGACTATGAATTAGTATATGTTGCAGCTGCTTTCTCTTATAGTCCGGCTAAAGTGGAAGTGCCGCTTGGCGCAAAGGTAAAAGTCATTGCCACCACAAAAGACGTCGTTCATGGCTTCGAAATGGCTGGGACTAATGTTAACATGATGCTTGAACCGGGATATGTTAGCGAATATACGACAACATTTGATAAAGCTGGCGAATATTTAATAGTTTGTAATGAATACTGTGGTGCTGGGCACCATTTAATGAGTTCGATGATTGAGGTGGTAAAATAATGGTTAACACTACAGCTACAAAAGTAAAAGTCGACCCTCGTGATGCAAAGCTTTCCATGGCACATTTCTTTGTTGCGTTTTCGGCACTTGCCCTTGGCGGATTAATGGGTCTCCTGCAAACCTTAGTACGTTCAGGTAAATGGGAGCTTCCATGGGGAATTGATTACTATCAAATTTTAACGGTTCATGGTGTTTTAATGGGTCTTGTCTTAACAACCTTCTTTATTATGGGTTTTCAATATGCTGCTGTCAGCAGAACAACCGGAGGTCATTCGAACGCTGCTAGACGAACTGGCTGGATTGGCTTCTGGATTATGTTACTCGGAACTTTAATGGCAGCAACAATGGTTCTCCTTAAGGAAGCATCGGTACTTTACACTTTCTATGCGCCACTTAAAGCACACTGGATTTTTTACTTGGGATTAACATTCGTGATTGTCGGCAGTTGGATAGATGGTGCGGCGCAAATCATGACATATGCTAGATGGCGGAAAAATAATCCTGGTCAACCAAGTCCATTACTAAGCTTTATGGCAGTAATCAATACTGTTATGTGGATTGTAGCGACATTAGGTGTTGCTGCAACGGTTTTATTCCAACTACTTCCTTGGTCACTTGGATTAGTTGATACTGTTGATGTCCTAGTCAGTCGTACATTGTTCTGGTATTTCGGTCACCCATTAGTGTATTTTTGGTTATTGCCAGCATATATGTGTTGGTATGCGATTATTCCAAAAATTATCGGTGGTAAGATTTTCTCAGATTCGTTAGCACGCTTGTCATTTATCTTATTCTTGCTTTTTTCCATTCCGGTTGGTTTCCACCACCAATTAACAGAGCCAGGTATTGATCCTGCTTGGAAGTTTTTCCAAGTAATCCTGACGTTCATGGTTGTTATTCCATCATTAATGACTGCCTTCTCACTTTTCGCAACCTTTGAGAGATACGGGCGTTCTAAAGGTGCTACAGGTTTGTTTGGCTGGTTTAAAGTGCTTCCATGGGGCGATGCCCGCTTTATTGTTCCATTTATCGGGATGGCTTCGTTTATCCCTGCCGGTGCCGGCGGAATCATCAATGCTTCTAACCAAATGGACCAAGTCGTGCATAACACCATTTGGATCACAGGTCACTTCCATTTAACAGCAGCAACTTCCGTTGTGTTAACATTCTTTGGAATTTCCTATTGGTTAGTTCCGCATTTAACTGGACGTAAATTAACGAAAGCAATGAATAAATTAGGCATTATCCAGGCATGGGTTTGGTTCATTGGGATGGTATTCATGTCAGGTTCAATGCATATCCAAGGCCTGCTTGGCGGGCCAAGACGTTCTGCCTTCTCTACCTACGGCGGTGCAAAGCAAGCGGCCGAGTGGATTCCATATCAAATCGCTCAGGCTGTTGGCGGATCGATTTTATTCCTTGGGATTATTTTAGTGCTAATCATTTTTGTGAACCTTGCCTTCTTTGCTCCTAAAGAGGAGGAAGAATTCCCTGTTGCTGAAGCAGAAAACATGGGAGAAAAAGCACCAATGGTATTCGAAAACTGGAAATTATGGCTTGGCATTACAGCCGCTCTCATTTTATTCGCTTACACGATACCGTTTATCGATATCATTCAAAATGCACCTCCAGGCTCAAAAGGATTCCAGACTTGGAGTAAATGGTAAAAGGAAAAGCGGAAGCGCCTTGCTAAGGCGCTGGAGCTGGACAATACAGAAAGAGCTTCAATCTATGTGATTGAAGCCCTTTTTTTATTATTTATTTCGTACTTTTTTATAGGACGATTAATGAGTAGAACTGACATTAGGATCAAGATTGTGCCCACGGCCTGGATGGCTCCAAAACCTTCTGCATACAGAAAAACACTTAATATCGTAGCTACAACAGGTTCTACGGTGGCAATGATAGCTGCTTTACTGCCCTCCACTTTTTCAAGCCCTTTTGTGTACAATAAATAAGCAATTACTGTTGGGAAAAGTCCCAGACCGATTCCGTATAGGACGATCTCCCCGCTAATAAGAAGATTCCATTTATCCCAGAGATGTGTCACGGGCAGTAAGACAAGCGATGCAACCATAAAGGTGTACAATGTTACCGTAAAGGTGGGATACTTTTTTAAGGCAAACTTGCCAAATATCGTATATAAGGCATATCCAAAGCCTGCTCCAAGCCCTATCAGAACCCCAATTGGCCGAATGGCTGCAGTAGCATTTAGATTGACACCTGCGACCAATACGCAGCCTGCAATTGTCGCGAAAACGGATAGTATTTTTGTTGCATCCATTTTTTCCTTTAAAAATAAATAGGACAATATCGTCACAAAGGCCGGTGCTGTATACAATAAAATCACGGCAAGAGACAAATTCATTTGATTAATGGCGGAAAAATAACACCAATTGAATAAGACGATACTGCAGATCCCCGTGCCAATAAACAGCCCAATGTCAGGGAATTTGATTTTCATTTGCGGCCGGTATTTTACTGCACCAATCAGTCCTAGCAAAATTGCCGCAGTGACAACCCTGATGGTAACTATCTCCATTGGGGTAAATCCAGCATCAGTAAGTTTCCTCACAAAGATGGCAATCATCCCCCACAATGATGCACTTATCACAATGAAGATAACCGGAATGACCTTCTTCAATTTAACTGATAAACCTTTCCATATTTCTCATAAAGGTACTCAATTAAATACTTCGCATTAAGGCCTTCACCAGTGATATCCTGTAAGATTTCAAGCGGCTTTTTCATTTTGCCGTATTGATGGATATTTTTCGTCAGCCATTCCTTAATAGGCAGCAAATTTCCTTCCTCTACTAATTGATCGAAGCTCGGAATTTCTTCAAGCATTTTATGCTTAAATTGTGCTGCATACATATACCCTAAGGCATAGGAAGGGAAATAACCGAAGCTGCCTCCAGCCCAGTGAACATCCTGAAGGACGCCCAACGCGTCATTTTCAGGGCGAATGCCTAGGTATTCTTCGTACTTGTCATTCCAAATTTTCGGCAGATCCTTCACTTCTATTTCATCATTAAATAACCCTTTTTCAATTTCATAGCGGATGATTACATGGAGTGGATAGGTTAATTCATCTGCTTCAATGCGAATGAGTGATGGTTTTGATTCATTAATAGCGCGGTAAAATTCTTCCAATTTAACTTGATCAAACTGACCATCTGCATAATCCTTCAATAGGTCGTAGTTATTTTTCCAAAATGAAAAACTTCGTCCTAGAATATTCTCATAGAAAAGTGACTGTGATTCGTGAATTCCCATTGAAGTACCGGAACAAAGCGGTGTCCCAATTAGGTCTGCTGAAATATTTTGTTCGTATAGGGCATGACCGCCTTCGTGAATCGTCCCAAAAACTGCAGTACGGAAGTCATTTTCGTCATACTTTGTGGTAACACGGACATCACCAGGGTTTAATCCGATCGCAAAAGGATGAACGGTTTCATCCAGTCTGCCTGCATTGAAGTTATAGCCCATTTTTTCAAGGATCTTCAGGCTTAATTCCCGCTGATTTTCCTTTGGAAAATTCTTAAATAGAAAGTCCGTTTTAGGATGATGGTTTGATTCCGCAATCCGTTTAACCAATGGGACAATTTTTTCCCTTAATTCACCAAACACTTGATCCAATACTTCCATTGTCACGTCGGGTTCGTATATATCTAACAATACATTATACTTATTCTTCTCGTGGCCCCAATAGCTAATGAATCGTTTTGTCATCGCTACCAGCTTCTCTAGGTACGGACTGAACAAAGCAAAATCAGCCTTTTCCTTTGCTTGCTCCCAGACACTTTCCGCTTTTGATTGGAGAATGACAAATTCTTTATATTCTTCGACCGGGACTTTCTTGTTTCGTTCATATTCTTTTTTACATTCTTCCAAAATTTTGCTCGTCTTTTCAGACAGCAGCTGTTTTGATAAATTGGCTATGTATGCGGCCATTTCTTCAGAAGTGGACATTTTAAATACCTCGGATGAGAGCATTCCAATCACTTCTGAGCGTTGTTCCACAGCCTGCTTCGGGGCACCTGTTCTAAGATCCCAGTAAATCAATCCCAGTGCCTCATTATAAGCGGACATTTTTTTCACATATTCCAAGAATTCTTTCTCTAATTGATCAATACCCATGTAAATCCCCCTCTTTTACTGACAGTTAAATTTTATCATATTTTTCTGAAAAATGGATGTTACATGGTAGTAATGTGGAAAAAAAACAACAGAAACGGATTTCTGTTGTAAAATATAAAGTATAGGAAAAAGAGGATGTTACTTGGAAAAAAATTCACGTAAAATGATGAGAGAGGGTTAAGTGCCCCGTTGTTTCAAAGACACTAACACCAGAAATTACTTCTTACTAATGGCAACTTTCCATGTTTCTGGACCTTCTTCAAGGTACTCCCAAGAAAACTGCTCAGGTCTTTCCAACATGAATTGATATAAAAGCGGTCTCGGGTCATGGTCATTAACAATCATCATCATCTCGCCAGATGCCAATTCATCAAAACCGTTAAAAATAGTAGGATGTTTTTCCTTTGGTGGAAAATCTGGCACGTTGATTACTTTTGCGTAGGTTTGCATTATTATCACTCCTTATAGTTTGTTAATTTCTACTTTATTATAAAGAAACTATTATTTAGTTTTAGTGCACCGCATCACACCTAGAACATGATTTTATTAATACTATTGCTGTCAGGGGGAATGGGTCTTGAAAGAATTATTGGGGATTTGTAAATGCTGCAACAAAGAAGTCTATTGTTTAGATGGATTTTTTAACGGCGTCCATTCGGAAGAAAAAGAGATTTATTGTTTTGAATGTTATGAAAGTCTAAAAGTTGAAAAAGAAAATCCGCAAAGCTAAGCTTTGCGGATTTTCATATCTTTTATTCCTCATCAAGCGATAAGTCTCTAACAGGAAGCTTTTCCCCTTCTTGATGTGTTGGTTTCCGTAAATTAAACAGCGCTTTTATACAGAATACCACTAATACCACTACACCAATAAGGAAAATGGTGTCAGGCACCGCACGCCAAGTTAATAATGTTTGCACGATATCCTTTTGCAGGAAGGAAGCAGAACGAGATGTAGCGTATCCGTGATTGAAGGCTTCTTTAATTTGGATGATCCCGACTGGAAGCAGGGATAAAAAGACCATTCCGGCAAGGCCAACGTTTAACATAATACAGCTGAATTTAAGCCACTTATCGGTTTCTTTCTTAAGACCCGCTCTAATTCCTCGATAAACAATAAACAGCCAGATAAACATACCGGCAATCAAGATCAGTTGCCAAATGCGTCCAAGCTCGATATATTCCCAGCCAGAGTGTCCAAACAAGAACCAGTTATTTCCTAAGTAGCCGTTTGCTCCAAGCCACTCACCAACCATACTACCGACAACAAGGACAACCAACGCCCAAAATAAAATATCGACGAGTAATCCTTGTTTCTTTGGCTCGTAACCGCCGACAAGCGGGGCAACGTAAATACCCATCCCAAGCCATGCCGTTGCAATCCAGAAAATAGCAAGTTGCAAATGATACCCTTTTGTAATATTGAACGGTAGAATATCATGAATCCACTTTATTCCAAAGAAACTATCAGGCTCTATGTAATAGTGTGCTAGTAATGCCCCAAACATGCACTGGACAAGAAATAAGGCTGAAACGATAACAAAATATTTGCCGCTCTTTACTTGAGAGCTTGTCACAGGCATTTTCCGTAAATCAATTTGAGGGAAATTTCCGTCTTTATATGCTTATTGCATACTAAATTGATAGCGGTAGAAAACAAATAAAATAATTCCCAGCACTAAAACAAAAATGGTGATACTTGCACCACTCCACTAAACAGCAGAGAAGGATAAGTGGTTTCCGGCATCTTCGTAGTAAGGCCAGTTATTTGTATATGTGATGTTATCCCCTTTCCGAACTGTACTAGAAAGCCAAGCTGTCCAGAAAAAGAAATCAGATATTTGTGTAATTTGATCGCCTTTTGCAACATAGGCACGATCTGTTTTCGGCATATCGCTTTCTTTAATAAGATTTGCCTTTAATCCCCAGTTGTCACCTTTCGTAAAGATTTCTAAGTAATGCGCTCTTACCTTTTCAAGCCCGAAAGCTTGTGCATCTGTTAGCACCATCGTATCTTTATTACTGTCATAGCGATTTTTGCGCATTTCTTTAATTACGTTATTTTTAATAACGATTTTTTCATCTTCTTTTAATGAAGAAAAGTCTTTTCCAAACTTGTCATTTGCTTTAAAATCCTGCATTCCTTCCGTATAAAGCTTTAGGGATTCAGCCGTATAGTCTGGCCCCATATAGGAACCGTGTCCTAAAACGGTACCGTAGTCCATCAATCCGTACTTTTGAAAAACTGCCTGTCCCCCCATAATGGAATCTTTCGTAAAAAGAACATCACCTTTTTCATTCGTAACCTCTAGCGGTCTTGGGGCTTGTTCTTTAAATATCCAATAGCCGCCAACAAGTAAAACGGTGAAGCTAATTAAAATGGTGGCAATTAATACAGATTTTAAGAGGCCATTTTTATTGGTCTTCAACACTTTATTGGTTGACGTCCTGTGTTGTATTTCCATGCTATTCATCCTTTCTATTTGCAATACAAACTGTATTTTAGCTTTGAAAAAGACAGCATAAAGTGAAGATCTTCATTTCATCGCTGTGATAATTGTCACACTTGAAAAACTTTTTTCACAAAGTCACAATGAGAATTATTTTCAATAAATATGATCTACCTATGATGGAGGTCACATATTCGATTTTCAATCATTGCTACAATGTAACTAAATCGAATTAATAATATGAAGGTGATGTTAATGAAGCAGGAGGACATAGTAAAACGGTTGTCCGAAGTCCCTATCTTCAAGGAATTATCTGCTGAAGAGCTTGATCCAATCGTAAAAATTGCACAGACTCGCTTTTATAAACACAAAATGTATATTTTTATGCAGGATGATCGACTTGACCGCGTGTTTTTTATTCATAGTGGGAAAATCAAAATTTACAAAACCGATCAATCAGGTAAAGAACAATTAATTTCCGTCCTGGAACCGGGAGAAATGTTTCCGCATGCCGGCTTTTTCAGAAAAGGGAATTTCCCAGCGCATGCTGAAGTGATGGAAGATGCGAATCTCATTGTCATTCCAATTGATAAATTTGAAGAAATCCTCCTAACCTATCCGGAACTTTGCATTAAGCTTTTTAAAGTGTTGGGAGAAAAGATTGTTGACCTGCAGGGAAGATTGGAAGCACAAGTTCTCCATAATACGTACGAACAAATTATCTTACTTCTTATTAGACTATGTGAATCAAATGCTGAAAGGATCGGGGATGGTTTCAAGCTGACAACCCAGTTCACCAACCGGGAATTAGCCAATATGATTGGCACATCAAGAGAAACCGTCAGCAGAACCATTAATCATGTAAAAAAGAAGGATTTTGTGATCCAGGATGAAGACGGGTTTTACTTAATCAACCGGGAAGCATTACAAAACGAGGTATTCTATTAATAAAAAAGTTTTTTCAATTAAAAATAGAAGGAGCTGTAAAGCAAATGGAACAAAGAATCATTGAAATAGATGTACGTGAGGATTTAAAAAATAAAATAGAACCCTTTCAAAAAATTATGGAAGCTGTAAAGGAATGTAAAGAAGAGAACGATGTTTTTATTCTTCATGCTCCGTTTAAGCCTGTTCCCCTTTTCGCGGTATTAAAGGCACAAGGGTTTACACATGAGGAAGAAGAACTTGATAAGAAGCATTGGAAGGTAACGTTTACTAAGAAAGGATGACCTGAAATGATATTAGATAATCGTGGTTTAGAGCCGCCTCAGCCAATGATGAGGACCTTAGCAGCCTTAGAAACACTTGGGGAAAATGAGGTTTTGACGATTATTAATGATAGAAGACCGATGTTCCTTTATGAGCAGCTTGAAGAATTAGGTTACCGGCAGCGCACAGAACCACAAGACGATGGAAGCTTTAAAATCGAGATCTTTCGCTAAGAAGGTGTACTATTATGGTTCCTCAAAATATGGGGAGTGAAACAAATATTAAACTTCCTTTCTCATTTATCTTTTTTAGTTTAATTTCACTTGTCCTTTCCCAAATTCTATTACTTGTAAATGGACAATTGATGGCAGACGGGAGCTTTAGGATCCCGCAAATCTGGTCATCAGCCCATTTATTAGTGCTGGGCTGGGCGTTAATGGTCGCAATGGGTGCGATGTACCAGCTGGTACCTGTGGCATTCCTAACGAAAATATGGAATGAGAAATTCGGTTTTGTTCAATTTTTCGTAACTGCAGCCGGCATTGCCACATTCTCGGGGATGCTCTATTGGTCACCGAAAGATGCCTTAATACCCGGTATCATCACATTAATTGGGATATTAATGTTTTTATTTCAAATGTTTATGACTTTAAAAGCACAAGCGAAACCAACCATTTTAACCGCATTTGTCGGGACGGCATTAATTTGTTTGTTTATGACGATTTCATTAGGGATTACATTGGTCTATTGCTTAAAAACGGGGTTTGGTGCTGAATACTATCAACCGATTTTTAAAAGCCATTTATTAATGGGTGTTACCGGCTGGTTTACCCTGTTAATTTTCGGATTTTCCTATAAGATGGTACCAATGTTTTCTTTGTCCCATGGATTCCCAATGGTACAGGCAAAATATGTTTATGGATTTTATGTTACCGGTCTTGTTGCAACATTGATTTCTTTCTTTACCGATAGCAGTATCTTGTTGAAATTTGGGTTCTTTTTATTATTTGCAGGCTTTTCCATTTTTAGCTGGCATATTAGCATTATCATCAAAAAAAGATTAAAGAAAAAGCTGGATAAACCATTTACGTTTTCTTTAATTGCCATTGGGTTAGGTTCTATCATTCATTTGGCCGCATTTGTATTATTGTGGAGTCACCATTTTAGTGCACTTATCGGCCCGCTTATCTATCTTTATCTTTTACTTTGGATTGTCCTAAGCATTGTCGGATATTTATATAAAATTGCTCCATTCCTTTGGTGGACGTATAAATACAGTAATGAAATTGGTAAAGCAAAGGTTCCGACGTTAAAAGAGATGATGAATGAAAAAATCATTACCCCTGTCCTTTCCATCTTTATTGCGGCAGTTCTTATTGTGTTTTGTGCATTGGCCATGAAGTCAGCCCTGCTCTTTAACATTGGACAGTTCGTACTATCAATCATGTTTATCATAATCGCAGTTAGTATCTTAAGCGTTCTAAAAAAATAGTGAGGTGTTTATCATGAATTTAGAAGAAAGAATCCTTGAAGAATTAAAAAGTGTTTATGATCCGGAATTAAATATCAACGTTGTGGATTTAGGCTTAATTTATGGTATTGGGATTACTGATGAGAACGATGTTACCATTACGATGACCCTGACAACACCTGGATGCCCGCTTCATGACAGCATTACAAGAGGTGTACGCTATTCTGTCGAAGGAATCGAAGAAACTAGAAATGTAGAGGTTAATCTTGTCTGGGAGCCAGCTTGGTCACCTGACAAAATGACCGCAGAAGGGAAAAGTTATTTAGGGATGAGATAAACAGAGAAAAGCTGAAGCTGGACAAAAAAGCAGGAAGCACTCGTAAAGAGAGCTTCCTGCTTTTTTAACCTTCTGTTGGTGTTGTTGGCAGTGCTTCTGTAACACTTTGTAAAACAAAAGAATCGATTTCTTCATCTATCATGATATGAACCGTTCCCCGGTCATGCTCACTTCGAATTAATCGTCCTATACCCTGACGCAACCTGAGAAGCATATACGGTAAATCAACCTCTAAGAATGGATTATCTACCCCTTCTCTCTTTGCCGTAAAAACCGGATCATTTGGCGGGAAAGGAAGTGAAAAAATCAAGACATTTTCAAGTGATCTTCCTGGAATATCAAGACCTTCCCAGAGATGAATGGAACAAAGTATCGCATGCTCCTCATTTTGAAATTTCGAAACGAGAGTGCTGATCTCCTCTTCCCCTTCAAAATAAATGGGATAGGAAATGACCCCTGCCATCTGCTTTTTAAGCTCTGACAATTCTTCCTTATTATTTAAAAGAATCAGGGCCCGGCCTTCTGATTGCTGTACCATTTTTATCAGATAATAAATTTTATCTTCCATGCTGCCTTTTGGAAACCGCGGGAGGAAGATGTCCATCTTTTCATCATAGGCAAATGGTGAGGCAACTGTAAAGGATAGGTAATCCTTCACCCCAAGACTATTTGCAATATAATCAAAGGATTTTTGATTTGACAGTGTTGCTGATGAGAATATAAACGGCTTTTGCTGTGAGAACACTTCTTCACGCATCACTTCTTCGACCATTTTCGGCATAATTACAAGTGTCCGTTCGCCGCCACCTTCTTCAAACCAGGTGATCCCGTTCAGTTCTTGTAGGAATAGTGATAACGAGTAGGTGATTTGCTCCAAATATTCCTCAACAATTTTTAAATCATATTCATTAATGACAAATAACTCACTTTCAAAAACAAGCTCCTCTTCCAAGGCTTGCAGAGTTGAAAGTAACTTCCTGCACGTCTTTAATACCAGGGGATGCTTCGTAATGATTTGTTTTTCAGAGCCTTTTTGCAGCACAGAAAATTGGGAAATGGAGTCAAAAAACGCTTCATTGTCTAAAAGGGCATCTTCTATCGTGTACAATGTTTTTTCACGGACTTCATTTTCCATTAACCTTGTAAGGAGTGTATCCAACGTATAATCTGTAAAACGGTAGCTTAATGCTTTTTGCGCCGCATATTCCAGAAGATGGCCTTCATCAAATACAACGGAGGAATGCTCCGGTAAAAGCGGCAGCTGTCCCTCACGCTTTCTCGATTCCTTTGTCCAAATATGTTCCATATAAAAGTCATGAGAACAGATAATTAAATCAGTTGAATGTCTGTAAAATTCCCGGTGCAATGTCAATCCGCAGCGATGACGTTTATCACAGGAAAAACAATCCTGCAGAGGATCCCAATTGAGATTGCTCCATAATTCATCAGTTAAATGAGGATAATCGCGTCTGTCACCGTATCTTTCAAAAGACTGCATTGAGCCTTCCATGTGGATAAAATCGGGCAGTTTTTGATAAATATCGGATATCTCATCTGAAAAATCTTGATTCCGAACCTGATCAAGTTTCTTAAGACACAAGTATTGATCCCGCGATTTTGCCAGGCGAGTATCAATATTTAACCCAAGTACCTTCTCAAGCTTGGCAATATCCCCTTCTTTTTTCACTAGCTGCTCGATAAGAGACTCGTCCGCACAGGCGATTACTGCGGGCCTATTTGTGTACCTTGCATACATAATGGAATAGAGCAAATAAACAATTGTTTTCCCGGTTCCAACACCCGCTTCTGCGAACATTATTTTTTTATCCTTGAAGGCTTTTTCTAATTGAAAAGCCATATAAATTTGTTCATCCCTTAGTTCAAATCCGGCTTCAGGCAAGATATCATAAAATAGATCACCAATCCACTCGGCTAATTTATCATAAAAGGATTCTGTTTTGGAAACTTCAAACGGCATCCGGTTTTGCATGTTGACCCTCCCCTAAAAAGAATAGCGCCAAAAATGACGCTAACTGTTAATCATTCTTGTATGGTTAATTTGTTTTAATTACTTTGACGTGGAGGTCTTTTTCCCCAATATTGATATAAATCTGTACGGATAAATCCATTAAACAGTTTGCGTTTCTTTGTTGCTGGTTTACCGTAAAGTTGCTCAAATCCTTCATTCGAGGTCATGATATAGATGGACCAGGTGTCAAGCTTACTGAATGCCTGTCCCATTTCCTTATACATCTGCTCCACAGCCTTTTTATCCCCCAGTCGTTCACCGTAAGGAGGGTTTCCAACAATCACCCCGTATTCCTTGCTTGTTGAAATATCTCTGACCTGCATTTGCTTAAACTGAATGATATCAGCAAAACCAGCCTCGAAAGCATTCTCTTGAGCGATTTTTACCATTCGGTGGTCAATATCAGAACCGGTAATGTCTAAAGGCTGATCGTAATTTGCCAAATCTTCGGCTTCATTCCGTGCTGCATCCCAAATCGTGGGTGATATCCATTTCCAGCCTTCTGAAACAAATTCACGGTTAAAACCTGGTGCAATATTTTGTCCGATCATTGCCGCTTCAATCGGAATTGTCCCTGAGCCGCAGAATGGGTCGATAAAGGGACTGTCAGCCTTCCAATTAGTTAACATCACAAGGGCGGCTGCAAGTGTTTCCTTTAAAGGAGCTTCACCTTGGTCAATACGGTAGCCACGTTTATGAAGCCCTTGACCGCTTGTATCAATGGTGATGGTTGCAACATCCTTTAGCAAGGCGACTTCAATCCGGTAAAGGGCACCTGTTTCCTCAAACCAGGTACTCCGTTTATAGTGTTTTTTCAGACGTTCCACTACTGCCTTTTTGACGATCGCTTGGCAATCAGAAACACTAAAAAGTTTCGATTTTACAGATTTCCCGATGACAGGAAATTCCGCATCTTCAGGCAGGAATTCTTCCCATGGCAGTGCTTTAGTCTTTTCAAATAATTCATCAAAGGTAAATGCCTTGAATTCACCCACCTTGATTTTTATTCTGTCAGCCGTTCTGAGCCACAAATTACTGCGGGCAATTGCAGTTTCGTCCCCTGTATAGGTAACCTTGCCATTCTCAACCTCACAGTCGTAACCTAACGACCTAACCTCTTTTGCTACTAAGGCCTCAAGTCCCATCGCCGCTGTAGCAATTATTTGATAATTTCCCATTTTTTCACCCTTAAAGTTAAATTGTTATGTATGTTCCATTTTCTATTTGTTAAGATATATTCGCTACCATTATTGACAAAAAACTTATCTGAAATGCAATTATAACCAATAAAAAAGCTCCCCATATCAGGAGAGCCGTTACATCCTAGCATACTATCCCATTAATAACGTTCTGTAAGCCATGTTCTGTACCAGAGTACTGCAAACGGCAAAAATGCCTCGTACTTAGGTGGTAATCATCTATCTACAGATCCTCATTGGAATCTGTCCTTCTCCTCGTTCAATTCCTCAGAGAAAGCGCCCCTACCATAATTTGGGTTTCTCGCTCGTGGGGTTTACCCGTTCCACCCTTTCTATTTCTAGAAAGGCTACGTCACTGTGGCACTTTTATAGGTATTCATACCATATCCAAGAAGGACTTAGGTATTTTCCCGGCCGTCAGCTGAGTATACACCCAACTGCCCTAGCTTATCTTTTCGCTAGGCACGAACACTACGAGCATCTCAGCCCGTGCGAGCATGGACTTTCCTCAACAAATAGCATGAAGCTATATTGCAGCGATTACCCGAACGTCATTAATGATACTTTATTATTATATGTATTTCCTGCTGTTTATTCAATAGTTTTTATTAGGAAATCCCGGTACAATTTGTCAATCGTATAATTTACTGCCAAAAACATGCTTTTCCAGATTAGATAATCGTTTTAAAATATCAAAATTTGTCGTACCTGCAGGTTGCGCCACGGGCTGTCGCTTCGATGACTCCTCAAGCTGTTTACGTAGTCTTAGGTTTTCTTGCTGCAGATCCTCTATTTCTTGATGGAACGTTTCATAATCTTTAATAATTAAATCCAAGAATTTATCGACATCTTCTTGTTTATAACCTCTAACACCTGTCTTAAACTCTTTTTCTAAAATATCCTTAGCTGTTAATTTCACTTTATCAGCCAACATTCAAATCACCTCAAGTTTAGCCAATCATTACCTATTATTTTTTCAAAAATAAGTCCTTTTGTCAATTTCTTTTGTTTTTAAATTAAACTGCCTATAAATTCCCTAAAAATCAGACTGTTTAATTTGCTCTTCCTCCACAACCATTTGTAAATCGTAAAATGTGATCAACTCAATTGGGTATGACTGTTTTCTCTGATATTGAACGGCCATTTCGTATATATATTTCGGGCTACCTTCCTTTTCTTGATCGTAAAGAAGAAGGAGTCCATCGCTCTTTTCGATAAAGAATTGATTTTTCAAGCGAAATTGCCACGGCTTCTCATACCCCTTTTTCGATACGGAGTCGATGTAATCTGCCCCAGCCAAAACAGATTCGTACCATTCCTTATTTATTTCATTCCAAGATGACTCTTGGTCAAGAAACGGCGTGATTACTGCTAGCTTTAACTCAGGAAACTCCATCTGCAAATCAAATACAACCTCTGCTGCCCAAAGCTCTACCCCCAATTGACCGCTGATCAAAACCCATTCTAACCCTTCTTCGATTATTGGCAGCAATGATTTCTTTAATGCAGCCTTAATATAAAAAACAGATGGATGGTCTTTTTTAAAAATGCCTAATTCAAATGGTTTATAACCTGAAATGGCCAGTACTTTACTCAAGAATGTTCTCCTTACCTAAAATTTTTTTTAAAATGGACAAACATTTTTTTTTAAAAAGCATAT
Organism: Neobacillus bataviensis LMG 21833; assembly: GCF_000307875.1. Classification (GTDB taxonomy): domain Bacteria; phylum Bacillota; class Bacilli; order Bacillales; family Cytobacillaceae; genus Neobacillus; species Neobacillus bataviensis. Next base: position 84,934 of record NZ_AJLS01000055.1, read on the forward strand.
CATAAAAGTAAACAACAATAAAAAGCAAGGGCTAAAGAGCCCTTGCAAATCACATAAACCCTGTTAAGGTCTAGGTCCCATAAATGGTCCCGGTGCGAAGCCTGGGCCGCCTGGTGCGAAGCCTGGGCCTCCAAACCCTGGGCCTCCCATTCCAAAACCTGGACCTCCTGCTCCGAACCCTGGACCTCCCATTCCGAAGCCTGGGCCTCCAGCCCCGAAACCTGGGGCACACGGGTTACAACAGTTGATATGCTGATTGCATACATCTTCACAGCATGAAGCCGTTTCTGTACAGTAATGTTTATGTTGGTACATATGATGATTGACAGTTGTAACGTGTGTTGGATGAATATGCGGCACCACCGTTGTTGAGAAAGTGTTGTTCACAATCTGCTGAGTCGGATGAATGACTGGCGGTGCGAAATTTGTTCCTAGATACATATTTTTGCTCTCCCTTCAAATATTCTGTTTACATTAACAGCCTATGATAGGGGAGTTACTCTTGTACTAAGGAAAATACCTATTTTTCATTCAACAGACGATATTAGGTAAAATAATTTTTATGATTTTCTTACAGCATCGAATAAAAGCTATCTTTTAAGCTTGTAAAAACAACGGCAGTAAGGCAGACAACGATAAAAAATAAAAATAAAATCGTTTTATACATATTACCAGCTCCATAAGGTTTTAATGGTCGCTTTTTCACAACCCAATTTCACATTTTACCGTTTTCATCTAGGATAAACAATATGGAATTACTGGATTTCATCATAAAATTATTAAGATTTTGTGACATATTTTCGTTCTAGCCGTTTTAGCCTTTTTTCAAACTGATCTAATGTCATGTGACTCTTCCATTTAGTCGGAGTATTAGATTGTGTTATTTGTGTTATCGCTTTCTGACAATAAACTATAGCAAGTTTATAATCTATAATTCGATGCTCATGAATTTTAGCAAGCTCCAATAATGCCTCTGAGCTCATCTGAATTTCACCGCAATCGACAACCTCAAGGAACAATTTCCGCGCATTTTCCCAATTCCGTTCTTTTTTGTGCTGAAATGCCAAAATATGCTTTGCCTGATAGGATGTAGGATCTTTGCCGTTTGTCAGTTTGCTTAATACTTTTTCTGCTTCGTTTTTTTCTCCTAACGAGACAAACCAACGCCCCACTTCATAGATTTCAGGTCTTGTTTGATTCCGGTCAATCCCATGAAGTTGGAAAGTTAAATGGCTGTATAATGTAACGAGCGATAAAATGTCGATTTCATTATGTTTAAGAACTCCGAGCATGCCTTCAGGCTTTTTACTTTCAATAAAATCAAAATAAATCATAGGCGCCAAAAAGCCGGGAATATCGTCCGTTCTTTCCACCCCTAAAACCTCTTTCTCCACAATTGCCAGTTTCATCCGGTCTAATTTATGTTTCCAAAGTCTTCTTGCCGCATGAAAAAGATCAAAATGACCAAATTCAGGCAGCTTCGGAACATGCTCCCTTACAAGGGTATGCCTTGTCTTTACCTGGGGCCAATCAAACGATTTTCCATTGTAGGTAACAAGCGTACGATAATTCACTTTTTCTAAAAAGCTTTGATATAGAGGAACTTCTGCACCCGGATGCGGTAGAATATGCTGTCTTAGGACTAACTGGTCACCTGCAATACTGGCATATCCAAGAATAAAAATCGTATTCCCAACCCCGCCGCCAAGTCCGGTTGTTTCCGTGTCAAAAAAGAACAAATCTCCAGCCTGATGACCCTGTGCCGATAATGGGTGACTGATTGGCTCCTTATTCCAAATGTCAACTGCAGTGAGAAAATCTCGAAAGCAATAATGCCCGTGCTGTTGTGAGAGTGGATATTTCACTTCCCTTATTAAGCAATAATTTTCATCGATAAAATAGGGATAAACATTTTCTTGCTCCCATTTTTTACGAAAAGGCACTTCCGTTACTAACGGAACGGAGGGTTGCAAAATTTTTTCCGGTGCAGTCCGGGCGGATAAATGAGGCTTTAGGCGATCTAACTTACTCTTTAATGACATGGCAGTACATCCTTATCAAGATTGGAAGGTTGTAAAAACGCATCAATTATTTTTAAGACATCCATTTTTGCCATTTCACCAACGGTGTCTGCTCCAATACACGAAGGACAGCCAGACTCACATTGGCAGCTATTAATCATTTTCCTTGTTTCAGCAAAAACCTCTGGCATCCCGCCATAAATTTTTTCACTTAAACCAATTCCTCCCGGATACCGATCATAAAAAAAGACAGAAGGCTTTTCATTATGATCTGCTTTTACTTGCGGGATGACATGAATATCCTGCGGGTCAGCCATCACGAATAATGGTGCAATATGATTTAACGCATGTGCCGTCCCAACAAGACCTTGCTCCAATCGTTCATGCCCCAATTCAGTTAGCGGCTTATTTAATGAAATCCATGCTGCATTCGTATGAAGCTCCTCTTCCGGGAGATGAATCGGGCCTGACCCGATATTTTCATGTGTTTCGAATTTAATCTTTTTAAAAATGGTTGCCATCGCCCTGACACTAACGTCCCCATAGCCGATCTCAGCTTCCACCATTGATTGAAGCTTGTCTTCCTCCAACACCTTTAATTGGACAGCTAAATTAGCATCGGTAAAATAGTCGACATCTACTTCCCTGACAAACGCCTTTTTCTCCTCCCAATCAAGTTTCTCTACCTGGAATTGCGTACCCTGATGTAAATAAATAGCTTCATCGTGGAGAAGCGTCATTGCGGAAAAGCGATCCATTTCGCCAATAACTTTTACATTCGCTACATCTGATTGATCAACAATAATGACATTTTCCTGTGAGGCAGATCGTAAGCTAATGTTATGTGCCGGAAAAGAATCATTCATCCAATACCATTTATCTCCATTACGGTAAAGAACCCGTTCCTCTGTTAAATACTCTAGCAATTCATCGGCCTCGACATTACCAAACTGTTCTCCCAGCTTAAATGGGAGTTCATAGGCCGCACATTTCATGTGATCGATTAAAATAATGAGGTTATCGGGATTAATTCTTGCTGTTTCCGGACTTTTATTAAAAAAGTAATCGGGGTTCTGAATGATATATTGATCGAGCGGGCTAGAACTCGCCACCATGATGACTAGTGCTTCTCCATGCCGTCTTCCTGCTCTCCCAGCTTGCTGCCAGGCACTGGAAATAGTCCCTGGATACCCTGTCATGATACAAACCTGCAGCTGGCCGATGTCGACACCTAATTCAAGGGCATTCGTACTGACAACCCCATAGATGTCTCCTGAACGCAGACCCTTTTCAATTTTTCTTCTTTCAGTTGGCAGGTATCCACCGCGATATCCCATGATTGATTTTGCACCCAACTGATTTTTCACCAATTCCTGGAGATAAGTTAGTATAATTTCTACTCTTACCCTGCTTCTCGCAAAAATAATGGTTTGAATTTTATTTTTTAATAGTTCACCAGCAATTTTTCGAACCTCTAAGGTGGCACTCCTTCTTATATTCAATGGTTTATTGACGATTGGCGGATTATAGAAGAGAAAATGCTTCGTCCCACTTGGTGCACCGTTATTATCAATTAAACACATTTTTTCTTCCGTAAGAATTTCGGCGTGCTCCAATGGGTTTGCAATTGTTGCAGAGGTGCATATAAACACAGGATTACTGCCGTAATAATGGCAAATCCGTTTTAGCCTTCTAATGACATTGGCTACATGGCTGCCAAACACGCCGCGGTAAGTATGGAGTTCATCAATAACAACAAATTTAAGATTTTCAAACAACGATACCCATTTTGTATGGTGCGGCAGGATGGCCGAGTGGAGCATGTCAGGGTTTGTAATCACCACATGCCCCGCCTGTCTTACCCTTTGCCGGATATTCGCTGGTGTATCCCCATCATACGTGTAGCTGTTAATCTCAACACCCGCAGCTTGTATGATTTCATTAATTTCACTTTTTTGATCTTGGGCAAGTGCTTTAGTTGGAAACATATACAGCGCCCTTGATTCAGGGTTTGCAAGAATCGTTTGCAAGACTGGCAGATTATAGCAAAGAGTTTTTCCGGACGCCGTCGGAGTTACCGCAACAATACTATTCCCGTTGGTGATTTTCTCATATGCTGATTGTTGATGTGTATACAGCTTTTCAATTCCCTTACTTTGCAGGGCTTTTATTAACACCGGATGTAAATCTTCTGGAAACGACATTTCCTCTGCCGGCTTTTCTTCAATAGTCTTCCAGGTGACAATATTCTCTTTAAATTGATCATTTATTTTTAAATCATTTAGTATTTCTTGCAGGCTCTTTTTTATTTTCATGGTCTCACCTCATACCCTTATTTTACCGAATGAACGTTCGTTGTTAAAGTATTATAAGAAATTTATTATCGTTATCCTGCTGGAACATTCCTCCAATCAAAAATGAAAACATTTCTTCTTTAAAAAAACATGAAGGAATTTAAACATTTGCCGAATATTTGGTACAATAGATGGTAACTGAAAAGAAGTTGAAGGTGATAGAATGAAAATAGAAGAAATCAAAAGGGTACTCGCTGTTTTTACTCTTTTTCGCGAATTAACTGATTTTGAATTAACGAAGGTCGCTGATATCGCAATTACGAGGGACTGGCAAAAACAAAGTCATGTTTTTCTTCAGGGTGATCCGCTTGAAAATGTTTACTTTGTTTTTGATGGTAAAATCAAAATCTATAAGAGTGACGTGAACGGGAAAGAACAAATTGTTGCTATGGCCAAAAAGGGTGAAATGTTCCCACATGTCGGATTTTTCAGAAAAGGAGAATACCCTGCCTATGCAGAGGTACTTGAGCCATCAACGCTTATTGCTGTTCCAATTTCAAAATTTGAATCAGTATTGATTGAAAATCCCGAGCTTTGTATCAAGGTATTTAAGGTGCTTGGTGAGAAAATAGTTGATTTGCAGGATAGACTTGAGGAACAAATTCTTAATAATACATACGAACAAATTGTCAAGCTTCTCATTAGACTTGCGCAAAATCATGGGATGGAGCAAGAAGATGGTACAATCCTATTAAAGTCTGAATTCACTAACAAGGATCTTGCCAATATGATTGGAACTACACGGGAAACGATTAGCCGCACGTTAACAAAAATGAAAAAAGATGAGCTAATCGAAGTAGATGAGACCGGAAATATGATTGTCGATGTCGAAATTCTTATGGAAGAAATAAACTTAATTTAATGGTGAAACACCGCTGCTACGTTTGCAGCGGTTTTTTTCGATTTATGTTTTGCGATAATTTGACGGCACCTACCTAGATTTTCCGCATATTATAGGAAGTAAAATATTGGAGAGAGAGGGAATGATTATGTCATCCAAGCTTCCGAGTGATAAAAACAACCCAAAAAAGCCGATTCCTGAACCATTTCGTGAACTAGTAAAATCGATGAACGATTTTTTTACTGAAAAACCAGTCCGTGGATTTTTACAATCCATTGATGACTTTTTCAAAACCCCATTTCCGGTTACTGCAGGTTTTCCGGTGGAAACAGTTGAAACAGGAAAGGAATATATTATTTCAGCCGAGCTACCAGGTATAAAAAGAGAACAAATCCAGTTAAATATTACCGGAAACTATATAACAATTTCTGTTGAAAATAATGAGTTAGAAACAGTGGAAAATGATCAATCACAAGTTTACCGTCGAAAATTTGTTCGACAACATTCGTCAAGAACGATATCCCTCCCACATGCAATTAATGAAAAAATGGTGAAAGCATCGTACCGAGATGGCTTATTACAAATTCGTATCCCACAAGAAAAAGGGAAGATTATTGAAATTGAAGAATAAGCCATTAAAACTAGTAACTTGAAATGAGAAAAGACGGCTTATGAAAGCCGTCTTTTCTATGTCGCTTTAAAGAATCCTCCAAAACCTTTGACAAGCGAGGAAACTTGGTTTACCGCATTCACCATTGTCCCAGCTGTATTAACCATTTTATTAAAATCCACCGACCCGTCCTGTGATTTGAAGGAATTCATGATGGATTTCACACCGCCTGGTTGTTTCGGCAGCATGTTTTGTTTTGGATAGGGGTTCATCATTGGATACCCATTCATTGGCATAAAGGGCTGCTGTTGAACCATCTCCTCCTTCGGCTGTAGCGGGTTTTGAAAAAGAAACTGGGAATCCTTTTGAGAATACTGCTGATTCTGGTATGGTACATTTTGGGGCACGTATCCCGGTTGATAGTTTTGCGCAAATGGCTGCATACCTTGCGGGTAGTATGGGTTTTGCGATTGTTGGAAGGCCATCCAATCATAATTTTGAGGCTGCGTTTGATATGGAATCGGTTGATTTCGATTAAAAAAATGTTGCTGGTTCCATTGTTGACTATTTGGAACTTGGTGCATCATTTGCCCCGAGTATCCATAATGAACGTATTGATTTGGTCTCTCTTTAGTTAACATGGGCAAACATCTCCTCCACAAATATCTCTATTACAGATTATGAAGGTTCGAAATGAAAGGTGATTATTTTAAAACTTTTGTTAATGTCTAATTAAGAGAGATTTTGTCTAAAGTTTAAATATTTTAAAAACTAGAAATCCTTTTATTTCGTGTTAGGATAAAGAAAATGATGAAGGAGGAGCTATTTATGAACATTCGTGAATTAAAAGGCAAATTTATTCAAAGTCGGGATTACAACACAGATGACGTTAACACACTAATGGATTTTGCAAAGAAAGCGTATATTCACAACGAAATTAGTATCAAAGAATATCGCCTTCTTGTCCGCGAGCTTGAAAGCCAGGGCGCAGGATTACCTGAAATGGATAATGAAAACTCCCTCATCAAACATTCTTAAATCATCATTTAAAGAGATGCAAAAAAAAGCATCTCTTTTCTATTTTATTGCTTAATCTCTTTTACTACTTCTAAAAGAAAATATTCAACGGTACGTTGGGAATTTAAGAACCTTGATTTACTAGTTTTCGAAAAAAAGGCTTGAATGGAAAGCTGTTCGATATGTTCTGAAGTCGTATCGATCTGCTTCAAATGCAGGTATTTATGATTTGACCTGGAAAGCCATTCATTCATTACCTTTTTCCACTGATCATTAATAACACTTACTTCATTGGCAAATGGTTTAATGACATCCTCAAAATCATGTGTAATTCCTTTCTCTCTTCCCTCTTGGTAATACTTTAAAAATAAACGGTTATACTCTAATAGTTTTTCCGTTAGGTAAAGAATTTCTTCAGACATTTTCATATTTCCCTTCCAAATCTCCAAAATAAAAAGTAGCAAAGGTTCATTATGCTACTCTCATTCAATACTATCATGTTTAGTTGTAATTAAAAGCCTAATTCTAGCTTTAATGGTTTAGGGATCTGGTTTAGGTTCGAATCAGGAAGGTCATTAGCTATTTTATATTCCATGTCAGACAGCATTTGGACAGGGACAGATATTTTTTCTTGCTGCTCCCTGTTTAAATTAATACGATGGTCGGAGAAGGATGCCTCTAAAACTGACTCCAATTCCTCTAATTGATCGTATATTTCCGTAAGCATCGTAAGTAGTTTTTCCTTTTCGGACAATGGCTTATTCATTATTAAAACCCTCCCATGCGATTTTCTATATGGTATTATTCTCCTTCTATCCTTGACATCCTTCCCACTTGACAAAACTAGAAGAAGTTCGGCAAAGAAAGTGGCAATTTGCATATATTCCGTTAACTTTCGACAGAATAGTATTGGAGGTGTTTTTATGTCAAAAAAGAAAAATCAAACCAATAAACAAACACAATCTGAAACAGAAAAAAGAGTAGGCTATGGCGATAAAAAAATAGAAGGGCCAGACAGACCTTCAACATAGAAAAGCGGAAGGCGCCCGGAGCTGGACAATATGAACTAGAATGAAAAAAGCAAGGATTCCCTTCCTTGCTTTTTTTATTTCCATTTTTCCAATTCCAATACCTTGTGAATCGAGAGCAATAACTGCAGCTGATTTGATTTCGTAAAGTACCAATCGGTCAGATGAATGGGGTGTCGGTGCCGTACGGGGTGATGAAGCCACTTGGGAGAGACTCTTCGGTGTTTGCTCCAATCTTCATAGATGTGCTGATTATGCGCAATAACAGGGAAACTCGTCCGCAGCAACGGTGTATTACGCTTGGTCTTTATTTTAAAATATTGTTCGTAATCATATCTTGAACCTGTATGAGGAGTCTTTTCAGCGAATTCTAGAAAATAAGGAAACAGTCTCGGATGGAAAAGAATATTTGCCAGTCTTTTTCCTAAGTTAATCCTTTTAGAAAGAGATTTAAACCCGTTTGCACTAGCCCCATAAACTTCTCCTCCACATGTTGGAAATAGGACACTACTAAAATGAAGCCAGTCTTGAAAGGAAAAAATCATTGACCGAAATACCTTTTTCTTATAGACGGGATGTTCAATAACCGGAGTTTGGATGACATTTTGCTCATTAATAATTAATGCAGTTGTTAACCGTTTCCGGTCATTCTCCTTCCAATACCCATACCATTCTTTTTGGATAAATGCTGAAACATTGAAATAAGGAAGTAAATGAAACATTGGCCGATTTATTTTCGTCGAATATTGGTAGAGCAATAACTGGGGGAAAACATCATGGAAAATAAGCCAATTGGCCCGCTCATATGTAAGGAATAGCTGTTTTCTCACCTTTACATCTAATAGTTGAGGGAAAATGGATCCTTCGAGGTCACACATATTCCATCCACCATTTCTAGAAACCATACTAGCTAGAAAGGACCATATAATATCTGGATTCTTTTTAAAAAAATGAAAGTAGGCGTTAGTTCTCGAGATATTATCGATATTCCTTTTTCCCGTTTCACTTCGAATTTGACGGATGATTGTTTGTTCCTGTATTGTAAGATGATTCATATTCATCTTCCTTATATTTTTAGTAGAGTTTAAGCAAAAATGATATTAAAATCATGTATGAAAAATGAATCATGCTTATATTTGATAATCACGGTACAATTATTATTAGCGTGTGTAAGTGAAAATTTTTTATACACCCCAATCTTGCTAAGATTTGGTATGATAAAGAATAGCTTGAGAGGTGCTAATCATGAATGTTAACTATCCTAATGGAAAAAAGTATAAACCGATACAGCTTGATAATGATCTTTCCTTAAAAAAGAAGAAAAACGGTTCGTATAGTAATAGAGGGATGACACTTGAAGAAGATTTAAATGAGACAAATGAATATTATCGGGAAAGAAAAATTGCGGTTATACATAAAAAGCCAACACCTGTTCAGATTGTACAGGTAGATTACCCAAATCGAAGTGCGGCCGTGATTAAGGAAGCCTATTTTAAATTAGCGTCAACGACTGACTATAATGGGGTATACAATGGAAAGTATATTGATTTTGAAGCAAAGGAAACACAAAACCCCACCTCTTTTCCGTTAAAAAACTTCCATCAACACCAAGTAGAGCATATGGAAGAAGTGATGAATCAAGGAGGAGTATGCTTTGTTATTCTCCGGTTTTCAAGATTTGAGCAAGTTTATTTTCTTGAAGCAAAACACTTGTTGAACTATTGGAACAGAATGATGAATGGCGGAAGAAAATCGATTACAAAAGAAGAAATTGAACAAAATGGTCATCGCATTCCACTTGGATTTCAACCAAGAATTGACTATATTAAAATAGTAGATACACTTGAGAAGGTTAGAAAGGAAGGAATTTCATAATGTCTGAAAAATATCAATCAAGAGAGGAGCGGCGAAAGAACCTCCAATCAAAGAGCAAGGGCAAGCCAAAAGCCAAGAAAAAAACCGGCGGGCTATTTAAGAAAATCTTTCTCAGTCTTATTGTCCTTGGTATCGTTGGTATTCTTGCAGGAGTTGGTACTTTCGCCTATTTAGTAAAGGATGCTCCTAAACTTGACCCAAAACTATTAAAAGACCCGATCCCTTCAAAAATTTTAGATAAAGATCAAAAATTGATTTATGAAGTTGGAGCTGTTAATCGCGAATATGTAAATTATAAAGATATACCAAAAGTACTTGAAAATGCAGTATTAGCAACCGAGGATTATCGTTTTTACAAACACCATGGGATCGATCCGATTCGCCTCGGCGGTGCCGTTTTAGCTAACTTCCAGCGTGGATTTGGTGCAGAAGGCGGCAGTACCATCACCCAACAGGTGGTAAAGAATGTATTTTTAACACGAGAAAAGACGATAACAAGGAAAGTTCAGGAAGCTTGGCTCTCTTATGAACTTGAACAACAATACACGAAGCATCAAATTTTTGAAATGTATGCCAATAAGGTTTATGTATCTCAAAACAGTCATGGACTTGCCACTGCAGCAAAAATCTATTATGGGAAATCATTAAAAGAGTTAACACTTGCTGAAGCTGCTCAAATAGCTGGGATGCCGCAAAGTCCAAATAATTATAATCCGTTTGACCATCCAGATTTGGCGGAAAAAAGGCGGAATATTGTCTTAACACTGATGGATCAGCATGGCTTCATTTCAAAACAAGAAATGGAAGAAGCGAAAAAGGTTTCAGTTGCTGCCACGGTCTTAAAACCGGAACAGCGGACAGTGGACGAAAAGCCTTTCGATTCCTTTGTCGATGCTGTCATTGATGAAGTAAAAGAAACAACTGATTTTGATATTTTTACAGATGGTTTAACGATCCAAACGACATTAGATAGAGAAGCACAAACGTATGTTTATAATATGTTAAATTCTCAAGATATCATTAAATACCCTGATGAGGCATTCCAAGCCGGGATTGCCCTCCTTGATACGAAAACAGGGGAAATTCGTGCCATCGGCGGTGGGCGGAATCAGCAGGTAAAGCGTGGATTTAACTATGCAATCGATTCGAAAAGACAACCAGGTTCAACCATCAAACCTGTCCTTGATTACGGCCCAGCGATTGAATATTTAAACTGGGGCACGTATGAAATGATTGAGGATAAGCAGATGACCTATTCCACAGGGAAAAAGTTTGGAAACTGGAACAATAAATATATGGGCCCCATGACAATCAGAACGGCTCTGCAATTATCCAGGAACACCCCTGCGGTTCAAGCCCTACAACAGGTTGGCTTGGATAAAGCAAAAGACTTTGCTGTTAATTTGGGCATTCCATTAAAAGAGATTTTTGAATCATATGCAATTGGCGGTTTTGGCGGGAAAACCATTGGTGTTTCCCCTCTCGAAATGGCTGGTGCCTACAGTGCTTTTGGCAATAATGGTTTTTACACTAAGCCTCATGCCGTTTCGAAAATTACGTTGCGTGACGGTACGGTGATTAGCACAACACCTGAACCAAAAATCGTCATGAAGGATTCAACTGCCTTTATGATTACGGATATGATGAAGAGTGTGCTTGTTTCTCCTGGTACCGGTACATTGGCAAAAGTACCTGGTCTTCCGATTGCTGGAAAAACAGGAACAACCAATTATACAGAAGATGAAATACAGAAATGGGGCATTAAAGGAAGTTCTCCTGTACCTGATGCGTGGTTTACCGGTTATACTACCAATTATACAGCTTCCATTTGGACGGGATATGAGAATCGAAAGACACCAATAACAAGAGTCGAAGACCAAAGAATTGCACAATTAATCTTTAAAAATTTAATGGCCTATGTCTCAAAGGATATCGATACACCAGATTTCACCATGCCAAATAGTGTCCAAAAGGTCAGAATTGAAAAAGGCTCGATGCCTGCAGTACTAGCCAGTGAATTTACACCAGACAGTGAAGTGAGTATAGAATATGCCGCAAAGGGGCATGCACCTAAAAAGGTTTCTGAGAAATATAACAAACTTGGGGCTCCTGTAAACCCAATTGCAAAGTATGATGATGTCAATAAAAATATTGTATTAACTTGGGAGTATCCAAATCCCAATAACGTTGCAGTTCAGTTTGATCTGACGATCGATAATGCTTCAGCACCAGGGCATCTTGTTCAAACTGAAAACAGCCTTACAATCCCAGCAATTCCTGGCGAGAAATATACTTTTACTATCTTGGCTATTAGCGGTGATAAAAAGAGTGATTCTGTTTCAACCTCTATTGAAATTCCAAAGCCTGAAAAGGAAAAAGAGCAAGATAATCAAAGTGGCGATGGGAATAATGGAAATAATGGTAATGATAATAATGGTAACGCTAATAATGGCAACGCTAATAATGGCAACGGCAATAATGGCAACGGCAATAATGGCAACGGTAATAATGGCAACGGTAATAATGGTCACGGCGGTGGCCAAGGTGGAACAACTCCGCCGGTTACCACCCCTGAAAATCCAGCCAGTGGTCAGGGAACTGGTTCACCGGGAACCTAATAACATGTAAAGAACGTCTAGGCTACAAGCCTAGACGTTCTTTTTTACGATATTTTTTTTTGCAAACAGCTTTTCCTGTTCAACCATAAGCTCCGAAAGCTGACGGTAGGAATGGTATAATGCTGGCCTGGCTTTAATGAATGCTAATCTTTCATCAATATTTACAGGCTTATACGTTAACTGATGATTGGGAATGGAATCATTTGGTGTTAAGGCTCCTTCATTTGTCCAAAGCAAAAATTGCTCGAATAAGCCAATTCCTTTTTCCATCCATTTACTTGCATTTTTCGTGTCACGTTCTTGGAATAATTGATTAAGATGGTTTTTAATGTTTTCCCATTCTTCCAGTAATCTAGAAATTTCCTCTGATCGTTTAGCCATGGAAAGTGACCTTACCTTTCATCCTTTTCTTGCCTTCTCTGCATAACTCTAATAACGGACAGCTTGGACACTGAGGATTTTGAGCCTTACAATGATAGCGTCCAAAAAAGATTAAGCGGTGATGGGTCACCGACCATTCCTCTTTTGGAATTTTCCTCATTAATGTTTTCTCCACTTCCAATACTGAATCCTTCCAGCGGCAAATCCCAAGGCGTTTACTTACCCGCTCCACGTGGGTATCCACAGCAATAGCGGGAATGTTATAGGCTACCGACACAACAACATTTGCTGTTTTTCTGCCTACCCCGGAAAGCTTGGTCAACTCATCCCTGTCCATGGGGATTTCCCCATTATATTCATCGAGAACCATTCGGCACAAGCTCTGAATATTTTTGGCTTTATTACGGTAAAGGCCGATGGAACGAATATCATTTTGCAGCTCTTCAAGCGGAACCTGTAAGTAATCTTCTGGCGTTTTATATTTCTTAAATAATTCCTTCGTCACTTTATTAACAAGCGCGTCGGTACATTGCGCCGATAATGAAACAGCTATAATTAGTTCAAATGGATTGGAATGATGTAATTCACAATGGGCATCCGGGAACATTTTACCCATTTCATCCAAACAATAACGAATTTGCGTATTATTCAGCAAAAATATCACCTTCACTTGCTATGAAATGAAATAAAATAAAACGAGAGAAGATCCCCTCGTTCATTATTGCTCAAGCCAATTGTAAAATGGGACTGTCGGTTGATGGTTTTCATCCTTAGTAATTACTTTTTGTGTTTGTTTTTGGCGGAATTTGCGGCCATGATTTTTCGCTTGCTCAATAGTTTTAATTCCATTTTTCTTCCATTCGAAAAGAATTCTATCAATATAGCGGAAATTTAATTTTCCTGACATGACGGATTCACGCAGGGCAGCTTTTATGATCATCGGGTCATGATGGTCATCATCCATCCACATGCCAAGCGATTCACATTCAAATGGTGATAAGGGACGGCCAAATTCATTCTCAAAACAAGTGTACAGGTCGGTTTCATCGGTCTTTTTATCCATTGCTTTAGCAGCATTATTATTGATCATAAACAAGTCAATGAGTTTTTCCCACAATGGTTTCACGGTGTATTTCTCAAAACGAATTCCATCATTCGAGTATTGATCAATAATTTCAATAAAACCTCTTTGAATTAGTCTTCTAAGCATTTCATTACATTCTAAGATGGAAACCGTCATTCTGGCAGAAAGTTCTTCCGGAGTGGGAAATTCGTTTCCTTTTTCTATGAAGGTTAGGATATTTAATAATAGAACTAGTTCAGTTTCGTTTAAATTAAGATTACGGTATTCGGAAAGCAAAATGGAAGGTATAGTAATATTCCCTTCCTCAAGCCATGCTAAAATATTTGATTTCATTTAAAGGACACCTCCAAATAAGTATAACACGAACCATCACTCCGAGTAAGGGTAATAGGTATCCATCTTTGGAAAGGAAAGCAAAAAGCCTGCAGGGTGCAGACTTTTTTGTTATTTGTCCTAGTACTTTGATTCAACAAACTGGTGAATTCGTGCTACTGCTGCTTCTAATTGCTCAAGTGATGTTGCATACGATAGACGAATATTATCTGGCGTACCGAAGCCGGAGCCCGGAATAACCGCCACTTTGGCTTCGACTAGCAGAGATTCCACAAAGGCATCTACATGATTGTATCCAGTCATTTCTGCCGCCTGCTTTACATTTGGGTACAAATAAAAAGCACCTTCCGGCTTCACACATGTGAATCCGGGAATGGCAACTAATTTATCATAAATAATTTCTAATCTTTTTTCAAATGCTTGTCGCATTTCTTCCACTGGTTCCTGTGGACCGTTGTAGGCAGCGATTGCTGCGTATTGAGCAGTAGTTGTCGGATTTGATGTACTATGACTGGCGAGGTTTGTCATCGCCTCCACAATCTGTTTATTACCGGCAGCATAGCCAATTCTCCAGCCTGTCATTGAATGGGACTTGGAAACACCATTAATGACAATAGTTTGTTCTTTAAGCTCGGGTGACAGTTCCGCGATGGAGACATGCTTTGCACCAAAATAAACGAGCTTTTCATAAATTTCATCTGAGACAATTAGAATATCTTTCTCAAGGCAAACTTTACCCAATTCGCGAAGCTCCTCTGCGGAATACAAGACCCCTGTAGGATTGCTCGGTGAATTGATGATGACTGCTTTTGTCTTGTCTGTAATAGCCTCTCTTAGTTGTTGCGGCGAAATCTTAAATTGATTTTGTTCATACCCTTCAATATAGACAGGTGCACCCCCAGCTAATTTAACTTGTTCGGGATAGCTTACCCAATATGGAGTCGGAATGATCACTTCATCCCCATCATTTAAGAGTACCTGAAATAAAGTATACAGAACATGTTTTGCCCCATTGCCAACAATAATTTCATTTGGCTTATAGGATAATCCTTGATCCGCTTCAAACTTTCTGATTATTGCTTGTTTTAAAGCGGGCAATCCTGCAGAGGGTGTATATTTTGTATGTCCTGCATTCATTGAATGCGTTGCCGCATCTAAAATATGCTGCGGTGTATTAAAATCAGGTTCACCTGCTCCTAAACCGATGACATCTTCCCCTTGTTCCTTAAGTTCCTTTGCTTTTGCCGTAATGGCTAATGTAGATGACGGTGTAAGTGCCATCACCCGATTTGCTAGTTTCACTGCCATTTCTTTTCCTCCATTCCCCAACCATTCTATAAATTTTCAATTTTTTTAAGCCACTCACCTGTTTCAAAGTGAACATAATAATAATTTATTAAATTATTGTCAGAACGGTAATAAATTTCCCATAATGGAATGTTTTTTTCCATTCCCAACCGAACTGAAATAATTTTTTGCGGGTTTCTTTCTTGCAATAGTTTTTGAACAGCTTCCTCTTTTGACAATCCATCTTTCGCTTTTTTGACAAAAACCTTTTTACTTTTATTAGGGATCCAGACGATGACCTTTTCACCCTTCTTATTATTGCCTTCAATCACATTGATTGCCTCTAGCCCATTGTATATATGAAAATCCTGCACTTTGCTTATTTGAACCTTTTTATTTGCCAATGTAATAGCTTTTTTTTCAGCCACTTTTATTGGTTCAACTGCAGAAAAATATACCTTTATTAACATTCCAATAATAACTACTACAAATAATCCGAGGAAAATAATCCACTTTTTCATTCTACTCACTTCTTTATGTACGATATATAGTAAAAATTGCTTTACTTTGATCTTCTCGATCAAGGGCAAGTCCAAACATTAGATCCTTTTGCTTTAAGGTACGATTTAGGGCATCAACAATTTTATATAAATCAGAACTGTATTGGATTTTAACAGTTGATAAAACTTCAATTCTACTTTCCATCCATATTTCTCCTTTTTTCTACTTTACCACTATTTTTGAAGAATCTTTCTAATTATTATAACAGGATAAAACACGATGTGCTGAGAATCTTAACTAAATTAAATGAATTTTTTTCTTGCTTTTATTCTCCTGCAACAACTGGAATGGTAATAACCTCATAGTTTGATTCAGTAAATTTAATGGTTATCGTACCGTGTTTCTTTGTAAAATACACCTCTGACCAAATACCATGCAATTCATGTAATATATCTGCATATGGCCCATACCCCTTGGGAGAAAAAAGGATGGATATTTGTGGATTAATATAGGTAATTAATTGATCAGATAATGAGACTTCCTTATTATTGTTAAGAATCTTAAAAACATTGACATCTTTAAGATTCTTCTTTAGTAGCGTTTGTTCCGCACGTTGGGTGAAGGAAGTCATTAAAAAAATGTTATGTTGGAAAAAATTCAGCAGTAGATCCATTCCTTCATTTTCTTCATTCCCAACGAATTGAGCTTCAACAGTCATCCCAGGCAGGATTTCTTTTTTTGCACCTTCCACCCATGTAACCATTGATGTTGGAAGGGATTGATCAATATTTTTAGCTAATTGTTCCGATAGTTCCGGAGTTGTAATGATTTCCTTTATGTTATATTCGGTAATCAATTGATTAAGTGTGTTATATGAAAGATCCTGCCCATCATTTGTTAAGAAAAGAGCCGAAAGCTCCTTCACATTATAAAGAGAAAGCCAACTAGCTAATTCAGCTTTCGCTCCCTTCCCACCCACATTAACCAATATATTTTCACTATTTGGCCCTTGAATGAGTGTTGCTTCACCTTTAGACAAAGCCAAAAACGTCACCGCTGCTTCATGCTCTTTCATTTTTAAATCGATATGCTCAATTTTACTAGAAATAGCTGTTTCAGCCTTTGCAATAAAGGTGCTTGAAATAAATAGGCTTAAGATCATAAGCAATATTTTCATACACATACGCCTCCTATTATCAAATAGGATGTGTAATTTTCCATATTTTATCATAACCAAGTTGGAATAATTTCCACCAGTTCATCAATCGCCCCATTTTTTACCGGTATTTCTGGAATTGATTGTAAAAAGGATTTTCCGTATTTGGTCGTAACAATCCTTCTATCAAAGACAAACATGATCCCACGATCTTTTTCCGTCCGGATTAACCGGCCAAATCCTTGTTTGAAACGAAGGATTGCTTCGGGCAGTGAATATTCGGTAAAAGAATTGCCGCCACGAGTACCGATTAACTGACATTTCGCCTCTGTCAATGGTTCGTCAGGCGGGCTAAATGGAAGCCTTACAATCACTAGACAGGATAGGTCTTCACCAGGAATATCCACCCCTTCCCAGAAACTGCTCGTCCCCAGTAAAATAGCCTTATCATAGCGCTGAAAATTCCTTGTCAGCCTCGTGCGGCTGCCACTCGTAATACCTTGAGCAATGAGGACATACTCATCCAGGAAGCCGCTTTCCTTTATCAACTCATACGTTTTCTTGAGCATGTCATATGCTGTGAAAAGGATTAGCATTCTTCCTTTAGTTGCTTCAGCAATCGTGATGATATGTTCGGTAATCGCAATCACATACTCTTCCAATGTCACACTTTTAATTTCCGGTAAATCATCCGGAATAAACAACTGTACTTGATCCTTATAGTGAAACGGTGAAGGTATGGTTATTTGCCTAGTTGAAACAGCATCAAGGCCAAGTTCAGTCATGATATAATCAAATGAATTATTGACTGATAATGTTGCAGATGTTAGCACAACTGCCTTTTTTGCACGAAAAAATTTCTCCTTAAGCTGTTCTGCAACAAATGCCGGCTGAGCGATAAAAGTGGTTATATTTTGCGGCGCACGAATATCCATTTCAATCCATTTTACATCTTTTGTTTCTTTAATAAAGCAATTATTCACTGTATTCCGCAGCTCGCCAAGCTCATTTACGAATGTATAAGTTTCTTCGATTTTATTATCTTCTTTGCTACTTAACGCCTTTTTCCCATTTTTAATCAAGCTGAGACGTTCAATAATAGCTGAGTGTAAATCTTTAAGTAAAAAGGAAAACCTCTCAGCACAATGGACAAGTGCCTTTTTTTCCTTCCCGCTATCAGAATCAGACAATCGTACCTTAATACGATTAATCCCCTTTTTATTGCTAAGCTTTGTTTTTGCGTAAAGGGCAATCAGTTTAAAGAACTCATCCATTTCGTAGGTAAGGTCAATCATCAATTGGTTCAGCTCGAAAGCATGAATCAGTTTTGTCTCTTGTTTAGGTAGAGAAGTGATTAGCTTTTCCAACTCATAAAAGAGCTGTTTTTGTTCATACAAACCAAATTGACCTAGGAGCATCCTTGAAGATAAATAATCTAATGAATATCCAAAAAACTGGCTCGCCACCTTTTCGAGGTGATGTCCTTCATCAATCACCACAAAATCAGCAGCAGGTAAAATAGAACCTTCACCTTTAAGATCACTTAATAATAAAGAGTGGTTGGTAATGATAATATCAGCAGCATGAGCTTTGTTTTTTGCTCTATAATAAAAGTCTCTTTCCTGCCAGCCTTTATTTTGCAAAAAGACATTAGGTTCATCCTTGATTTTGTTCCAATAAAGGAGGCCGCCGCTTGAGAGATTCAATTCATCCTTATCACCGGTGTCCGTTTCAGTCAGCCAAACGAGAATTTGCATTTTTGTTAAGGTAGTATCATAATTATCGTTTTCTTCCATCAGCGATTGATGAAATTTTTCTAGGCTTAAATAGTGGTTCCTTCCTTTAAGAAGAACAGAATTGATGTTAAATGGAAGAATTTTAGCCAGAAGCGGAATTTCTTTATTCAAAATCTGTTCCTGCAATTGAATAGTATGTGTACTTACAATTACGGGAAGATTACGTAGTTTTGAAAAATAGGCAATCGGCAAAAGGTAACCAAGTGATTTACCGACTCCTGTTCCCGCTTCGATTAACGTATTCCTTTGGGTCTGAAATGATTCGTAAACAGCGTCCATCATCTGAAATTGGCCGGATCGCTTTTCAAAGAATTGAAAGCCGTGTTTGATCATCTCTATTTTATCTTCATCACTTGCAGGGTAAAAAGCCTCTTTTTCCTCCGACTCTAAGCCAACTTCTACAGAATTTTTTTTTAAGGCTAAATCGTTATATACTTCAATAGAATCTGGTAATTGCTCCCGCATTTCCCCCGCCGTATCGGCCAATTCATCTAGCAGCTGCTGGAGATCGCTTTTTAACCCTCCCGATAATTGCGTAATTTGCCTAATCGTTAGTTGCGGCAAGGAAGCTAATCGCTCTAACAAAAGGAGAAATAATTCAGCTGTAACCAGGGCATCACTGTCGGCCTGGTGCGGCCTGTCATGATTCAAGTTCTCTTGCTCGGCTAAATCAGAAAGTTTATAGCCATCCGCGGTAGGATATAAAATTCTTGCCATTTCCACTGTATCTAATACAGAACCGAAAAATCCTTCGCATCCTGCTTCAATTAATTCTTCTTGCAGAAAAGACAGATCAAATAATACATTATGGGCAACAAAATAAGCCCCATCAAGCAAAGATGTAACTTTCTCAGCAATTTCTGAAAACAACGGTGCACCTTTGACCATATCATCGTTTATTCCAGTCAATTCTTCTATAAATGGCGGAATCGCTTTTTTAGGATTGAGAAGCGATGAAAACTTTTCCGTGATCTTCCCGTTTTCAATGACCACAGCAGCAAATTGAATAATCCTATCCCCTTTTTTCGGGAGATTTCCTGTGGTCTCCAGATCTATGACAACAAATTTATTTAACATTTCATTTACACCCCAAACCTCGTTCCTTACACCGTAGCACAAAGAACTTTAAAAAGTAATAGAAAACAAACTTATATTGATTCAAATTCTACCATTGTCTTACTAAAAATTAAAATAAAAGAAAAAGAAGAAGGGGCCCTCCCAATGAATGGGGGCCCCCTCCCTGTTACATAATTGTCAGTGCCGGTTCCTGATAGATAAGTTCCTTAATTCGATTATTTTCATCCATTATCGCTACTTTTGGGGTGTGTGTTTGGATCTTTTCCTCTGGGACAAGTGCATAGGAAATAATTATGACAATATCCCCCTCTTGAACTAGGCGTGCTGCCGCGCCATTTAAACAAATAACTCCGCTTCCTCTTTTGCCGGGAATAATATATGTTTCTAGGCGGGCACCATTGTTGTTATTTACAATTTGCACTTTCTCATTTGCCGCCATTCCGACAGCATCAATAATATCCTCATCTATGGTAATACTGCCAACATAGTTTAAATTAGCCTCTGTAACGGTTGCACGGTGGATTTTTCCATTCATCATCGTTCGAAACAAGAGTATTCCTCCCTGATGTCACTAAAATTTTTGTCTAATCTATTTGAATAATGAAATTGTCTATTAAACGAACTTTAGAGAATTTTACCGCAAGTGCAATGATAATGGTACCCTCTAATTTTTCCAATGGTTTTAATTGTGGATATGAGAATATTTCAACATAATCAATTTGTCCATTAGACCCACCAGTGATTATATCGGTAATCAAGCTAATTAGTTTCAAAGGGCTCTGCTCACCATGTTCGATTGCTTTTTTAGCTATTTGCAGGCTTTTAAAAAGAACGGTTGCTTGTTGTCTTTCATCTTGTAATAGATTAACATTGCGAGAACTCTTTGCAAGGCCGTCAGCTTCACGAACAATGTCAACAGCGATTAACTCGATGGGGAAATTGAAATCAGTAATTAATCCATCAACAACTGCCACTTGCTGGGCATCCTTTTTTCCAAAATAAGCCCTTGTTGGTGTGATGATATTAAATAGTTTTGTTAGAACGGTAGCAACCCCGTCAAAATGTCCTGGACGCGACTCACCGCACAATACGTCCGTTCGTTCTTGTACAACTGCCCGTACTGAAGGTACATGTGGATACATTTCCTCTTCTGACGGGTAAAAAACGAAATCTACCTTTTCCGCCTCCGCCAAGGCACGGTCGCGTTCAAAATCGCGAGGATAGGTTGAAAAATCCTCTGTTGGGCCAAATTGCAGCGGATTAACAAAAATACTTAAGACGACGATATCATTTTCTTTTCTTGCTTGCTTAAGGAGTGTTAAATGCCCTTCATGCAGAAATCCCATCGTAGGGACAAAGCCAATCGTTTTCCCCAGTCCTTTTTGTTTCCCTATTTCACTCTGCATGTCCTTAATGGCAGTCATGACTTTCATTGTTTGCCACCATAAAGTACCTTCAGTTCCTCTTCTTTCATTGTGAAGGAGTGCCTATCCTCAGGAAATTGTTTATTCTTCACATCTGAGGCATAGGCTTGGATTGATTCAATCATGAATGGATTGACCGCATGGTATTGCTTTACGAACTTTGGTACCCTGTCGACTCCATAGCCTAAAATATCGTGATAGACAAGCACCTGTCCGTCCACATAAAGCCCGGCTCCAATTCCGATCACAGGTATGGAAATCGAACTAGCTACTTCTTCTGCCAGTTGCTTCGGTACACATTCCAAGACAAGTGCGAATGCACCAGATTCTTCAATAGTTTTCGCATCTTCTATTAACTTTTTCGCTGCTGTGGCATCCTTTCCTTGTACTTTATACCCGCCTAATACCCCGACAGATTGTGGTGTCAATCCTAAATGACCACACACAGGGATGCCTGCCTTTGTGAGCGCCGCAATTTTCTCGACTACCTCATCTGCCCCTTCAAGTTTAACGGCATGTGCCCCAGCCTCTTGTAAAAGTCTTCCGGCATTTATTAATGTATCCTTAATCGATAAATGATAGGTTAAAAATGGGAGATCAGTGACAATAAATGTATCCTTTGCTCCTCGTTTAACCGCTTTCGTATGATGAATCATGTCTTCCATTGTCACGGGAATAGTGGAGTCATAACCGAGTACAACCATTCCAAGTGAATCTCCGACTAAGATGACGTCTACTCCGCCTTGTTCTGCTTGTTTAGCTGACGGAAAATCGTAGGCGGTTAACATGACAACTTTTTCTCCATTTTCCTTCATTTTTAAAAAGTCCGTTGTTTGCTTCATCATTTTTTCCCTCCTTAAAGTATGGGAGAGGTGATAAAACGAGTTTGCAAAGCAAATAAAAAAGATCCTTCTGTAGGCAGAGGATCTTTGTTTCTCTTTGCATGTTCCATCCCTCTGTCCCGGTCCGATAATCGGATCTAGGCAGAAACCTTTTTAATTTTGATTTTCATTTTACAAAAGGTGCAGTTCTTAAAAGATACTGCCCAAGAAAATTATATACAAATATTCTGAAAAGGGCAAGCACAGTAATTAAACTTCTATGTCTGCAGAATAAATATGGTGGATGTAACCTGTTTCATCCTCCAATATTAATACCCCATCATCTGTAATTCCCAGCGCTTTTCCTTCGATGACATTTGTTAATGTTCTAGCTTTTAGAATTTTACCAATACTAACAGCATGACCTTCCCATAAAAGCTTAATAGGAAAAAAACCTTGTTCTAAGTAAAGCATATACAATTTTTCAAAGTGCTTGAAAAAACTTCTGATTAATCCAGCTCGAGACATCAATTCTCCTTTTTCAATCGCAAGGGAACTAGCCTTTTCCTGAAGTTCACGTGGGAAATCTTCCATCTTTTGATTTACATTGATGCCAATTCCAATAATAATTGAATGAATCCGATCGGCTTCGGCATGTAATTCTGTTAAGATTCCGGTCACTTTTTTGCCCGCTAATAAAATATCATTGGGCCATTTTATTTCCGGCTGTAGTCCTGTTTCCTCTTCAATTGCATGAACAATTGCTACCGCAGTTAAAAGTGTCAACTGCGGTGCTTTCGTGAGCGGGATATTTGGCCTTAGAATGAGACTCATCCATATTCCAGTATATTTAGGAGAATGCCATGTTCTGTTCATTCTTCCTTTCCCGGACAGTTGTTCTTCCGCAATAATGACAGTTCCTTCGGGGACATTCTCATTGGAAAGAAGTTTGGCAATTATTTGTGTGGATTCGACACTTTCTTCATAATAGATGTTCCTGCCGATCAAATTGGTTTGTAAGCCTAACCTAATTTCGTCCGCTGTGATTCTTTCAGGTGTTTTGACCACTCGATAGCCTTTATTTCTTACAGCTTCTAACTCAAAGCCTTCTTTTCTTAATTCCTCTATATGCTTCCAAACCGCTGTCCTTGAGCAGCCAATTAGGTCTGCTAGATACTGCCCCGATAAAAAGGTTTCACCGGCATTCGTAAAGGCATCTAGTAGTTTTATTCTAATTTCTGACACCTTTTAAGCCACTCCTTAATCGTTTTCTTATCATTTTCTACCGTTTCATTAATGACCGCCTGTTCAATTTTCAACAGGGTTTCCTTTACCCACGGGCCTCCCTGTTGATTAAACCATTCCATTAAGTCGCTTCCTGTTACAGCCAAACTAGAGAGTTGTTTAATCGGGAGCTTTTGGTATAGATTAAGCCAGTATTGAAGGGATTCTGACCCGTTTAATCCATTTATCTTGTTGTACAGCTTTTCAGTTGAGGTAATGGTGTCACTGCCCGCAGAATATAAATCATAAACGGACCATTCCTGTTCAAGCCTTTTTTCAACAAAAAACAAAATTTGCTGAATATCTTTTATTTCTTTCATCGGCAGCCGCCAATCTCTTAGAAACGTCTCAATGGCTTTTCCCTTCACGCTTAAACAAAAAAGAAGTAATGACCACATTTCTTTTTTTGTTAAACCATCACAGTCGAAGTCTACTAATTTTTCAATCAGCTTCTTTTGATCGGCTAAACCAGGTAAAAAAGAAAATATATTTGTTTCCAGTAAAATCTCTATTGCCTTATTGCAGTTTTTCCCAACAAGCAACTTTTCAAACTCTGCTCTTTTTCGTTCTACTGCAATATTTTGGAGCAACGGAACAAGTTCTGCTAAAGCATGACGGGTTTCCTCTTCAATAGAGAAGGAGAGCTGGCTGACAAAGCGAACCGCTCTCATCATCCTTAAAGCATCTTCTTGAAAACGATTATTTGCAGAACCCACAGTCCTAATCACATTTTCCCTGATTGCCAGTTGACCATTAAAAGGGTCAATTAGTGTCCCATCGCGATCCATGGCAATGGCATTCATGGTGAAATCCCTGCGCTGCAGATCCTCATTTAGATTGCGAATAAACGAGACCTCTTTAGGCCTTCGGTAATCCTGGTACTCACCTTCAGTCCGAAAGGTGGTAATTTCATAGGATTGCTGATTGACTAAAACGAGAACAGTTCCATGTTCGATTCCGATATCAACCGTTTTCGGGAAAATTTCTTTCACTTCTTCGGGTGTTGCTGATGTTGCAATGTCAACATCACTAATCGTCTTATTCAACAAATAATCTCTAACAGAGCCACCTACAAAATAGGCCTCATATCCGGCATCTTCTAACCTTTTTAAAACGGGGATGGCTGATAAAAATGGTTCTTTCATCTTTTTCACCTAATTCAGCAGTTTATAATAAAGCTGCTCATATTGTTCAACGATTTGTTCAGCCTTAAATTTTGTTCGAACGGTATTCACTGACGCTTGAGAAAATTGTTGGTGAAGCACGTTATCAGTTAAGAGAGAAATGGACTTTTCCGCTATATCACCAATATCCGTTAGTTCACAAATATATCCGTTTTCTCCATGTTGAATCACCTCAGGAATACCACCGACATTTGTCCCGATGCATGGTACACCGCATGCCATTGCCTCAAGCGCAACAAGACCAAAGCTCTCTTTTTCCGACAATAATAGCATGAGATCACTAATAGAATACAATTCCTCAAGATTTTCTTGTTTACCAAGGAAGATCACTTGATCCTCAATCGAGAGCTTTCTGACAAGTTTACAAACGAGGGTCATTTCAGGACCATCGCCGACAAGCAGTAATTTTGCCGGCATTGCCGCAGAAACCTTAGCAAATGTTTTCACAACATCCTGTACCCGCTTGACCGCGCGAAAATTAGAGACATGAATAATGACTTTTTCCTCTTCTTTAATCTGCAATTGCGCCTTTAAGTCAGCAGCATCAGTTTTTTGATAGATTCGTTCATCAATAAAATTATAGACTGTTTCAATTTGTTTATCTGGATTAATGAGCTCATAGGTTTGATTCACTAAGGAATTGGAAACGGCAGTTACGGTATCTGATTTTTCAATTCCGAATTTAATCGCATTTGTTAATGATGGATCATAGCCTAAAACCGTAATATCCGTTCCGTGCAAGGTCGTAACAATTTTAATATCCCTGTTGGACATTTGCTTGGCTAAAATGGCACAAACGGCATGTGGAATGGCATAATGGACATGAAGAATATCCAACTTTTCCCGATTCGCTACCTCTGCCATTTTACTAGCTAACGCAATATCGTAAGGCGCATATTGAAAAACAGAATATTGATTCACATCAACTTGATGGTAATAAATGTTGTGGTACATTCTATTTAACCGAAAAGGAAGACTCGATGAAATAAAGTGAATTTCATGTCCTTTTTCAGCTAGCATCTTGCCTAACTCTGTGGCAACTACGCCCGAACCGCCCACAGTTGGGTAGCAGGTAATTCCAATTTTAAGTTTCCTCATCTTTATTCTCCTATCAAATCATGCTTCAGAAGGATTGGAACCTTCGCTTTGAAGCCCTCAGCATAGGTTACTCCGACCAGTTTTCCAAACATTCTTTCCCTTGCTTCTACTGTTTCAATATAGCCATTCACAAGCGGAGTATTGTAGCTTTGCTCCGATAATTCAAATTGGCTTTGATAGGCACGTAATGCCGCCAGTTTTTTATCGATGAATGATGAAATATCCACAGTAAAATCTGGTGTATGAAAACCATTAATCATGTAAAAATAGACCTTTTCGACTCGATGTGGGTCGGCACATCTATCGGTTTTATACTTTCTTATTCCCGCAGAAAAAACTGCTTCCTCAACAAGCCTGGCACAATTCCCATGATCTGGATGGCGATCCTCAAAATAAGGTGCAAATACCACTTGCGGCTTGTATAATCGAATAACATCTGCAATTTTCCTAATATACTCCTCGTTAAGAAGTAATCCTCTATCGGGAAAACCAAGTGAAATCCGAACTGATACAGCTAAAATATCAGCTGCACGGGCAGCTTCCTCTTTTCTTAACATTACATTCCCATTTGAGGAAAGATCAGCATCTGTTAAATCACAAATCCCAATCTGTTTTCCTTCAGATGCTAGTTTCGCGATGGTTCCAGCCATGCCGATTTCTACATCATCGGCATGGGCACCAAAAGCGAGAATATGTACATGCTTATCCTTCATTACCCTCACCATTCTCTTTGACGACGTTTCTCCATTCCAATAAACCCATTTCTAAACCTCTTATTAGTAATTCAGCTGAACCCATATTCGTAGCAAGAGGAATAGCATAGACATCACAAAGTCTGACAAGAGCCGTAACATCCGGTTCATGGGGCTGGGCCGTTAATGGATCCCGAAAGAAGAAAATGGCATCCATTTGATTATTTGCAATCCTTGCGCCAATTTCCTGGTCTCCGCCTAATGGACCTGATTTAAAACGAGTTAAGCTTAATCCAGTTGCTTCATTAATTCTTAAGCCAGTTGTACCGGTTGCAAACAATTTGTGTTTTTTAAAAATCTCTTGATATGCCGTTACAAATTGGACTAAGTCATTTTTCTTTTGATCATGTGCGATTAAGGCAATATTCATAAACTGACTCCTAACCTAAAATATTTTCTAGTCCGTAAACAAAGGTATTTTGATCCACGACCGTTTCAACAGCGACTTTTACTCCTGACATAAATGAGCCGCGGTGATAGGAATCATGGCGCACTGTTAATGTTTGTCCATCAGCTCCAAATAACACCTGTTGATGGGCTATGAGTCCAGGCAAGCGAACAGAATGAATATGCATTCCATCATGTTCCGCACCTCTTGCCCCTTGCAAGGTTTCTTTTTCATTTGGATGCCCTTGTTTTTTGGCTTCCCTCACTACTGATATCATTTCCGCTGTTTTTACCGCCGTCCCGGACGGAGCATCTAGCTTTTGGTCATGGTGCATTTCGATAATTTCAACATCGCTAAAATATTTTGCAGCCATTTGCGAGAACTTCATCATTAAGACCGCACCAATCGCAAAATTTGGTGCTATGATACAGCCAAGCCCTTTTTCCTGACAAATTTGCTGTAGTTCTTCTAGATCTTCCTTTGAAAAGCCTGTTGTTCCAACTACAGGGCGAACATTGTATTCAAGGGCCGTTTTAGCGTGGTGCATGCCCACTTCTGGTGTGGTTAGGTCGATTAAGACATCTGCCCCTACATTTTGCAGGCAATTGTGAATATCCGTATAAATTGGTACATTAGAAATTGCATGAAAGCCTTCAACGTCACTTAGCATCATGCCATCATACTTATGATCAATGGCAGCAACCAGCTGAAAATGTTCTGTATTGGTTACTAATTTCACCGCTTCACTGCCCATACGACCGCGCGGCCCAGCAATGATAATCTTAATAGGGTACATGTTCTTCACTCCATATTTTCTTTGTCTATTCTTGTCCAACGGTTTTTATCACGCGTATTAAATTTATTCATCACATAATCATGAGCCTCTTCCAAATCGATGTTTAAGGCATTAGCAAAGCAAATGAGCACAAATAGGAGATCACCAAGCTCCTCTTCAATCGCCTTTTCGGTCTCACTGGATTTCTTCGGCTTTTCACCATAATAATGATTTACTTCTCTTGCCAGCTCCCCAAGCTCTTCGGTTAGTCTAGCAAGCATCGCTAATGGACTGAAATAACCTTCTTTAAATTGGCTTATATATGTATCGACTTCGACCTGCAAGTCTTTTATCGATTTTCTATCGGTCATTGATTCCCCACCTCTTTTTCTTGAACGACCAAAATTACTTTGATATATCTCTTTTTTATGTTAGCTAAATTATGACCGATTTACAAATGTTTTTGTTTTATTCACGCTCTTTTCCATTGCTCATTGCCCTAGTACTATTAATTCGCTATAATAAAAACCGCCATATGAGAGAAAATATGGCAGAGGAGGAAGGCTCATGCTATTCGGACTTAAATATAAAAATATCCTGTTTATCCTATTTGGAACAGCGATAATGTCATTTGGCCTTGTTAATTTTAATATGCAAAATAAGCTTGCCGAAGGCGGATTCACGGGTATTACACTGCTTTTCTATGGATTGTTCAAATGGGATCCATCCTATACAAACTTAATCTTGAATATTCCTGTATTTTTTATCGGCTGGAAGTTGTTAGGGAGAAATACCTTTTTATATACCATTATCGGAACTGTTGGTGTATCAATCTTTCTATGGATTTTTCAGCGTTACCCAATAGATATGCCGCTGCAGCATGATTTAACGTTAGCAGCCTTGTTTGCGGGTGTCTTCACGGGGATTGGCTTAGGTATTATTTTTCGTTTTGGAGGAACCACAGGGGGAGTCGATATTATTGCCAGACTCGTCCAAAAATATGCAGGTTGGAACATGGGGAAAACAATGTTTTTATTTGATGCCTGTGTAATTATCCTTTCACTCACATACATATCATATAAACAAGCCATGTATACACTTGTTGCTGTTTTTGTCGGCGCAAAAGTTATTGATTTCATGCAGGAGGGCGCATATTCTGCAAGAGGTGCGATGATTATTTCGGAAAATAATCCCCTAATTGCTGATAAAATTATGGAGGACATGGGACGCGGTGTCACCGCACTACGGGGATATGGTTCCTATACAAAGAATGAACGAGATGTTTTATATTGTGTTGTTGCCAAAAACGAATTGATCCGCCTTAAAAACCTAATTACCTCCGTTGACCCGCATGCATTTATATCTATCTCGGTTGTACATGATGTTCTCGGCGAAGGATTTACACTTGATGAAAATAAAATGCCAATAAAAGATTAAAAAGGCAATATCCGCTTTATATTGTGCGGACATTGCCTTTTTTATCTTCCATCCTATTAGTCTCTTGAGCGATTTTTTTTCTGATTCTTATCACCCTGGTACTTTCTCCAGCCTACGTAAGATAATGTCATGATAATAATACTTCCGGTTGAAATGATGACCCACCAAAGCGAAGGGTCAGCTTCATCCTCTTCCATATTGGCAAACAGACTTTTTAAATCTGTGTCTAGCGCATTCAGCTCAAGTTGGCTTTTTGAATTTGTAATAACCTCGGAACGATATTCATTTATAAAATCAATCCGGGCATCTAATCTTTGAATATTTTCTACCGGTACATCTATTTTCATACTAGGGTATATAACATTATATAACGATAAAAAGGTGTTAAAGTTTGTATGGAAATGAGCCGTATCACCATTTTCGGCTGCCTCTTTTGCCTGGTGAAAAGCGGTCATAATTTGTTCTTCCATTTCTGTCCATAAAGGTTGATGACTAGTTGCTAAGGCATCAATAACAAGACGAAATTTTGTTAGTTTATTTATTCTTTCCTCATATTTCATGTTGGGGCTAACAGCCGCTTCCATTGCTTCATCATGAGAGGTATGAACAATTCTAACCTCGTCCATTGATAGGGGTTTCGTTGTCCCCGTAATACTTGTAAATTGGGCTGAAAAATAATCTAATAATTTTTTTGCATCTTCATATCTTTGAAATTTCACCATTTGAAGAGCTTCATCGGAGATATCATCCAGCTTCTCCATTGGCGTTTGCTGTTCAGCATTTACAGTTATGGGAGTGAGCATAATGATAATTGCTAAAAAAAATAACCATCTGATTTTCAATCCTGTCCCCCCTTTCATTACTAATAAAATGTATGTAGGGGTGGACAAGGTTAGACCATCTTCAAGTATTTATTTTTAGTTTAAATCTATTAGGCCTTATAGCAAAATAATAGGCAAGTCCTAGCGAAAGAATGGAAAGCCAGAAGGTAAAATAGCCAATTTGGGCTGTATATTGATCAAGCAATGAATAGCTCGGCATCATGAAAAAAACATAATCTATTACATCATTGTGGAGTGTCCATACCGCTGTGATGATTAAATGCCACCATTTAAACCGATAGAAAGGTGCATATAATAATCCTTGTACTGCCATGGCAAAATGAGAGAAGATTAGCATATATCCCACCAAATCCAGTTCACCTTGAACAAAATAAACAAGAATGTTCATGACAACGGCCCATATTCCATATTTAAAAAGCGTAACAATCGCAAGTGCTTCCATAAACGGCCAGTTTCTCCGAAGTAAAAAGGCGATTAGAACAAAAACAAAAAATAAGCTGGCGGTCGGACTGTCGGGTACAAAGGCAAGAAAAATCCCGGGGGTTTCCTTTAGCTGCCACCCGTACCAATAGTACCCATAAATAGTTCCGGCAATATTCACAATAAGCAACAGTTTTAAAACAGATCGATTTGCTAAGAAAGGGTAAATTAAGCGCACCTGCACACCTCTTTTCATCATGGAAATTAATATGAAAAAAAACTGACGATCTTTTCGTCAGCTTTTTTGTCATTCAACTATTTACCAAGGCCTGAGATAAATTCAGACAGTTTCTTTAGCTGTTCGTCATCACCTTTAAAGATTCCCGGTGGCATTTTGCCGCCTTTACCTTCTTTAGCAATCTTCGCCACTTCCTCAGCTGATAAGCCAGTTCCAATCAATGTTGGAGCCCCAGCACCACCCTGAAAACTATCACCATGGCAGGTTAGACATGTATTATCATTTGCAATTTTGTAGCCATCACTAGTTTTATCGATATCGACTTTTGCGACAATTTTACCTTGGCGCTCTGCAGCAGCCCAGTCATGTGTTGCAACGGATTGCCAAGTTAAAAATACGGTTGCAGCTAATGCTAAAAGCATAAATCCGGTAGCAAGCGGGCGTTTTCTTGCACGGCGTTCAGGTCCATTATCAAGGAATGGTGCTAATAATAAACCTCCAAATGCTAGTCCCGGTATAATCATAGCTCCGATAACGGTGTATGGTCCCGATGCATACGTATATTTCAATAATTGATACAAGAATAAGAAATACCAGTCTGGTAATGGGATATAGCCTGTATCAGTTGGATCCGCTATCCTTTCAAGCGGTGCCGGATGTGCCACTGTTAAACTTAAAAAGCCGACAAGAAAAACTGCACCTATCATCCATTCTTTTAAAAGGAAGTTAGGCCAGAATGCCTCTGTTTTACCAGGGTATTCTGAGTAATCTTTTGGGAGCATTCGTTTGCGTGATTCAGGTGCTGGAACACGCGAGTCACCAACGAACTTCATACCTTTTCCGCGATGCATTGAGCAATCCCCCTCCTTTTTCCGTAGAGATAAAAAACGTAAAGATAAAAACCGGTTTTATAGCGGTCCTGAAATACCTTGTCTACGAATCATTATGAAGTGCGCTGCCATTAATCCAAATAAGGCTGCTGGTAAAAAGAACACGTGGATAGCAAAGAAACGGGTTAATGTTTGTGCCCCTACGATATGTTCATGACCTGCAAGTAATACCTTGACATAGCTGCCAATAAATGGTGTTGCTTCTGCGATTTGCAGACCAACTTTTGTTGCGAACAACGCTTTCATATCCCAAGGTAATAAATAACCTGTGAAACCTAATCCCAGCATGACGAAGAAAATTAAAACTCCGACAATCCAGTTCAATTCACGAGGTTTCTTATAAGCGCCTTGGAAAAAGACGCGTAATGTATGTAAAAACAACATTACAAGTACTAAACTTGCACCCCAGTGATGCATTCCACGTACAATTTGTCCAAAAGCAACTTCATTTTGAAGATAATAAACAGATTCCCAAGCGTTTTTAATGTCCGGTACATAGTACATTGTTAAGAACATACCGGAAAGAATTTGAATGACTGTTACGAAGAATGTCAGACCTCCAAAGCAATATACAAACGCACTAAAATGATGCGCAGGGTTAACATGCTCAGGAACCTCATGGTCTGCGATATCGCGCCACAAAGGCGTAATATCTAAACGTTCATCTACCCAATCGTAAATTTTGTTTAACAATGATTACGCCTCCTTCCGTGGTTCAGCTTTACCTAAGTATAGGAAACCATCTTTTTCCTTGAATGGATATACATCAAGTGGTGCCAGCGGTGGTGTACCAGCAATGTTTTTACCATTCTTCTCGTACCGGCCATAGTGACATGGACAGAAAAATTGACCCGGATGTTCCTTATCGGTATTCCAGTTAACCGTACAGCCTAAATGTTTACATACAGGTGATAGGGCTACAATTTTATCTGACTTATCATCACGATAAACCCAGGCAGTATTGGTTACTTCTGACTCATACCATGCATCCTTTTGTTTGAAGGTAAAGTCAACTCGAACCGGCTCAGCTGTTAAGTCTGAAACCTTTTGCTTTGTTGCGATGAAATCACCGCCAGCCTCTGCCTTTAAAACTGGATCTACAGCAAAACGCACCATCGGCATTAACATGCCTGCTGCCATAAAACCGCCTACACCAGTTAATGTGTAGCTTAAAAATTGACGTCTTGAAACGCGCTCTTTACTCATGCTTATCCCCCCCTCTTTTCACGAAGTTAAGTCCAGCGGACAATTAATTAAACACATATAAAACTAGGACATAACAATGATATATCAATCTTCAAGTAAGGTCAATATCATACTATTTTAAAAACATATAATCTGAAGATTTTTACGCCTAATCCTGCCATTTTTGTGTGAAGAGGATGAGTAGCTGCTTTACTTGGCTATCAATCATCTCCATTTTCTGGGAATCATTCATCTGCTCTAGCGGAAGTGATGGAAGCCATATTAACGAACCGCCTAGTTTCTGTTCATGTGTACGCCAATCGAGCTCAGATGTTATGTAAAATATGTGTTTAAATTCACTTTTGCTAATGTCTTCCTCCCATTGCAACAAATCACTTAATACTTTTTCATGATCACCATTTTTCAGATACGTAAATGGGGGAAATAATAATATTCTTCCGGTAAACTGTCTTTCTAGATGGCTTGTTAATAGTGTGATAAATTCAGCGTTTGCGGCTGATTGCTTCATCTCCCCCCCGACTGATACCGAATATAATGGTACAACAGCTGTATCCACATACTCCTTAGCATTTATGTATGTCTCTATATCTTTCGGAATCCACTTCATTTTATGCACCAATCCTTTTTCTTAGCTAGTCCAATCATATCATTATCTTCAACCATAATAAAAGATAAAGATGAAAAAGGAAGTCTGCTTATCGCAAACTCCCTTTTTGTTCAGTCACCATTAGTTTATTTAATTTTTCCGTTAATAGCTGAAAAGCTACTCGGTCTTGTTTATCAAGTGCTTCATCAATTAATTTCAGTAATTTTTCACGGTGAAAACGTTCGATACTATGCTGCAGCAATTGTTCTGCAATGACTCCATCCTTTTCATTGACCTGTAAATGTTTCGGTACGAATGGATTTTCTTCAAGAACTGCCGCATATTGGTGTGCTTGATTGGAGGCATGAAAATTTAATTGAATAAAAATATCCTCATCTCGATTCAGCCGAATGTCATGAAACGATTTCTCAGCATCAGTTGTCATGACATTTTCTTTATAAAAGCGAAACGGCACTTTATCGACACAATGCGTTGACATAATCAAACCGCGCGGGCAATACTGTGCTTGCTCAACAAAATGTACCTTTTCCATTAGTTGATCGTGGCTCATTAAGTAATTCAGAATCCACACACATTCTCTTCTTTTTAATTGATAATGATTTAAAAACCAGCGTATAAAATCCTTCTTCTCGTTGACAGAAACAGGGGTTGCCATGATAGTTTCCCTCCTCTGCATAATCAGCTTTTTTTATTTCTACTAATTGGTTAAACGTTCAAGCACATCCATATACTCGCCATTCGATGGGTCTGTACTTAGCAGCTGTTTAAAAATTTCGGCGGCGCGGGCCGTCTTTCCTTCTTCAATAAGAAAATATCCGTAATCCTGTAAAAAGGCATCATTATTCTTTAAAAAAGTATATGCACTTTCATATTTGTCTAATGCGTAAGAAAATTCTTCAAGTTTATCGTAAGCAAGAGCTAAGTCCCAAAGAATCTGCGGTTCCGCATCTTCTGTAATATCAAGCTGGGATATTAACTCAATAACATCCTCATATCGTTCTTGCTGAAAAAAGAGCTTATTTAATGTAATTGCAGCATCGATAAAGCCGGGGTCTAAGGCAAGGGCCTCCCGAATATATTGTACTGCTTCATCCACTCTCCCAAGCTTCAATGCTATTTTCCCGCCGTAGAAAAATAATTCTTTATTAAATTCATCCTGCCCAATGCCCTCTTTAATTGTCTGGAAACTGTTTTCAAGCTCTTCTTCCCGTTCATAGCTTAGCGCTAGGTGTAAATAAAGTGAATGATATTCGGGGTCAAGCTCCTTTAACTCAGTGAACTTTTCAATAGCTGTCCGATTGTATCCTGCTTGAAGGGCTGTTAAGGCATAGCCGAATAGCGTGTTAATCTCTAACTTTTCATCTAGTGCCTGACCATAATAAGTAAGTGCCTCTTCAAAAGCTCCGGAGGCACTTAAAAGATCTGCCATCCGTCCATGGATATTAACACCGGCAATTTCGCTTTCCTCTTTTAAAACTAGTTCAAAAGCAGCCATCGCCTTATTAATTTCACCTTGCTCACTATAAAGCTCTCCTAAGGCAAAATCAATAATAACCTCATCCGGCAATAATTCTTTCGCTGTTAAAAGCTTTCGTTCACAAACTTCAAAAAGACCTTGGATTTGATAAAGATCTGCTAATAATAATAATGACTGTCCATAATTTACATCCTGCTCCGAGATCTTTTCTAAGACAAGGATGGCTTCCTCTTCTTCTCCTGCTTCCACTAATATTTCACCTAACAACACAAGAAGTTCACCCTCTTCAGGGTAACTTTCCAATAGGCTTTCAACTAAGGCCTTCGCTTCCACTAAAAATCCATACTGGAATAATTCTTCTCCAAGAAGGAACTTTTCTTCATGATTTCCACTTTTTAATACTTGATTATATTCCTTTAAGGCCTCATTATGTTGACCATTTTCTAACATATTGATAATTTTATTAACTCGATCCATTGACTATTACCTCTCGTTCGCCTTGATTTACAAAGAAAAAAAAGCCGGGGTTTTCACCTTAACATGTTCTCCATTACCAGATTTAAATAAAACCGTATTACCTGCGCGGACAACCTTTCCTTTGTGAACTGTAACTACTAGTCTATCACTATGATAATGAAATAAACTTACTTCATCAACCTTCTTGATTTCTCTTCCCTTTAAAAATAAGTTATAACTTAATTCAGTACCATTCATAAGGCTGGCTTTCTGCGGGTATAATCCGATTTTGTTTAATACAGGAATAGACAATGGCTGGCCTTCTTCTATTACCTCATAGAGCGCCGGGATTTTTTCTTTTTGTATGATAGTATTCCATTTCGACAAAACGGCCTTCTCTTCCTTCTTTTGTGAACAAGAAATTAATGGAATAAATGGGCTGTTGAATGGGAACATTGCCTCCCTAATCCATCCCCAAGGAATTTTCTCCAATTCGTTTGGGTCTTTTAGATCAACAAAGATAGCAGGAACCTTTTCTTTTTTACAACTTCTTATTAGTGTTGGGGTAATTAATCGTAATGGAATTTTAATCCCAATCATAAAATCAACTGGGCTGCTTATTAATGCCATTTTCATTGCTGTTATTTTTTCCTTTAGTTCATGCTCGTATAAAAGGTCAACATAAGTTAACAATGTGGTACATCCTTTTAACAAATAATGATCAATCAAAAAAGTCTTTAAATCTTGAAAAGATCCTTGATGCGGAATTTTTGAGCTTAAAAGGACATAGGTTGGGGTCATAATATAAGGCTCTACGTTCATCTTTATTAATTGATATCGTTTGAAACCAGCTTGAATGGCAGTTATTCGGTCATCTTTTATTAATAGTGAACATGTATGAAGCTCTCTGTTTTTAAGGATATTGGCATTTTCAATGATATACAACGGCCCTACCACCCTTTTCCTCTTTAAGACAGGCTATGCGGAAAATCCGAAAACTATGACATTCAAACAACATCCTATTATTTATTCCATAAAAAAAAGCCGCATTAATATGCAGCTTTCAGCGGATAAGGTTATTTAAATGGGCGAAGAAGTTCGGATAAGAAACAGATATGGCTTCTGGTTGTTCCAGTTCAACATTATTCCTGCATAGAAGTGCCGCGATTGATAACATCATACCAATCCGGTGATCGCCATGACTAGAAACACTGCCCCCATTTAATTGTGTTTTCCCATGGATAACCATTCCATCGTCCGTCGCTTCAATTGAAGCACCTAATTTTCTTAGTTCATCGACAACAGTATCAATGCGATTTGTTTCTTTTACCTTTAATTCTTCCGCATCTTTAATCACCGTTGTACCTTCAGCTTGTGTTGCCAAAAGGGCAATAATCGGAATTTCATCAATTAGTTTGGGAATTAAATCCCCTTCAACAACTGTAGCCTTCAGATTGGATGTCTTAATAATCAGGTCACCGACTGGTTCAAATGAGTGGTCTTCCTTTTGAATAATCTCTAAATCCGCACCCATCTTCTTCATTACCTCGATAATTCCCGTTCGAGTTGGATTAAGTCCGACATTTTTTAACACAATTTCACTTTCCGGAATAATTGCCCCGGCAACAAGGAAGAAGGCCGCTGAGGATATGTCTCCAGGAACGTGAATGGTGGCACCTGTCAGATTTTGTCCGCCTTTGACAGTA
The DNA here is from genome assembly GCF_000307875.1 of Neobacillus bataviensis LMG 21833. Classification (GTDB taxonomy): domain Bacteria; phylum Bacillota; class Bacilli; order Bacillales; family Cytobacillaceae; genus Neobacillus; species Neobacillus bataviensis. Next base: position 121,918 of record NZ_AJLS01000055.1, read on the forward strand.
ATCGCTTGGTTATCCTTGTCGATTTCTCCGCCAAATTTTCGAATCATTCTTTCCGTATGATCGCGGGTTTCAGCAGGTTCGATAATCGTGCTTTCTCCCTCAGCTTGCAGGGCTGCTAAAATTAATGCAGATTTTACCTGCGCACTAGCTACCGGAAGCTTGTATTGGATCGGAGTTAACTGCCCTCCCCGGATTGAAATAGGAGTAAAGGCACCGTCTTTCCGCCCGTCAATCTTTGCTCCCATTTTGGCTAATGGACCTGTTACCCTTGTCATAGGCCGTTTTCCGATTGACTCATCACCCACCAAAGTCGAGAAAAAAGGTCTCCCGGCCAAAATCCCCATTAATAACCGAATAGTTGTTCCGGAATTGCCTACATCCAAGACTTCGTTCGGTTCTGTTAATCCCTCAAAACCATTACCGATAATCCGGATCTGGTTGTCAGCTTCCTCGATTGTGACCCCAAGCTTCCGAAAGCATGATATCGTACTTAAACAGTCATCACCAGGCAAAAAGTTAGTAATCTTTGTTTCTCCATGTGCGATTGATCCAAACATAACAGATCTATGCGAGATGGATTTATCTCCTGGAATCGTTATCTCACCAAATAATCGCTTTATACTAGTTTTCAGTTTTAATGATGCCATTAAAAATCACCTTTTTACAATCATTTTATGTGCCTACGGATGTTGCAAAGCTTGTATAAATTCCAATACATCGTTCAGCCTTTTGCCGATCCTCTTCTGTTTGAAAGCTTATGACTAAAACTCCAATAATATCTTCACGAGTTTCCAGAATACGAATATTTGTGATACTGATATTTTCCTTTGCTAAATAACCGGTTATTTCGGAAATCACACCTGGGTAATCGGGGATATCGACAAATAAATCGTAAAATGCAGGAATAGCTCCTTTTTCTTTCTGCGGTAATCCGTCACGAAATTTCTTAGCCTGTTTAAAATAATCTAATATAGCATCACTTTTTTCTTTTTCCAGTAGTGTTTTAATCCCATTCATTTCGTCCTGCCATTGATCAAGCAGTTCAATTAATGTATCACGGTTATGCAGCAAAATATCCTTCCACATTTCCGGACTGCTTGAAGCAATCCGCGTGATATCTCTGAATCCGCCTGCAGCGAGACGGGGAATGAGACTTTCTGCTTCCGCTATTTTTTCAGTTTGTCTGACAATCGACGCCGCGATAATATGAGGAAAATGACTCACAACCCCTGTTAGATAATCATGGTTTTCTGGTGTGACAGTTAAAAATTTTGCATTTGTTCCAATTAGCCATTCTTTTAATAACTCAACTTTGTATTCTTCAATTAGATTTCCAGGAGTTAACAAGTAAAATGCGTTTTCAAATAAAATTTCCTTTGCCGCGGAAACACCACTTTTATGTGAACCCGCCATTGGGTGGCCGCCAATAAAAGTTATTCCCTTTTGCAATAAGCTAGCGGCGCTTTCGACAATTTTGCTTTTTGTACTTCCTGTATCTGTCACAATTACCTTTGGATTAAGAGGAAGTTCAGCTAATAGCTGAATAATTTCCTTTGTTTCATTTACGGGTGCGGCAATAATGATTAAATCAGCATCAATAGCGCCATCAGAAATATTCCCGGCAATTTCATCAATGACACCCAGCATTTTTGCAAGCCTTGCCTGTTCACTATTTATATCAAATCCTACAACCACGGCATCCTGATGTTCCTTTTTGATACATAAGGCTAAGGAACCACCAATTAATCCTAAGCCAATCACAAAAACCCGGCCATTCAATTTTAAATCCCCCTAGTTAGTGCAAACTACTCTCCTCAGTTTGCCTCTAAAAATTCGCTCAATGCCGTTAGGACACCTTCGTTTTGTTCAGAAGAACCAACGGTAATTCTAACTGCTGTCGGAAAGCCGAGAGCATTTCCAGAACGGACGATATATCCTCTCTCTTGCAAATATTGGAAAATCTTATCTCCATCCACTTTAAAATCAATTAAGATAAAATTGGTTTGCGTAGGATAATAGTCCAGCTGGTGCTGTTCGCAGAATTCATAAAACTGTGCCACACCTTGTCTATTTTTCTCTTTGCAATCTTCGACAAACCCTTGATCCTTAATAGCTTCACTAGCTGCTAATTGACCTAGTGAATTGACATTAAACGGCTCCCTAGCTGGCTCAAGGGCCTTGACAATAGAACGGTTAGCCACCCCATAGCCAACCCTTAATGCAGCAAGTCCGTATATTTTTGAAAAAGTTCTAAGGACAATAAGGTTGTCATATTTCCGTGTCAGGCTGATGGAATTGTAGTAATCTTCTGCTACTACATATTCATAATAAGCCTCATCCAGCACAATAAGAATGTGTGAAGGAACCTGTTCTAAAAATGGGATTAATTTATGTTCCGGTATATATGTACCCGTTGGGTTATTTGGGCTGCAAAGCCAGATGACGTTTGTTGTTTCGTCAATAGCTTCAAGCATCGCATCTAAATTATGGTTTCCTTCGACAAGAGGTATTTCCTTAATTATTGCCCCATCTATTACAGCGTTGTGCTTATATTGAGAAAATGTCTGATCAGCCATAATCGTACTGGCATTTGGATGAAGCAGGGCTCTAGAAATCATTTGAATCAAATTATCAGAACCATTTCCTAAAATGATTTCATCCTTTTCAACCTGCAAAAACACCGAAAGTGTCTCTCTTAAATGAGTAGCATATCCGTCAGGATAGATTGCTAAACTTGTTTGATAGGATTCAAGAGCTGCAAGCACCTCTTGAGAGCATCCAAAAGGATTTTCATTTGAAGCTAGCTTAACAATCTTATCCAAGTTAAATTGTTTTTTTACTGCCTCAATTGATTTTCCTGGCTGATAAGGAGTCAATGATAATAATTGTTCTTTCCATCTCATTTTTCCTACTCCCTTCGTATCGAACATCTTGTTTTTTTCTTAACAAATCTTTTATTACACTAAACTGCTGCCAAGGTCAGGTCTTAATACTTTTGCCCCTTTTAAATAGACATGAACTATTTCTTCCTGCGGGACGCTTGTATTCACATGCATCATTACTCTGACACACATTTTTAAAGAATTAACTACAGGTATTTCCCTCATACACACGACAGGCACATACGTCCATCCTGCAAATTTCCTCATTGCCTTTGCCGGAAAGACAGCATTAATGTCTTCTGTGGTTGAAATAAATACGGAGGCGACGGAATCCGGTTGAATATGATTGGCTTCAATCATTTTCGCAAAGAGCTCCCCTGTGGCATCGAGAATGTCTTCCTCAGTATTTTCACTGACCGTCGTTGCTCCCCTCACCCCTCTAATCATGGTAAAAAATCCCCCTTAAATTTAAAAACTTTTTAATTCATTCAATAATACCGATTCAGATATTTCCTCAAGTCTAGGCTGCCCTACACTATCCAGCAGCACAAATCGAATAGACTCGCCTACTGATTTCTTATCCTGTTTCATTTTGCTAATCAAACGCTCAAATGAAAGCTGTCCGGGTATGTCAGTCTCATATCCCAGTGATTTAACCCAATCAACAAACTCAGATAATTGAAAGTTCATTCCCAGCAATTTGTTACTTAATTTTAAAGCATAAATCATTCCAATCATAACCGCTTCACCATGAGTAAAATTTCCATATCCCATTTCAGATTCAATGGCATGTCCAAGTGTATGTCCTAAATTCAAAAAGACGCGTACACCAGTTTCTCTTTCATCCTGGGAAACAAATTCGTTTTTTATCCTGATCCCTTTTACTAAGGAATCCGATAATTGCGATAATGGTAAAGAATTCAAATCATGTATATTGGTTTTTAGCCAAAGATAGAAATCAGAATCAGCAATTAGCGCGTGTTTAATAACCTCAGCAAACCCTGAGCGAACTTCTTGGATTGGCAGCGTTTTTAATAATTCAAGGTCATAAAATACTGCTTCTGGCTGATGAAATGCACCAATCATATTTTTACCTAAGGGGTGATTGATGGCCACTTTTCCACCGACAGCACTATCATGGGCAAGGATAGTAGTTGGGATTTGAATAAAAGGAATTCCCCTCATAAAGGAAGCAGCGACGAACCCTGACAGGTCACCAACAGCACCACCGCCAAATGAAAGAATGACGGATTTTCGATCCAATCGATTCTCAAGTGCCGCAGAAAGGGCATCATAATATACTTCAAAGGTTTTTGCCTTTTCCCCGCTTGGTGCGGTAAAAATAACGGGATTCCATTCTTTCAAAACGACCAATAATTTTTCAAGATGCAGTTTCTCAACCGTTTCATCTGTCATAATTAATACTCTTGTTAGATTAGTAAAATGGGTGGATAAGAATGTGCCAAGTTCCTTTCTAACCCCTTCTCCAACAAAGACAGGATATTTTTTGGACGCTGTTTGGATTTGAATGGTTTCCATTAAAAATCCCTCGCATATTCACGCTGCCTATTAATTTCATCGGCAAAGGTTTCAAATCGGTCACTGTAAAATTGTTCAATAAGGGCGTTTGCAAGCTCCCAGGCAACGACATGCTCTGCAACAACTGCTGCAGCAGGTACAGCACAGCTGTCAGAACGTTCAACGCTCGCCGCAAACGGCTCTTTCGTTTCGATATCAACACTCATTAATGGTTTATAAAGTGTTGGGATTGGTTTCATTACGCCTCTCACGACAATTGGCATTCCAGTAGTCATTCCGCCTTCAAACCCGCCAAGCCGGTTTGTTTTGCGGTAATATCCTCTTTCCTTGTCCCAAAGAATCTCATCATGGACTTCACTTCCAGGTTTTCTTGCCGCTTCAAACCCAATACCAATCTCTACACCTTTAAAGGCATTAATACTCATAATGGCTGCTGCTAATTTCCCATCTAATTTACGATCGTAATGAACATAGCTCCCCACTCCTGCCGGCATTCCCGTTGCAATAACCTCAACTACCCCGCCAATAGAGTCACCATTTTTCTTTGCTTCGTCGATTGCATTCATCATTTCCTGTTCTACATTTGGGTCAGCAACTCTTACAGGAGAACTTTCTGTTCGTTCTTTTAACTCAGTTGTCGACAAAGAAGAATCTACATTTGCTTTAATTCCACCAATTTCGATAACATGTGCTACAAGCTCAATCCCAACTAAAGATAAAAGCTTCTTGGCAACAGCACCTGCTGCCACGCGAACGGTTGTCTCTCGTGCTGAGGATCGTTCCAGTACATTTCTCATATCCCTGTGGCCATATTTAATCGCGCCATTTAAATCGGCATGACCAGGTCTTGCCCGCGTTACCTTTCGTTTTATTTCTTCCTCTTCTCCTTCTTCAATCGCCTCAATACCCATAATTTTTGTCCAGTGCTTCCAGTCATTGTTTTTCACTACTAAAGCAATTGGAGACCCGAGTGTTTTTCCATGACGAACACCAGAAACAATTTCTGCTGTATCTTTTTCTATTTGCATGCGTCTTCCACGGCCATGGCCTTTTTGACGTCTAGCCAGTTCATCGTTAATATCTGTGGCCTCAAGCGGCATCCCTGCTGGCAGGCCCTCTAAAATTGTTGTCAGCTGCGGCCCATGGGATTCCCCAGCCGTTAGGTATCTCATTCCCATACTCTTTCCCCCTTCAACTCATTAAAGAAATTATGTATCAATATATCATATCATGCTTAATAAACATAGTATAATAATTCAGAAAATTTTTGTAAACGCGTACAAAAAAAGCGCTTGTATAGTGATATACAAGTGCCTTTTTAGGTTAGATTAATAAATCCATTCGTTTACTAACTTAGAGTACTCAACTACTCCAGTATCTTTAAAAAACAAGCCGATTTCACGCTCTGCGCTTGTAGGTGAATCAGAGCCATGAATCACATTCTTACCAACTGTTAGGCCAAAATCTCCGCGAATAGTACCAGGCGCAGCATCCTTTGGATTAGTTGCTCCCATCATTTGGCGGGCAGTTGCAATTACATTTTCTCCTTGCCATACCATTGCAAAAACAGGACCGGATGTAATGAAATCTACAAGTTCACCAAAGAATGGGCGTTCCTTATGTTCACCATAATGTTCTTCAGCAAGTTCAGTTGGAATGCTCATTAATTTAGCTCCGACTAATTGGAAGCCCTTTCTCTCAAATCGTGCAACGATTTCACCAATAAGATTACGCTGAACGCCATCAGGCTTGACCATTAAAAAAGTTTTTTCCATGAATTCCACTCCTAATTGATTATGTATATTGATTGTTTCTTCCGAGAACAATCCATGGAAAATGTTATCACTTTTTTGAATATTTAGCAACATAGAAAAATCTGATTTTCCTTTGTGCCATTCAAAGACTTACGTTAGAATTTTCGTCTGCCAATATATTTCGCAATATCCCGCAGTGTTTTTTTAGCTTTATTTTCCGGAAGTTCTTCTAAAATAGTCAAAGCTTTTTTTAAATATTGATCACTTAAAGCAAATGACTTTTCGATAGCACCAGATTGTTTGATAAGGGAAATGATGTTAGAAATATCCTCAGGAGCCATATTCTCGTTAACCTTTTCAATTTCCCTCTTGATCTCGCCCATTTCCATTGCGTAAAGAGCCGGAGCCGTAATATTCCCTTGTAACAGATCACTGCCTGCAGGTTTTCCTAATGCCTTCTCCGTTGAAGTAAAATCTAATATATCATCGATGATTTGATAGGACATTCCCACATAATAGCCAAAACGGTAAAGCCTCTTATGGAGGGCTTCTTCAACACCCGAGGCAATTGCCCCTAATTGGCAGCTGACAGCAATTAACAAGGCTGTTTTCCTTTTGATTCGACGAAGATAATCTCGAAGGTTTTGATTAAATCGGTATTTATCTTTTATCTGCTGAATTTCCCCCACGCTCACTTCAACCATGGTATTTGCTAAAATTTTATGGGCAGCAGGGTTTTCGATATTTGTCATTAATTCTAAAGCAAGGGCAAAAACAAAGTCGCCGGTATACATTGCGATTTTATTATCCCATTTTGATTTAACTGTTGGCTGGCCTCTGCGAAGATCAGCGTCATCAATCACATCATCATGGACAAGGGATGCCATATGAATGAGTTCAAGAGCAACAGCGACATTTTTCATTACATGTATATCATAATGGCCAAATTTACCTGCAAGTAAAACAAAAACAGGACGAATTCTTTTTCCTCCGGCTTGTAATGTATGCATGGACGCCTGTTTCAAAAGATTAGACTCAGTTTTGATTGTCTCTTCCAATTCTTTTTCGATTATGTTAATATCCGAATTCAAAAATGAATACATCATTTTTAATTTCATTTGTATTCACCCAGCTTTTCATCCTGTCTTCAACTTAAATGAATTATTTTTTTTTGCCAATATGCACAGCTGCCGCACCGCCACTATAACCCTTGAACTTCACATCTTTAAAGCCTGCTTGTTCAAACATTTTGGCAAGTTCCCTCATTCCAGGAAAATCACGTGCTGATTCATGAAGCCATGCATATTCCCTAAAGCTCTTCGCTAACAACTTTCCGAATAATGGCATGATGAAGCGGAAATAAAAATAGTAAAGTTGTTTATATCCGATTAAGGTAGGCTGTGATGTCTCAAGACAGACAGCAATACCACCTGGTTTTACCACGCGATGCATTTCTTTCAATACCTGCAGATAATCCGGGACATTCCTTAATCCAAAGCCAATTGTAACATAATCAAAGCTATTATCAGGAAAAGGAAGTTCCATTGCATTGCCGTGAATCAGCTTTACCTGTTCAAGCCCAAGGTCTTTAACCTTTTCAATCCCCACATTTAACATATTTTGACTAAAGTCTAAACCCGTTACCTCACCTTTAGAGCCAACTGCTTCAGCTAAGGCAATGGTCCAATCGGCCGTTCCGCAACAAACATCGAGAGCTTTTGAACCAGGCTGAACATTCATTCTTTTCATGGTGTCTTTCCGCCACTTGATGTGCTGCTGAAAACTAATAACCGAGTTCATTTTATCATAGTTATCAGATATCTTTTCAAACACATTGTGAACGCGCTGTTCTTTCGATTGCTGCATGTTTTACCCTTCTTCCACAAAAGTTTTCGCATTTGGCTGATATTGATTCAACAAAAACGTAACCTTCTTTTCAAGCATGTCATTTAAGTAAGGAAGCTGTTTTAATCCTCTTTCTATCACTTCTTTCGAAAGTTCTAGATAGTTGTCGCAAATCTGTACTAAATGATTCCGTTGTCCGCTTGATAATTCTTCCAACCTTAATTTATTTCCAGGGAAGCTCATAGTTTTCAATGTTTCAAACAAAACGGAGCTTTCCGAAAGAAAATATTGCTTTTTCTCATGCAATAACCGTTTAAATAAAAATAAATGAGCAAGGAAGTCATTCCAAAAATCCACTTTAAAATATTCGGAGAGCTTTGTAAGTAAGGCACTTTCTATCCGCATGATGCTTGCCATCAATTTTTCTATTCCCTCAGGTTTATTATGGTAAATAAAAACCTTATTTTCGTTGACTTCTTTTACCCCTTTTGAAAGTGATTTAATCATCATGATATCTTCCGATTCAGCAAGTAATTTATAATACAAACCACTGAAATAATCACCGGCAAGAACAGTTAATTGACGACCTTTTTCATCCTTTGTTGAATTGGAAATATGTTCATGGGTATCAAGGGCAATTTGTATTAACATCGTTGACAATGCATAGTTCTTGATTTCGTTAAAGGACAATTCGAGTCGGTCCATTATGGAGATGAGGATAAGGAGCTTATCTTCGTCAATAATAGGAGTTTCAATATATGTGAGCAAATAGGAGTCAAAAGCCCTTTTTTCAATCTGCTCCCTAATAATTGTATATTTTTGTCGAATATCCTGCACGCTAATCACCCTTGCTTCCCCGAAGTTAAATATTTATGTATCTTTATTTTTTATTTAAAGGAAAAATTCATGCCCATAAAAAGAAGGAAAATAATCATCTGACTTCTATAAGGCAGACATCATTATAACATAAAAGGCATCATATGGGCAGAAATTCACAAAATAAACATCTGTATGTGACTTTGAATTATTCCCCATTTCAATAAAGAGGAGGTTCTTATTTCTTTGTTTCGCTTTCGAGTTCACCAAACTGAGTCAGAATTTTTGCGTTTCCCCTAATTTTTATTGCTGAAGTATGCTCAGTAAATTGAGCAATCAGTACTTCTCCTTTATCAAGCTTTTCTGAATGATGGAATTTCGTATCTGTTCCTCTGGTTAATCCAATGACATTGACACCATCATCAATTGCTTTTATGACGATGTAATCATTATTTTGCTGATTGCGCTTTTCCATTATAAACACCTCATATTATTTAATTAAGGAGAGTACTTCAGAGCGGGCGATGGCATCATCTGCAAGAACACCGCGAACTGCTGTAGTTACTGTTTTAGAGCCAGGTTTTTTAACACCGCGCATTGTCATGCACATATGCTCTGCTTCGACTACGACCATTACCCCATGCGGCTCTAACTTCTCCATCATGCTTTCTGCTATGGTCGAGGTAATCCGTTCTTGAAGTTGTGGTCTCTTGGCTACCGCTTCAACTGCACGTGCTAATTTACTTAATCCTGTAACACGACCATTTCGCGGAATATAAGCAACATGCGCTTTACCAAAGAATGGGACAAGGTGGTGTTCACACATTGAATAAAAAGGGATATCCTTCACTAAAACTAGTTCTTCGTGGTCTTCGCTAAAAATAGTTTCAAAATGCTGCTTTGGATCCTCATTTAATCCGCTGAACACTTCTTCATACATTTTCGCCACTCTTTTTGGTGTATCAAGCAATCCTTCTCTATTCGGGTTTTCACCAATTGCTTCTAATATTAAACGTACCGCATCTTCAATTTGGGCACGGTTCACTTCTGGCATACTGAATTCCTCCTATGTATATCAATCAAGTATAGACAACAACTACATATTAGCATAATCCCATCTTTGCAGGCAAAAAAGAAAAAAGGCCATGGACTTTCTCCATGACCTTTTTGCTTTAGCATGCCGCTTAAAGCAATAATTTATGTAATTATTTTACTGCGTCTTTAAGCGCTTTACCTGGTTTGAAAGCTGGTACTTTGCTTGCAGCGATTTCAATTTCATCGCCTGTTTGAGGGTTACGCCCTTTACGCGCTGCGCGCTCGCGTACTTCAAAGTTACCAAAACCGATTAATTGTACCTTATCACCATTTTTTAAAGCATCTAAAATCGCATCAAAAACAGCATCAACTGCTTTTGTAGCGTCCTTTTTAGAAAGCTCGCTTGCTTCAGCTACTGCATTAATAAGTTCTGTCTTGTTCATGCCATTCACCTCCTCCCAAATAAATTATCAAGATTCGTAAATAAGATTACTTATCTACATTTCTAAACAATTTTTCTAATTTCTATACGTCATAGCGCGGTTTTATTACCAAATTAATACATTATGACCACTATCATTAAGGTAAATCTACTTTTTTATTGAAAACCCTATGAAATAAGGGGTTCAAGCACTATAACGTAATTCTGTTAAAAGATTATCATAATCAATTCAGCATATCAAGAAGATTTCATGAAATAATGGTAATCTTTTCTTTCATTCAACAAAATTCTACCAAATTCCGCTTTTTTGATAAGAAAATTGACAAAAAAAAGACTCCGAATGGGAGTCGAAGGCTAAAGGATAATGGCAATTAAGCCACCAGATCCTTCGTTTATGATTCTTTCTAATGTTTCTTTTAGTTTATATCTTGCATTCTCCGGCATTAAGGAAAGCTTGGCTTGGATTCCCTCACGGACAATAGAACTTAAACTGCGCCCGAAGATATCAGAATTCCAAATTGATAATGGATCGTCCTCGAAATCCTGCATGAGGTAGCGGACTAGCTCCTCGCTTTGCTTTTCGGTACCGATAATGGGGGCAAATTCCGATTCTACATCGACTTTTATCATGTGTATCGATGGTGCCACGGCTCTTAGCCTTACCCCAAACCTTGCACCCTGACGTATGATTTCCGGTTCTTCCAGACTCATATCAGCTAAACTTGGTGAGGCAATCCCGTATCCCGTTTGTTTCACCATTTTTATAGCATCGGCAATATGATCATACTCTGCTTTTGCATGAGCAAAATCCTGCATAAGTTCCAGAAGATGATCCTTTCCTCTGATTTCTACCCCGACAATTTCTTTTAAAATATCATCATATAATTCATCCGGGGCAATTAAATCAATTTCAGCCACCCCTGTACCCATCTCAATACCGGCTAAACCCGCCCGTTCAATGAATTCAAAGTCACTAAACTGCTGGACAACATAGTCCACATCTCGTAATCTCTTGATATCTTTTACTGTTTCTTTCACTGCCTCTTGATAGCTTTCGCGGAGCCAATGGTTTTCCCTCAAGACCATTACCCAGCTTGGCAAGTTGACATTGACTTCAAGTACTGGAAACTCATATAGTGCCTCCCGAAGGACATTGAGGACGTCGCTGTCACGCATGCTTTCCACACTCATGGCGATAACAGGGATATCATATTTTTCAGCTAAACTTGATCTTAGTGTTTCAGTGCTTGGGTGGTATGGCTGCGCACTGTTCACCACCATAATAAATGGCTTGCCAACCTCCTTCAGCTCATTAATCACTCTTTCTTCCGCCTCAATGTAGTTACTTCGTGGAATCTCACCAATAGTTCCATCAGTTGTAACCACTACTCCAATGGTGGAATGTTCTTGGATGACTTTTCTTGTGCCAATTTCAGCGGCTTCATGAAATGGGATCGGCTCTTCATACCAAGGGGTGGTAATCATTCGCGGCCCATTTTCATCCTCATAGCCTTTAGCCCCCGGTACGGTGTACCCGACACAATCCACAAGTCTGATATTAACATTCAGGCCCTCGTCAACATGAACAGTTGCTGCCTGATTTGGGACAAATTTAGGCTCAGTTGTCATAATTGTTTTTCCGGCAGCACTTTGCGGCAGCTCATCAAGTGCCCGTGATCTTTCTGCTTCACTGTGTATATTCGGTAAAACAACAAGCTCCATAAATTTTTTAATAAATGTGGATTTTCCTGTTCGTACAGCACCTACTACTCCTAAATAAATATCACCGCCAGTTCTTTCGGCAATATCCTTAAAAATATCGACCTTTTCCAAGTGATCCCCTCCCGATCATAGAGTAAAGTGGGATAATAACATCCATTTTAGGTATTTTTGGACAATATATGTTTATGACGTTGTCCTATCTAGTTATGACACTTTTCTAAAATTTTTTACCTCCTTACTATAAATTCACATGGTGCAAGATTATCTTTATTTCGCTGAACATTTGTTTTTATGGAGGGTTTCTAACTATGGTCACGGGTATGGAACTATAAAAGCCCCTACCACGATATTATTTTTCTACATAAAAAAACCCTTCTCCTACAATATATTTCATAGGAGAAGGGTTATGACTATTCTTCTAAAAATACAGGCTCCTCACCTTTGGAATCGAGCGTGTAAGGCAAGGAATATGCAGGAACAAACATCGATTCATTCACTAAAATAAAGCGAATATCTTCACCCGGTTCTAGATCTGCTTTCGTGTTCTTGAGTGCCTGATAAAGGTCTGGTCGGTAATCCACGTATACTTCAGCATCCCCTGTTACGACCAAGGAGAGGTTTTGGTTAGTGAATGGACTAACAACATATGGCGGCTTCTCATACCCTAATTGTTTATAATCCAGCGAAAATACATTTTTGGCTATCTGTTTTTTATAGGGCGGAAAACCGTTAGATTTTATTCTTAATTTAATATCACGGATAGTTTCTGTCATCCGCAGGTCAAATAACTTAACAGTTGGATTCGTTTCCACATCAACTAGGACGTATTGAAAAACGCCGCCGCTTTCAAAGGCATTTCCCGGCGGTTCAGCCATATATTGTGGGGCGATTTTTTTAAATTCAATCGGATATTTTTGAAAAATCGGTGTATCAGCATCCCTTGTTTTAATTGGCAGAATACCGCCATTGTCCTTTTTAAAGTCATCTACAGCCGTTTGAACTGCTAGGATTTGATCTTTATAAGGGGTTTGATTCTGCGCTAATTCTTCTTTTGGGTACATACATCCCGATAACAGCATCACTGTTACAACAAGAAAAATGCCCAGCCATTTTTTTTTCATAAAATCACCTTTTATCTATGTAGTTAATCCCGTTAACCGAGGAATACAATCAATAGGCTCAATCCGGCAACAACCAGAAATACATAAGCAATAATCGCTGTGATAACCCGGAGAACCCCTTTTAACTTATACCTGCTTAAATAAATCGTTATGATCGCAAGAAACATCAGTGCCATACCAGCGACCGATATCCACATTTTTATCATACCTGGCGACAAACTTCATTCCCCCTTTTCCGACTGCTATTATAGCACAAGAAGAGCGAAAGCGCCCGTTTAGCTGCGTATAGACTGGAGCGCTTCGACTGAGATAAAGGAAACACGGAGAGCGTAAGCGATTCGATGTTGACTTATCGTAGGGAGAAGAGCGAAGTCTACTAGCTGCTGGGCGCTGTAGCTGGACAATTCTCAAAGTCGAAGTTTATTAACTCAACAAAAAAATCTGAAGTAAAGAGGGGCGAATTCTCTACTTCAGATCATTAGACTAAATAACCCAATCTCCAGCGTCATCCTACCAGGATGCTTCTTCGTTGCATTGTATGCAATAAAGGTAAAAAGCGCGTCATGTGAATGCCTAATTTAATCAGAAAAGGGCACATTTTTAGCCTTCAGTATACTTTTCATCCAGCACATTTACTAAATCTTCCATCTCATGTGTTTTTCCGCGGGCCATTAACACGTCCACAGCATCCTTAGCGTTCTTACCGTTAAATAAAACATTATAAAGTACCGTGGTTATTGGCATATTAACATCATATTTTTTAGCAAGCTGATAGGCCGCTTTCGTTGTTCTGACACCCTCGACAACCATTCCCATATTATCAAGAACTTCATCAAGCGTTTGTCCCTTACCAAGCAAATTACCGGCTCTCCAATTCCTTGAATGGACGCTGGTACAGGTAACAATTAAATCACCTATTCCTGTTAGACCGGAAAACGTTAACGGATTGGCGCCCATTTTCGTCCCAAGGCGGGCTATTTCCGCTAATCCACGGGTCATCAATGCTGCCTTGGCGTTATCACCATAGCCAAGCCCATCAGTAATACCGGCAGCTAAGGCAATGATATTCTTTAAGGCACCGCCAATTTCAACTCCGATTACATCAGAATTCGTGTATACACGAAAATTATGGTTGATAAATAAATCCTGGATTTTTTCAGCAGCCTCCATATTTTCAGAAGCGACAGTAACCGTTGTGGGATGCCTGAGGCTAACCTCTTCAGCGTGACTCGGGCCGGATAAGACGACAATATCTTTTAAGAGTTCTTTTGGCATTTCTTCTTTGATCATTTCGGTTATGCGTAAAAGGGTATCAGGCTCAATTCCTTTACTTACATGGGCAATTGTAATGGAATCTGCTTGTACTGCACGGATTTTCCCGAGAACTTCACGTATGGCCTTAGTCGGAACCGCTAAGATAACCGTGTCCACTCCCGCTAAAGCATCACTTAAGGAAGCATAGGCGACAATCAATTCCGGCAGCGCAATTTCAGGTAAATATTTTTTATTCGTGTGAAACCCATTGATTTCCTTCACCTGGTCTTCCTTATGGCTCCATAGACGAACTTCATGTGCATTATCTGCCAGTACAATTGCTAAAGCTGTACCCCAGCTCCCAGCGCCCACAACTGCTATGGCTGCTTTTTTATTCTGCATGAAAAGTACACCCGCCTTATCTTTATTTTCTTTCTCTCGCATAAATTTTGATAGGGGTTCCCTCGAATCCAAAAGCATCTCTAATTCGATTCTCAAGAAAGCGCTCATAGGAAAAATGCATTAATTCAGGTTCATTGACAAAGACCACAAATGTAGGAGGCTTGATTGCCACTTGGGTCGCATAATAAATTTTCAAACGTTTCCCTTTGTCAGTCGGCGCCGGATTCATCGCAATTGCGTCCATAATTACGTCATTTAAGACACTTGTCTCAACCCGCATGGAGTGGTTTTCACTTGCAGTATTGATCATTGGCAGCAGGGTATGAATCCGCTTTTTCGTTTTCGCAGATAAAAATACAATTGGAGCATAACTAAGAAAAAGAAAATGTTCCCTAATCTTTTGTTCTAGCTCTTTCATTGTCTTCTCATCTTTTTCAATCGCATCCCATTTATTGACCACGATGACAACGGCACGGCCTGCCTCATGGGCGTATCCGGCAATCTTCTTGTCCTGCTCAATGATCCCTTCTTCGGCATTAATAACCACAAGCACGACATCGGAACGTTCAATCGCCCTCAGCGCACGGAGAACACTATATTTTTCTGTTGTTTCATATACTTTACCTTTTTTTCTAATTCCCGCGGTATCAATAATGACATATTTATCACCATTATACGTATAGGGTGAATCGACGGCATCACGTGTTGTTCCGGCAATATCGCTGACAATTACACGATCTTCGCCCAAAATAGCGTTAACAAGTGATGACTTTCCGACGTTAGGCCGTCCAATTAAGGAAAACTTGACCACATCATCATCATAATCTAATTGCTTGTTTTTTGGAAAGTGTTTTGCTGCCTCGTCCAATAAATCGCCAAGTCCCAGACCGTGTGAACCGGAAATGGGGATGGGTTCACCGAAACCAAGTGCATAAAAATCATAAATTTGTTCGCGCATTTCGGGGTTATCGATTTTATTAACCCCTAAAACAATCGGCTTTTTAGATTTATATAATATTTTAGCCACTTCTTCATCCGCAGCGGTTACTCCTTCTCGTCCATTAGTTAAGAAGATAATCACGTCTGCCTCATCAATCGCCACTTCCGCCTGCTGACGAATTTGCTCGAGAAACGGTTCATCACCAATATCAATTCCACCCGTATCAATTATATTAAATTCATGCGTCAACCACTCACCGGAACTGTAAATTCTATCTCTTGTTACTCCTGGAATATCCTCCACGATAGAAATACGCTCACCGGCAATTCGATTAAAAATCGTTGATTTCCCAACATTGGGACGTCCTACAATGGCAATAACTGGTTTTACCATTCTGATCGCCATCCTTTCTTATATTAAAAATATTTATTGTTATGTTAGCAAATCATCCATAAGTTCTTATTAAGTAAAGAAACCCTTCTGTCATCTAGAAGGGCCTAACTTTATTATTTTAACAATGTTAACCCTTTCCCGCAATGGAAACCTTAATAAGAGTCTTTTCAGGACGATTTTTGTTTTCCTTTTTCAAAAAAGTGAAAATGATTTTGAGAGATACTTCCTGCGTTTTCCAAAAGGCTCCAACCGACGAGCAATACAACAATTAAGGCACAACCATCTAAATACTCAAAAGCTCCAATTGGATATGGAAAAGGAAATTTATTTAAGATAAACGCATATAAAAATTCTCCCTGCATGGTGCCGATCATGATAATCAGCAATCGTCCCTTTAATGTTTTTTGCAATAGGATGACAAGATATCCAAAAATAATTCCCATCATCCATTCCTTTTTAAAGATAATCCAAACAGGATCAAAGACCTCAAATAAATGGAAGGTTACATAAGCAATTGACACGATTAATGAACAAATAAAATAATAGATGATTGCTCGACGTTTTTCCCCGCTTAAGAAGAAATAAGAAGTGATTAATAAAAACAAACCACCCGCCTTTATTTCAAAGCTCCCTGCCACAAACTGAAAATTAGATAAAAACAGCAAAATGAGGATGATAGCTGATAGTTTTAACCGGTATGGATTTTTTTTATTTTGTAAAAATGTCAGGTATACCCAAAAGGACCAGCATATCCAATAAAACATGGCGCCTTCCATATCATTCACCTCCTATTCTTATCATTATTGGTAATCTTTATGTACTTTAATACTTCTTAGAATAATATTTCCAATGTGAATCATCTTATTAAGAGGAGGTGTGGATGAATGGGAAAAGACCGCCAAGAAAAAAAGTTAAAAGCAAGTAGAAGAGTGGAGTCAGACCGCGATCAGGCGTTACACTATCCAGGCGCAACCAAGCTTTCAAGCCCTGAAGAGGCACGGGGTTTAAATGATGGAAAAAGATAAGAAAAAGCTCTCGCGGGTGCGAGAGCTTTATTCTATCCTACGCTGGCTATATTGTTTTGTATCGATTCCTCTTTGATTCAACCAATGGAACGTTTCGCCGAAGATGATAAGTGGAGCCTTTTGTAAATCAGAAATGGTTTTAGCTCCTAAAGAAGTCATAATTAAAACTAATTCTTTGTGGAGTGATTCGATTTCTTCCTCTAATGCTTCTACCCCTTGCTCGACAAGAATCTGCAAGAAAGAACCTGCCATCCCAATCCCATTTGCCCCCATTGCGATCCCCTTAGCAATGTCAAGTCCAGTATTAAAACCACCAG
Organism: Neobacillus bataviensis LMG 21833; assembly: GCF_000307875.1. Classification (GTDB taxonomy): domain Bacteria; phylum Bacillota; class Bacilli; order Bacillales; family Cytobacillaceae; genus Neobacillus; species Neobacillus bataviensis. Next base: position 139,405 of record NZ_AJLS01000055.1, read on the forward strand.
AGCCAATTACGGATATTTTTTCAGAAGCATTTGCTGCTTCCATAATAGAGATTGGCGTTGGGATACCCCATTCATTAAAAAATGAGATCATTCTATCTCGCCGCTTATTTTCAATTTCTGCAAAATTTGTTCCCCCAGCACCGCCGACATCAACCGCAGCCACACCCACTGATGAAAGAGACTCAACCGTTTCCTTTCCCACTCCAAAACCTACTTCTTTGACAATAACAGGAACATCTACCTTGTTGACAATATTATCAATTCTTTTTAAGGCATCAGTAAAATCCCGATCACCCTCTGGCATGGTCAGTTCTTGTATAACATTCAAATGGATTTGCAGTGCATTGGCCGCAACCATGTCAATCGCCATCTTGGCTTGATCAACTGTTGCCTCGCTGCCTAAATTCGCTATTATGATCCCATTAGGGTTCTCTTTTCGAACGATCTCATAAGTATATCGCTCACCCTTATCCTTTAAAGCGGACATTTGCGAACCAACAGCCATAGCCAGGCCAGTACTTTTGGCAGCAATTGCTAATTCTTTGTTGATTCGATGGGTTTTTTCTCCACCGCCGCCAGTCATCGCATTGATAAAAATTGGCGAACTTAAAGAAAGTTCGCCAATTGAGTGGTCTAATCGAACATCGTTCACACTGATATTCGGTAAGCTTTGATGAATAAATTTGATTTCATCGAAAACTGATGAACTGTTTTGCCTATTTTGTAGGGCAAAGCGAATGTGATCCCATTTTCGTTCAGATCTAGACACAAAAATCACCATTATTTTCTTAGATTCTTTAACTTATCTCCAATAACTTCACCAAGTTGAAAGCCTTTTGATTCCTCTGGAAGTTCATAATCGAAATTTCCTTCTTCCTCTTTCTCAAGCAATTCTTTAATGCTTAAAGACAGACGTTGATCTTGTTCGTTCGCATCAAGTACCTTAACTTTAACCTCTTGCCCTTCCTTTAGAACCTCATGCGGCGTTCCAATGTGTTTATGAGCAATTTGAGAAATATGAACAAGACCTTCTACACCAGGAAAAACTTCGACAAATGCACCATATGAGACTAATCTTTTTACTTTACCGTCTAAAATACTGCCTTTAGGTGCTTTTTCAGAAATGTTAGACCATGGCCCAGGCAGTGTTTCCTTAATTGATAAAGAAATTCTTTCATTATCACGATCGACACTTAATACCTTTACTTGAACCTGTTGACCTTCATGAACCACGTCTGTTGGTTTATCTACATGTTCATAGGATAATTGGGATATATGAACTAGACCGTCGATACCGCCGATATCAACGAATGCCCCAAAATCAGTAATTCTTTGAACTGTCCCATCGATTACTTGACCCGCTTTAAGCGCACCAAGAATATTTTGTTTTTGTTTTCCCTTTTCTTGCTCCACAACTGCTCGATGCGAAAGGATTAAGCGGTTCTTTTCTTTATCAAGTTCCACAATTTTAAAAGAAAGTGAACGTCCTTTGTAATCGCTGAAATCCTCGACAAAATGTGCTTCAACTAAAGAGGCCGGAACAAATCCACGGACACCAAGATCCACTACCAAACCGCCTTTAACAACGTCTTTTACCTCTGTTTCAAAAACTTCACCATTTTGGAATTGCTGTTCTAAATGATCCCAGGCTTTTTCTGCATCAACTTTCCTTTTAGAAAGGATAAGTGCTTCTTCCTCCACTTTTAAAACTTCCAGCTCTAACTCATCGCCTTCAGCAGCGGCATCGGATGCTTTTTCAATATGAAGGCTAGATAACTCACTGATAGGGATAATTCCATCTAATTTACTGCCTTGAACAGCCACAAGTACCTGTTTTTCTTCTACCTTCGTAACTTGTCCGGTTACTTTATCCCCAATTTCAAAGTTCTTCACTTCTACTTGATTTAATTCTTCCGACATATGTATTCCTCCTTAATCCATTTACTCTAAAAATCTATATATGATCTGGCGAATGCAGCACAGCAGACACCACATATAAAATAAACCAATTGCAGAGAATATTCAAAAAAAATCTCTTTTTATTAACTTCTTACAAATAACCTTTTTTGTCAAGCAGAAGCTATTGATGCTCTTTTATAAGTTTATGAATTTCTGACATAATTAATTCAGTAACCTGATCAGCTGAAGCTTTTGTTTTTCTCATTTCGTCCATATCAATTGGTTTGCCATAAACCACTTTTAATTTTTTAAAACTTTTATAAGGACCTATAACTGCACAAGGAACAACCTGCGCTTCTGATCTTGAAGCAAAAAATCCTGCTCCGGAAAGACCTTTCCCTAATTCTCCGGTTTTGCTTCTAGTCCCCTCTGGAAAAAGACCGAAAACGTTGCCCTCTTTAAGAATCTTTAAGCCTGTGCGAAGTGCTTCCCGATCGCTTAAGCCTCTTTTTACTGGGAAGGCATTACATTTCCTAACAATGGCCCCCAAAACAGGGACATTGAAAACCTCTTCCTTCGCCATATAGTGAATAGGCCTGGGAGCCATAATCCCAACTATGATCGGATCAAAATTATGGATATGATTGGAGCAAAGCAACACGCCGCCCTCTTTAGGGAAATTTTCTACTCCAATCGCTTCAACCCTGTACCACGGTTTAAAAACAGTATAAACCACTGACCTTGCAAATGCGTAAAACGTCACACTTATCCAATCCTTTCGTGCACAAGAGCCATAATTTTTTCTACAACTTCAGGAATGGTCAATGAGGTGGTGTCGATTTCAATTGCATCATCGGCTTTTTTCAATGGAGCTACATCTCTTTCCGAGTCAATTTTATCTCTACGTGCAATTTCTTCTTTTAATTTTTCTAAATCGGAAGGGAACCCTTTCTGTAAATTTTCTGTATATCGTCTTTCCGCCCTTTCCTCAACACTTGCCAGTAAAAATACTTTTACTTCCGCTTCTGGCAATACATGCGTTCCGATATCCCGTCCATCCATCACAACACCACCTTCTGTAGCGAATGCTTGCTGCCTTCTGACCATTTCTCGGCGAACCTTCGGATGGATGGAAACGATGGAAACATTATTGGTTACCTCTGATGTACGAATCTCATTTGTAACATCTTTATTGTCAAGATAGACTAGTTGACCTTTATTTGAAGGCAGGAGTTTAATATCAGTTGAAAGCAGCGTGTCTAAAAGTGCAACTTCCTCATTAAGTTCCAGTTGGTTAACAATAGCCTTATATGTTAATGCCCGGTACATCGCACCCGTATCAATATATACATATGATAGTTTTTCCGCCACGATTTTTGCTACTGTGCTCTTTCCGGCTGCAGCAGGTCCATCAATTGCGATTGATAATCTCTTTTTCATAAATCCTCCTAAAGCAAAAAGTTTGTCTCATAAGCTGTCTCTATATATTTTACCATAAGTTATTAAAATGCCCCCCTATTTTAGCATTTTAACAATAAAAAAAAGCAGGCAGCCTGCTTTATTTTTCACCTTGAAAGGTTTGAATAATTTCTGTAAAAATATCTTCGTTTACCCCTTCGTATTTAGTCAGTTGTTTAATTTGCGGAAAGACATCCAATTGATGAAACAAAAGCTGAGATAAGAAGAGAAAGATAAACTGGACAATTACAATCTTTACTAATAATCCTTCCACCTTTTCCATTGAAATCACTCCAATGCCCATATATGTATATTATTGGATTTTCGGACTTTATTATTCAATGTAAAAAGGGAAAAGCAAATGCTTTTCCTTATAGAACATCTTCGTAAATGGCCTCGGCATTTTTCAACTTTTCAACTTCTTCTTCAAATCCATCTTTTGCATTAATAAAAATTCGATAGGTATCATTACCAATAGTCCCTAGGAATTCGTAGCATAATACCTCTTCATTTAAATCGTTCATAATCATCGCCTCACGGTTTTCCAATACCTTGAGGTTAGGATTAACCTTTGCACGTGCCTGTTCCAAGGTAATCGCAGGTTTTTCAATCGTTCTAGTTTGGAAAGATTTTAAATAATCCTCAGCCGATACGCCAATAATATCGCCATTATCCAGCGCTACTTTTACCTTTACCGCTTCTGGATAAATTCGTACCCCATTAATATTTGTAACAAAATTGAAGACGCCGATATTATCATACTGAGTACTTTCAAAAACCTCTAAATCCTTGAATCCTGTTTCCTTTAAAAATGCAGCGGCCTTATTGTCAGCTTCATTAAGACTAAACTTTTGTTCCTTTATATCACGGTTATTAATAAACCAAATAGGGTGACCGGCTTTTTTGGTAATATCCATACTAGCTTCTTGCCTGGTTTGTTTATTTTTAATAGAAACGCTATAAAAACCATAGTCGGAACCTTTTCCATTCTCAGTTACTTTTACTTCCGTGTTTCCATCAAACTTCATATACTTTTTGGCGACCTGAATGGCATCATTCCGTGTAATGGTTTTTCCTTTGATCTTTTTGAAATTTTCATCCTTCTTTTGCATATTCATAAATGTCGGCCCAAAGTCAGATTCCTCATAGCTTGATACTGTTTTTTCAACCGTTTTGAAGCCATCAATTATCGTATTATCAGTCGATTCTTTTCCCGATGCAAGGGCTAACTCGACATCCATCCAGCGCAGGTTATTCTTTAATACCATATGCTGGACATTTCGGAGTTCATTCTGAATATCGCCTGACTTCGTATAAAGCCCCTTTAGTGTTTCATATTCCTTATCTGTTAATGGTTCATTTCCTAAATCTCTTACTGCCGTTCGGTAGCTGAAATTGCCGATATTCGCTAAAAATTCCTCTGTCTTATTAAAAGGCAGCAATGTTAATGGCAGCTGCCCAACATCACCATGTGCCTGCGAAGTTAATCGCCAAACCTCTATTAAGGATGGGGACAAGGTATCCTTAGAATTCATGGCAAGGGTTGTTCCAATTTTATCGTGGAGAATATCCATCCGGTAGGAAAGGTTATGGAATGCCCTTTGATAATTGTTTTCGGCGTTTAACAAGATTGCATTTTTTTCTTGGTGTTCCTGGTAGCCCCAATAAGCAGTGCCCGCCACACCTACAGCAAGAACACCGATTAATATTCCTCTAATCAATTCTAATCACCTCTCTACTTGCAGAAAATATGCTGCCCTATTCGTTTGATTTGTGGTCTTCCCCATATCCAGCCACTGGTAGCTGTATCCGGATTAAAGTAATAAAGTGCCTCACCCGTTGGATCCCATCCATTAATAGCATCTATTACCGCTTTTTTTGCCGTTTCATTGGGTGTCAACCAAATCTGCCCATCGGCAACCGCTGTAAAAGCTCCCGGTTCAAAAATCACTCCTGAAACAGTGCTAGGAAATGAAGCACTATTGACACGGTTCAATATTACAGCTGCTACGGCAACTTGGCCTATATATGGTTCACCCCTCGATTCCCCATGAACAGCGTTTGCCATTAAGCGGATATCATTTTGCGAAAAACCGGCTGGAGTATTTGCTGCCGTCGGCTTCTTCGGAGCAGCTTGTGGTGGTGCCGGTTTAGTTGCTGGTGCCTTGTTTGCTGGAGCTTTAGGACTTGGGGCACTCTGCTTGCTTTGATCAACTCCACCGTAATGAGTAAACTTATTCCCAGATTTCATTTGATTTTTTACAAACTGCTGGTCGTATTTACTTGCTTTGGTTAACTTTTCTTTCGTTTTGGCACCGGCCAATCCGTCTATTGGCAGCCCGAATTCATTTTGAAAGTTTCTAAGTGCCCAATATGTTCCCCATCCAAATACTCCATCAATTTTTCCCTTATAAAAGCCAATATATTGGAGCCTTGATTGAAGTTCAATGACATCATCGCCAACAGCTCCTTTTTGGATTACCTGATTAGAGAAGGCCTGAACCCTTTGATTCTCCATCAAAGATATTGGCATAACACAGAAAAAGAATAGGATGAAGTATTTAATTAGGTTGTTTTTCTTCATCATGGAAATTTAACCCCCATCTGAATCTTTTTAGCAGTAACCCTATTTTTTGTTTTATTGGTGTTTTTATTCCATTTTATGAAGAATAAATAAAAAAACCCTTCATTTAGGAATGAAGGGTCTTCCGTACAGGATATTGTTTGTTAAAATGATTGGCACTTAATATTTTTGCTTTTTTCACCTTTCTTAAACCAAACCACCAAAGGAAAATCATAAACGGAAAAATAATAAACAGCCAATGTTCTAGTGAAATCAAAATGAAATCATAAAACCCATGCAATATAAAAGGCAAAAGCAAAGAGAACAGGATCCATTTGGCTTTATTTCCTTCCGTAAACTTTGCTTTTCCAAGATAAAAGCCCATAATTACACCAAATAGGGCATGGCTTGATACCGGTAATAAGGCACGCGTCATCGCATGTTCAATCCCGTTGGCAATTAAATAAAAGATATTTTCGACTGTAGCAAATCCAAGGGAAACAGATACTCCATATACAATTCCATCAAAGGGTTCATCAAATTCGACATGCTGATATATGGCATAGAAAAGAATGAACCACTTAAAAAATTCTTCTAGTAGACTTGAACTAAAAAAGGCATCAATCAGATTCGATTTAAGCAAATGCTCTACATCAAAGACATGTTGGATAAACATGATAGGAAACACCAAAAGGGCTCCATAAATAAATGTCCTTAGTACAAAGGAAATTGGCTCTGGCTCGTATTCATCTTTTAAATAAAAATAACTTAACAATGCCAGTCCTGGAGCAACACCGGCAGATAAAATTCCCAGCATGATGAACCTACTTTCCAATCCTTTTCCCTTATCGTAACACGGAACCGATGTAAAGAAAATGAAAGATTGATTCCATTTTAAGTGTTAAAAATTAATAGACTCTAAACCGCTCGCTAATGCTACAGCCAATTTAATCCTTGCTTTTTTCGAGTCATTGTCACTTCCCAGAATGACACCTTTTTTATAAAGGTCATAAGCACTTCCCTCATAATCATAGGTTGTGTATACAGCCCCTTCCTCTGCACTCGTTGTAATAACTAGTTTTATCCCCTCTTTAATGGACTTTTCAATTTCCTCCATCATCATAGGAGCCACCTGACCTCTTCCAACTCCTTCTAGAACAATTCCGCTTACTCCCGCCTCTCTGGCGGCCTTAATAAATTTTCCATCCGCTCCAATATAGCATTTAATAATCTCCACTTGCGGGACCTGAGTTTTCATTTCATAGTATTCTCTTTTAAGGGGTTTTTGAAAGACATGAACCCGGTCATTGTCAATAATCCCGAGATAACCGAATCCAAAAACGTTAAAACCCTGTATATTAGATGCATGTTCCTTTTTCACATATCTGGCAGCAAATATTCGCTCATTAAAAACAACAACAGTACCAGCATTATGTAAATCGGCAGAACAAGCTGAATAAATAGCGTGCCTCAAGTTAATATATACATCGCTTCCCAAATCTTCAGGCGAGCGTTGTGAGCCCGTTACAACCACTGGTCTGTAATCATTTATCGTTAAGTCAAGAAAATAGGCTGTTTCCTCCATGGTGTCCGTTCCATGAGTTACAACAACACCAGAAACCGCCTCATCTTTAAAATAATCTTCTATTTTATTTTTTAGAACAACTAAATCATCAAAGGTAATATGAATGCTTGCCTTCTGAAAAACAGATTCTACAATTACTTCAATATCATTTGGTAAATTACACATGGCCGCCAGCTCTTCACCCGTTAATGCACCAGAAGCTAATTTACCTGATACCTTATTCGTTTTACTTGCAATGGTTCCGCCTGTTGTTAATAGAACAACTTTATTCATGACTTATCATCCTTTGGGTTCTTTTTCTAAAATATCACGCGCTATTTGTCCGCCATGGAAACGTCCATTTTCGATAAAAATTTCATTTGCATTATTCCCTGCAGCAATTACACCTGCAATATAAATCCCCTCGATGTTCGTCTCCATTGTCTCCGGGTCAAATAGGGGTCTTCCCGTCCCCTCATCAATTTTCACACCCATAGTTTTTAAGAATTGATGGTCTGGATGGTAGCCGGTCATGGCAAAAACAAAATCATTGTTAATCGTTTTTTGTTCACCGTCTTTTTTATATACGACCTGATTTTCAGTAATTTCTTTAACAGCCGCGCCAAACTCCATAACTATTGTTCCACTTTTCACTAAGGCTTCAAATTCCGGAAGAATCCATGGTTTAATGCTTGGTGAATATTCCGTGCCACGGTACAAAACAGTTACCCTTGCACCGGCTTTAACAAGTTCAAGCGCTGCATCTACACTGGAATTTTTCCCTCCAATTACACAAACATCCTGATCGAAATAGGGGTGAGCCTCTTTAAAATAATGGAAAACCTTTGGCAGGTCTTCGCCTGGAACATCCATAAAGTTCGGGTGATCATAGTAACCTGTTGCAATGATGACATAATTTGCACAATAGGTTTTTTTATCGGTAGTAACATACAATTGTTGATCCAGTTTGGACACTTTTATGACTGTTTCAAAGGCGTTAATACGGAGCTGCTTACGCTTGGCTACCTCCCGATAATAGACAAGCGCCTGGTTTCTTTTAGGCTTGTAGCTATCGGTCACAAACGCCATACCGCCAATTTCTAATTTTTCGCTCGTACTAAAAAAGGTTTGATGTGTTGGATAATGGTAGATAGAATTAACCACATTCCCCTTTTCAATAATTAATGGCTTTTTCCCCAATTCCTGTAATGAAATAGCTGCGGCTAAACCGCAGGGTCCTCCGCCAATTATAATTATATCTTCTGATTGCAAATGGATACACTCCTCGTTACGATTCGAAATAAAAAAACTCCCACCTTGTATATGATAGGAGTTTTTTTATTATAATTCAATGTAGAGCACTTAAATCCAACCTCTGAAGCGGCTTGCTTCTGCCATTTTTCTAACCCCGACCATATAGGCAGCAAGTCTCATATCAACACGGCGTGTTTGGGCAGTATCGTAAATATTTTTAAATGATTTCACTAATATTTTTTCGAGTTTTTCTTCCACTTCTTCTTCTGTCCAATAATAACCTTGGTTATTTTGAACCCACTCAAAGTACGAAACAGTAACTCCACCCGCTGATGCTAATACATCCGGAACAAGAAGGATCCCACGTTCTGTTAAAATTTCTGTAGCCTCTAATGTAGTTGGACCATTTGCTGCCTCGACCACGATGCTCGCACGAATATTATGGGCATTGTCAGCAGTAATTTGATTTTCAATTGCAGCAGGTACGAGAATATCGCATTCAAGTTCAAGCAATTCTTTATTTGTAATTGTATTATTAAATAATTTTGTAACGGTTCCAAAGCTATCTCGTCTATCCAATAGATAATCAATATCAAGACCGTTTGGATCATGTAATGCTCCGTAGGCATCGGAAATACCGATTACTTTCGCTCCAGCATCATGCATGAATTTTGATAAATAGCTCCCCGCGTTACCGAAACCTTGGATCACAACCCTTGCACCTTCAATTTGAATGCCTTTCTTTTTTGCTGCTTCACGGATACAGATCGTTACACCTTTTGCCGTTGCTGATTCACGTCCATGTGAACCCCCTAATACAAGCGGCTTTCCGGTAATAAAGCCAGGAGAATTGAATTCATCGATTCGGCTATATTCATCCATCATCCAAGCCATGATTTGTGAATTGGTAAACACGTCTGGTGCCGGAATATCCTTCGTTGGTCCAACAATTTGGCTTATTGCTCGTACGTACCCCCGGCTTAATCTTTCAAGCTCTCTGAAGGACATATCACGCGGATCACAAACAATACCGCCCTTTCCTCCGCCATACGGAAGGTCGACGATGCCGCACTTCAAGCTCATCCAGATTGAGAGGGCTTTCACTTCTGTTTCGGTCACACCTGGGTGAAAACGAATTCCGCCCTTTGTTGGCCCAACTGAATCATTATGTTGTGCACGGTATCCCGTAAATATTTTGGTTGATCCGTCATCCATTCTAACTGGAATTTTAACTGTCATCATACGTAACGGCTCTTTCAAGAGCTCGTATACCTCTTCTGGATAACCTAACTTCTCAAGGGCTTTATGAATTACTGTTTGTGTTGATTTCAACACATCATTTTTTTCCACTTGATTAGTCTTTTCTGTACCATTTTCGGCTACCATTTGTAATCCTCCTAAGAAATCACTTTAACGAATGTTGTCCGCTTTCAGTCACAAGTATACACGTTTAATTGATTTATGCAAGATGAAAACCACACAATTATGTATTTTTCAACGCATAGTTGAAACCGCTCCCAATTACGTTTTGTCCCTTTTAAAAATTTAAAAGGGGCAAGGGCCCCTTTTTATTTTTTACCCTTATATTATTTTATTTAAAATAATGGAGAATGGTTTCCACTGCCCCATATTTAATGATTTGTTTCCCGTATTCAGCAAGTACAAACGGGCTTAGAATAGAGGGGTTTCCAAATTCCGATAAAATACTGGCTGCCCTTTCTTTTTTCGCGGCATCTACTTGATCCATCAAAAGATAATAGTAATTATGGTACGAATACAAGCTCCCGCCAAATAATTCTATATTTGACAGCCTTTTTGAAAGTCCAATAACATCCTCAAATTCTTTAAACTCAAATAGGAGTTCTTGACAACCTTCCACCCTTACCTGCATTTCAATATACCCATCATATAGTAAATCTTCATCATCAACTTTTACTTCATCAACAGTAATAATCAATATCATCCCTTGTGCCTGAAGGGAGAAAATTTCAACCGCTACTGACCCTTGGATATCAACATCAAATTCCTCGCTGGCCTCTTCCAACATATCATGAAAGAGCTGATTCCATTTACTTGAATCCTTCCAAATATCTTCTTTGGAAAGCCCCCTATCAAACAAATCATCAGAGGTTAAAAAAATTTTGATTTTATTGGTCGTTAAGCGTTCTAAGCGCATGCTTTTGCCCCCTGCCGTGACATAACTCTTGTTTTCAGTGTATGCCTTAGGGTTCTATTGGTGAATTGTCTATATCATCCTGATTTTTCTGTTCCTCTTTGAAGGGTAATGAGGTGTGATTCTGCAGGCGCCCCTAGCCTTAAGGGAAGAGCGGTGGTACCATAACCATTGCTTATAAAAAGAATAGTGTTATTTAATTTTTTTATTCCCCCCTTTTTATATGGACTATAGCCGAAAAGATGGATCTGACCCCCATGAGTATGTCCGCTTAACACCAAGCGTATTTCATGCTCAGGTATAATTTTTTTCATGATTGCCGGAATATGACTGGCCATTATTTTGAAACTATTTACCTCGGCATCTAACAGGGCCAAATCAAGGCGGTCACGCTCCTGACTCATGTCATCTACCCCAAGCAAACACAATTTTTCCCCAAGTGGTGATTCAAATGTTACTGCTGTATTAGCTAACACCTTTACCCCTAAGTCGAGTAGAATGGCATCCAATTTTCGAAAATCCACTTCATAATCATTGTTACCCCAAACAAAATAAACAGGGCCAACCTGTTTTAATTTCACTAAATTCGTTTTCACTTTTTCAAATGGAACCCCTTTTTCGGTTAAATCCCCTCCGATAATGACGAGATCTGCCTTTCCCTTTACTTTATCAATAATGAGATCTGATATTGTCCGCTTATGAATATCCGAAATAAAGAAAATTGTCACTTTGCCAAATGATGCCGGAAAATCTGAAAATACTAATTCCTGCTCGACTACTTTATTTAAAAATGCTTCACGTACCATATACAGGAGGAGTAGGAATCCCCCTATCAAAATGAAAAGTCCAAACCAAAACAAAATCATCTTTTCTTTTCCCCTTTTCCTTACTTTACGTTTACGGAAATCATACCATAAAGGAGGCTTCAACTAAAAAAACAAAAACCCCCCATACAATGTATGAAGGGAAAATCAATCTTGCCCTAATTATTCGTCCTCTTGAATACTTAAAATTCGGAACCCGTGCTCCTCAAGTTTCTTAGTAAACCTGTCTATATTATCTTTCTTTTCAATCTTCATCACAATTCTTCGGACAAGTTTATCCGTTTCATCAAAGGTTACTAGTGAAATAATATGTTCATGGAATTGATGAGCAATTTCCGAAAGGCGGGCTATCCGACCTTCTGTTTCAACTGATGTAAAGGCAATCCTTACACCAGGCCGGTTTACACCAAATGCACTTTCAAAGGAACTGATCACATCTGACCTTGTTACAACCCCAAGGAAATTTTTGTTTCCATCAACAACCGCTAATAATGGGAAATCCTTCAAATCCAGGAGAGTCCTTTCAAATAACTCCCCTCCTTCTAAATATTTATTTTGATATGAAACAATACCTTGAACAAGGGTTGAGGTTAAATATTCCTCTTTTTGTAGATTAGAAAGAAAATAACCCTCATATATATTAAATCTTGTCGCAACGCCCAGATACTTACTACCTTGTAAAACAGGTAATCCATCAATTTGATGCTTTTCTAATAATGACAATGCCTCTTTCAACGTAACATCTGCTTGAGCAGTAAAAGATTCATGCTTAGGTATCATAATATTTTTTACGAACAATTCCCATCACCCCATTGTAATAATCCTTACATCTTCATTATACTTCGCCAAGCTCTGAAAAAATCCTTTAATATATTAAAGATTTATGTCATGTAACACGAAATCACTCATATGATTAACTGATGCTGAATATAGGGAGGGCTACAATGAATACACACCATAAATCGTATCATCCTTATGCGAGTCCGTTTGACCCTTGTAAACCAATCACAACAAAAACCTATTCTACCCCGCCACATTTATATATGGCGTTTCAACCACCAAATCTTCCTCAATTTACACCACTCGAAGCCTTACGAGCCGGTACGCTTTGGAAGGATCTTTATGATCCATACTTCAATTCCGCTGAGAAAGCCAAAGGGGGAATGGCTCCATGAAACAAGTTCCTGCTGAATACTATCAATTAATGGAGCAGCTCCAGGCGGTCGACTTTGTTTTAGTCGAGTTAACCCTTTACTTAGATACACATAACGATGACCTTGAAGCCATCCATCAATTTAACCATTATGCCAAGGAAAGAAAACGATTAAAAAAGGAATTTGAAAGCCAATTTGGGCCGCTATTACAATTTGGTAATAGTTATTCAGGCTATCCTTGGAACTGGGACGATACGCCTTGGCCGTGGCAAGTTTAAAAGGGGAGGGATGAAATGGATGTGGGTTTATGAGAAGAAATTACAGTATCCTGTTCGCGTCAGTACCTGTAACCCAACACTAGCCAAGTATTTAATTGAGCAATATGGAGGTGCTGATGGAGAGCTTGCAGCTGCACTCCGCTATTTGAACCAAAGATATACGATCCCTGATAAAGTAATAGGTCTTTTAACAGATATCGGTACCGAGGAATTTGCCCATCTCGAAATGATAGCCACCATGGTGTATAAATTAACAAAAGATGCAACACCGGAGCAAATGAAAGCAGCAGGGCTCGGAGCTCACTATGCCGATCATGACAGTGCCTTATACTATCATAATGCTGCTGGAGCACCTTTTACAGCTACCTATATTACCGCAAAAGGAGATCCAATTGCTGATTTATATGAAGATATTGCGGCAGAAGAAAAGGCTCGGGCCACATACCAGTGGTTGATTAACATCAGTGATGATCCTGATATTAACGATAGTCTGCGTTTTTTACGTGAACGTGAAATAATCCATTCATTAAGATTCCGCGAAGCGGTAGAAATATTAAAAGAAGAGCAAGGCAAAAAGACAATCTTTTAATAAAAATAAGAAGCAGCCATCATTCTGCTTCTTATTTTTTTTCGTGGTAAAGATTAATATCGTACTGCTTTTTCATCATTTCAAAAACAATGTGGCGGTTCTTCCATTCCTCTTCTCTTTTCCACAAATCCTTACTTCGGTCAACAATTTCACACCGTAATTCCTGATATTCCTTTTCTTTCTTTTCCTTTTGTTGTTTTAACAGATTCATCACGCCTAACCCGATAAGAGTTATCGTGATCAAGAGAACTGCCGCTGCATCATTTAATGTTGCCGATAACACGGATAAAAAGGAATAAGAATAGTGTTTGAAGATTGTTACATAGAAATATAGCATAAAAATAAAGGCAAAAAAAAGTGTTCCATATATCGAAATAAAATGCCACATTTTAGTGTCGTCAAACTTCTTCTTCTTTTTTCTAACGTTTTCTAACATTTGCTTCGTTGCTTGGTCCGTGTATTCAAGTAATTGGATTGGAGAATCCATTTGTTATCACCCTCCATTTCTCCTATATACTTATGACCTTGTCCCAAAAATTATGTTTTAAAAAAGACAAAAAAACCGATCGAAGTGATCGGCTAGTTGTTTAACGGTATTTTCAAGACTTGACCAACATAAATTTCTTCACCCTGAAGCTTATTTGCCTTTTTGATAATATCGATTCCTTTTTGAGATTGGTAGTACTTCATCGAAATCTTATAGAGTGTATCTTGCTTGGTAACAGTATGATAAATGACCTTATTTGTTTCGCTTTTGACAGGTTCTGGCTGCGGCTGACTATTTTTATCTGTCACCTGCTTATTGGCAGCATCATTATTTGAACTTGGTGCCGGAACAGATGGAGTCGATGGGACACTCGAAACAGGTTGTTCCGCTACATCCTGAGGCACTTCGCTATTTTCCTCCGCTACACCCGAACCATCTGTATCCTGATTTGGTTCTGTTTCCTCAGATTTCTCGGAAATGATTTCGTCTTCAGCATTGGATTTATCAAGATTAATGGTTTCATATCCTACCGAGCTCCCGGACGTCTTCTCGGTTCCATTCACTTTCTTCCCACTATCCCTATAGGAAATCACACTAAAAATGATGATAGGAAGGAGGATAAAACACAAGACCAATAGTCGAATGAGTGGATATTTTAGCTTCCATTTTGTTTTTTTCTTTTTTTGACGGTGTACTTGCTCTCTTGGAGGTAACTTATTACTGTTACCGTCGTCTACTTTATCATTTATTTTTTGAATCCGCTGCTTTAGCCTTTCGGCTTGGTCTCTGTATGGTTCTTCCTTATTCACGGAGCTCGCCTCCCTGTTCATCCCAAACGGTGGTACGTCTAAATTTAATATATAAACCTAAGAGAAAATCAATCAAAAAATGCATAATGATGGTTACTGCCAAATTCCCAGTCCATTCGTAAATCATTCCAATTACAAAACTAAGCAGGACAATATTTATAAATAGAAACCAATTAAAGAGGTACCGATAATGAATAATAGCAAAAATAATACTGGCTAGAATTAGACCCACTTTTGTTTGGATGATACCTCGGAAGAGTAATTCCTCACTAAACGCAACAAAAAATGCAATCACAAAAATATGAAAAACACTTTTATTTTTAAAAATTCTTTCATTTAATCCCCCATCATCATAGTAGGAGGGAGGCAGCAGGTTCATTAAGACTAAATCGGTTATGACAACGGCAACGCCTGCAGGAATACCGATTGTTACAATATTTAAGTCATCCAGTTGGATCTGATCTAAATACGAAAAATGATCAAACAATAGAAAGCCTAAAATAAACGAGATTCCTACGAGAATGATTTGTGTAACATATAAATGAGAAAGGAGCTCTTTATCCGTTAAACCTGCGATTAATTCATGATACTTCTGTTTCATTCTCTCAACTCACTATTGATTAATATTTTGGCAAGATAATCCTTCCACTTTTCTTCACTAGTTTTCAAAGGTGAAGTTTTTGCTGTAGTCAGATAATCATTTAACTCCAGCCCACAAATATCACAGCAGGAGGAAACCTTCTTACACAATCTTTCATCAAAATATCCTAAGATAAATTCTCGTCTGCACGAGGCAGATTCCACCCATCTTTTCATTAGAAAGACATTATTGATCTTAGCACCTAATCTTTCCTTAACAAATTCCTTTATCTTGGTCTTTACTATTTCAGGGGAACTAGCCCCTTCGAGTGGATTAAGAAAGTCCTCAATTATTCTCCATTGAGTGTCCGAAAAACCACCAAGCTCTTTTAAGTGCTGACTATATTCTATCCTGCCATCGATTAATGGTTCTTCGTGCTGTACATGTGCAAAAAACCAGTCAATTTGCTGTTCTGATGGTAATTCCCCTTCTGCAAGCTGAAGCGGAAGTTGTTCGTCACCATTTGCGTATAAAAGAATTGCGACACTCGGGTTCCCATCACGGCCTGCCCTGCCGATTTCCTGAAGATATGATTCTATTTGCATCGGCATATGATAATGGATGATGAAGCGAATATTTTCCTTGTTTATTCCCATTCCAAAGGCACTTGTCGCACATATGACATCCAACTGGTTATGAATAAACTGCTGCTGAATTAAAATTCTGGAGTTTTGATCCACTCCGCCGTGATAGGCCATTGCGCGGCAAATACCCTTTTCTTCAAGTAACGCGGCCATTTGTTCCGCTGCCTTTTTACTAGAAAAATAAATAATCCCAGGCTTTTGCAGTCCTGAAACAAGATCAATAACCCGATTTTGTTTATCCCGATAATCAGTTGTTTTTTCAACTTGAAAAGCAATATTTGGGCGATCAATAGTGGATACTATTCTTACCATTTCTTTAAGTCCAAGTGAAGAAGAAATATCATCTAGAACCTTATTTGTGGCTGTTGCTGTGAGTGCAAGGGTTAGGGGATTCCCTAACTTTTCACGTATGTCTCCTAATTTCGAATAATCAGGGCGAAAGTCAAAGCCCCATTGTGATATACAATGTGCTTCATCGACAACAAATAACGAAATCGTTAGTTGCTGTAGCATCCTCATAATAAATGGAACCCGGAGCATTTCGGGAGAAATGAAGATAAACTTATACTCCCTTAACTGCCGAAGTGCATTATTTCTTTCTGCCGGAGATAGAAATGAATTCAATGCAATGACCCGTTTCTCACCAAAGCGTTTAAATTGTTCAACTTGATCCTGCATAAGGGAAAGCAGCGGAGAAATGATTAAAGTTTGTCCCGGAAGGATAAGCCCTGGAAGTTGATAACACAAGGTTTTTCCCGTTCCTGTTGGCAGCATAGCTAACGTATGCTTTCCCGCAAGCACCGATGAAATAACTTCCTTCTGGCCTGTTTTAAATGACTGATACCCAAAGTACTTTTTTAACAGTGATTCTATTTCCATTCCCTATCACCATACTTCGCCAACACCAATCGTATTTGAAAATACGTGGCTGACTGCAATTGATCCTTAATTAGCTTAAGTTGCCTAGTTCCCATTCGCCTGGAAATTTCAATTATTTTTATTTGTAATTCTTTATCTACATAGGGGTCGATGGAGAAATGATTGACACTTAAAGCAAATTCAACAAAATGATCTTCAATAGTACTTAATTTTAATTTCCTGAATTTTGCAATCATGTCAGGAGAATATCCCTCATTTAATAGCGCCAACGTTTTCCTAGATGAAATAGTTAACTCATCATTTTGGTTCAAGTCCTTGATTAGGATGGCTAATATTCTAAAACGTGCGGGATTCCGCATAATGGTTTGCAACAAAAAATGAAGGGTATGAATAAATCCAATATGATAATCATGAATGTCCATATTTAATTTCTTTGCTGTCTGTATTGAAGTTAGCCCAATTTGCTCGAAACCCGTTAACCGAAACACCAAAATAGCGGGATTAATTTCCTCAGTCTCATCGAAGCATGTGATCAACTCCGTGAAAACCATGTCCCCTAACTCATTCCTTGATATTCTCATTTCTTTTATTGCAGCTTTTAACCACAGGTGAACATCCTTGTTTTTTTGGATAGGTTGGTACCTCGCCTCACCAAAAATAAGATTCGAAGTAACCTGAATAAATAAGGATAATCTTTCCCAAAACAACGAAGTAAACGGCTGATACCCCCAGCCATTTAAATAGGGTGGCACTGGATGGCTTTCTAAAATTGACTTTCCAGTGTTGGTAAGAATGTATTGTTGTTCTCCGCAGTGGTTAATCCACTCATTTTTGCACATGGAATGAATGATTTCATCAAAGGAGTCCCTTGTTAATGTGTCATAAATTCCAAAAAACCTTTTTAAAGAAAATAAATGAGCATCTTGAATAGTTTGCGATGACTTTTTTCCATTAATAAGGTGAAAGATGGAATAAATTGTCCGTTCATTATTTAATTGTGTTAAACAATATAGAATGATGGCTTCCAACTGCAGCATATGCCCCACCACATTTTTCTTCATTTTTATCGACAAATTCCCCATTATTTCTATTTTTATTTTAACATGAAATGTAGATTCTTGCTGATTAAAAAATGAAAGATTAAGTAAATCAAAATAACAAACCACAGTTTTAATAGTATTTTTCTATTGAAAAGTTGCCCATACAGTTTTACAATAGAGAGGAGTAATGCGTTTCCATTTTTAATATGGAAAATGAGCTAGAATAATTTTTGTTATTTAACTGGGAGGTTTTTTTTCATGGCAAAGTATACTATTGTTGACAAGGAAACTTGCATCGCATGTGGTGCATGTGGCGCAGCAGCACCAGATATTTATGATTATGATGATGAAGGCATTGCATATGTTACACTTGACGATAACGAAGGTATTGTTGAAATTCCAGATGTGTTAATCGATGACATGATGGATGCTTTTGAAGGCTGCCCAACAGATTCAATCAAAGTAGCTGACGAATCATTCGATGGTAACCCAACAAAATTCGAATAATATTTTGTCAAAAAAATATTTTTAAGCTACTAATCCCCGTCTTTTATAGGCGGGGTTTATTTATTTAATGGTAAAAAAGCAGCAGGGGCTCATGTGTGAGTGACCCCTGCTGCTTTTTTTATGCACTTTTTATGGCTGAAAATTTATTAATCCATGTCTGCATTTTAATAAATAATAGCATAAAGATGAAGGACATCATGACACCTTTTAAGATGTTAAAAGGTAAAATCGCAGGTACTACCAAGTTTCTCATGTCTGGAAATCCCATAAGAACCGTATAGGCAGGTAAAATAATGAAGTAATTCAAAATACTCATCACAACGGCCATTATGACGGTTCCTGCGATTAAACCAATTGTCATACCCTTTTTCGTTTTTAGTTTGTTATATACAAAATAGGTTGGCAGGATAAACACAATTCCCGCTAAGAAATTGGCAATATGACCAACAGGGATTCCCGTTGGGCTTCCTGTCGCAATATAATTAAGGACATTTTTAAAAAACTCAACTAATATTCCTGCAATTGGCCCAAAAATTAAAGTGGCAATTAACGCTGGGATGTCGCTGAAATCAACAAATAAGAAATTAGGAAATAGTGGCAGCGGGAAATTTAGTAGCATTAAAAGATATGCTATACTGCTCAGCATTCCAATTGAAACATAAGCCTTTACTGATATTTTCTTTGTTTTCTTCATTTTCTTCATCTTCCTCTCTCCTTTTTTGATCCATCGTGTAAGGAAGAGAGGTTCAGCAAAATGGGCGGCCAAGTAAATAAAAATCCCTCAAGTCATTCACTTGAGGGAGCTCACGAAGGCACGCTTAATAAACGTTCGTTGCTTCAGCATTTTTTGAACGTCTGCAGAACCTCCATCTTCTCCCATCCAGACTATACTGTCGGCTTTGGAATCACACCAAATCCTGCCTATAAAAGGCTCGCGGGCTCAGGAGCATTGCTCCAATACCGCCGATCGGGAATTTCACCCTGCCCCGAAGATAGATCGATATTAAATTACAACTTTATTATACTAAAGAAATTCCCTTTTGTTAAGTAAAAAATATCCTGCTAACAAAGGTTAGCAGGTTTTTCAGAATATTAATCAACAATTAATAGTTGATTTGGCTTAATGAGATCCGATGTTAGATTGTTTATTGACTTTATTCTATTTATAGAAATGTTTTGTTTATGGGCAATAGAGTACAATGTGTCCCCTTGTTTAACAATGTATTTTTCTTTATTTGCTTCTGATGAACCTTCATCTATAAGTGGGTGGGTGCTTGCTGCTAACACATTATTACTAATACCTGCGACACCAGCCTGAACGGATTCACCAACATCTGCTTTACCTAATAGACTTTCCGGATCCAGTGCATATTTCTTATCGTATCTCCATTCGATTTGATGGGCTTCAAAATGGAGATGGGTTCCTGTTGCTTGGCCAGTCCCACCCATTTTCCCAATCACATCACCCTGTTTAACCTTTTGACCAACCGAAACGTCCCGCTTATTTAAATGGGCATAAACGGTGACAAAATTACTTAAGTGTTTTATAAAAACAACATGACCATATGTATTCGAATAATATGACTTAACAACCGTCCCACCATCAACGGTCATTACGGGTGTATCCAATTTACCCGCTATATCGATTCCTTTATGGGTTCCCTGCCTTGTTCCATATTTATCGGAAATGACACCGTCTGCCGGCCATATCCAGTGTTCTTCCATGCCATTTTGTGCCTGCAAACCCGAAGCCTCTGAATGTTTGCCGCCTAAAAATAATAAACTGATAAACAGTGCCATAATGATGGCAATTAAAAACCTTTTTATGTAGTCAAGCATGCTTACAATTTCCTCCTTATATATCTTGTCCTCTCCTCCACACCATATGTTCATGAATTCACGTTTAGAACATATTGCCGCATCAGAGACCGACATGAGCATACTTGTTATAATTTGGAGTCCTTCCAAATTTTATTCATAAAAAAAATCAACCGGGTTGGTTGATTTTTAACATTCATTCTATATTTCGTAAATTAGGTGCTACTGGCACCTTGATATCCTTTGATAAATTGAAGGAACCAATAGCTGGAATGGCAGAATCCTTTATGACTACCTTTTCAATCCCAAATTCCTTTGCTGTCAAAAGTAGTGCCTCGAGAGAAGATGATGACTGCTGGTTGTCTTGTAGATTTGCATTTCCCCTTAGTGAGACAAATAATGTTTTGTCAGAGACTGATAATTCATGTAACGGCATTATGGACTTCAGGGAGCTCTTTAAACCTAATAAGGGCTGATCAGATTTCATCACTTCTATTGCAGTATTTATATCGTTAAACGTCTCAATTGTTGGAGTAAGAAATGGAAGGTCACTACCTTCTGGATAATAAAATAAGTACGCATGCCTTTTATCAGGAACAACATCCACTTCTTCAAGCTTGCCGTAATTCCCTAATTCAATTCCTGGGTTACCGTTTGTTGAAAACTTTATTTTTTTAAGATTGCTATTAGAGGAAATATCCCTTTTTAATACATTAATAAAATTTGTTTCACTGGTTGAACCTTGTCCGTATTGATGATTGGAAGGAACATCAACCCAAACGCTGCTATTATTATTATCAAGCTCCATCGTCCCATTTAAAGGATAAAATTCTGATAATCCCCATTCTTCTTCCGTTAAAACGGGCATTTTCTTAGTATATTGAGTAAGCCAGGGTTGGCCTCCCGTACTCTTTGCGATAATAGAAACAGGAATTAGAATTTGCACTTGTGGATCTGGAATCCAGTAAGTGAATACAGTAGTCCCCTTCTCCAATTCATCCTCATAAATGGCCGTTTTTATACTCTCAGCTTTCATTACGCTTGGCTGTTCTGTTTCTGAATACGCCTTCTTCTTTGGTAAGGCGTCATTTTTTTCCACGGCTGGGGTTAAATCCCTTGAAGTCATCTTCATTTCTTGATTTGCTGTGGATTTTTCATCTTGCGTCTTATCAAAGGAGAAATTTGTCCCATCCATTAATTTTGGTGCCAGGATGAAAAATAAAAGCAATGCGGCTGCAGCAGCTATGCCAGGCAAAAGCCATGATTTTATTTTACGCCGTTTTAAGGAAAGATTTTGGTAAATGTCACGAGGATTGCGATGATCTAGTATTTTCGGCATCTGCCTTAATAATTCTTCGAGCTCATTATCGCTCCACTCTGACTTTTTCACTTGTTACTCCCTCCTTTTCATAAAATAATTCCATCTGCTTCTTCAAAACCTTTAAGGAGCGGTGTTGTGTGGTCTTTACCTTACTTTCCGTCCAGCCCAGTGCTAGGGCAGTCTCAGAAATGGATAAATCCTGTAAATAACGCAGAATGATAACAGACCGTTGATCCAGTGTACAATACTCAAGACATTTGTATATCCACCGGATTTCTTCCTTCTGTACAGTAATTTCTTCAGGTATCGGATTCTCATCCTTTACTTGATTGGTTGACCAATCAAATTTTTCAAGTAATCTTTCCTTCCAGCCCTTTTGTTTACGGAAAAAGTCAATGGCAACATTCCTTGCAATCGAAAACAGCCATGTTTTTTCACTGCTTTTCCCTTCAAAACGATGATAAGACTTAAATACCCGAATATAGACTTCTTGAACAAGATCCTCTGCCTGTTCTTTGTCTCTAACCATATAAAATAGAAATTGAAAAACGTCATGATGATATTTTTGATATAGCTCATCGAAAACGGAGTCCATCAATTCCCCTCCCCGTTCATTTATATTAGTCGATGTTTATGTATAAAAAGTTTCACCCTTTTAAATATAGACGTTTTTTGGCCAGATTGGAAGGTATTTGTAAAAGGTTAAATTCAATTACACATAAAAAAAGCGGAAGCATCAAATAGACGCTTCCACTCTTAATTGTTCCTTGTGAATCAAGAACAATCGGCAAAATGATTGTTTATTTTACTTTTTTCGTGGAAGCAGGAAGGAAAATGTTGTTCCTTGTCCCATTTTACTTTGCACGGAAATATGGCCCCGATGGGCATCAATAATATTCTTCACAATTGCAAGCCCAAGTCCTGTTCCCGCTCTTCCCCTCGTCCTCGCTTTATCCGCTTTATAAAAGCGTTCAAAAACAAACGGCAGATCTTCCGCAGGGATCCCAGAGCCGGAATCTTTTACTTCCATTCTTATTCCATTGTCTTCTGACGTTACTGTTAATGAAACAGCTCCACCTTTTGGTGTATGCCTTATTGCATTATCGATTAAGTTCGTCAACACCTGTTCAATTCGATCAGGGTCAAATATAAACGCAGTAACCCCATCTTCTAAATCCGCATTCAACACAATTTCATTATCCTTTGCCAATCCCTGAAATTTATGGATAATTCGATTGATAAAGGTAGAAATTTCAATATCCTCCATCGATAAATGAATATGTCCTGCTTCCATTCGGGCAAGGTCCAGCAATTCATTAACCAGCCGTCCCATTCGCAATGATTCATCATAGATGACTTTGGCCATTTCTTTTTTCTCTTCCTGTGATTCAGCGATATCATCCACAATCGCTTCACTGTACCCTTGTAACATGGAAATTGGTGTTCTAAGTTCATGTGAAACATTGGCGATGAAGTCTTTCCTCATTTTATCCAATTGTCTTTCCTCAGTCATATCCCTTAGAACCGCTACTGCTCCACGGATAAATTGATTACTATATAGAGGACTTACCAAAATGACCCAATGCCGCCCTTGTAGGGAAATCTCACCAATTTGTTCTTTTTCAGTATCTACCGCCCGTTGAAAAAGCTCCATTACTTGTGATGGGATTGACTCCGAATCAGAGGCAAATCCCCCTTTTTCGTAATACCAATATTGTAAAAAGCGATCTGCCGGAGGATTCGTAATCAGAATCGTTCCATCTCGATTAAAGGTGATAACCCCGTCGGCCATACTACTTAAAATACTAGCTAGCTGTTCTTTTTCCTGGTTAAGGGCATTCATATTAAATTTCAACTGCCTGCCCATCTGGTTAAAGGCCGTTGCCAGTTCGCCAATTTCATCATGAGTCAGGATTGGGACTTTCGTATCAAATTTTCCTCGAGCCACTTCAAATGCAGCCTCCCTCATCTTTCTTAACGGCGCTGTGATTCGTGTAGATAGGAAGAAGGCAAAAATAGTGGTTAAAATAATGGCCACACCGGCTACAAGTAATATAAATTTTGTTGCGGAATGTGAGGTTTCCTGCATGTCTTCTAACGACTGATAAATAAATACCGCACCATTTTTCCCACCAGGGAGATGGAGCGGGACACCAATAATGGAATAATTAGTATCCTTAATGCCATTCTTTATTGAAAGGTTGGAAATCTTTTCAACTTTTTTGTTATTGTGAAATATTTTCTTTAAATCTGGGTCTTTATTAATATCCTTAATGGACAACTTTTTGGTATCATCAGTATTTGGAGAATAATAAACCTCATCTTCATTCTTTACAACGACCACTTTTGTGACATCATCGATAAATTCCCAGGATATTTCTAAACCAAGTGATAATTTATCAGGATGTTTTTCTAAAACATAGGAAATTTTTTCCGCTGTATCCGTTAAGTCCTTTTTTGTTTGATCAATGTTGTAATTTTGGAAGAATTCCAATAGCATGACAGTTAAAATAAACAGTATGAACGATACCAGCAATAGGATGGTAAACCAAAGTTTACCAACTACACTTCTCAAAAAGGTCATTCATTTACAACCTCAAATTTGTAGCCTACTCCCCAAACCGTTACAATCATCCTTGCAGCCTGTTCAGACACCTTATTTAATTTTTCGCGAAGACGTTTTACGTGCGTATCAACCGTTCGTAAATCACCGAAAAATTCATAATGCCAAACTTCTTTCAGTAATTGTTCGCGATCAAACACCTTATCCGGTGCTTTTGCTAGGAAATAAAGTAATTCGTATTCTTTGGGAGTTAAGCTTACTTCCTTGCCGTCTGCTAACACTCTGTGAGCATCATTGTCAATCGTTAAATGTGGAAAGACAATGACATCCTTTGTCGTTGTTTCGGTTTGCAAATAGCTGGTTTGCGATGATCTTCTTAATAGCGCTTTTACACGCAGCACTACTTCCCGTGGGCTAAATGGTTTAACAATATAGTCATCAGTCCCCACTTCAAAGCCTTGAACGCGATTGATTTCTTCACCTTTCGCGGTTAACATAATAACGGGAGTTGCCTTTTTTTCTCTTAATACACGACAAACCTCAATGCCATCCTTGCCAGGCATCATTAAGTCAAGCAGAATAACATCATAGTCATTTGCAATTGCTTTTGTTAACGCTTCGTTTCCATCCTCTGCTTCATCGATTATATATTCTTCACGTTCTAAATACATTTTTAATAAACGGCGAATTCTTTCTTCATCATCTACAACTAAAATTTTCACGTCTTTTTCCATTATTAATCCCCCCATGAAGTTTATTGTACAAAATGGCATGGTATTTTTCTATATTTTCACGGTAATTACTGCTTTTAAAAGTGTCAAAAATTTGACAGCGAAAAGCGGAGGCGCCTTGGTCAGCCCCGACAGGCATAAGACGACCCGCGAGGAGGCAGTTCCCCAGCCACCACAGTGGGGCGGCTTATGTCCCGAGGGGCTAGGCGCTGAAGCTGGACAATTCTCAAAGTTGCCATTGTTAAAAAAAAGCCTCCACTCTTTATAAAAGGTGAAGGCTATAAAATTTAAAATTAACCTGCATAAGAATGAAGCCCAGCAATAACCAAGTTAACAGCTACCAGGTTAAACATAATAATAACAAAGCCAATTACGGCTAACCATGCAGATTTTTCACCATGCCATCCCTTGGAGAGACGAAGATGCATAAATGCTGCATAGAATAACCACGTGATCAGCGCCCAAACTTCTTTCGGATCCCAACCCCAGAACCTGGACCAAGCCATTTGCGCCCAAATCATGGCAAAAATGAGTGCCCCTAACGTAAATACAGGGAAGCCGATTAACACTGAACGGTAACTAATCTCATCAACAAAGTCAAGTTTAATATTTTTTACAAGCGGCTGAAGCGCTGCTGCAATCCGCTTCCTTAAGATTAATCTAATAAGGCCATAAAGTACTAGACCTGACATTAATGACCAAATAACGGTATTCGCCTTTTTTGCATTAATGAAAGCCGGCATTTCAATTAACGGTTTAAAGCCTTCCTTTGTCAGCAATTCGCTATCATGCGGTCCAGTAATAGCTGGCATTTTATATTCTACTACAGCCTGTGTGCCGTGTTTATCAGTCCAATTGAATTTCTCGTGATAACCGATCCCTGAAAATACAGATGACACCACGACAAATCCAAGTACTGTAACTAATGAAAACATGACCATTTCTAGCCAAAAGGTTCGTTTGGTTGATTTTGTTTGATCAATTGCCTTTACAAGATAGATCAGCCCCGCTGCAAAGCTAATCGCTAAGATGGCTTCCCCAATCGCTGCAGTAGTCACATGAATATGAAGCCAATAACTTTGCAATGCCGGTATTAACGGCGTAATATCCCTAGGAAACATACTTGCATAGGCAATAACTAGAATTGCCACCGGCATTGTAAATAATCCAAGCAAAGTTGTTCGATAAATAAAATAAATAACAATAAATGCACCAACAAGGGCCATCCCAAAAAATGTCGTAAACTCAAACATATTACTTACTGGAGCGTGACCCGCTGCAATCCATCTGGTAATAAAATAACCAAGCTGCGATATAAAACCGATTATCGTTAAAAATACGGCAATTGTCCCCCAGCGATTGGTTCCTTTCTTTCCGTTCATGTCCTTTTTTGATTTAATCGATCCACCATAAAACAGTATAGAAACTAAATAAAGTATAAAAGCAATAAATAACAAATTACTACTTAGTGCTGCCAACTAGACGCCCTCCTTGTCCGTATTTTCCCGTTGAAGCTGATCCTCTGGTATGTTAAGCATTGTATCTGTTAATACCATTTCAATTTCCCGCTTTATACCATACCAATTTTTATTCGTGTGGGCTGCAATCCAAACTTGTCCATTCTTGTTTTGAATCCAGATTCGGCGATGGTTCCAGTATGCACCCTGTATGACACCAATCATAAAAAGAATACCGCCTAAAATAATTGCCCATAAGGAAGAATCTTTGCGGACAGTAAACCCTGAAACATTTTTGGTTTCAATTCCTTTAAAAGCCATCTTATACGTATTGTTACCAAAAGGCTCGATTGTTTGCTTGATGGCCACAAAACTCGTTTCCGGTTCTTTATCTGGAGTAGTGATTTGAAAGACAAAAGCAGGATTGTTAGGTACACGAGATTTTGTCGTTGGCTCCTTATTCTTATCAAATTCAAAATCCGGAAAATAATTTAGAATCTTAACAGAATAGCCGTCACCTAGATCATACTTAGCCTTTGGATCCTCAAGATTGATGTCTACTTCTCCAAAAGTCTGATTTGTCTCTTTATTCGTCAGCAAAAAGTTCATCTGTTTTAACTCACTTCTAAATGAGGATTGGAAAACAGAATAACCATCAAAGGATAGTGGATGATTAACTCGAACTTTATATTCTTTTACCTTCTTTAATTCCGGCTTCTCACCAGGAAGATTCTGACCCATCCGTTCATATAAAACGACGTTAGATTGATAGTTCTTAACAACATCACCCGCCTGCTCAATCGCCTTTTCGAAGGTTTTATTTTCATTTTTATCGTAATGCTGTAGAATAAATTGATTATTTTTCAAGTAGAACTTTTCACCTGTTTCGGGGACCACTGCTGTTTCTCCCTCTTTTACCCAAAGGTTCTCATTCACATAAACACCAGGAATAAACCGGAGCATCCCGCCAAATAAAAAGATAATTAAACCCACATGGTTTACATACGGTCCCCACCTGGAAAATCGCCCTTTTTCAGCTAACAGATCGCCATTTTCTTCCCGAACATGATAGCGTCTATTCTTTAAATGCTGCTTAATTGTCGTGAAATCATTTTCGCCAACGTTTTCATTTACACCAAATACCCTCTGGCGCTTTAAAAAACCTTCGTGCCTAGTGACTCTCTGGGCTTTTAATGCCTTATATAACGGGACAACTCGATCAAGACTACAAATAACAAGGGAAATGCCAATCATGGCGATTAATAATAAGTACCACCATGAACCATACAAATCATGCAAACCTAATTTGTAATATAATTTTCCAAACCAACCGTACTCCTGCTCATAATACACATCTGCCGGCAGATTAATATACATCTCCTGCGGCAGAATAGTGCCAAGAATGGAAGCGAGTAAGGTAATAATAATCAGCCAAACACCGACTTTAACCGATGAGAAGAAATTCCAAATTTTATCGATAAAGGTTTTGCTATAGGTTTGAGAGCGGCGAGCACTCCCTTCGTAGCGCATATCAAGAAGTTCTTTATTATTGCTATCTCGTTCATCGAGCACTTTTCCACATGCTTCACATAACACGGTTCCATGCGGATTCACATGCCGGCATTCACATTTCACATCGTTCATTTTAAAAAACTCCCTACAATCCCCTATGGTTTTATTTTCTCCATAAACTCCTTGATTTTGTATTCGGTTAATTCACCGGTATAATATTGTACCACCTTACCATTTTTATCAATTAAAAATGTTGCCGGCAACAGATCAACACCGTACACATTCATGACTTCTTTTTCTTTATCAATCATAATCGGGAAATCAAGCTTAAGACGTTCAGCAAATTGATTAACGGCAAGTTCTGGCTCCTGTATATCGACAGATAAAACTTGCACACCATTATCTTTATACTGATGGTATTGATTATTAATATACGGCATTTCTTTCTTACACGGAGGGCACCACGTTCCCCAGAAATTTAAAAATACTCCCTGACCACGGTAATCAGAAAGACGGTGCTTGTTTCCTTGCATATCGACTAAGACAAAATCAGGTGCTTGATCACCTTGAGAGACCTTTTGTTTATTATCTTTTGTAAGATTTGAATAAAGCGAATAGGCAACGGCTGCACCTAGTACAAGTAAAATAATTGTTCTAATCACTAATCGCCGTTTCTTCATAAAAAAACCTCCAGTAAATCACATAACACAGTCGTCTTAAATTATAGCACTTTCCAATATCGGCATAGTGTTAAGGAAAGTGGTATTTGTGACGATTTTATGACTTTTTCTTAAGTTTATCCAATGCAAGGGCCCTCAATTGCTTTACCTCATGAGGAGTCAGCTCTCTTGCCTCTCCTGTTTTTAAACCGTTTAATGTCAAGAAGCCATACCGTTCACGCTTTAATTTCAGAACCTCATTCCCAATAGCCTCAAACATTCTTCTAACTTGACGATTTCGCCCTTCATGAATCGTAATTTCAACAATCGCGGTTTGTTTTTTCTTATCTACCGATAGTAAATTGACTTTTGCAGGTGCCGTTTTGCCATCCTCAAGACGAATCCCTTTTTCCAATTTCCTCAGGTTTTCTCTTAATGGAATGCCTTTTATTTTCGCAACATACACTTTGTCCAATTCATTCTTTGGATGCATAAGCAAATTGGCAAATTCCCCGTCATTTGTTAGCAGCAGCAAACCGGAGGTATCATAGTCAAGGCGCCCGACAGGGAAAATTCGTTCTTTAAAATGGGAAAAGAAATCTGTGACTACCTTCCTGCCCTTATCATCACTTACACTTGAAATAACCCCTCTTGGTTTATATAAAAGAAAATAAACAGGTTCTTCTTTCTCAATCTGTATTTCATTTACCTCTACTTTATCGGAAGGAGAAACCTTCACTCCAAGCTCTGTAACCACTTTTCCATTTACTTTTACTCTTCCTTCTTTTATTAACTCCTCGGATTTTCTTCTAGAAGCAATACCCGCTCGAGCTATTACCTTTTGTAATCTTTCCATTCAGTTCACCTCAAAATTTTTCCGATAGATATAATCTCATAGGTAAAAAGGAGTGATTCCTATTTACAACGGAAGCCTATTTGCTATTCTATCCTAATGAATTATGACACAATTTCTCCACTTTTCAAAGTAACGGGTATTAAATTAACGGAAAAAGAAAAAAGCATGTCCCAAAAGGAACATACCCAATCTTAAACCCTATTTTGTGCCAAAAATAAAAGTTACAATAATAATGGAGACGATAATTCCCACTACGTCTGCAAGAAGTCCTACCTTTAGTGCATCCCCCATTTTTTTAATCCCAACGGCACCGAAATAAACGGTTAAAACGTAAAAGGTAGTATCCGTACTTCCTTGCAGCACGGATGCAAGACGGCCAATAAAAGAATCAGGGCCATAGGAGGCAATTAAATCACTTGTCATTCCAAGAGCGGCTGTACCTGAAATCGGTCTAATAATGAGCAATGGAACAATTTCTGCGGGGATTCCCATCATTTTCATCACTGGTCTGATCCAATTCATTAAAGCGTCTAAAGCACCAGATGCACGAAAAATGGAGATTGCGACCAACATTCCAACTAAAAAAGGTATGATTGATACGGCAATTTTAATCCCTTCTTTTCCACCCTCAACAAAACTTTCGTAAGTTGGCACCTTTTTAAGAGTTCCATATAAAAGAATAAACCCAATTAACAAAGGAATAAAAGTTAGCGAAATTTTAGCAAATATCTCCATAACCTAAATCATCCTTTTCGGCTTCTGCGATAATAAAAATAGCGGTCTATCAGCACTGCTCCAATTGCCGATAGGATGGTCGCAATAATGGTTGGGACAACGATTTCGGTTGGTGATGCAGAATGATAATTCATTCTAATTGCGATCACCGTTGTGGGAATAATGGTAATGCTGGCAGTATTGATTGCCAGAAAGGTCACCATCGACCTGCTTGCTTCATCTTTTCCGCCATTTAATTTCTTTAACTCCTCCATCGCTTTTATTCCCAGTGGTGTGGCGGCATTTCCTAAGCCAAACATGTTGGATATCATATTTGACAAGATATAGCCCATTGCCGGGTGTTTAGGAGGAACCTCAGGAAATAAAATTTTCACTAGCGGGCGAAATAGCTTTGACAGCTTTTCAAGAAGCCCGGATTCTTCGGCTATCCGCATCATGCCAAGCCAGAAAACAAGTACACTGATAAGACCGATACAAAGGATCACTGCTTCCTTAGCACCATCAAAAACAGCCTTATTCACCGCCTCCATTGTCCCATTGATCAATGCAAAAACAATACCGACGATTGTCATAAAGACCCAAATATAATTAACCATTAGAATTCACACCGATGACCGAAAGAAAAATTTCTTTAACAAAATCAAACAGCCCTTTTTTCTTCTTTTTTTCTTGATTGACTTGGAAGTAAATTGGTGTTTCCTGGACAACCTTCCCATCTAAATATATTGCTGCTTTCCCGACTATTTCTTCATTTTTAGAACTCGTCCATTTTTTCTTAGGTTTAAATAATTTATACTTCACTGAAAACAAAGCCATTTCATCATTAGTTGCTGGATAAACAATTGACTTTTTTACAAACAAATGATCCTTATAGTATTTGTTTTTTATTGCATCGATTTTCCCCTTAACTAACACCTCGGCCATATCAAACCCCTTAAATCCGCCTTCATACATGGAAATATGATCATTCCAATCGTTCGAATCATTTAAGGTAACCGCAATTAGATTCATATCTCCTTTTGTTGCGGTTGTAACTAGCGTTCGTTTCGCACGTTTTGTAAAGCCCGTCTTTCCGCCTGTACAATATTTATATTTTGATAGCAGACGATTCTTGTTTTTCCATTCCCTGTCCCAATTTTCTGTTGGATTTGGGGCTTTATATACCTTGGTACCTGAAATTTTTTGAAAGGTTTTATTTTTCATTGCATAGCGCATGAGGATGGCCATATCATATGCCGTTGAATAATGATTTTCATGATCATCAAGTCCGTGCGGATTGGCGAAATGGGTATTATGCATCCCAATTTCCTTTGCCTTTTGATTCATTAAATAGACAAAGCCATCCAAACTTCCCCCTACATGCTCGGCGATTGCCACTGCTGTGTCATTTCCGGATCTTAGCATCAAACCATAGACAAGATGATTAAGCTTTATTTTTTCTCCTGGTTTTAAATATACTGACGACCCCTCGGCATGGGTTGCCTTTTCACTCACTTTAACCGTTTGATTCATTTTTCCCGATTCAATTGCGAGAATGGCAGTCATGATTTTTGTTATACTTGCAATTCTCCTTTTGGTGTGTGCATCCTTCTCAAAGAGAACTCGTCCAGTTTTTTGCTCTAATAGGACGGCGCTAGCAGCACTGACTCCGAGGGTGGCATCAACCTTCTGAGGAATGTTTACAATCAATAGTGAGACTATGAGGGAAAGTGTCACTAGCTTCAAAATCATTTTCATTGGTTTAACCTCGTCTCCTTCTAATCTGTCTACTTGTAAGCTTATAGCTTTGTACAAGTTTATGCGGGACGGGTTCTTATAAGAACAAGAAAACTCGCCTTTCGACGAGTCTTCAAATGGGAACAGCTCTAAAAAGCTGGCCATTTTATATCTGCAGCTTTTTCAAACCTTATTTCAACATCATGCCAATTGACTATATTCCACCATTTATCCACGTACTCCGCCCTGTTGTTTTTGTATTGGAGATAATAGGCATGCTCCCAAACATCGAGAACAAGGAGAGGAATCGTATCCCACTGCGTCAATAACATATGCCGCTCCGATTGTAACACTTCCAAATGCCTTGCCCTTGGTGACCAGACCAATAAAGACCAGCCAGCTCCTTCCACTTGCTTGGCAGCTTCAGAGAATTGTCGTTTAAAAGCCTCAAAGCTTCCAAAATATCCATCTATTTCTTGCTTTAATATGCCTTGCGGACCACTGCTGCCATTCGGAATCATATTTCTCCAAAAAATCGTATGAAGATAATGACCAGAACCGTGAAAAGCAAGCTCACGTGACCAATGCTTAATGAATGAAAAATCATTGGTTTCCCTAGCCTTTTTAAGATTAAGTTCGGCTCGATTTAATCCATCCACATATGAACGATGGTGCTTATCGTGGTGCAATCTCATGATTTCCTCAGATATATACGGCTCTAAGCCATTATAGGGATAGGGCAGTTCCGGTAAGGTATGTCCTCCGGGAGGAAGTGTTTTTTCTACAATCCAAATATTTCCGACTTCTTGTTTCCTTCTAAAATAATGTTCCAGTTGTTCATGTATATTCTCAGCCTTTACCTGAAGACCAAGCAGCTCCTCAGACGATAATTCTCGGTTCGTGCTTTCAATTAATTCGGTAAATTCGTCAAGTTTTTCCCATAATTCCGAGTCTTCCCCCACCTTTTCCGATTGAAGAAATTGTTTCATTTGCTCATTCCAATCAAATAGCTCATTAACATATCGGCTAAATCGATCCATTAAATCCTCATTCCTCTCCAGCAATAAAACAGCTTTGTATTCAATCAATCTACCTAAATGGTATGAGGAATAAAGCTTGTTAAGAACGAGAAAGGCCGCCCTTATTAAAAGGACAGCCTTAGACCCTAGTTTATTTTGATTGAATCATTTTAGTTCGATAATCGGTTTCATAGTACTCAAGTTCTTCCCTAATTCTTTGGAAATCCCCTTCTAGATTCTTTAGGAGTTGCACAACACTTTCCGAAACGTTTCGGGAAAATTTAATCGAATTTCGTCCTGTATAGGCGGAACGGCTATCTTCAAACCAAGCATCATTCTTCGGTGAGAAAAACTCTTCAATACATTGATGGTAAATCTTATAAAGAGTTTTTTCGGCTGCTGCTTTTTGAAAAGGTTCGTTTATCAAGATAACAGAGCATGTTTCTAAACATTCTGCGCTATAAACAGCTAACTTGCGTAAATTGGCAAAGATTATTTTATTATAGCTGCGCTCTTCTTCATTTTCTACTTTCAATTCCGAAATCGTTGTTTCATTTAAAAAGTCTTCAATTATTGAAATTGACTTTGTTAAAAAATCTTTAACATCCATAAGTTGCGTTTTAACCAATGAATTCCCCATAGTTACCCCCTAATATTTACCTAAGATCAATTTACTTTATTATAGCGGCTGCAGGATGAACTCTAGTGGAGAACGAAGTTCAAAGCCCTTTTTTTGTTTAAGGGCAAGCATTATTTCAGGCAATTTAGTAAAGTTAATATCTTGGAAATAGGCAGCAAACTCCTGTTTAGAATTAATATATAGGCGTTTACGGCTGCGAAGTCCTGGATTTTTTAAGAGGCAAATAAGTGCAACAATTTCTTTGAAATAAACTTCATTTCCTTCATGAACCATTATGGGATCTTGCTGATATGGGGTAAACTCAGCAAAGATTTGATCAAAGTACCTTACATACAGAACATGCAGCGTTTTTTCTACACCATCTTCAATGAAGGTAACTTCACTTCTGTTAAAAAAGTCCTCTGAAGTATTTGATTTTTCTTTTTCTAATTCAAATCCTTTACACTCTTTAATTAGCAACTTAATCTCGCTCCTTGTCGAAATGCTTAAGCCTTGTTGGATTACTAAAAACATATATTCATTTTAGCATAAATTCGTCTTCCGATTGTGATTTAGGAGTTAATTGTTTCCTGAAATTTTTCAAAAAACAAGTCAGCTTCCTCCTGAATAAATTCTTCCTCGACTTTATCCGGAAGCTGTGGAAGTTCTTTTAAACTTTTTAATCCAAAATAGTCCAGGAATTCTTTTGTTGTCCCATATAAATAGGCCCTTCCTGTCCCTTCTGCCCGGCCAACTTCCTTTATTAATACCTTCGAGACAAGGGTATGCAGCGGTCTCTCCGTTTTCACACCGCGAATTTCCTCAATTTCAGCACGGGTAATCGGCTGTTTATAGGCAATGATCGCCAATGTCTCTAAAGCAGCCTGTGATAATGTAGAGGTATGGGGGGAATCAACTAGCTTCTTAAGATAAATTGCATTTTCCTTCTTTGTTGCCAGTTGATAGGTTCCTGCTAACTGGACAACCATAATACCCCTATTAGTTTCGGCATATTCTTGTCTTAACTTCTCAATGATTTCAATCGCCTTAAGCTCATCTACTTCTAAAACCTCTCCTAATTGCTTTAGTGAAAGACCTTCATCCCCTGCTGCAAACAATAGGCTTTCCAGAATGCTGCTCCAATTAATGATTTCCAACCACTTCTGCTCCTTTCGCTACAACTTCAACAAAGATATCACCAAAATTTTCTTTTTGCTCAACATCAATCACTTTTCTTTTTATCAATTCCAAAACAGCTAAAAAGGTCACTACTATATGATCCTTTGCCGGATTTGGAAATAATTCATTAAAGTTTTTTCTTCCTTTAAGCTGTGTTAATTCACCCATAATCTCTGCCATTCTTTTCTCAATCGATATTTCTTGGCGGGCAATTTTAGTCGCCAGGGGCCGTTGTAACTTTTTTCTTCGCAAAAGCTTTTGGAAGGCTGCCAGCATATCATACAAGGAGACATTTAAGTCAGTTTTTTCAGGTTGTTTTTCCTTTGCAAAATCAGAAAGATCACTTGGCGGCTTGGTATACATAAGACCACGTTCTTCTTCCATCGTTTTAAGGTCATGTGCAGCCTCTTTATATTTGCGATATTCAATCAAGCGCTCCACAAGCTCGTCTCTTGGGTCTTCCTCGTATGTCATTTCAGAATCTACTTCATCGAAAACCTCTTCATGCTTTGGTAAAAGCATTTTGCTCTTTATTACCAGTAATGTCGCTGCCATTACTAAAAATTCACTGGCAACATCCAGTTGAAGCTCCTTCATTGTTTTAATATATATTAAGTATTGCTCGGTAATTTCGGCAACAGGAATATCATATATATCAATTTCAAGCCGATTAATTAAATGGAGAAGCAAATCTAACGGCCCTTCAAACGCATCAATCTTCACCTGATACGGCATGTTCATTCACCAAAATTCTTCATAAATAAAATTTGTTCATCAGTCATTTCAACTATTAATAGTATAGAGGATTCACACGGTGTAATCCAATAGAAAAATCAACCTTACAGGTTCTTAATTACCAAAACATGATGTTTGCCCATAACAATGGACAAAACTCCCACATATTATGACAAGGAAAAGACAATAATTATGTAGGAGGTTTTAATATGGATGGCGCATTTGGAGGCGGCTTTGCTTTAATCGTCGTTTTATTCATTTTGTTAATCATTGTTGGTGCTGCTTGGGTTTACTAACTAGAAAAGCGTAAACCCCTAGGCGCGGGGGCTAGACAATTAGAGAAATGGAAAACCCGTCATATTGACGGGTTTTTTTCACTAAGGAAGCTGCACTGTTATGATAAACTAGATTTACATAGTTCAATAAGGGGGGGATCTCTTGTACCCAATCGAGTATATCCAATTTTTAGCCCATTTTCACGGAGATCGAGATTATTTTGAGTGCCATGAGTTACTTGAGGAATATTGGAAAAAGATAGATTCCAGGAACAAATCGTCCGTCTGGGTCGGTCTTATTTTACTGGCAGTATCCACCTATCATCACCGTAGAGGCAATTTTAATGGGGCAAAAAGAACATTGGAAAAAGCAACAATAATTTTCGACACTCACGCTGGTGAGCTATCAAAATTAGGCTTGGATCAATCACTTCTTCACCATTTATTAAAAGAACGATTGTCAATAATTGCAGATACAAAAGCGTATTATAGCTATGATTTACCAATCTCTGATCCAACCCTCCTACAAATGTGTGAAACCTATTGTGAACAAGTTGGGTTTCAATGGGGGACAGATAGTGACATCACGGAAAGCAGGCTCATACATCGACATAAATTACGGGATAGAACAAGTGTAATCGAAGAAAGACAACAGTCCTTAAAATCGCGAAAAGGCAGAGAATGAACCTAATTCTCTGCCTTTTATACAATCCCCTTAGCAAACATCGCATTTTTCAACAAATGCTGCTGTATTTTCATTTGAAATTATTTCCTTGTCAGTATACATTTCTTTTAAAGCCTTCACCATTTTTTTACCAATGCCTTGAAAACGATGGGAAGGGTTAACCGAAATATGCTGGATTACTATGGCATTTGTCTCATTCTGGAAAAGGACACCGAGCAGTCCAATAATGTCTTCTTCTTTCCAAAGAAAAAGCTGCCATGCTTCTTCGGTCTCATATTCCTTTATTGTTTGCTGCAGCTTTTTTAAATCCTTTTCAGTTGGCATAAAGGACAATAAACCCATAGCAATTTTTTCGAATGTCTTCTTATAACGAATTAACATTTTGATCCCTCATTATATGAAATAAACCGATGAATTCCTTGGTTTCACAATAGTATATTTTTTCAAAATAATTCATTACTAAACATTTATTTATTATATGTATTTGATTTGATTGTGTTGCACTAAGCACCATCATACATAAAAATAAGAAAATCATCAAATCTCAGGATAGTTCTACCGATTAGGTACAATAAAAAGCCAGTAGATCAATCCCCAGATAACAGAGATCCCGATAAGGATACCAAATAATACCCAATTTCTTTTCATGAAAAATGTTCCTCCAAAAAACTTTATTCCTAGCCACCATTCTACACCAAATAACAAAAATAAGCTATTTTATCTCGTAAATGTTGTAAGTTCACCGTTTACGTTTCAAAACTATGAAACTTCCAGATTAAATAATACGTTTATAATAGTGATTTCGGTTATATTATATAAGAGGTTTGACTAGAGTTATTACTTCAAGGAGGGAAATAATGAAAAAGATCTTGATTCTTCTACTATTAACATTTGTATTCGTCCATCCCATCCGCAGTTTTGCAGATATGGCAGAGGGAGATATGATTGTCACATTGGGTGAAAATTTGACAACAGAGCAAAAAAATAATCTATTAGCAGAAATGGGCGCACCAAAGGATGTTCAAATTGTGACCGTTTCAAATCAAGAAGAACATCAATATTTAGGTAAATACGTCGCGAAATCATTTATAGGTACAAAGGCCATATCTTCATCAGCAATCACCGTCGCACCAAAGGGTTCAGGAGTTACGGTGAAAACAAAAAATATTAACTGGGTTACCGATGAAATGTATGTCAACGCCTTGATTACAGCTGGGGTCAAAGATGCAAATATCTATATCACTGCCCCGATTGCGGTGTCCGGAACCGCTGCCCTAACAGGGATTATCAAAGCATATGAAATTTCTGCCGATAAAACCATTCCAGAAGATGTAAAGCAGGCTGCAAATCAAGAGATGGTAGAAACAGCCAAACTCGGCGATTCTATCGGTGAAAAAAATGCAGCCGCCTTAATCGCAAAAGTAAAAGAAGAGATTGCTAAAAACAAACCGAAAAATGATGAAGAATTACGGAACATTATTGAGCAGGCCGCAAAGGATTTAAATGTTACCCTTTCAGACGCCCAAATGCAAAGGCTGATTGACTTTTTTAATAAACTAAAGGATTTAAACATTGACTGGAACCAAGTCAGCGATCAGCTCAATAAAGCAAAAGACCGGATTTCAAAATTTCTTCACTCTGAAGAAGGACAAGGATTTTTAGAGAAAGTTAAACAATTTTTTATTTGGCTGATTGATGCAATAAAATCATTTTTTTCATAAAAGTTGAAAAGCTGCCGCACTTGCGACAGCTTTTTCTTATTTAAGCGGTAAATCGAGTCTTACTAAATCTTCATATGATTCTCTTTTTACAACAAGGGTTGCCTTCCCGTTTTCAACAAATACGACGGCCGGGCGCGGAATCCGGTTGTAGTTGTTTGACATCGAATACCCATAGGCACCTGTGCAAAATACAGCAAGAATATCTTCTTCACCCGCTTCTGGCAGCGGTAAATCCCAAATTAACATATCACCGGATTCACAGCATTTCCCGGCAATGGAGACCGTTTCACTTGCTTTCGCTAATGGTTTATTGGCAAGAACAGCTTCATACTTTGCCTGGTAAAGTGCCGGACGGATATTATCGCTCATTCCGCCATCAACAGCTAAATACTTCCTGACACCGGGAACTTCTTTCGATGAACCAACCTTATAAAGAGTAATCCCCGCATCCCCAACAAGTGAACGACCAGGCTCAATCCATATTTCCGGCATGGTTAATGAGCGCTGCTTAGTTAAATTTTTTACTTCTGTAATGATTTCACCTACATACTGCGATGGTGGAATTGGCTCGTCTTCTTTTGTATAGCGGATTCCAAAGCCCCCGCCAAGGTTTAACACCTTCGCTTCGAAGGATAACTCGGTTTTCCAGTATGCCATCTTTTCAACAATTTTCTGTGCCGCTAGTAAAAAACCGGTAGTTTCAAAAATTTGTGACCCGATATGGCAATGAAGTCCGAGGACATCAAAATAGTCAAATCCAATCGCCGTTTTTAATGCCTCTTCCGCCTGTCCATTTTGAAGGTCAAAGCCAAATTTCGAATCCTCTTGGCCAGTTAAAATGTAGTCATGGGTATGTGCTTCAATTCCAGGAGTAACCCTTAAGAGGATGCTGACCTTCACATTTTTCTCCTGGCAAATAGTCTGTAATAATTCCATTTCTGAAAAATTATCAACAACAATACAACCAATTCCTTGGTCTAAAGCCATTTCTAATTCTTCCCGGCTTTTATTATTACCATGAAAATGAATTCTTTCTACCGGAAACCCGGCTACAATTGCGGTATACAATTCGCCGCCCGATACGACATCAAGCGATAATCCCTCTTCCTCCGCTAATTGGATCATCGCAACCGTCGAAAATGCTTTACTGGCATATGCGACTTGAGCCTTAACATTAAGGTCTTCAAATGTTTGTTTAAAGCCCCGTGCCCTTTCTCTCATTAATGCTACATCGTATACATACAGGGGGGTCCCAAATTGCCGTGTTAACTCAACGGCATCAACCCCGCCTATTTCTAAATTCCCATTTTTATTTACATCTGTTGATCCGTAAAAATACATTCTATTCCCTCTCTCCTGCATAACTCACTATAGTTTATGTATATCATTATAATAAATAAATAGACAGAATCTCCATAAGATACTGCCTATTTTTAATCCTTTATCCCTTTATTTAATTAAAATTACTTTAGCATAACTGTAAAAAAACCGCAATTATTTCTCGTTTGCTTCTGGCGGCTGGCGGAAACGATTTCGAGGATGCACGATACTTGGTCTTAAAATGGAACCGGGGATTGCCCTACGGAAGACAATCTGCATAAATCCTTTTGGTTCGAATGGAAGAAATGGCCAGAAGTATGGTGTATTCAGTGCACGCATTTTCACTATAAATAAGAACAATAAAGTACTGCCAATTATAAAGCCTGGTGTATGGAACATAGCTACCAAAATCATCAATGCCATTCTGGCTATTTTATTGGCCACACCTAACTCATAGCTTGGAGTCGTAAATGTACCGATCCCTGCCACAGCAACATAAAGAATGACCTCCGGCACAAATAAACCAACGTCAATCGCAATTTGACCAATCAATACCGCGGCAATTAATCCCATAGCCGTTGATAATGGTGTCGGGGTATGAATGGCGGCCATCCTTAAAAATTCAATCCCAAAATCCGCTAATATTAATTGAATAACCACTGGAATATTGGTTTGTTCATTTGGTCCAATAAAGGATACCTTTTCAGGTAATAAGGACGGCTCCAGTACGAATAATAACCATAAAGGAAGTAAGGCAATCGATGCTACAACACCTAAAAACCGTGTCCACCGTACAAACGTCCCCATTGCCGGTGATTCCCGGAATTCTTCCGCATGCTGTACATGATGAAAATAAGTAGCTGGTGAAATAATGACGCTTGGAGATGTATCACAGTAAATAATGACATGGCCTTCTAGAATATGTGCCGCTGCTACATCCGCTCTTTCCGTATATCTAACCAATGGGAAAGGATTCCAGCCCTGTTTCACGATAAACTCCTCGATCGTTTTATCTGCCATTGGAATTCCATCAACATCAATAGCCTGAAGCTCTTTTCTAAGAATATTTAGTAAATCTGGGTCTGCCACATCTTCTAAATAACCTAACGCTACATCCGTTTTTGAACGTTTTCCTACCTTATGCATTTCAAAGCGCAGTCGTTCGTCGCGGATTCTTCTTCTTGTTAAAGCCGTATTGAGAACAATGTTTTCAACAAACCCATCACGCGAACCACGAACAACCTTTTCTGTATCAGGCTCTTGTGGAGATCTGCCTGGATAGCTCCTTACATCTATTACAAGAGCTATATTTTCCCCTTCCATTACAACGGCAATTAAACCAGATAATACCTGAGTGACCACCTTATCGAGTGTTTTTACTTGTTCAACTGATACATTAACAATTCGGTTATCAATAACTTTAAACAAGTCCGTTGATAATTTTTCATGATCATTGATTTCTACTAATTCTTCAATTAACTGATTAATATAAAGCGAATCACATAACCCATTTACATAATAGATATGAACATCTTTCTTTAAAATTTTTAACTTCCTGACCCCGATATCAAAGCTTACACCGAGTCCCACCCGCTGTTTCATATAATTTTCAATTTCATTTACAGATTCCGGGATTGGCCAATTTTGCTCTTTACTTCTTGCCATAAAAGCCACTCCTTTCAAGAATTAATTCCACTGCTTTTTTCGTGATCGGAGAGCCAAGTTTGTAGGAATCGCGTCTTGCCATTTTTCCAATATCACCAACACCTACAATAATGGGCACGTCCAATTCATCAAGGCAATAAACGGTATCTCCATTTATTCTCCCAATTTCAAGTTCTTGTATACCAAATTTATCTACGCCATAGGGCGTTAGCTCTCCATCGCGATCGATGCTTACATCGACCCTTGACCATTCCTCATGTCTTGATTTTGCTGCAACCGCAATTACCCCAAGAACTTCAATGTCTTTATGTGATGCAACATATTTCAATGCGGATTCTCCCGCCCCTTCCCCCACGATTCCACTGTCATCGAACATCACTAGTACAGGATCATGTGCCGCTTTTTTTATTAACTTAACGATTTCTGGACCAGTTAATGTTGTCGGATTTCCATGAGAACTGGAAATGCATCGCCCGCCAATCTCTTGTGCAACATGCTCCACAGCCCTTTTTGCATATTCATCACCGTCAGTAACGAATATGACACGCCTCCGAATACCCATACTTTGATGTCCCTTCATTAAAAAGAGTAAATGCTTTTTGGAGCCCAAAAATTCCCAAGGAATTAATGATGAACAAAATATAGCCATTGAAAAATGGCGCCAAATATTTTCCCGAATACAATGGCCATGATTAAGATGATTATTTGTCCATCCAAGCGAATCCGTTTCACTAGAATCGGCAGAACATTTAACACCTCCGTAAGAGCCGCAGCTAACATTCCGAAAAATATTCCACCAGTAAGTCCTAAAGGGATCAAAAAGTAGGAAGAAATATGTAATGTGGGATCCCTAAGACTAGCTGCTACCCCTGTTAGCGCACCGAAAACTACGCTCCATTCATACTGTTGAATCATCTTCATTGTTTTGCTAAGCTGTGTCAGTCTTGGAATTACTCCAAGTACGGTAAGAAATGCCACAAACCCAGAACCTACGGCCAACCCACTTGCTAAACCAATAAAAAGAACGGCCAAAATTTTAATCGTCGTCATTAATTCGTTTCATACTTTCTTTATTTTCATGGATAATTACATAATTATCCAAATCCAGTTGATAATTAAACATTTCTACTTCAAGTGGACTTGGTTCCTCATTTATTCTCTTCTTAAATACATGATTAAAGAAGAGAATCATTCCTAAACCTAAACCAATGGAATAAGGGATTTGAAAAAGTAATGGCTTTGCGTCTTCCTCACCTGTAATAATGGTATAGATTTTTTCATGGACACTTCTCATACTGACATCATCATGAAAATTCATTATTGCCATTGCTGACCCAAAAAATAGTAAAAACCATATTAAAAGAAAAAAAGGAATGGATACTCCCTTCTTTTTAAAGGTAACTTCTATAATAGTCTGCGCAGGACCAATCGTTTGAACTTCATAATCCTCAAACGTATCTGCAATCAATTTGATGACTTTCATCACATCAATAACGACAATATTTCGATCTTTTGCAGTTAATTGATGAATTATCATCGATTTTAAATTTGCTAGTATAGCTTCGGGGGCAATAATTTGGGCAATATCCTTTAGTAAAACTTTTTCCTCCGGTGCAGATTGGACTCGATTCCGCATGCGGATGTAAATTGTTTTTTCCAAAACATTCACTTCCCAAACAATGTTTTCCTTGTATATGTAGTATGGTTAATATACTAGTTGTTAATGTATGAAATTGAAAAAACCGTATGGATTAGAGATCCATACGGTCTTTCATTTGTTGTAAAATCTTTTTTTCTAGTCTTGATACTTGAACCTGGGAAATCCCCAGCCTTTGAGCCACTTCCGATTGGGTTTGATCCTTATAATACCTTAAATAAACAATAAGTCTTTCCCGTTCATCCAATTCCCGGATTGCTTCTTTTAAGGCAATTTTATCAAACCATTTTCCTTCATTACCGTCATCAATCTGATCAAGTAATGTAATCGGATCCCCATCGTTTTCATAAACTGTTTCATGAATGGATGAAGGTGTCCTGCTTGCTTCTTGCGCAAGAATCACATCTTCTGGCGAAAGCTCCAGATGTGCCGAAATTTCGTTAACTGTCGGTATTCTACCTAGTATCTTCGATAATTCATCCTTTGCTTTCCGGATCTTGTTACCCATTTCTTTCAATGATCTGCTTACCTTCACGGTTCCATCATCGCGAATAAATCGTTGAATTTCACCAATAATCATTGGTACTGCATAGGTGGAAAACTTGACATCATAGGAAAGATCAAACTTATCTACTGATTTTAATAGTCCGATGCAGCCAATTTGGAACAAGTCATCGGGGTCATAACCCCTATTAAGAAACCGTTGGACAACAGACCAGACAAGCCGCATATTTTTTTCAACAATTAAATCTCTTGCAGCTTGGTCTCCCTCTTGGCTCTTTTTAATAAGCTCTTTCACTTCATGATCCTTTAAATACGTTTGACTTTTTTCGTTCTTAACCTCCACATCCATTGGCAAGTCTCCTTAATTGCAAAGCATTTTGCTGGAATTTAAATGCTTCCGTAATCTAACCTCGGTTCCTCGACCTGGCTGTGTACGAACCTCTACCTCATCCATGAAATTTTCCATGATGGTGAATCCCATACCGGATCGTTCCAAATCCGGCTTCGTTGTAAATAATGGCTGACGAGCTTCCTCCACATCTTCAATACCAAAACCATCATCTTTAATGGTCATTTCAATCAGAGTATCCTCAATGGAAACATGAATGTATACCATTCCATTTGGATCATTTTCGTAACCATGAATAATCGCA
The DNA here is from genome assembly GCF_000307875.1 of Neobacillus bataviensis LMG 21833. Classification (GTDB taxonomy): domain Bacteria; phylum Bacillota; class Bacilli; order Bacillales; family Cytobacillaceae; genus Neobacillus; species Neobacillus bataviensis. Next base: position 183,507 of record NZ_AJLS01000055.1, read on the forward strand.
TTGGTTACGGCTTCTGAAACAACTGTTTTTATTTCTGTCAACTCATCCATTGTCGGATCAAGCTGGGCAATAAAGGCAGCAACAGTTACACGGGCAAACGACTCATTTTGACTTAATGCACTGAATTGAAGGTTCATTTCGTTCTTCATTCAGGCCACCCCCAATCTTTGCAATGCAAATTCCTCAGTCGGTTCCATTTTAATAATTTTAAATAGACCAGACATATCGAATAGTCTTTGTATTGCAGGGGAAATTGCACAAACCACCATTTCACCGTGCACCTGTTTAATTTGTTTGTATCTTCCTAAAATAACCCCCAATCCAGAGCTATCCATGAAAGAAAGGTGTTCTAGATTCAAGACAATATGACGAATATCGTTTTTTTCGATAACAGCTGTCGCTTGCTCGCGGAGTTCATCCGCTGTATGGTGATCTAATTCACCACTTAAGCGAATACATAAAACATCGTGTTTGGTTTCCATATCAATATTAAGACTCACTATCCCCGGCCTCCTTAATCTGGTATAGTGAGTCAATTCGCTTCGCAAACGGTAATATCCTTCTATCAATACAAAACTAGTCGTATTTCGCTAAAAATAGTAAAGTATTTTGATGATTCGACAATGTCAAATTTCCGCGTGTTATTTTCCAGCCTTAGTAAACATGCCAAATGAACGTTTATATAGTGTCCACCATCCGGCTTCCTTTATATCTTTACCAGCTACTATTGGGCTTTCAAGAATTACCTTTCCATCCTTAATGAGCTTAATAGACCCAACCTTATCACCCTTCGTTATCGGTGCATTTAGATTTTTTTGGAGGACAATTTTTTGTTTCACATCCTCGGTCTTTTCACCTTTTTTGGTCAACAATGAAAGTGGTTCACTTGTCACAGCCTCGACAGATTTTTCCCTTCCTTTACTAATTTTAGCTTGACCTATTGTTTGATTCCGCTTAAACATTGGATGTGTTTGATATTGTGCAAAGGCATAATTAAGCATTTTGGTTACTTGCGCATTTCGTTCCTTTGAGGTTGGTGCGCCAAAAACAACAGCAATGACACGCATGCCATCTTTTTGCGCCGTTGCCGTTAAGCAGTATTTTGCTTCGGCAGTAAAGCCTGTTTTTAGACCGTCTACACCTGGATAAAAACGAACTAATTTATTCGTATTGACAAGCCAGAACTTTTTGTCCGTATTTTCACGAAGGTATGCTTCATACATACCTGTAAATTTTGTAATGTCCTCATATTTGAGAAGTTCTTTTGCCATAACAGCCATATCTGCTGCCGTACTGTAATGTCCACTTACCGGAAGTCCGGTTGTATTTTTAAAGATCGTATGCTTTAATCCCAGTTCTTTTGCCTTATCGTTCATCATATCAACAAACGCTTCTTCAGAACCTGCAATTTTTTCAGCCATGGCAACAGAAGCATCATTTCCGGAACCAATCGCAATTCCTCTTAACATTTCCTTCGTTGTCATTTCTTCACCGGGCTCAAGAAATATTTGTGAGCCGCCCATTGAGGCTGCATACTCGCTTGCCCGGATTTTTTCATTCCATGTCAGCTTTCCTTGATCTAATGCCTCCATTATCAGGAGCATCGTCATAATTTTGGTCATGCTCGCAGGTGGCAGCTCCTCATTACTATTTTTCTCATAAAGAACTGTACCTGTATCGCGTTCAATTAAAATAGCGGATTTAACATTGCTGACGATATCCGTACCCTTTTTTTCCTCAGCAGCAAAAGCAGATGGACCCCATAAACTTGTAAGTAATAAAGATGTCACTAGTAAAGTAACAAATCGTTTCATTCGCATAACCCTCCATTCTATATAGCCTCCATTTTTTCCAAAAATAATTATCTTATACAATAATTTCCTCCCTAATTAATAAAAAATAGGGTGTCAGGCACCATGTGAATTTTTCACATGGTGCCTGACACCCTTTACCATTTTTCTATTGTGTTTATTGTGTTATTTCTTCGTGAATAAGGATTGGTGCTTCTATTTTGGTTGTTGATATTCTGATATTTCTATATAGTTTTTCTTTTACTTCTTCAACATTTTCAAAGTTGCTGTAAATGGTTACTATCGATTCACCTTTTTTCACTTGGTCACCGATTTTTTTTCTTAATACAAGACCTACAGCAAGGTCTATAACGGATTCTTTTGTTGCTCTCCCGGCTCCTAATAGCATGGCTGCAGTTCCAACCTCATCAGCAACGATTTCAGCTACATAGCCATCCTCTTTTGCTTCAAGTTCAACGATATATTTTGCTTGCGGCATTTTAGATGGATCATCGACAATCGAAGCATCTCCGCCTTGGGAACTTAAAAATACTTTTAGTTTTTCAAGTGCGGAACCATCCTTAATCACATTTTCCAGCATGGTACGTGCCTCTGTTAATGATTCCGCTTTTTTCGCCACGTAAACCATATGGCTTCCAAGTGTTAAACAAAGCTCTGTTAAATCTTGAGGACCTTCCCCTTTTAGGGTATCAATCGCTTCCTTCACTTCAAGTGCATTCCCAATGGCAAACCCCAGCGGCTGGCTCATATCGGAAATAACAGCCATTGTTTTTCTGCCGACATTGTTTCCAATTCGAACCATGGCTTTAGCTAATTCTCTGGAATCATCAAGAGTTTTCATAAAGGCGCCGGCACCTGTTTTTACATCCAGAACAATCGCATCCGCACCAGCAGCAATCTTTTTACTCATGATGGAGCTTGCAATAAGCGGAATACTATCGACGGTAGCCGTTACATCTCTTAATGCATAAAGCTTTTTATCAGCAGGTGTTAAATTACCGCTTTGACCAATAACGGCGATTTTGTTTTTATTAACAAGATCGATAAATTCATCATTTTCAATTTCAACGTGGAAGCCTTTAACCGCCTCTAATTTATCAATCGTTCCGCCGGTATGACCTAAGCCGCGGCCAGACATTTTGGCGATGGGAACACCAAGTGCAGCAACAAGCGGTCCAAGCACAAGAGTCGTTGTATCACCTACGCCGCCTGTAGAATGTTTGTCAACTTTAATTCCTTCAATTTGGGATAAATCAATTTGATCACCTGATTCAACCATTGCCATCGTTAAATCGGCTCTTTCCTTTTCAGTCATTCCCTTAAAGTAAATAGCCATTGTTAAGGCACTTACCTGATAATCTGGTATTGAACCATCTGTGTATCCATTTATAATAAATTTTATTTCTTCTGTTGATAGTTCCTGTCCATCTCTTTTTTTCTCAATTAGGTCAACCATTCTCATTTTTATCACCACTTCTTTAAATTATTTGCCATTTATTTCGCGATATTTTTTACAATCTCTTTTACATAAGAAAGGAAATCAGCTTTCACTCTTTCAGTTGTTTCAATTACCTCATCATGGGATAGTGGCTGATCAAGGATTCCTGCCGCCATATTCGAAATACATGAAATACCGAGAACCTTCATCCCGCTGTGGCGGGCAACCATGACCTCGGGTACGGTGGACATACCAACCGCATCTCCACCCATAGCACGAACCATTCGAATTTCCGCAGGGGTCTCATAAACAGGCCCGGGATTTCCAAAATAAACACCTTCTTTAACATTGATGTTTAAACGGCCAGCAATTTCCTTTGCCACAACCCGTAATTCTTTAGAATATGCCTCTGACATATCGGGAAAGCGAACACCGAGATTGGAATCATTCGGGCCAATTAACGGATTTGTCCCCATATTATTGATATGATCTGTTATGATCATTAAGTCTCCAGCAGAGAAGCTTTCATTTACACCACCCGCTGCATTGGTGACGATTAACATTTCAATGCCTAGTTCTTTCATAACCCGAACTGGGAAAGTCACTTTATCCATGCTGTAGCCTTCATAGAAATGAAACCGACCTTGCATGGCGACAACCTCTATACCATTTAGCATTCCAAATACGAGTTGTCCGGCATGACCTTCCACTGTTGAAACGGGAAAATCTGGAATTTCATTGTATGGTATTTTTACCGGGTTTGTAATTTCCTCAGCTAGAACACCTAATCCTGAGCCTAAAATGAGACCAATTCTTGGCGTATTTGCGTATTTTTCTTTTAAAAAGCTGGCAGCTTTTTGGATCGTTTCAAAGTTCATCCTCATTCCCCTTCCTTATTTCAATTCATTTAAAAAGCTTTTCCCGTAGTTAGGCATTTTCACCTTAAAGTTTTCAGCCACGGTTGCTCCTAAGTCAGCGAAGGTTTCCCGTAAAGGAAGTTCCTTTCCTTCAGCCATCCCTGTTGAGTAAACTAGCAATGGCACGTATTCACGTGTATGATCCGTGCCCGGAGCAATAGGATCATTTCCGTGGTCTGCTGTGATCATTAACAGGTCGTCTTCCCTCATTTTTGCAAATACTTCTGGCAGACGGGCATCATATTCCTCTAGTGCCTTTCCATAGCCTTCAGGGTCACGGCGATGGCCGTATAACGCATCAAAGTCTACCAAATTCACAAAGCTGATTCCCGTGAAATCTATATCGAAGGTTTCGACAAGTTTATCCATGCCATCCATATTCGAAACCGTTCTCAGTGATTTAGTCACGCCTTCTCCATCATAAATATCGGAAATTTTCCCGATGGCAATTACATCGAAACCAGCATCTTTTAATTCACTCATTACTGTACGATCGAATGGTTTTAAGGCATAATCGTGACGGTTTGGAGTTCGTTTAAAATTCCCCGGTTCACCTAAGAACGGACGGGCAATAATGCGGCCTACCATGTACTTCTCATCAAGAGTTAACTCCCGAGCAATTTTACAAATATTATAAAGCTCATCAAGCGGGACAATTTCTTCATGTGCCGCAATTTGAAGGACGGAGTCAGCGGAAGTATAGACGATCAACGCGCCTGTTTTCATGTGCTCTTCACCAAGCTCAACTAGAATTCCTGTTCCACTTGCTGGCTTATTGCCTATAATTTTTCGACCAGTCCTTTTTTCTAATTCAGATAAAAGTTCGTCCGGAAACCCTTCTGGGAAAACACGGAAGGGCGTTTGGATATTAAGACCCATAATTTCCCAATGACCTGTCATCGTATCCTTACCGTTAGAAGCCTCCATCATTTTTGTATAAAAAGCTAGAGGTTTTTCTGCTTTTTCAATCCCTTTAATTTCACGAATATTACTTAGACCTAACCTCGCCATGTTGGGCATGTTAAGACCGTTCATTTTTTCCGCAATATGTCCATAAGTATCGGCGCCTTTATCACCGAATTTCTCAGCATCGGGTGCCTCACCAATACCAACCGAATCCATTACAATAATAAAAATACGTTTATATGTAGTTGGAGCCATAAATTCTTCCTCCTTCTTTCGATGGAAACTGTTTGCAAACATAAAAGTAACATTGCTATGTTTCCCTTTTTTTAAAAGATTATGAAACCTATTTAATTTTATTCGTCAGAAGTCTGACATCTATATTGTACTAAATGTAATGAAAATTACAAGAAAAAAGCTGCCAATAATTTAGGCAGCTTTTTGACACTTTTGCTCCGTATAAATGGGCAGCAGCCCCCACTGATGGAATTTTCACTTTACGAAACTAGCATTCTATCAAGCGCGTGGATGAAACTTACTATATACATCCTTTAATCTTGTTTTTGTAACATTTGTATATATTTGCGTAGTGGATATATCTGCATGCCCTAACATCTCTTGAACTGCTCGTAAGTCCGCACCATTTTCCAGTAAATGTGTGGCAAACGAATGTCTTAATGTGTGAGGGGTTAGCTCTTTTTCTATTCCAGCTTCTTTTGCTAACTTCTTCAGAATTTTCCAAAACCCCTGTCTTGTTAATCGATGACCTTGATGATTTAAAAACAAGGCATCATCATGGTGTTTCATGGTAACAAAATGTGGCCTTCCATTTTCTAAATAATGCTTAATTGCTTCCGCTGCCGTTCTTCCAATTGGAATAATTCGTTCTTTATTTCCCTTTCCCATACAACGAACGAATCCCATAGTTAAATGGATATTTTCAATATCAAGTCCAATTAGCTCACTTACACGAATACCGGTTGCGTAAAGAAGCTCTAGCATAGCCTTGTCTCTTATCCCAAAGTGGTCATGTGAATCCGGTGTATCCAACAGGATCTCAACTTCTCTTAAACTTAATACCTTCGGCAGTGCCCTTTCAAGCTTTGGTGACTCAATTAGAACGGATGGGTCTTGGTCTGTTGCCTTATCCCGTAATAAAAATTGATGAAAAGCCCGAACAGAAGCAACATGCCTTGCAAGTGTTTTTGCTGACTTCCCATGATCCTTTAAAAAACTTAAAAAATGAATGATATGGACTCGTTGGATCTCATTTAAAGATTGAATCGATTCTACATCTTTTAGATAACGAAGATAACTATTTAAATCACGTTCATATGAAACAATGGTATTCTTAGCCAGTCCTTTTTCTACTATCATGTAATTCATAAAAGCTTTTACTTGTTCTTCCATCACTTTTACTCCCCATTTAAATAAAACAACATCAGCCGATCTAACAAGGAAGAACTTTTTTCATTCACTGCATTCGAAACCCTTAGTGCAGCGCCTTCCGGTTCATCATAGCGATGATAATTTTGGTATTCTTCAGATACCCACATGATACCATAATAGAAGAGAATCGTGCACCCGGTGAATAGGATAAAAACCTTTACCGTTTGCAGCGCCGTTTTAATAAAAGAAATCATCCTTCTTCCCCCATTTGCGATTATCTAGTAAAAGGTATGCCTAATTGTACAAGTTTTATACCTTTAAATCGGAAATGGAAGAATTTATTTTGTTTCAACACCCTTTTTCACTCATTAAAAAAAGGGTTGAAAAAAAGCCCTTCAACAAAAAGGACCTTTGTTTATTTATTCTATTCAGCTTTTTCTTCTTCTTTTACTTTATCTTGGCAGCGGTAACAGATTCCATGAAAGGTAAGGCGATGGTCTTTGATTTTAAAATTCCATCTTCGTTCGACAACCTCTTCTACATCTTCAAGTAAATCTTCCTGGATTTCATCAACGGCGCCACATTCAATACAAACAAGATGATGATGAAAATGGGCCGCACCCTCCTGGCGAAGATCGTAGCGGGATACCCCGTCACCAAAGTTTATTTTATCGACAATTTTTAATTCTGTTAGTAATTCTAAGGTTCGATAAACAGTTGCTAAACCAATCTCAGGCGATTTTTCTTTTACGAGGAGGTACACATCTTCTGCACTTAAATGATCCTCTTCATTTTCTAGCAAAACGCGAACAGTTGCTTCACGCTGGGGTGTTAATTTATAGCTTGCTGAATGCAGCTGTTTCTTAATTCTTTCAATTCTAGTTTCCATCTTGAAGGCCCTCCCTCGCCACTGTTAATTCACATTATAACAGATGACAAAAGAGATTCAAAATAAAATTATTATAAACAAGAGAGTATATTATCTATTACTTAATAACTATTATAAACTAGCTGAACTAATGATTGTTTTCATTAACCAAGGTGATAAATAAGCTTCAATCCCAGATGCTACAGAGATAAAAATGACAGCAGCAACAAGAGCAAAAATGTATCCTTTAAAAAACGGTATAATAGGCTGGGAGTATTTTTTCATAAACTGCTTTCTAATCATTCTTAATGAGAAGATTACTGAGAATGCAGCCATCAAAATAAACACAGGAATGATAATCAAGTTTTGCGGCAATATCGATACCAAGGCTAACATAAAGCCTTTCCAGCCCATCTGGCTAACAAGAAAGCCCACTGTAAATCCAACAACCATACCCTTAATGAATAAGAGGATAAGGATCACAGGCAGGCCGATAATTGATATCCCCAGGATCCACATAAGTCCGATAAACTTACTGTTGTGGAAAAAACTTTGCAAAAATAAGTCGTTGTCTTCTGCCACTTTACCGTCCGAAACTTGGCCAAAAAATTGTGACAGATAGTAGAATAAATCTTCCTTCTGAGTAATGCTCATGCTATTGACCACTATAGCGCCAAAGATTACCCCCATTAAAAATAAAACGACAATAAATAAAAAAATCGAGGAATGCTCACGGAAATAACTAGCGGCATCTGACTGGTATAATCGTTTTTTCATCTGCTTTTCCTCCTATTATTCTCAAGGTAAGTTATTACATTCTATGCCAGTCTAGTTTTTCTATGACCAAATTTTAATAGAGTATATAAAAACCCGGTAGCCTAAAGACTATCGGGTTCGTTTTATTATTTTCTTTTTTAATCAGCAATTTTACCGTATTTCCCACCGCCGCCGGCTGCAAGATTTACCTTGCCTTCTCTCGCTTTCATGATGAGGTCAGCAATTTTAGGCGGTACAACCTCGTTTAGCGCCTCGGAAGGGACTTCATGTAAAATGGCCATTTCACTGCCAAAATGGTTAACAAGCTTTTCCAGTAACTTGGGTCCGAGCCCAGGAATGAATTCCAGCGGCACTTGATGAACGTATGGCGGCCGGTCTTCTCGGCCTTCTTCAGCCGTCTTCAGTTCCAGAATCCTGTCTGCCACCCCTTTAATTATCTTTTTATTTCCACAAAGGGTGCAAATTTGATCATCATCAGTTGCAGGATTATGGCATTCGGCACACACTGTTTTGTGGTATTTACCGAGATACGGGTCAAGGCCATAATTGGCGATAATTTCTCGTCCATCTTCTCCCTTTAATGCCTTTTGTAATTCAAGGAATGTTGGTTCCTGCATTGCAATTACTTGATACTCACGGGCAACTTTTGCCAGCGAATGGGCATCCGAGTTGGTGACAAACGTGTAGTTGTGCAGCTCGCCAATTTGATCAGCCATGCTTGTATCTGAGCTTAGTCCAAGTTCAATCCCATCAATCAGCTCAGGGTCTAATACCTCTGTTAGTGATTTATTTACCCCCTTGCCATATAAACTTTTGAACGGTGTGAACACATGGGCAGGGATAAAAATGCCGCCTAATTCTTTTACCTTTTTTTGCAGGAAACGACCGGTAACGTAAATCCGTTGTGAGCTTAATTGAATATTCTTCAGATTTCCCGACAGCCACGTGGAGAATTCGCTCATAACAGAAAGATTCGGGAAATACATCAGTAGGTGAATCGGTCCGTTGGTTCCTTCATCGTATATTTCCAATTCCGAACCGGGGATTACCGTTAAATCTCCAAACACTAAACCACCGTCCGGATGCTCGACAATCTCACCACTTTTAATTAAGCTTTCCATCTCAAGTATGACTTCAGGTGAATGACTGTCAATAATCCCAACCATGTTGAGCCCTTTTTCATGTCGGGCATGTTCAATGATATTCGTAAACGTAAGCGACTTGGCCCCAGTGATTTTGACCGGTTTACCCGTCCATGTTCGTCCGATGTGAATATGTAAATCTACATAATAGCGATTCATTTATTTTTCAACGCCTCTTGTAATTGTAAGTATTGAACAGCAAATATCGTTTTTGCATCATAAATCTTTTGATCCTTTACATATTGTTCCGCTTCTTCAAGAGTTAATTCCTCAAGATTGACAAACTCGTCTTCGTCAAGAGCAGCAGCATTTTCTTTTTTCGTAAGTCCTTTTGCTAGATAGACATGGACGATTTCATCAGCGAATCCGGGAGAAGTATAAAAGGAAGTCAGTAGTTCAAGACTTTCACATTCATAACCCGTTTCTTCCTCTAATTCGCGGCGCGCGCAAAAGGCTGGTTCTTCGTCTTTTTCAAGTTTTCCTGCCGGAATTTCTACAATCGTTCTTTCTAACGCTTTGCGGTATTGTTCAACCATTACCACCTTGTTGTCATCGGTAATGGCTAATATGGCGACAGCACCAGGATGTTTAATAATTTCGCGTTTCGCCTGTTTACCATTTGGTAATTCGACATCCTGCAAATGAAGACTGATTATTTTTCCTGAAAAAATCTCTTCGCTTTGGAGCGTTTTTTCTTCGAGTTTCGTCATAACTGTCTCTCCTGTTCTTTCCAAATAGGTCTCATCATACATTTTATCATACTATATTTGGAGGGGTATGGGATGAAGGTTGTCGTGCATGAAAAGGGAATCATCCTTGTTGGCAAAGGATGGGAAATCTTACAGAAGCTTAAGGAATATAACAAGGAATACGTTTCCGTTTCTGATTGGATTCAGAATGTTACCCAAAAATAAGACCTGATGTTTGTAGTCTGCCCCGAACTTTACTAAAATTATAAGAAAAGCGGAAGCGCCTTGCTCAGGGGCGACTGGCATAAGCCAATCAGTCAAGAAGGCTGTTCTTTAGCCTTCTTGACTGATTGGCTTATGACCCCGAGCCCCTAGGCGCTGGAGCTAGACAAGGAAAAGGACGGGGTGATTTTTTGAAAAAGAGAAGACTGGGGAAATCCGATTTGTATGTGAGCGAATTAGGACTTGGCTGTATGTCCGTTGGTACAGAAGAGACGATTGCTCGAAGAATTATTGAGGCGGCTCTTGAAGAGGGCATCAATTATTTTGATACGGCCGATTTATATGATTTGGGTGAAAATGAAAAGATAGTTGGACAGGCGTTAAAGGATGTCCGGGAACAAATCATTATTGCGACAAAAGTCGGGAATCGCTGGAGCAAGAATCAGGCCGGCTGGTCATGGGATCCTTCCAAGGCGTATATAAAAGAAGCGGTGAAAAATAGTTTGAAGCGGCTTGGAATTGATTATATTGATCTTTATCAATTGCACGGAGGCACGATTGAAGACCCGATTGAGGAAATAATTGAGGCATTTGAAGAATTGAAGGCAGAAGGCTTTATTCGCTATTATGGGATTTCATCGATCCGCCCTAACGTGATTAGGGAGTATGTTGAGAATTCCGACATCGTGTCGGTAATGATGCAATACAGTATTCTAGATCGCCGTCCTGAGGAAGAAGCATTACCGCTGCTTCAAGAACAGGGAATTAGTGTTGTCACTCGCGGGCCGCTTGCCAAGGGGCTATTAAGTGATAAGTTGTTAGAAAAGGCCCCTGAAAAAGGGTATCTGGATTACGATTATGAAGAGTTGCGTTCTATTCTACCTTTGTTAAAGGAAAAAGTGGCCGCAGCCCGTTCGTTTACAGAAGTCGCTCTGCAATATAATCTCGCTAATTCTGCTGTCGCATCCGTTATTGCTGGTGCAAGTAGCCCGGAGCAGGTAAGGAATAATGCCGCGGCGGTTCGAAGCCAGCCGCTTTCTGTGAAAGAGATTTCTGTGATTAAAGAATTAACAAAGGCAAATATTTATAAGGAACATCGTTAAAAGGAGAGATTTTCGCTCTCCTTTTTATTTGAATTCTTTCCAGTTCATCCCGCTTTCATTTAATAGCTCTTCAAATGATTTATTTTTTTCCTTCAGTCTCCGTTCTTCCCGCTTTCTCGCTTCTTCCGCTTCTTTTCGTCTCTCTTCCTCAGCTTTTAGCTGATCCTGCTGCTCTTTTAATTGCTTCATTAAATTTGGATCAATCAAATCTTTTAGGGTTACTGCTGTCTCATCTTTTTTTGGTTTAGATTGATTTTGTTGTCTCTTTTGTTTTTTCATTCTAAACGCCTCCATAATCAAAATCTCGCTTCTATTATACCATTTCTTAATCGTCTTCATATTAAAAAGGCAGACTGTCATTGACTAGTCTGCCTCCACTATTAAAAAGCTCCTAATTTAACGTTCTCACCCACATGCAATGCTGCTTCTGTTGACGCGATAACCTCTTCAACCGTAAACCCTTGGGCCACTTCTACAAGTCTTAAACCGGAATCCGTAACATCCATGACTGCACGCTCAGTGATAATACGATTGACTACCCCTTTTCCCGTTAGCGGAAGGGTGCACTCTTTTAATATTTTTGATTCGCCTTTTTTATTTACATGCTCCATGATGACAATGATTTTCTGAGCCCCATGAACGAGATCCATGGCACCGCCCATTCCTTTAATCATTTTTCCCGGGATCATCCAGTTTGCTAGGTCTCCGGTTTCGGATACTTCCATGCCGCCAAGAATCGCCAAATTCACATGTCCACCGCGAATCATCGCAAACGATTCAGCACTATCAAAATAGGCCGCACCACTTATAGCTGTCACCGTTTCTTTCCCAGCGTTAATTAAATCAGGATCGACCTCTTCCTTGTGAGGATACGGGCCGATGCCAAGAAGCCCATTTTCCGATTGCAGGACAACCTGTTTATTTTCAGTTATATAATTGGCAACGAGGGTTGGCATACCGATGCCTAGATTTACATAAAAGCCGTTCTCTATTTCCTTCTCTGCCCTTATCGCAATTCTCTCTCTGACAGAGACTTTATCATTTATCATTGCTTTCTCTCCCTTCCCCGACTTTATTTATTGACGGTTAATCTCTCAATTCGTTTTTCCTGTACACCTTCGATAATGGCTTGAACATAGATGCTTGGGGTATGTATAAAATTAGCATCCAGTTCGCCAATTTCATAAAGTGTTTCGACTTCGGCAATCGTCACTTTTCCGGCCGCAGCAATCATTGGATTAAAGTTTCGCGCTGTTTTGTGGTAAACGAGATTTCCCATCTTATCGCCTTTCCACGCCCTAACCAAACTAAAGTCTGCCGTCAGGGCTTCCTCTAATAGATATTCTCGTCCGTTAAATATTTTCGTTTCTTTTCCCTCGGCAATCGGCGTTCCAACCCCTGCTGGTGTATAAAATGCTGGAATTCCTGCACCGCCTGCCCTGATTTTTTCTGCCAATGTGCCTTGCGGTGTCAATTCTACTTCAAGTTCCCCTGTTAAAACCTGTCTTTCAAACTCTTTATTTTCGCCGACATAAGAGCCAATCATTTTTTTTATTTGTTTATTATTTAATAGGAGCCCGAGTCCCCACTCATCAATCCCACAATTATTAGAAATAACCGTTAAATCCTTAACTCCTTTTTCCGCTAATGCTAAAATCAAGTTTTCTGGAATGCCGCACAAACCAAATCCACCAACCATTAGTGTTGCTCCATCCTGAATATCAGCAACTGCTTCCTTGAAGGATGTACAAATTTTCTTCATTTCTGCTCTTTCCCCCTCAAAATTAAGGTATTACACAAGCTCAACAATCGTTGCGACCCCTTGACCGCCGCCAATACAAAGAGTAGCCAATCCTGTTTGCGCATTCCTTCGTTTCATCTCATGAATTAAGGTTACGAGAATTCTTGCACCGCTAGCCCCAATCGGATGTCCGAGTGCGATGGCACCGCCATTTACGTTTAGGATCTCTTTATTTAAATGCAGCTCGCGGTCAACCGCTAATGATTGTGCCGCAAAGGCTTCATTTGCTTCAATTAAGTTTAGGTCCTCGATTGAAACGGATGCTTTTTCAAGCGCCTTTCTCACTGCCGGTACCGGCCCGATTCCCATGATGCTTGGATCTACCCCAGCACTTGTGTTTGCTTTAATCGTAACTAATGGTTTCAGCCCTAGTTCATCAGCTTTTTCCTTGCTCATCACAACAACAGCTGCTGCCCCGTCATTGATTCCGGAAGCATTACCTGCTGTTACACTGCCATCCTTTTTAAAAGCAGGACGTAAACCGGCCAATTTTTCTGCCGTTGTTCCTTTTTTTGGATATTCGTCTATTTCAAATACGATTGGTTCACCTTTACGCTGCGGGATGACAACTGGAACGATTTCATCTTTAAATCTACCATTCTCAATTGCTTTGACTGCTTTATCCTGGCTCCATGCAGAAAATTCGTCCTGTTCTTCTCTAGTGATTGAATATTTTTCTGCTAGATTTTCAGCAGTGATCCCCATATGGTAATCATTAAAGATGCATGTTAGTCCGTCTGATGTTAACGTATCGACTAATTTTTGGTCGCCCATTTTAAAGCCATCACGGGCATTTTTTAACAGATAGGGTGCCTGGCTCATATTTTCCATCCCGCCAGCCACAATTATTTCGGCGTCTCCTGCCAAAATAGCTTGTGTAGCAAGGTGCACAGCCTTTAAACCGGAACCGCAAACCTTATTAATCGTCATTGAGGAAGCGGTTTCAGGAATTCCCGCTTTCATAGCTGCCTGCCTAGCCGGGTTCTGTCCCAGCCCTGCTTGAAGTACATTTCCCATGATGACTTCATCGACTTGATCCGGCTTTACCCCCGCATGCTCAAGTGCTCCCTTAATCACTGTCGCTCCTAAATCCGGTGCAGATACATTTTTTAAACCGCCGTTAAAATTCCCCAGTGCCGTCCGAACCGCACCTACAATAACAACTTCTTTCTGACTCATTATGTTTCTCCCCTTCAACCTTTATTACCTTTACTACTTCTAGTAAAACAAAAGAAAATCCTCTTATTTTGTCAAAATTTCTATAATTCTTGATTTTTCGAAATTAAACCCACTACAATGAAAGTATGAAGAGTGGAGGTAGATAATGATGTTTTTTTTACCTGAAAAAGTAACGATTATCGAAGTTGGCCCGCGTGATGGGCTGCAAAATGAGAAGTTATTCGTACCAACTGAGATTAAAAAACAATTTATCGCTGAATTAAGGAAGGCGGGGCTTCGAGAGATGGAGTTAACTTCATTTGTGTCGCCTAAATGGGTTCCCCAGATGGGGGATGCTGCTGAAATCGTGGCGGCCTGTCTTGACGAGGATTCAAGAGATATTGTCTTAGCCCCGAACCGTAAAGGGATTGACCGGCTCTATTCCACTAATTGTAAAGCCGTTGCCGTGTTTGTCGGGGTCAGCAACAGCTTTAATTTAAAAAATATTAACAAGACAACATCGGACAGTATGACGGAGCTGAAGCCAATTATCCACGAACTAAAACAAAAGAATTATTTTGTCCGTGCCTGCATTTCGACAGCGTTTTATTGTCCTTATGAGGGAAAAATTGATGAAAGTGATACGTTAGCGCTTTGCCGCGAATTTGTCGAAGCAGGTGTTGATGAATTAAGCGTAGCTGATACGATCGGGATGGCGGCGCCGAATGAAGCCTATTCTTTATTTTCCAAATTAAAAGCGGAATTCCCTGACACCCTAATAACTGCTCATTTCCATGACACGAGGAAGTTGGCCCTTGCAAATATTTTGGCTTCCCTTCAGGCTGGAGTTGATCGCTTTGATACATCTGCCGGCGGGCTTGGAGGCTGTCCGTTTGCACCTGGTGCCAGCGGAAATGCCGCGACGGAAGATGTTGTTTATATGCTTGAACGGATGGGGATTGACACATCTGTTGATCTTAAAAAGCTGATGGATGCGATTGAGGTTGTTCGCCCTCATCTATCAAGGCAGATTGAAACTGGCTATTATCAGCTTCATACCCAAACCGTCTAGAATGTTTTTAGCATGAATAATCAGTCTTCTAGTAACCCATCTTATTAAATGAGACTAGCTTGAAGGGAGATTATGTTCATGAGCCAAAAGCGTGATAAAGGAAACAGTCAAAGCGGGAAAAACTATGCAGATACAGCAGGTGGAGGCAAGCGGATGATTGCCGCCGAGGAACTGGAAAAAGCACTCCACCCAACGAAGAGGCAGAATTCAGAGCAATAAAGGATCCTCTAAACTTGGAAGCCGCTCATTGGTATCAGCGGCTTTTTTTTGTTAAAATAAAAACTGTTAATTTATGACATATAAAACTCATTTACCATATCGTGATAAAATCATTTCTCTGGGAGGTGCCCTTTATTGAGGAAAGCATTTCGAGCCCTGTTTGTTTTATTATTTTTCTGGTTATCGCTCGCTTTGTATTTTACAAATCGTGTCATGTATATGAAAAAGAAGGATGAGGAATTGATTTTAAAACGGGAAAAGGATGCTGGCAGGTACAAACCCGATGAATTTGAATCCTTGCCTAAGCGGGATGTTGATATCCCTTCCCCATTTGGCTATATGATCAAAGCAGTTCTGGTGGAGCCGCACGAGACCAATCGCTATATCATTATTTCTCATGGCGTGACGGAGACGAAAATCAATTCGATTAAATATGCGAACCTTTTCATCGAGCGCGGGTTTAATACTTTAATTTATGATCATCGCCGCCACGGTGAATCTGGAGGTAAGACGACCAGCTTCGGTCACTATGAAAAATTCGATTTAAAAACGGTCGTTGACTGGCTCAAAAAAGAGAAAGGATCTGAACTTGAACTGGGTATTCACGGGGAATCAATGGGGGCCGCTACCATGCTTTTATATGCAGGGCTTCTTGAGGACGGAGCAGATTTTTACATTGCCGATTGCCCATTCTCTGATTTTAAGGAACAGCTTGCCTATCTCATCAAAAAAGATTTCAAGCTCATCCCCGGGCTTTTACTTCCGATTGGAGATGTCCTTTTACGGCTGCGGGACAAATATTCCATTCGAAACGTCTCGCCGATTTCTGTGATTGAAAACATCAAGCATCCCGTCCTATTTATCCATAGCCGGAAAGACGATTTTATTTTGCCGTCGATGTCGAAGGACTTATTTGAACAAAAAAAGGGCCCAAAGATGCTATATATCGCTGAAAACGGCCGACATGCCCAATCCTTTAACGAAAACCGTGCTGATTATGAACGGGTCATTGATGAGTTTTTACAGAAATATGTTGATCGGGCTTTACCTAGTTAAAAAACAGACTGTCCGTTTAGGATCAGTCTGTTTTTTCTTTGATGATCAGGCTCATGTATCCATTTAACATTTGCTGTGGACTTTTTAATTGGAAGCAATTGGTGCTTTGCGAAAAATCAATCTTCATTTGCTCATCAAAGAAAACCATTTTTGATTTTTCTAGATAAACAGTTCTATCATTTGTTTCGATGGCGATTTCATCGTCCGCTGTTTCCGGAACAAACCATAAGGCTACTACGCCGTTTACGGCGCAGCCACAGCCGTCTGTATCGTATTTTAGTTTTAGATACCCTTCTCTACCCTCGGTTCTAGCACTTATTTTTTTAGCTGCCGCTTCTGTAATAATGATTTCCATACGTAAAACTCCCCCTACTAGGCATATGATGATTGTATCACAGTTTTTAAGTGCCGCTTACTTTTCTGCTCCACAGCCTTTTGTTTGCATTTTCCTGTTATTCCAGTTAATCTCAAAGTTATGACGAATAATTTTAAAAGGGGTGCTCTTTATGTCAAAGATTCAAATTAAGGTAAACGATAATGGTTCGCTGCGAATTACTGGCGATGTGGAATTGTTAGATGGCGAAGGCAACGTATATACAACAAAACCTTCTTTTTCTCTTTGCCGCTGCGGTCAGTCTAAAAATAAACCGTTTTGCGATGGCTCGCATAAAGGGAATTTTGAATCCCAAGTTCGCGTCCCAAAAGAGGATTAAATGGGAGAAGAGCGACTCCAATTTTGGAGCCGCTTTTTTATACATTTGTAATCCGGATGTCGGCTATCGCATTAATCGAAATTCGGTGCACCTCTTCAAAACGGTCTATGACATGGAGCTTGTGTGTTAATTCATCCCAGTAATGAATTTTTCCCATTACGATTTCATAATTTCGATTCTGATAATGCGTAATCGTGACGAATTGATCAAACTCAATCGCCTCAGATAAGGTCTCGTTCATGAGTTCCAGCTGCTGCTCATCCATTTCCCGTTTCTGTTCATATCCATCTTCTTTTACCCAATCCCTGAGCAGTTTCACATGTTCAGGAAGCATCATTGACGTCCATTTGATTCTTCCGCGGTCGCGAATCATAGTGTTTCTACCTCCCTACCTTTTATGTCCGCCAACTAGCGTTGCCCGGTGCTTGGCTGTTCCTGCAGCCGTATAGGATACAGCACGCAGGAGTGAACCCGAGCCGAAACGCTTGCGAACAGAATCCACTACATAACCAAGCTCCCGCCTCTTATAGGCACCCATGTCAAACAGGTCAAGCTGAAGCTCGTGGTCATCAATAATATTGCTGATAGCGAGCGAAATCTGCCGTACCGTTTTTCCGGTATAATGTTCACGAAACAATTCGAGGCAGACGCGGTACAGCTCCATTGTCACATTTGTAGGGTGCTGGATGGTTCTGGAGCGGTGAAAGCCGCCGCCAAATTCATCTTGGCTGTAACCGACTCCGAGGCTGATCGTTCTCCCCGCTTTACGATGCGTCCGGGCTCTTCGGGCGACTTCTTCACACATTTCTAAAATCACCGCCTTAATTTCTGATTCCTCTTTATAATCCCTTAATAAAATTTGACTTTTTCCAAAGCTGATCTGTCCTTGAATGAGCGGTGCACCCAAATCGGAAAGATCGACTCCCCAGGCATGATAATAAAGCTGGTTCCCCATAATGCCGAATTTCTTTTCCAGCTTTTCTAAATCATAACGAGCCAGCTGACCAACCGTGAAAATGCCCATGCCATTTAATGTTTTTTCGACACGTCTGCCAATTCCCCACATTTCCCGGAGCGGCGATACATTCCATAGTTTTGTCTGCACATCTTCGTACGTCCATTCCTCCACACCCTTTTTCTTAGCATCGAGATCAAGGCAAAGCTTCGCCAGTAACATATTGGGGCCAATTCCGACGGCACACGGGAGCTGAAACTCCCGCTCAATGTCATTTTTTATTTTTTGAGCAATCGTGTGGGCATCGCCCCATAAATGAATGGCACCATCGACTTTAATAAAGCTTTCATCGACACTATAGACATGGATGGCTTCTTTTGGCACATAGCGGTTAAATACACGGGAAATTTCTGTTGCAATCCGCAAATATGTTGCCATTTTGGGCTCTTCGATGTGAATACGCGGATCCTTGGGAATCTCAAAAAGCCTAGAGCCGGTTTTGATGCCAAATTCTTTTTTTAGCCGCGGTGAGGCGGCAAGCACGACACTCCCCTGCCGTTCCTTATTACCAGCAACTGCTAAATAGCAATTCAAAGGGTCGAGTCCGAGTATGACAGCGGCACAGCTTGCATAGAAGCTCTTCATGTCGACGCATAAAATTTTACTTTTCGGTAATGCGTTGTAATCGACCATGACCTTTCCCCCATAACTATAGTTTAGAACATTTGTTCTTAATTAGTATATACATTATCATAAGCGAATATGCGTTCGTGTTCAATGGAAATTTTTCGCAGGATTCCGATTATCAAAAGCGATATAATGTTTGGAGAGGTGTGTGTCGATGGAGAAAAAGCTTGTGGTCAAAATGATTAGGAATTGTTTTAAACAGTATTATGAGGGTGATGCAATGCCGATTGGCGAGCAGGATTTAGAGGAGCTGACCAGAAGGGTTTTTCAAATAAAAGAGGAAGAACCTACTGCGGATTTATTCGAGGTTGTAAATGATGCGGTGTATGAGTTTTTGGCGGATTAACTGTTATCATAATGGTATCATGAGGACAAAGATTGATATAAAATTAAACAAACTGTCCTCATGAATATTTTTAAGATAAGATTTCCATAATATCATCTTCCGTCAAAGCAGAACTACTTCGCTCCTCGGAATCAATAATTTCCTCAATCAAATGCCTCTTTTTGTCTTGGAGTTCGCTGATTTTCTCTTCAATGGTACCGCGGGTGATCAGCTTGATAACCTGGACGACATTTTTCTGGCCGATGCGGTGCGCCCGATCAGCAGCCTGCTCCTCAACGGCAGGATTCCACCAGATGTCATACAAAATCACCGTATCCGCTCCCGTCAAATTAAGCCCTGTCCCTCCAGCCTTTAAAGAGATCAAGAAAAAGTCACGTTCTCCTTCATTAAATCGCTGACAAATCTCCAATCGTTTCTCAGAAGGAGTCCCGCCATCCAGATAGAAGAATGGAAGCCCTTTTAGCGCTAAATTTCTCCCAATCAGCTCAAGCATTTTCGTAAACTGGGAAAAAATCAGCACCCTCCGTCCGGAAAGCCTGGATTCCTCTATGATTCTTAGCAGCATGTCAAATTTTGCGGAGCCGCCTTTGTACCCCTCCACAAACAATACCGGATGACAACAAATTTGCCGTAACCTTGTCAAACCAGCAAGGATTTTGATCCTATTTTTCCGAATCGTATCTTTATCTAGGTGCTTCAGTGTATCTTCCCTGAGCTTAGCCAAATAAGCAGCGTACAGCCTCTTTTGCTCCGGAAGCAGCTCAGCTATCTCGACAAATTCCAATTTTTCCGGAAGCTCGGAAGCCACATCCTTCTTCATCCTCCGCAGCAAGAAGGGGCGGACTCTTCGTGCAATCTTCTTCCTTGTAAGATTGCTAAATTCCTTTAATCCCTTAAATAGTTCGGGAAATACAACGTGAAAAATAGACCAGAGCTCTTCCGAAGAATTCTCCACAGGCGTCCCTGTAAGCGCGAAGCGGAAATCGGCTTTAAGTCTTTTTACTGCCCGGGCGGTTTGTGTCAATGGGTTTTTAAAGGCTTGTGCCTCATCAAAAAAGACCGTGTGAAAGGTTTGTTTCTCATACCACTTAATATCTCGCCGTAGTAACGGATAAGAGGTGATGATCACATCCATCCCCATGGCCTCTTTCTGGATCTGAACCCGTTCATCATGATTGCCATCCACAACAACAGCTTCAATTTCCGGGGCAAATTTCATTATTTCACTTAGCCAGTTATAAGATAAAGAGGACGGACAGACAACTAGAACTGGCTGCTTCTTTTCGCGGATGACAGCAAGCTCTGATAAAATAAACGCAATACTCTGCAGTGTCTTCCCTAGCCCCATGTCATCAGCAAGAATGCCGCCAAACCCGTAGTGAGCCAGTGTCTTCAGCCATTGATAACCGCGTTTTTGATAATCACGCAAAACGGACTCCAAACTTACCGGCACCTCAAACTGCAAACTCTCCGGATGGCGGAGATTATCAAGAAATTGCCGGAATGAGTCCTCCACTATAAGCACGTGACTTTCATCAAGTGAATCAAGCAACGGAAGCCCCTGTAAAATCGAGATCTCGAAGCCATTTTCTAGATTTTTATTTTCCACTGAAATCCCATTTAGAAAACGTTGGATTTCTCCAAACTCTTTGGATTCTAACGAGAGGAGCGAGCCGTTCCGCAGACGATAATATTTTCGCTTTTCCTCAAGTGCCGCTAGAACCTCTTTGATTTGCTGCTGTGGAATCCCATCAAGTTCGAACTTAAATTCCAGCCAATTCGTCCGTTCCCTTTTTAGTCTCACTCTAAATGACGGAGGGGTATTTCCGCGGAAAATTCGGTTACGCACCGCTGTCGTCGCATAAATTTGCACCAGCTTTTGCAGCTTCGGGACAACATGGGTTAGAAATTCATATTCCAATTCCTCATTGTGTAAAAAATAGCCGCCTTCGGTTTTGGTGAACGAACTTTCCTCCATCAGCTGCAGAATTTCGTTTTCCTTCTCTTCATCTCTAATAATCCTAGCGCCTACAATAATACCTCGATCCTCCAAAGGGTTGACGATAATATTTTCATAATGAAACTCCAGACCGGCAAGCAATCGATTTTTGACCCGATCCAAGTAAAGTTTGGCTATCAGCGGTGTTCTCATAAATTCTCTTGCAAGTGTATTGGATAATTGGACGTATCCCAATTTTTTTAAACCCGGAATCACTTTTTCAAAAAAATGCTGGATCTGCTCTTGGGGAATGAAAATTTGATTCGTTCCTGAAGCATCAAGCATCTGTTTAACATCCGCCAACCGCTGACAATCCTCGGTTTTCATTCTGATGATTTTTCCAGCTGATAATACAGAATCATATGAATCTAATAAAATCATCCGGGATAGCCCTTTAACTTTTAACAAATAGCCGTTACTTTCCGCCTCAGTAAAATCAAATTGTAGAGGTGGCAGCTCATCTGTTATAGACAGTCCGTCAACCATATGACCGTCAAATTCCAGCTT
This sequence comes from Neobacillus bataviensis LMG 21833, assembly GCF_000307875.1. GTDB lineage: Bacteria > Bacillota > Bacilli > Bacillales > Cytobacillaceae > Neobacillus > Neobacillus bataviensis. The sequence continues at coordinate 205,279 of NZ_AJLS01000055.1, forward strand.
CACCAATGGTACCTTAGTAAGCAAAGCCTGAAGTTGTTTCCAGGAAGACGGAGGAATCAGTAGCAGCTCCGTATCGGTGGAATCTGATGGATTCTGATCATCATGAACCACCTGAATAAGATGCTGAATCACGGTATCAGCCTCTTTTTGGAAGCAGTGAAGGCTTGGATCGTACAAAACGTCGCTTGAATGCCCCTGGTTCACAGCCTCTAGAAAACGCCTGATGTTTTCCACCTTCGTTTGTCCGATGCATAATTCGATTCCAAACATGCTGGATTCTAGAACGGGTTTGATGATAAACTCCGCATCAAGCACTTGCCTATTTTCAAAATGAAGCTGATGCCCGCTTGAGCGTTTTAGCTGATTATTGAAGATGTTTAGCAAACCTCCAGCCAAATCCGGCTCATCGTTTATAGTGCTAGAACTGGCGCCCGGTGGAATCGTTCCTTTTCGTTGATAATCGTCAATTGCTAACAAAACCGCGGCAATATGCTGACAGTCCTTTTGAAATGAAGCAAGCTTAGGGCAACTGCACCTGGATTGAAATCCATCTTCACCCTTCCTTTCGATCACTACCTGGAAATCCTCTGTTCCCGATACTATTGCTTCACATCGATTAGGATTGTATTTTTCAAAGGTTACTTTATTCGCACGGTAAAATGCCTCACCTCGTTTGAAGGAGACAGTCCCGCACAATTCTTTAATCATTTTTTGATTTAATCTGATATTCAAATGACTGGCTCCCTTTCCGAGGATGCTATCGCACCGTTCATGTCACTTATTTTGGAATAATCAATTATACCATTTTTATCGAACACCCATACAAAAAGCTGCCATGACCAGGCAGCTTTCCATTTACTTAGAATTAAGCATCCGTTTGCCAATTCGCTCAAATAACCGTGGAAAAAGAACGTAAACGACGCTTCCCATGTTCATCCAGCGCGGCAGATTGATTTCCCGCGTTTTTGTCAGCATGCTGTCGACAACCTTACCTGCGACAAATTCCGGCTGGAGCATGAACCGCTGCACACTTTTGACATACGTACCTTTTTCATCGGCAATGTTGAAAAAATTAGTCGCAATCGGCCCGGGATTCACGGAAGTCACCTGCACATTGTAATCACTAAGCTCCATTCGCAGTGCATTTGAATACCCTAGAACGGCATGCTTCGTTGCAGAATAAACACTCGATTTTGGCGTAGCAATCTTTCCAGCCTGTGAGGCAATATTGATAATATGGCCAAAACGACGAGAACGCATCTTGGGTAAAACCATGCTGGTACATGCCATCAGCCCTACCACATTGACTTCAAACATCCCTTTTATTTCATCGATTGAAGCTTCATGGGCTTCACGAAATACACCAAAGCCAGCATTATTTACAAGGATATCAATGTCTCCGATTGTATCAAAAATCTGCTGAAAAACCACCTGTACCTGATTAGTATCTGAAACATCCAGCTTAAAAACATCCACCTTCACCTGATACTTTTGCTGCAGCTCAGATTGCAGCTGTTCAAGCTTATCGAAGCTTCGGGCCAGCAGAATCAGATTAGCCCCGCTTGCCGCACAAAGCTTGGCAATTTCCGCCCCGATTCCGCCGGATGCCCCGGTAATCACAATATTTTTCCCTTTTAATTGTTCCCTTACCATCCTAACACCTCATCAGAGCCTGTGCCCGCACGATTACAATTTAGCTTGAAAGAGAACGGGCTGACTATTACTACTACTAATTTCCCCGATAGAGGCTAAATAGTCAAGCTGGGCAACTGTTTCTGAAATGGTCAACATTGGCTCACGCTGATAAACCGTAGGAAAAAGACGTTTGCAAATTTCAAATACGGTAAGCTGCTCTTCTTTCAGCCATTTATTAACCGTCATTGCCCGCTCATGCTGCCGCGAAAGTCTTTTTTTAATCAGTTCCTCTAACTGATAAACCTCCTCACCATGCCCGGTATAGACACATTGAATCGGATAAAACAAAAGTTTCCTCATTGAATCATTAAGCTGTAACTGTGATTTGGGTCTTTCTGTTTCACCGGGTGCCGGAGGCTCTATCAACGGATTCGGTGAAATATGTGCAAGGATGAGATCGCCGCCAATTAAGACCCCGTCCTTTTTTCGGAAAAGCGCAATATGACCTTGGGCATGACCCGGTGTTTCAATTACTTGCCAGTCGCTCAACCCTGGGGGCCTCATCCCCTCAAGGAGATGTCCGGTCAATGAGCGATTACACGTATATTTCAGTGTTTTTCTGAGCTTAGAAAGTAATGGAATAAATTCCGCAGGCAGTCCAAACTCCTGAAAGTTCACTTTAAAAAATTCTTCTTGTATTTGAAAGAATTCCTCTGTGGGATGAATCCAGCGTTCATTCAGCGGATGGCCGTACACTTCTACTGAATCCGGAAAAAAGTCAAGCATCCCAGCGTGATCAGGATGGTGATGGGTAAGCACCACTTGTTCAATATCATTTGGTGTTAATTGTAATTCAGCCATCTGCCCTACAAGTGAATTCCAGCATTCATCCGTTTTCACTCCCGCATCTACAAGCGTTAAGCGCTCCCCTTTAATCAAAAAGGCATTTACATCACCAACTGCAAAAGGCGTCGGTAAAGTAATCTTAGCAATTCCGTCTTTCCATTCTGCCATATCAAAACTCCTTACCTATTAAAAATCCAAGTAAATATAGTGTAGCGATTTTTTCACCAAATGTCATTATTCTCGCATAACTTTTTGGAAAAAATAAAAAATTCATACTATTTACTACTTGACAGACAGGCTGTCTTTCAAGGATAATCACTAGTAAAATTTGATTCGTTAAAAAGCGATGAGTAAGGCCAGTAAATGAGACATGGCGAAAGAGAGTGGAGTTCGACGGCTGAAAGACTTCACCGCCCTCTTAATCATTGAACCTACCTTATGAGCACTTAGGAAAACCTAACGTCATCCCACGTTATCGGGAAACGAGTGAACCCTTATTGAACATTCAACTAGGGTAAATGAAGGTGGTACCGCGGAAGCTAGACCTTTCGTCCTTTATGGATGAAGGGTCTTTTTGTATGGAAAAGGGAGGAAATGTAATGAAAAAAATTGCAATTGTTGGCGCAGGTTCGATGGCTGAAGCACTTATTTCCGGTATTCTTGAAGATCATTTAATTGATCGAAAAAATATTTGGGTGACCAATAATTCAAATGAAAAAAGGTTGGAGAGTCTTAAAGAGCGATATGGCATTAGCAGTACCTATGATTTAGATACGCTTTTTGACGATGCTGATGTGGTTATGTTGGCGATGAAACCAAAAGATGCGGACAGAGCAATCATGACCATTCGTCATCACTTAACCGAGCAAATGCTAGTGGTTTCCGTTTTAGCGGGGGTTTCAATGAATACAATTGAATCACTGGCGGAAAAATCACTATCAATTGCCAGGGCAATGCCTAATACCTCGGCAGCGGTTGGAAAATCGGCGACCGCTATTGCCATAAATAGCCGCGTCACTGATAAGCAGCACGAAACAACGAAACAGCTCTTTGCAACCGTGGGATTAGCAAGGTTTGTTGAGGAGGAACAGCTTGATGCAGTTACAGGGCTGTCTGGAAGCGGGCCAGCCTATATTTATTATCTAATTGAGGCGATGGAAAATAGTGCCGCCGAAATTGGCCTTGAAAAGGAAATGGCACAAGAACTCATTGTCCAAACTTTAATTGGTGCCGCAGAAATGGTGAAACACTCCTCCAAATCACCTGAACAATTACGTCGGGAAGTGACAAGCCCTGGTGGAACAACGGAAGCAGGGGTCAAGGTTCTGGAGGAACACGGGGTGCAGCAAGCATTTATTTCTTGTATTCAAGCAGCTACGGCTCAATCGAAAAAGATGGGAAATGCCCTTTGTTCGCAACTTAAGGTTGGAAAACCATCATAAAGCTGGTATGTTTGTTCCACTTTACCTTACACTAGACATATGATGTCAATAAAAGGGCTGGGTACATGGAAAACATTCTAATTATATTATTCTCATTAGGCATTCTTGTATGGCTTGTTCTTCTCACTGATGCACTGCTTGGTTTTCGGAATTTAGACATTCTTGAAAAAGAAGCGGAACTCAAGCCAGGGCCCTTGCTATCGGTAATCGTGGCAGCACGAAATGAAGAAAAGCAAATCAAAACAAGTGTGCTTAGTCAATTAAAGCAAACCTATCAACATGTCGAATGGATCCTTGTTAATGACCGTTCCAGTGATGACACCGGAAAAATAATGAACGAATTACAGGAAAGAGATCCGCGCATAAATGTACTTCATATCAATGAGTTACCAGAAGGATGGCTTGGTAAGAATCACGCCTTATATAAGGGAAGTCTTCACGCTTCAGGAAAATGGTTATTGTTTACCGATGCCGATGTAAGATTTGAAAAGGAGGCATTCGCAAAGGCGCTGCATTACTTTGAAAAACACCAGCTCGACCTTTTAACGGCAGCCCCCAATTTAAATGCCAACCGTTTTTGGCTGAAGTCATTTGTTGCTTTTTTTCTTTTTGGATTTTCCTATTTTAAGCGTCCGTGGATGGCAAACAATCCAAAATCAAAGATTGGAACAGGGATTGGAGCGTTCAATCTTGTTTCGAAAGCAGCGTATGAATCGTTTGGCACACATGAAAAAATTAAAATGAGGCCTGATGATGATTTGCAGCTCGGGATGAAAATGAAAAGGGCTGGCTTCCAGCAGCGAATTGTCACCGCACTTCATTTAATCGAAGTGGAATGGTACGGAAGCTTGAAAGAGGCCTTTGTCGGGCTTGAAAAAATACATTTGCAGGATTAAATTATCGGATCAGTATGATATTCTTTTCTATTTTCGGTGTCTTTGTCACGAATGTCCTTCCGTTTCTGACCATTTTTTCCGGAAATAAAATGATTGTCCTCTTAAGCCTGGGGAATATCGTTACCAGCGGTATTCTTTACTGTCTAATTATCAAGCGAATGACAGTTTTCTCCCCTGCGCTTTTTCTTGTTTTACCAATTACAGCGCTACTATTTATTTATTCCATTATTAGGGCAAGTTTCCTTACCTTTAAGCGCGGTGGAATTGTCTGGAGGGGCACCACTTACCGTTTAAGTGAGCTGCGAGACAAAGAGGAGTAAAGCAGTACATCACATTATTTTTCCGCCATTTGCTATACTAATAGTGGTTTATGAATGAAAAGGAGGGATTCTCAAATGGCAGCAAAATTATTTACTCCCTATACCATTAAGGGGGTTACCTTTAAAAACAGAATCGTGATGGCACCCATGTGCATGTATTCAAGCCATAATAAAGACGGACACATCCAAAACTGGCATCGTACCCATTACACAACGAGAGCAGTCGGTCAGGTCGGCTTGATTATTGTTGAGGCAACAGCGGTAACACCACAAGGCCGAATTTCACCTCAGGATTTAGGCATTTGGAGTGATGAACATATTGAAGGCTTGAAAGAGATCGTGAATCTGATGAAGGAGCATGGTGCCAAGACAGGGATTCAACTCGCCCACGCCGGCCGGAAAGCCGTTTTAGAAGGTGAAATTATTGCCCCAACTGCTATTGCCTTTAATGAAAAATCTAAAACACCTAAAGAAATGACAAAAGCAGATATCGCTGAAACAGTCCAGGCCTTTAGAAAAGGCGCCGAACGTGCTGCCAAAGCTGATTTTGATGTAATAGAGCTTCACGGTGCACATGGATATTTGCTGAACGAATTTCTTTCACCACTATCCAATAAAAGAAGCGATGAATACGGTGGAAGCAAAGAAAATCGTTACCGGATCCTCCGTGAGATCATTGATGCGGTAAAAACGGTTTGGGACGGCCCATTATTTGTCAGGGTTTCTGCCCATGATTATCATGAAGAAGGATTAACCCCAGAAGATTACATAGTATTTGCCAAGTGGATGAAAGAGCAAGGAGTCGATTTAATTGATGTCAGCTCAGGATCGGTTGTCCCGGCTAGTATTCATGTTTATCCGGGATATCAGGTAAAATATTCGGAAACGCTTAAGAATGGTGCTACCATTGCAACAGGTGCTGTAGGGTTAATTACTTCTCCCATCCAGGCTGAGGAAATTTTACAAAATGACAGAGCGGATCTAGTCTTTTTAGCTCGTGAATTGTTGCGTGATCCCTATTGGCCAAGGATAGCAGCAAAAGAACTTGGTGTTAACATCGAAGCACCAAAGCAATATGAGCGCGGCTGGATATAATCATATGTGAATATTGCAAACGGATAAAAAGCTGCTTTTATGTGGCTTTTTATTTTTCCAAGAAAAGAAAAAAGAAGCCCTTTATTTCTTAGACTTCTAATTGTTTGCTAATTCTATTAATTTTTAAATCCTGCTTAGCTTGTTTTTCATTGATAAAATCAATATCATACTTGAATGTCATAAGTATTTCAGTTTGAACTTCAACCTTTTTATCTAATCCTTCAATATCTTTCCTTACCTCTTTTTCTATTCGATCAAGATCTTTCCTTACCTCTTTCAACTCTGAATATAAGCTGTCAGTATCTTTTCTTACCTCTTTCAACTCTGAAAATATGCCTTCCAATAGTTCTCTATCGGTCACCTGCGCATCATCTCCTTTATGAAATTATAGCATATAACAAGTTGTAAAAATCCTGCACAATTGTTACCAAAATCCGACAACTTCATTTCCTATTTAAGAGGAATAGTAATTTCTTTAAAATCCTCCGCGATTTCTGTATTCGAAAATATCTCCTTTGCTTCCTTAACCAATTCACGCCAGTCATTTCGATCGTAGCGGGAACTTATATGGGTTAAACACAGTTGCTTACTTCCGGCACGTAAAGCAATGTCTGCAGCCTGATGGGTGGTCGAATGAAAATAATCGTACGCCAGCTTTTCTTCTCCTTTGGAGAAGGTAGCTTCATGGATCAAAAGATCAGCATTTTTCGCCAACAGCAGCGCATTTTCGCAATATCTTGTATCCCCCAGAATCGTAATAATCCGTCCCTTTTGCACAGGTCCCAAAAACTCACCTGGTTCAATCACCCGACCATCTTCAAGTGTAACTGTTTCTCCATTTTTTATTTTGCGAAAAATCGGCCCCGGCTGTACTCCAGCCTCCATAAGCTTATCAGCAAGCAATGTCCCCGGGCGATCCTTTTCAACAATTCGATAACCATACGAAGGGATGCCATGTTCTAGCAGGCGAGTTTCCACAATAAACTGCTCATCTTCAAAAATAATACCCTCTTCTATTTCAATGACCGTCAACTGATATTTTAAATAAGTCTGACTCAAAGAAAGACTTACGTGAATATATTCCTTAATCCCTTTTGGCCCATATACCGTTACCTCTGATTCACCGCCTTGAAAAGAACGGCTTGATAAAAGACCGGGCAGACCATAAATATGATCACCGTGCAAATGGGTTATAAAAATCTTTTCAATCCGCCGTGGTTTGATGGATGTATGTAAAATTTGATGCTGGGTAGCCTCTCCGGCATCAACTAGCCAAACAGCCCCCCGCTCCTCCAGCAATTTAAGCGCAATTGATGTCACATTGCGAAGCTTTGCTGGCATTCCCGCTCCCGTTCCTAAGAAGAAAATATCCACAATAGGTAGCTCCTTTCATTTCCGCACCATTATTCAATAGTGTTAATATATCACAAACCACGCTCAGAATCTCTTTAATACAAATAAATGGTTACATGCAAAACAAACTATTTGCGAATCCTAGACGAAAGAGATAAATTTAATACTTGATGAAACTATTTACTGAGTAATCAGGCTTTAAGAAGAGGGGTTCAAATACGTGGAGCAAAACATGACTTCGTTAATTATGATTTTTGGGGCAACCGGTGATTTAGCAAAACGAAAGTTATTTCCTTCCCTTTACCGTTTATTTTCGAAAAACAAGCTAGATAAATTTGCGGTGATTGGTGTGGCAAGAAGAACTCTTACGAATGAAGAGTTCCAACAATCAGTCAGGGAATCGGTTGTATCTGCTTTAGGGAATAAGGATAATCTTGATGAATTTGTTTCCCATTTTTATTATCAATCACATGATGTAGCGGATTCTAGCTCATACATAACTTTAAGAAAATTTGCTGACAAGATTGATGATAATTATCAGCTTGAGGGAAACCGTATCTTTTATCTAGCAATGGCGCCAGAATTTTTTGGTCCGATTGCCTTACATCTAAAATCGGACGGATTAACCGATGTAAAAGGCTATAAACGACTTGTGATTGAAAAACCATTTGGGCACGATTTAGAGTCTGCCAAAGAATTAAACAAGCAAATTAGAAGTGCTTTTTTAGAAAAAGAAGTTTACCGAATTGACCATTATTTGGGGAAAGAAATGGTTCGAAACATTGAAGTCATTCGTTTTGCCAATGCCATTTTCGAACCGCTTTGGAATAACCGGTATATCTCGAATATCCAAATTACCTCCAGTGAAACTCTCGGAGTCGAAGAACGCGGAAGGTATTACGAAACGAGCGGTGCCTTACGAGATATGCTGCAAAATCATATGATGCAAATGGTGGCGCTGCTTGCGATGGAACCGCCCATCAAACTGACAACCGATGAAATTCGTTCTGAAAAAGTAAGAGTGTTTCGGGCTTTACGAATGGTTGAAGGTGATGATGTAAATAACTATTTCGTTCGTGGGCAATATGGCGAGGGAACAATCGATGAAAAGCAAGTACCGAAGTACCGTGATGAAATAATGGTGGACAAAGAATCGAATACCGAAACCTTCGTTGCCGGCAAAATCATGATCGATAATTTCCGCTGGGCTGGTGTTCCTTTTTATATCCGTACCGGAAAAAGAATGGCTGCAAAATCGACAAAAATTGTTGTTCAATTTAAAGATATCCCGATGAATTTATATTATCAAACGGACAAATTGCTTAATCCGAACCTGCTCGTGATTCATATTCAACCGGAGGAAGGAATTACCCTGCATCTGAATGCCAAAAAGGCAGGAGGACATTTAGATGCTCAAGAGGTGAAATTAAGCTTCGCTAATACAGGGGTTCATGCGATGAACACACCTGAGGGATATGAAAAGCTGCTCTACGATTGCATGCGCGGCGATGCCACCAATTTCACCCATTGGGAGGAAGTCGCCTATTCTTGGGCTTTTGTCGATAAAATCTCGGAAGCATGGAAAAATGCAAAAGCAGACTTTCCTAATTATGAGGCCGGGTCAATGGGACCTAAGGAAGCAGATGAGCTGTTAGAAAAAGACGGCAGATTCTGGTGGCCTGTAACAGGTTTAGAAGTAGATATTTGTAAGTAGTATGGCGAAAGCTCCACTTTGTTCGTATAGCAAAGTGGAGCTTTTTAGTCATTATCTTTATGTTTATCAGGAAATGTGCGCAGAAAATCTTTATTAAAACTCGTCCCGGTTCCAATTTTATGATTAGGATCAACATTATGGGATCCTGCATTATCAATAATATTTTTCCCATACTTATCTCGAAGGCTGGAGAGCGTCTTAAGCAACGGTTCTTTTTTTGCATCCTTCTCGTAAGAAAACAAATCTAACTGTTTGTATGCATGATCCTGATCAACTAAATCATTTCCAGTAATCCCCAATAACCGAATTGAGTCGCCATTCCAGGATTTTAGAAAAAGCTGTTTGGCAAACGCGGCAACATCTTCTTTGTGATGAATAGGATTCGGAAGTTTTTTACTTCTGGTGAGCGTCTTCCGATCTTTATAACGGATGGTAATGGCCAACGCAGATGCCAGAACATTTTTCCGCTTCAGCCTTACTGAAACCGTTTCTGCCAATGATTCCAGTACATGAAAAAGTTCTTGTTGATTGCTAATATCTCTTGGCAGGGTTGTGGAATTGCCTATACTTTTAAACTCCTCAATCGATTCAGGGTCAACTGGCCGGTGATCAACCCCATTCGCCCGTTCTTTTATCCGAATTCCATTTATACCGAGGAGAGACTTAAGCTGGATATCATTTCCTTTTGCTAAATCACCTATTGTATGAATGCCTATCGTTGTCAATTTCTCCGCAGTCTTTTTTCCAACCCCATGCATTTCATTCGTGTTCAATGGCCAAAGCTGATTTGGGATATCTCGCTTACGGAGGATGGTAATCCCCATTGGCTTCTTCATATCAGACGCCATTTTAGCTAAAAATTTATTGGGGGCAATACCGATGCTGCAAGGAAGATCAAGCTGCTCAAAAACTCGCTTTTGAATACTTTCGGCGATTTCAATCGGACTGCCAAATTCAAAGCTTTCAGTAATATCCAGATAGCCCTCATCAATTGAAACAGGTTCAACGAGCGCGGTATAGTTTCTAAGAATTTCAAACATGCCCATCGATGCCGACCTGTATCGTTCAAAATTAGGACTTTTCACAATTAACTGGGGACAAAGCTTTTTCGCTTCCCACAGTGGCATCGTTGTTTTGACACCAAACTTCCTTGCTTCATAGCTGCAGGTAACGATAATCCCTCTCCGCTCTTCAACATTCCCAGCAATGGCCAGCGGTTTGCCCTTCAGTGTCGGGTCATAAGCCATTTCAACTGAAGCATAAAAACTATTCATATCCACATGTAAAATGACTCGTCCGTTCTTCGGATACATTTCCTTCACGCCGAACACATCCTTAAAACATTTATTCCCCATAATTATAACAAAAAGGAGAACCAATGGCTCTCCCTCTTCAAGCTGCAATTATTGATTAGTCACTTCGTCGATAACCGCAATGGTCATTTCTGCGAGTTTGTATAATTCTTCAAGCGGCATGCGTTCGTTTGTCGTGTGGATTTCTTCATAGCCGACTGCAAGGTTTACAGTTGGGATGTTAAAACCATTAAATACATTGGCGTCACTGCCGCCGCCGCTATGCTGTAATTCACAACTGCGGCCAATTTTGGCTGCTGCTTTGCGGGCAACTTCAACTACATGGTCGCCCTCGCCAAATTTAAAGCCTGGATACATGATTTCCACATCTACTTCGGCACGACCGCCCATTTCTGCCGCAACCGTCTCAAATGCTTCTTTCATTTTGCTGACCTGTGCATCCATTTTTTCTGGAATAAGTGAACGTGCTTCAGCTAAAATATCGACGCGGTCGCACACGATATTAGTAGCCTGCCCACCTGCGAATCTGCCAATATTTGCAGTCGTCTCATGGTCAATTCTGCCGAGCGGCATCCTTGCGATGGATTTAGCTGCAATCGTAATGGCTGAAACGCCTTTTTCAGGTGCAACACCCGCATGGGCTGTTTTGCCGTAAATAACAGCTGCAACCTTCGCTTGTGTTGGAGCAGCAACAACCACATTACCAACTAAACCATCACTATCAAGGGCATAACCATATTTCGCTTTCAGTAATGATGGATCCATCGCTTTTGCACCATGCAAACCGGACTCTTCACCTACAGAGATTACAAATTGAATTAAGCCGTGCGGAAGATTGTTTTCTTTTAAAAGACGGATGGTTTCAAGCATAACCGAAATACCTGTCTTATCATCTGCACCTAAAATCGTTGTACCATCGGTCACAACATAGCCGTCTTTAATTGACGGTTTAACTCCTTTTGCTGGTGTTACGGTATCCATATGGCAGGAAAAATAAATTGGATCTACTCCCTCTTTCGTTGCAGGAAGTGTACAAACTAAGTTTCCAGCTCCATGGCCGGTAATAGCCGTTGTATCATCTTCAAAAACATCGAGACCTAAATCGGTAAATTTTTGCTTTAATACCTTGGCAATTTCAGTCTCATATTTCGTTTCTGAGTCAATTTGCACAAGTTCTAAAAATTCATTCAAAAGACGTTCTTGATTCACCATTTGATTGACCCTCCAATTTATGTATAACTATTGTCTAGCGGAAGCGCCAAGGCGCTTCCGCTTTCCTATATCAGTATACCTCTTTCTATTTGAACTCATCAAATGAAAGACATGGGGATTCAATTTAAAGCGGGATATTTCCGTGCTTTTTATAAGGTCTTATTTCTTTTTTATTCCGCAGCATTTCCAATGCTTGAATAATTTTAATTCTTGTTTCCCGCGGATCAATTACATCATCGACCATGCCTCTGCTTGCTGCCACATAGGGATTCGCAAACTTTTCCCGGTATTCATCAATTTTCTGCTGCCTTGTCTGTTCAGGATTTTCACTATTGTTAATTTCCTTTGCAAATATAATATTCGCTGCCCCTTGCGGCCCCATAACAGCAATTTCCGCATTTGGCCAAGCAAACACTAGGTCGGCACCAATCGACTTACTATTCAGGGCTACATATGCACCCCCATAGGCCTTTCGTAAAATAACCGTTAGCTTCGGCACCGTTGCTTCTGAGTAAGCGAATAAAATCTTCGCCCCATGGCGGATGATTCCCCCATGTTCCTGCTTAATACCTGGAAAGAATCCGGTTACATCTTCAAATGTGATAATTGGGATATTAAAAGAATCACAAGTACGGATAAATCTAGCTGCCTTATCGGATGAATCAATATCCAATCCGCCCGCCATTACCTTTGGCTGATTACACACAAGCCCAACTGTTTCACCTTTCATTCTCGCAAAACCAACAACAATATTCTTCGCAAAATTCTTTTGAATTTCCATAAATGAGTCAGCATCTGTTACCTGTTCAATTACTTTTCGCACATCATACGGTCTAACTGCATCAAATGGGATCACATCTGTTAAATCCGGACGATAATCATTTTCGTCTTCAACCTTATGTCTTGGCGGCTTTTCTTCATTATTTTGCGGCAGATAGCTTAAAAGCCTGCGAACATTTTCTAAAACCTCGGCCTCTGATTCTGCTTGGAAATGGGCATTTCCGCTAATGGAGTTATGGACGTTTGCCCCGCCCAGATCTTCAGCCGAAATCTTTTCCCCTGTCACAGTTTCAATCACTTTTGGGCCGGTAATAAACATTTGGCTTGTTTTTTCGACCATAAACACAAAATCGGTAATCGCCGGTGAATAAACGGCTCCCCCGGCACACGGACCCATAATGACTGATATTTGCGGAATCACACCGGAATAAATGGCATTTCGGTAAAAAATATGACCGTAGCCATCAAGGGAAACAACCCCTTCTTGAATCCGGGCTCCGCCTGAGTCATTTAGGCCGACAAATGGCTTGCCATTTTTTGCTGCTAAATCCATAACATTGGCGATTTTCTTTGCATGCATTTCCCCTAATGCCCCACCAAAAACAGTAAAGTCCTGCGAGAATAAATAGATAGGCCGGCCATTTACTTTCCCGTACCCTGTTACAACCCCATCTCCGGGTCCCTTTTGTTCATCAAGACCAAAATCATTCGTCCGGTGTTCAATAAACGGATTCAATTCAACAAACGTGCCTTTGTCCACTAACAGTTCGATTCTCTCTCTTGCCGTCAGTTTTCCTTTATCATGCTGTTTCTCGATTCGCTCATCTCCGCCGCCGAGTTCCACTTCTCTGCGCTTATCATATAATTCATTTAATTTTTCATAGATGTCTATCATTTTACCCCTTCATCCCTTTCTTCTCACAAAGCTCGAATAATACACCAGATGCTGATTTTGGATGCATGAAAGCAATAGCTGCCCCTCCTGCACCGGGTCTTGGCTGTTCATCAATCATACGGATTCCATTTTCTTTCATTTCCGCGATTCTATCTCCAATCGATGTAACCCCAAGGGCCACGTGGTGGATCCCCTCGCCACGTTTTTCAATAAATGCGGCAATTGTACTTTCCGCTGATGTCGGCTCTAGTAGTTCTAGCTTCGTTTCACCTGCTTGCAAAAAAGCAACCTTTACCTTTTGGCTAGCAACCTCTTCAATCCCCAATAACGTCAGCTTTAACACATCAGTATAAAAAGGAAGTGTTTCCTCCAACGATCTCACTGCAATTCCAATATGGTCGACCTTTTTAATCATGTATACCCCTCTGTTCCATTATTAAAATTTATTCGACAATTATTGTATTCGGTAAAAAGTTCATAAATCCTTCCCAAAATTGCTAAGTAGTTCCGTTGTCCATTTGGGCTTTTCCTAGTACAATGTATGTAAAGCCTATAGTCAGGGAGGTTCTATTTTTGAAAAATAAGAAAACGAGAAAAATTATTGTTTATTTAATGCTGGTCGCCATGCTTGCTTCAACTCTCCTAATTGGAATTGGGTCATTATTATAGCAAACATATAATAAGGGACTGTTCAACTGTGAACAGTCCCTTTTCCATTATTTAATCGCTCCATTTTCGTGTGCTAAATTCTCAAATGATTTTTTTGATGAAATGACTAATATTTTTGTCCCTAAAGGGATTAATGGAAAGAGAGAGGAAATTACTTCATTTTGGCTGCGAATACATCCCTGTGAGACATATCTTCCAATCGATGCCGGCTGATTTGTCCCGTGAATCCCATAGGTTCTGCCATCAGTCCCCAATGCATCAAAGCCAATCCACCTGGCTCCTAACGGATTTTTTGGGTCTCCTCCAGGAATGTTTCCTCTGCGAAAATAGGGATCTTTTGCTTTTACTGTAATCGTAAAGAGTCCTTCCGGAGTTAATTCTTGCGTTTTACCCGTACCAACACTCACGACGGTTTGAACTTTATTTTCATTAATAAAGGCCAGTTCATTTTTCGTTTTGTTGATAATGACAAATGGATCACCAGGCATAGGATTCAGCCCTAAAGGCCAAAGGGGTGAAATAAAAAAAGAAATCAGGATCGGCGATAGAAGTTTGATCAATGGAGCCACCACCCTTTTTTACCATAGTTTTCATCACTTACCAGGCTTTTATTCCTAATGGTATAAAAAAAAGATGATCATAAGACCATCTTCATCAAATTACTATTAAAGCATTTTTTGCAGGAAATCCTGGGCACGCTGGCTTTTTGGATTGGCAAAGAATTGACTTGGCGGTGCATCTTCAACCAGTACCCCGCCATCAAGAAACAAGACCCTGTCAGCAACTTCTCTCGCAAAGCCCATTTCATGTGTCACAATCGCCATCGTCATCCCTGTATGGGCAAGTGATTTCATTACCTCTAAAACCTCTTTTACCATTTCCGGATCAAGTGCAGAGGTTGGTTCGTCGAAAAGCATAACTTTAGGTTCCATCGCTAATGCCCGGGCAATCGCCACCCGCTGCTTTTGTCCTCCAGACAATCTGGTTGGATATTCATTCGCTTTTTCTAACAGCCCAACTTGTTCTAATAATTTGAAGGCAATCTTTTCTGCTTGATCCTTCGACAAGCCTTTTACCTTCATTGGTGCATAGGTTAGATTCTGTAACACCGTTTTGTGGGGAAACAAATGAAAGTGTTGAAATACCATACCCACACTTTGCCTCACCTTAAGGATGTTTGTTTTTTTATCTGTTACATCGTTATCGCCTATCCAAATCTTCCCGTTTGTCGGTTCTTCAAGCAGGTTCAGACAACGCAGGAAAGTAGATTTCCCCGAGCCTGAAGGGCCAATGATCGCTACAACCTCTCCCGTTTTAATAGAAGTGGATATTCCCTTTAAAACTTCAAGCTTGCCATAATTCTTATATAAGTTCTCAATCTTAATCACTGCGTCTCATTCTCCCTTCAAGCGCTTTTCCTAAGAAGGTTAAGGTAATGACCATTAGATAATAGATTAATCCGGCTATTAATAATGGTTCAAAAAAGGAGTAATTTTCTGCCCCAACTTGATAAGACCGGCGCATGATATCCATAACCCCAATGGTTGTGACAATGGCAGATTCTTTTGTTAACGTGATGAATTCGTTCATCAAGGCAGGAAGGATGTTTTTTAGTGCCTGAGGCAGGATAATATCCCACATCATTTTTCCATATGGCACTCCTAATGCCATTGCTGCTTCCTGCTGTCCTTTATCAACGGCAAGAATTCCGGCACGAATAATTTCAGAAATATAGGCTCCGGAGTTTAGCGCAAACGATAATATGGCCGCTGTATATGGTTCAATTTGATAACCAAGCACCTGTGGTGAGCCATAATAAATCAGCATTAATTGCAAAACAAGCGGTGTTCCGCGAAAAATAGAGGTATACACATCTGCAAACCAACTAAGAATTTTTATCGAGCTAATTTTAAATAATGATAAAATAATTCCAAGCGCAAACCCTAATATCCCTGCTAATAGCACAATTTGAAGGGTAACTAAAATACCTTTTAAAATATATGGCATGGAGGGAATGAATTGAGTAAAATCTAAGTTCATTCATCGTCCGTCCTCTCTATCAAAAATGGAGAGACGTTCAAAATCGAACGTCTCTAGTAAATCTAGATCTATTGTTCCCCGCCGAACCACTTTACAACCAATTTTTGCAGCTCACCGTTTTCCTTCATTTTCTTTAACTCTTTGTTAAACTTCGCTGTTAAATCACTATTTTTTTGGAAAGCAATCGCAGAGCCTGCTTCTTCTGGGTCATCACTTAATGTAAAACCTTTAAATTCCTTTTCTTTTTCAAAATAACCTTTGGCAACCGTATCCTCAATAATAGCTGCATCAAAGCGGCCTGATTTAATTTCTTGGATTAGGTCTGGAATACGGTTGCGGTTTTCAATTTTAATGGGAACTTGTTTATTGATTTCCTCAGCCTTTCCTTCTTGAATCGAACCAAGCTGTACGCCAACCGTTTTACCTTTTAAATCTTCAATCGTTTCAATCCCGCTGTCCTTTTTAGAAACAACTAAATGCTGGGCTGTATAATAGATATCACTGAAATCAACATTTTTCTTTCTTTTTTCCGTTGGTGTCATTCCCGCTAATACAAAATCCGCTTGTCCTGATTTCAACGATTGTACTAAGCCGCCGAAATCCATATCTTTTACAGTCACCTTGTATCCTAATTTACTAGCGATTGTTTTAGCTAGATCCACATCAAAACCAATAATTTCATCACTTTTTCCTGTTTCCACATATTCAAATGGCGGGTAGTCGGCAGATGTTGCCATCACTAATTCCTTCTTATCTCCGCTTTTCTTATTTGCCTTTTCACCTGTACCGCATGCCGCAAGGATGCCTACGGTCATCATCATTGTTACTAATAAAATAATTGCCTTTTTCATTTGTTTTCCTCCTATAACTTATCTGAAAATTAAAATACTTCATTAATATTAAAATTTTCAAGAATAATAGATTGTTTTATTAATAATTATTCAATGTAATGTATTTTAACACATACTAATAATTATGCAAATATATTTTTAAAAACTCATTTATATTTTTTAAATGTAATTTTTTCCATAATAAAAGGTCAATCTCCGTTGGGAGATTGACCCTTTGCTACAATTAAAATTCTTCGCAGTGTTCATCAAATTCCTTTTGCAGTTTTGAAACGACTGTCGCAGGATCAAAGCCTTCGATTTGATGTCTTTCCACCATGGAGCAAATTTTGCCGTCCTTTAATAGGGCAAAGGAAGGAGAGGATGGCGGATAACCGGTGAAATAGCTTCGCGCTGTTTCCGTTGCTTCTTTATCCTGTCCGGCAAAAACGGTAACTAGATGATCAGGTCGTTTATCATAATGAACGGCATGTGCTGCCGCAGGTCTTGCCACACCGCCGGCGCAGCCGCAAACAGAATTAATCATGACTAATGTGGTTCCTTTTTGAGACAATGCCTCTTCTACGTCTGTAGGTGTTTTCAGTTCTTTATACCCAGCTGACGCAATTTCTTGACGTGCCTGGTTAACCACATCATTCATGAAAAAATTAAAATCCATGCTCATAAAAAATCACTCCTTCATCTTATGTATATAACGATATAACTACATCATAACAGTAAAAATGCGTTTTTTCCAATCTAAAAAACTGCCGATAACGGCAGCTCATTCGTTTAAAAAAGTTTGGAATAATGTTTCAACAGCAGTCGCAACAGTGGTATTGCCCGCGATTACCTCATTTTCCAATTTTGGCAGTTCATGTTTAACACCCTTATGATGATAAAAATAGAATTGAAGCTGATCAGTAATCATTGAATATAGCCATTCCCGCGACTGGGCTTTTCTTCTATTTTCAAATACCCCTGACCTTTTACCCGTTTGTTCGAACGATTGGATGACATCCCAAATTTCACTGATTCCTTCATGTGTCATGGATGAGCAGGTATACGCCTTTGTTGCCCAGCCTTTTGTTGCGGGCAGTAAAAAATGGAGGATTCGATTATACTCTTTCCTAGTCTGCTCTGCTTTTGGCTTATTCTCTCCATCTGCTTTATGAACGAGAATGGCATCAGCTAATTCCATAATACCTTTTTTCATCCCCTGGAGCTCATCACCGGCACCTGTCAGTACTAGCAGCATGAAAAAATCTACCATATCACGAATAATAACCTCACTCTGGCCAACGCCAACCGTTTCGATTAGAATCACATCAAAACCGGCTGCCTCGCAAAGTAACATAGCCTCTTTTGTTTTACGATGAACCCCGCCAAGTTTTCCCGCTGTTGGAGAAGGACGAATAAAGGCTCTTGGGTTTCTTGACAAGTGTTCCATCCTGGTTTTATCCCCAAGAATACTGCCGCCGCTTATACTGGAGCTTGGATCTATGGCTAACACGGCCACTTGATGTCCTAAGCTGCAAAGATAGGTACCAAACTCCTCAATAAAGGTGCTTTTACCGGCTCCAGGTACTCCGGTGATGCCTATCCGAATCGAATTTCCACTATTGTGAAGGAGCTTTTGCAGCAATTGTTGCGCCTTTTGAAAATGCTGCTCGGCATTGCTCTCGACTAGCGTAATCGCCCTTGCCAGAATTCCCCTATCCCCTTTTATGACCCCCGCATAGAGTTCTTCAACAGTAGGCTCAACAGACCTGCGTTTTTGAAAGCGGATATTTTTTTGAATGGCAGCCGCTTGCCCCTCAAGCTCCTTTCCCTTTCTTACACTGCTCGAACAGCTTCCAGGGTTATTTGGGTCGCTCCATTCCGGTTTATGATCCGTGTTCATCTATTGTGCCACTTCCTCATAACCAAGTTGTTTATAAATTTCCTTGATTACTTTTTGTGCAGATACGGGAATAATCGTTCCCGGGCCAAAGATGGCTGAGGCACCTTGCTCATACAAAAATTGATAATCCTGGGCCGGAATAACACCACCGATAACAACCAAAATATCTTCCCGTCCTAATTTTTTTAATTCACCCACAAGCTGCGGCAATAATGTTTTATGTCCCGCCGCAAGCGAACTAAACCCAATTACATGGACATCGTTTTCAATTGCCTGCCTTGCAGTTTCTTCCGGTGTCTGGAACAACGGGCCGATATCCACATCAAACCCAAGATCAGCGAAAGCAGTGGCAATTATCTTTGCCCCGCGATCATGACCATCCTGCCCCATTTTCGCTATCAGAATCCGCGGCCTTCTTCCTTCATTTTCCAGAAATTCATCCGTCATTTTTTGCACTGCTAAGATCTCTTCTTCATTGCTAAAGGAGGTACTATAAACACCGCTAATCGAACGGATAACCGCTTTATGTCTGCTGGCAACATGCTCAATTGCATCAGAAATTTCTCCTAGCGTTGCCCTTACTCTTGCAGCTTGAACCGCTAGCTCTAATAAATTTTGCTCCCCTGTTTCCGCCGCTTTCGTTAATGCACTAAGCGCCTCTTCTACTTTTCCATCATCGCGGGCGGTCTTTAATTCGTTTAGGTTTTCAATTTGTTTTAAACGGACAGCAGTATTATCAATATCTAAAATATCTATCGCTTCTTCTTTTTCAAGACGATAACGATTAACACCGATAATCGTTTCCTTCCCGGAATCAATTTGGGCCTGTCTTCTTGCGGCCGCCTCTTCAATCCTCATTTTCGGCAGGCCTGTTTCAATTGCCTTTGCCATTCCCCCAAGACCCTCAATTTCTTCAATATGTGTCCATGCTCTTTGAACTAATTCATCCGTCAGCTTTTCTACATAATAGGAGCCTGCCCATGGGTCAATAACGTTGGTGATTCCCGTTTCTTCTTGTAAAAATAACTGTGTGTTTCGAGCAATTCGTGCCGAAAAGTCTGTCGGCAGTGCAATCGCTTCATCTAATGCATTTGTATGCAGGGATTGTGTATGACCCATTGCTGCCGCATGTGCCTCGATAAGTGTCCTTGTGACATTATTAAATGGATCCTGTTCCGTTAAACTCCAGCCAGATGTTTGTGAATGAGTGCGTAAGGCCAATGACTTTTCGTTCTTAGGATTGAATGTCTTCATCATTTTAGCCCAAATCAATCGTGCCGCCCGCATTTTGGCGACTTCCATAAAGTAATTCATCCCAATCGCCCAGAAAAACGACAGCCTTGGCGCGAAGGAATCAATTTCAATTCCCGCTTTAAGGCCAGTCCTTACATATTCCAACCCATCAGCTAAGGTATAAGCCAATTCTATATCAGCAGGTGCGCCAGCCTCCTGCATATGATAGCCGGAAATACTAATGCTATTAAACTTTGGCATGTATTTGGAAGTGTATTCAAAGATATCAGCAATAATCTTCATCGACATTTCCGGCGGATAAATGTAGGTATTACGCACCATATATTCTTTTAAAATATCATTTTGGATGGTTCCAGATAATTTCTCTTGACTTACACCTTGTTCCTCAGCCGTCACGATAAAGAATGCCAGGATTGGCAAAACAGCTCCGTTCATGGTCATTGAAACGGACATTTTGTCTAAGGGAATCCCATTAAAAAGTGTCTTCATATCAAGGATTGAGTCAATCGCAACACCTGCTTTACCAACATCCCCAACCACCCGTGGATGATCGGAGTCATAGCCGCGATGGGTAGCCAAATCAAAGGCAACCGATAATCCCTTTTGCCCCATTGCTAGATTGCGGCGGTAAAAGGCATTGCTTTCCTCAGCAGTTGAAAACCCAGCATACTGCCTTACCGTCCATGGACGATTCACATACATGGTTGGATATGGCCCTCTTGTAAAAGGAGGTAGCCCAGGAAGATTATCAAGATGCTCAAGTCCATCCCGGTCTTCTTTTGAATAAAGCGGTTTCAAATAAATTTGCTCATTTGTTTCAAACAGTAAGTCATCAATAGACGTATCAATTTCCTGTTTTACTTTTTCCTGCCATTCTTCCTTAGTAATGAATTTCTGCTCATCAAATAAAGATATGTTTTGAAAATCAGGCTTTTGTTTTTTCAATGGTGTTCACCTCCAGGTCGGCTAAGATTGTCGAAATAGTCTCATAGCAGTTACTTTTAATATGAATAAACTGCTTAATGCCTTCATTTGTCAAACGGATTTGTTTTTCTTTTTCAGGTAGTCCAGCTAAGTAAAAAATCTGCTCATGAAATTCTGACGTCAATCCCTTTAGGATTTCATGACCAATTGTTTCATATTGGTCATTGGTACCGCATAGACAAAGGTATTTAACAGGTTGTTGTGCAATAAATTGTCTAGCATCTTCTACTGATAAAATAGGGTTGCTTTCTATAGTTTTAATTCCGCCTGAAGCGAAAAAGCCCTTCATAAAATCAAGTCTTGATTTATGTTGTTTTAATTCTCCTAGACAAATCATGCCGACAGCTGGCGCAGAACCCAATTTTTCTTCCAGAATCTTTGCTTTACTGCGCAATTCCTCAAATGGTTCAGCCAATCTTCTTGCGGAAATGGCATCAATTTTTTCTCCACCAGAAAAAAGGGATTTTTCCTTCAAAAGTAGTTTATGGGGTAACGTTTCATCTAAATTCGCATAGACATTTGTGCCGACAATGCTTTGCTTTCTTGTCTGTATGTCAAGATTCCTTTTTTCATAGACATCGGTAATTTCCTGCTGCAGCCAATTGGAATTTAACACTTCAATCATACCGCCCCTGGCTTCGATTTGTTGAAAGAATGACCACGCCTTTTCAGCTAGCTGGTTTGTAAGTTCTTCTATATACCAAGAACCGCCTGCAGGGTCGATTACCTTTTTCAAATGCGCTTCCTCTTTTAAAAGAAGTTGGATATTTCTTGCAATCCTCTCCGATAACGGCGTTGTACCAGTTTGTTCATCGAAAGGACTTACATGTAAATATTGGACGCCTCCAATTACAGCAGCAAATGCTTCATTCCCCGCTCGAAGTAAGTTTACATGCGGGTCATGTACAGTCTTAGTGAAAGTAGAGGTTTCTGCGGCAATCATCATTCCCCGTACTTCATCTTTCGCACCAAAAAGTTCGGTAATTCGGTTCCACAGTACTCTTGCTGCGCGTAATTTGGCTATCTCCATGAAATAGTTGCTGCCAATAGAGAATTGGAAGACCATTTTCGCTAAAATTTCATCCAGTTCCATGTCGGTTTCCCGAAGCTTTTCAAGATAATATACCCCTTCGGCTATGGATATTCCTAGCTCTTGAACAGCATTTGCCCCTCCATTATGATAAGGAACTGTATCAATTAGAACTGTCCGTAAGTTTGGGAATTTTCCACTAGTCTTTTGAATGTTCTTAACCCATTCATTGAAGAATTCTTTAGAAATAAGACCTTGTTCAGTAAACAGAGCAATTGGATCGGCACCGATATATCCACTCATTTGGTTATGCTTTTCCAATCTATCTGCTGCCGTAAGAAATGCCGTTTGTAATTCTTTGGCGTTGATAGCAAATGGGTATTCCCGATAGGAATCCCCCAGTATGTTTACAAGGATTTCTTCCCCTTTAAACAAGACCTTCTTCACATCAAAAGAAATAGCAGATTGACCTTTTTCAAACGATTGATGGAGTTTCTCTGTCAATTCTTCAGTCGATTGGTAGGAAATACGCTGTGCTGCCTTCCATTCATTTGTCCGATAACCAAGCGGTGAAATCCCTCTTCGAAAATCGGAACCACATGGAAATTCTGCGGCCGGCTGCTCATCTGCTTTGGTATAAAGCGGTTTCAAAACAACCTTTTCATATGTAGTAGTTTGTAATGATTCAACCGTTTTTCCTTTAAGAGAAGCCTCAGCTTTTTCCTTCCATTCATCTATTGTTTTTAAAGCAAACGACTGACTTTTTATTTTTTCCATACTTCTCATCCCCCTTTCACTTGCCTAATTGAATTAAAATTCAATTAATTCTACTAAATACTATTTTATGGTATTTACATAAGACTAGCAATCAATTTAACAAAACAACCGCTGCACCGGATGCAGCGGTTGTTTTTTAATAAATCGAGGTTGTTGATTTTGATGTGTTTTCTAGGATTTCTTTCACACGCTGTAAGAAGCGACCGCTAACAAGCCCGTCTAGGACTCTGTGATCAAGTGACATACATAGATTCACCATGTCGCGAACAGCAATCATGCCATTATTCACCACCACTGGACGCTTAACGATGGATTCCACTTGGAGAATCGCTGCCTGCGGGTAATTGATGATTCCCATTGATTGAACAGAGCCGAAAGAGCCTGTATTGTTCACGGTGAATGTTCCGCCCTGCATATCATCAGACTTCAGCTTCCCTGTTCTCACTTTCACGGCAAGCTCAGATATTTCGCGGGCAATTCCCTTAATCGTCTTTTCATCCGCATTCTTTATGACTGGGACAAATAGAGCATCATCGGTTGCAACCGCGATTGAAATATTGATATCCTTCTTTTGAATAATTTTTTCTCCAGCCCACATCGAATTAATCTGCGGAAATTCTTTTAAAGCCTGGGCAACAGCTTTCACAAAGAAAGCAAAGAAAGTTAAATTAAAGCCTTCCTTTTTCTTGAACTCATCTTTAAGAGAGTTTCGATATTCCACCAAGTTCGTTGCATCCACTTCTATCATTGTCCATGCGTGAGGAGCCTCATGCTTGCTACGCAGCATGTTAGCCGCAATAGCTTTTCGTACTCCGGTAACCGGAATCTCAATATCACCAGTTGCAACTGGAATGTTGACTGAAGGTGCTGGTGTAGAAACAGACTGCGCCACTTCTTGTTTGGAAGCCGGTAATGCTTCAGAAGCTTTTGGTGCTTCCACCTTTTGCCCCGCAACAGGAATATTTCCTGATTCTATTACTTTCAGCAAGTCTTTTCTTGTTATTCGGCCGCCTGCACCGGTGCCTGACACCTGTGTTAAATCAATGCCATGCTCTTGAGAAATTTTAAGCACAGCAGGTGAATAACGAGCCTTGTTGCCTTGATCTACCTGGACTGCCACTGCACCCTCACCCGATGTTTCCGTTTGTTTGCTGCCAGTAGCTAAAGGTTCCTCAGCATTACCGCCATCAATTTCAATTGTACAAATAATTTCCCCAACCGCTAATGTATCACCTTCACCAGCAATTAGCTCTTTAATCACACCTGTAAAGGAAGATGGGACTTCTGCGTTCACTTTATCCGTCATTACCTCAGCAAGGGGGTCATATTTATTTACTTTATCACCGACAGATACTAACCATTTACTGATGGTGCCTTCGGTTACACTTTCCCCTAACTGAGGCATTTTAATTTGTTCAACTGCCACTAATCCATACCTCCTATCAATACTCAGCAAGCTCGCGCATTGCTTTTTCGACCTTTTCAGGGTTTATCATAAAGAATTTTTCCATTGTTGGTGCATATGGCATTGCCGGAACATCAGGGCCAGCCAGACGCTTAATTGGCGCATCCAAGTCAAATAAACAATGTTCTGCAATAATCGCTGATACTTCACTCATAATGCTGCCTTCCTTTGTGTCCTCTGTTACAAGCAGCACTTTACCTGTCTTAGATGCAGCCTCAATGATGGCTTCTTGATCAAGTGGGTAAACCGTACGTAAATCAAGAATATGCGCTGAGATTCCATCCTTCGCTAATTTTTCTGCTGCTTGAAGGGCAAAATGAACACAAAGTCCATACGTGATAACGGTGATGTCATCACCTTCACGCTTTACATCGGCTTTGCCGATCGGTAATGTATAATCTTCTGTAGGCACTTCGCCTTTAATTAAGCGATAGGCACGTTTATGTTCAAAAAATAGCACAGGATCATTATCACGAATCGCTGCCTTCAATAGCCCTTTTACATCATAGGGAGTGGAAGGCATAACAATTTTCAATCCAGGCTGGTTTGCAAATACCGCTTCAACCGATTGGGAATGATAAAGCGCACCATGCACCCCGCCGCCGTATGGCGCCCGAATAACCATTGGACAGCTCCAGTCGTTATTTGACCGGTAGCGAATTTTTGCCGCTTCCGAAATAATTTGATTGACTGCCGGCATGATAAAATCAGCAAATTGCATTTCGGCAATCGGACGCATGCCGTACATCGCGGCACCGATTCCTACCCCCGCAATCGCGGATTCGGCAAGTGGTGTATCAATGACTCTTTCTTCGCCAAATTGCTCATACAAGCCTTGAGTCGCTTTAAATACGCCGCCTTTAACACCAACATCTTCACCAAGAACAAACACCTTTGGATCCCGTTCCATTTCTTCTCGAATGGCCATTGTTACTGCGTCAATATAAGAAATTATTGCCATGTTCCGTCCCCCTTACATGTTCCCATAAACATATTTCAATGCATCCTCTGGTGCTGCATACGGAGCATTTTCTGCATAATCAGTGGCCTCGTTGACCAATTTCATTACGCGGTCATTGATTTCTACTTCCAACTCATCATTCATGACACCTGTTTCTTTTAAATAAGCGCCAAAGGTGATAATCGGATCTTGTGTTTTGGCTTTGGCTACTTCATCAGGTGCCCGGTATGAACGGTCATCATCATCAGAAGAATGCGGTGTCAGACGGTAGGAAACTGTTTCGATCAATGTTGCACCCTCACCACGGCGGCCACGGTCTGCAGCTTCCTTGACAGCTTTATAGACTTCAAGTGGGTCATTACCATCAACAGTAACCCCTGGCATTCCATAGCCAATTGCTCGATCCGAAACTTTTTCGCAGCCTAATTGTTTTTCAATTGGGACAGAAATAGCATATTTATTATTTTCACACATGAAAATGACTGGGAGCTTGTGAACACCGGCAAAGTTCGCCCCCTCATGGAAATCCCCTTGATTAGAAGAACCTTCACCAAAGGTTACAAAGGTAACAAGATCTTTTCTCTCCATTTTTCCTGCCAGGGCAACACCTACTGCATGTGGAACTTGTGTGGTTACCGGCGAGGAACCAGTGACAATCCGATTTTTCTTTTGACCAAAGTGCCCAGGCATTTGCCGCCCGCCTGAATTTGGATCTTCTGCTTTGGCAAAACCTGAAAGCATCAATTCCTTTGGTGTCATTCCAAACGTTAACACGACCCCCATATCACGATAATATGGCAGCACGTAATCCTTTTCCTTATCTAACGCAAAAGCCGCGCCAACCTGGGCTGCTTCTTGACCTTGGCATGAAATAACGAACGGGATTTTCCCTGCACGATTTAATAACCACATCCGCTCATCAATACGGCGAGCCAAAAGCATCGTTTCATACATTTCCAATACCTTTTCATCGCTTAGACCTAAAGCTTCATGACGCTTTTCTATCATCAATTTCTTACCTCCCGTTTGTTCGAATGAAAAATTTTATGAATGAATCGCTTTTCCGTCGACTGCAAGTGCAGCCTCACCAATAGCTTCTGATAGAGTTGGATGTGGATGAATCGTGTGAGCCATTTCCCACGGTGTCGCATCTAAAACCATCGCAAGTCCTGCCTCAGTAATCATATCTGTTACGTGTGGGCCAATCATATGCACCCCTAGAATATCATTGGTCTCTTCATCGGCAACAATTTTCACAAATCCATCTGATTCGCCGAAAACAAGGGCCTTACCAATTGCCCTAAACGAGAATTTACCTACCTTCACCTTATGCCCTTTTTCTTTTGCCTGATCCTCAGTAATCCCAACACTCGATACCTCTGGATTACTATAAATACATCTAGATACTAAATTATAATCAAATGGTGACGGATCTTTTCCAGCGATATGCTGGACAGCTACAATCCCTTCATGTGATGCCACATGGGCCAATTGTAAACCACCAATCACATCACCAATGGCATAAATATGTGATTCCTTCGTTTGGAAAAATTCATTTGTTGCAATAAAGCCTTTTTCCACTTGGATTTCGGTATTTTCAAGTCCAATTCCTTCCGTATTTGCCTGACGACCAACAGAGACAAGGAGTTTATCAGCTTTATATTCTTTCACGCCACCTTTTACCTCCGCAGAAATGGCAACCCCGTTATCCCTTACAAGCGTTTCGGCTAAAACCTTTGCACCTGTTACTAGTTTAATACCTTTTTTCTTCATCAACCGTTGCATTTCCTTTGAAATTTCCTTATCTTCCGTTGGAATAATGCGATCAGCATATTCAATCACCGTAACCTCTACACCGAAATCGGAGAGCATGGATGCCCACTCGATGCCAATGACGCCGCCGCCAACAATAATAATCGAACTTGGAAGTGCTTCAAGCTGCAATGCCTCGTCAGAAGACATCACGTAATCACCGTCTATTTCGAGACCAGGAAGTGTTCTTGGTCTTGAACCAGTTGCAACAATCACATTTTTGGGAATTAGCATTTCATTTTCTTGCCCATTGTTCATTTCAACCGAGATGGTTCCCGGCATTGGTGAAAAGATAGATGGCCCAAGGATCCGGCCAAGTCCTTCATACACATCAATCTTACCCTGCTTCATCAAATGTTGAACACCTTTATGTAGTTGGTCAATTATTTTATTTTTTCTTTCTTGTACCTTACCAAAATCCAAGGATACAACGCTCGTAATTACACCGAAGTCCTCACTATGTTTCGCTGTGGCAAACACCTCTGCACTTCTCAGCAGTGCCTTACTTGGAATACAGCCTTTATGCAGACAAGTGCCGCCTAGTTTTCCTTTTTCAACAATTGCCGTTTTTAAGCCAAGCTGCGAGGCGCGGATGGCAGCTACATAGCCGCCTGTTCCACCGCCAAGTATGACTAAATCATATTCTTGTGACACGTGTGTTTCCTCCCCATAATCCTTAAATTTTTGCAGTTGTAAAATTTCCCGGATACACCTTTACTTCTTCTTCACCATGCAAGACTCGAATGGCTCCCTCAGCTAATGCCTGCAGCTCATTTTCACCGGGATGAACAATGACGTCCGCAATCCAATTAATCCGATCGGTAATTGAATTCACGAAGCCTTTGCCATATGCCAGTCCGCCTGTGAGGATAATTGCATCCACCCTGCCGGAAAGGACAGCACTCGCGGCCCCAATTTCCTTAGCCACCTGATAAGCCATCGCCTCATATACAAGCTTAGCCTCTTGATCCCCCGCTTCAATTCGCTGTTCTACTTTCACGGCATCATTGGTTCCCAGGTAGCCAACAAGGCCCCCTTGACCAACAAGCTTTTTCATGATTTCTTCTCGGTAATGTTCTCCTGAAAAACAAAGTGCTATTAAATCACCTGCGGGTACAGTTCCTGCGCGCTCAGGGCTAAAAGGCCCATCACCGTGCAGACCATTGTTGACATCTATAACTTTACCATGTTTATGAACGCCAACGGTAATTCCGCCGCCCATATGGGTCACAATCAGATTTAAATCGCGGTATTTTTTCCCCATTTCCATTGCCACTCTTCTTGCGACAGCTTTTTGGTTTAAGGCATGGAAAATACTCTTTCTTTTAATTAAGGAGAAGCCGGAGATCCTTGCAATTGGATCAAGTTCATCAACAACGACCGGGTCGACAATAAAAGAAGGGATATTGAGACCTTTAGCAATTTCATGGGCAATGATCCCGCCAAGATTGGATGCATGCTGTCCGTAAAAACCTGATCGTAAATCCTTCAGCATTAAGTCATTGACGGCATATGTTCCGCCTTCAATTGGACGAAGCAATCCACCGCGGCCACAAACAGCCGATAGTTTAGAAATATTAATCCCTTCACGATCCAGTGTTTCCAAAATAGTGTTTTTTCTAAAATCATACTGATCAATTATATTTGAAAATTGATTGATTTCTTCAGCCTCATGGCGGATTGTTTTTTCAAAAATGGAAATTTCATTATCGAAGATTCCAATCTTGGTCGATGTTGAGCCTGGGTTGATGATGAGAATCCGATATTTTTTATCTGGCAACGCAGTGACCTCCATTAACAAAACATGTAAATTAAAGGCAAACGCGCTGAATTTCCCATTCAGCGCTTTGCCGTTCTAATATTGAAAATCGATATCTGTCTAGCTTCAGCACCTAGGGGCTCGGGGTCATAAGCCAATCCGTCAAGAAGGTTAAAGAGCAACCTTCTCGCCGGCTCGTCTTATGCC
>NZ_AJLS01000056.1 GCF_000307875.1 Neobacillus bataviensis LMG 21833
CACCGTGTTTCCTTTATCTCAGTTGGAGCGCTCCAGGCCATACGCCGCTGACCAGGGCGCTTGCGCTTTTCTATTTATTACGGATTGGCGGTGCTGTTTCATCAGGAGTAAGTTCCCTAATCAAAACTGGTACTGGGTACGTGACACCATCTTTCTTTTCAAGTTTAATCGCATACAAGGTTTGTAGAGCTTGGTGAT
This sequence comes from Neobacillus bataviensis LMG 21833, assembly GCF_000307875.1. Taxonomy (GTDB): domain Bacteria; phylum Bacillota; class Bacilli; order Bacillales; family Cytobacillaceae; genus Neobacillus; species Neobacillus bataviensis. The sequence continues at coordinate 199 of NZ_AJLS01000056.1, forward strand.
CTTCCGGCCGGTAAGTCATTTTTCCTTTCGGTGTCTCAAAGCTCATGCCTTCCATCGTTTTGATTAATTGATCAGCATCCGCCTCACCACTTGTTTTCTTCAATGCTTCCACAATGGAAATGGCTGCACTCATCCCGCCAGGTGTAAACAAATCAGGAACATCTCCGTTAAAGCGTTTCTTGTGTTCGGCTACTAACCAGTCGTTGATTTTATTTTTTGGGAGGTCATGATAATAAACAGTGAAGCCTTCCATACCAATCAACGGCTCCATTGTCGATAATGCGGCAATATCCGGAGCCCCTGTAGAAATCTTGATTCCCTTATCCTGCACCTTCATATCAGCAATTTGTTTCCACGGGGAGTTGGCACCTGCCCAAACTACAAAGAGATAATCCGGTTTCGCATCGATGATTTTTTGAATGTTGGATGTAAAATCTGTTGCAGCTGGATCTGCATATTCTTCCTTGACAATATCGGCACCCAATTTTTCCGCAGCTTCTTTAAAGGCAGCTACACCGTCGCGCCCAAAGGAGTAATCAGGCGCTAGTGTTGCAATCTTTACGCCCTTTTTGGCAATCGCCGCTGCGCCTGCAACCGCATCCTGTGAGGAATTACGAGCGGAATGGAACATATACTTATTGAACTCTGAACCTGTAATACTATCTGCGGCGGCGGGTTCAACGACCATAATCTTTTTATATTCCTCTGCCAGCGGTAACACCGCTAATGTATCTGCCGAGCTGGATGATCCAACAAGGAAATCAACCTTATCTTCTTCTAATAACTTCGTGGCTTTTTGGACGGCTACTTCCGGTTTTGTTTCTGTATCTTCGACAATAAATTCAATCTTTCTGCCGGCCACCTCCATTTTCCCCTCGGTTGCATAATCAAGCCCGAGCTCAAACCCTCTTAATGTTTGTTTTCCGTATGACTCGAGTGCACCTGTTTTAGAGGCAAGTACACCGATTTTAATTGGTTCTTTAGTTTCCGTTTTCTTCCCGCCATCGTCCTTCGACTCTGATGTTGATTTATCAGAGCTGCACGCACTTGCAAAAATCATCAAAAACATAAGTAATCCTACTAATGCCCATTTTCCACGATACCCCTTCACACCTTTTCCCCCTTAAACTATTTACTTCAAAACTTGCAAAGCTTTGATTTAAGGATAGGCAAAGGAAGTTACAGGGGAGTTACAAAAAGAAAAGTACATAAAAAAACAGCCCTATAAGTTAAGGCTGCTCAATTGGATTTAAAATACTTTCCGATTCAATGATCATGTTGTACATATGCCTTGTCGGCTCGAGCGGGGTAACACCCAGTTCTTCCTCCAAAACTTCCGTGCATCTTTTATACCATTTCATCGCTTGGGGACGGTTGTTTTTTCGATAGTAACAATACATCAACAAGCGATAAGCCTCTTCCCAAGTGCGGTCGCGTTCGAGGATTTTTTCACACCAATAGATTCCCGCGTCATAATTTTCGCGGCGCACCATTAGCTGTGCCATTTTTTCAGCACCGCGCAGAAAATAGACAAGCATACTCTCTCTTTTGCTAATGCACCAATCATCATAGCGGCGGTCAGGCAAATAGTCCCCCTGATAAAGGGGCAATCCTCTCTCAAGGAAATAAATTACCTTTGCGTCATCTGTTTCATTTAACCCGTCCTGAATCAAGGCCTGAAAATGAGAGGTATCCACTTCAATTACGGCATTTGGATTTAACCCGTAAAACATTCCGTCGCGAACGATGAAAAATGGCGCTGCTCTTGCTTTTCTCATTGGTTCTAATACATGCTGAAGACTGTTTAATGCCACTTTGAAATCACGGTCAGCACTCTTTTTGTCTTGATTGGGCCAAAGAATTTGCATGATTTCATCTTTGGCTATCGGCTCATTTACCGTAATCAATAACTGGAACAATTCTTTCGCTTTTTCTCGCAGCCACTCCTTTTCCCCCGCCTCTTTCTCACCAAGCCAAAGCCTGAATTGCCCAAGTGTTTGCACACGGATTGAGTATCCCGGATGGGAGTCTAAAGTATTTACCCCCAGATCCTGTAAGACCTTTCTCACATAAGGCATCTGAATATCCTCACGCAAACACTCAAGTAACAACGGCACAAATACTTGTAAATCTCTTGGTCCGAATACAGATCTGTGTTGAAAAAAGAATTCATAGTCATGAATTTGCACGAGGGTTAAACATTTATCCATTGTTTGTTTATATAAATCTTGCTTTTTCTCTAGAAAGGAAAGATAAGACAACCAAAACTTGCTAAGCATTTGTCCAAAGGAATCCTCACATTTCCAAAAGAGAGATTCTGTTTTTTCCAAATATACTAGCGCTTTTGCCAGCCGTTCGTTATAAATACAGGTAATTCCCATACAAAGTGTAATTAAAGCAGACAGCCAAACGTCGTGTACCTTTTCTGTTTCCTCCAGCGCCTTTTTTCCGACAGCCAAGGCTCGTTCAAGTTCTCCTCTCGTTCCATATAAAAGGCAAAGTCCCATTAGCGGCTCGGCCTTTCCTCTATTGACACCGAGCTGATCCATGATGTCCAACGCCGTTTGGTAACAGTTTTCCGCTAAATGGGATTCATATTTATTTAAAATTTGCACGGCATGACCCATGCGAATCCAGCCGCATGCCTCAACGAACGGGGCTTTAAAGGTTATTCCTTGTTGAATTCCCTGCTGGGCAAGCGCCTTCGCTTTTACACCCTCCCCTGTAAACGCTTCAATTAGAGAAAGCAGTAAATCCGTTTCACGATGGGCCTGCGGCAGAGAAGTTACAATGGTATCATTCAACTTTTCCTTATAAAGGACCTTTTTCGCCTCCTCAAATCGACCCGTACGCAGATATAATCTTGCTTCAAAATTCCCATCAAGATGATTAGCTGCCTTCGTCTTATGAATCCATTTCCCAGCCTCCGATGCCTTCCCTAGGTTTAAGAGATTCTCAGATAACATTTGATAGAGTTTCCCTTTTTCGTCATCCGAATCCGTACATTTTTCCCTATAGACAATCGCCTCATATAAAAGCTGCTCTGCAAGGTGGGGTTGAATGGTATCTAAATAAATCTTCGCTTTTCCTTCTAGTGCCATACTCATTCCAAGATTATCCCACTTTTTCTCCGCACCAATAAAAGCCTTTTCATAACACTCTTCTGCCTCATGATAGTGGGAACGATAGCGATGAATTTCTGCTTTCAAATACCAAAGAAGATAATACGATTCCAGCTCCGCTTCAGGAAGAATCGCTAATTGATCATATAAGCTTTCCAGTTTGCCGCTTTCAAGCATCTCTAAGCCGTTTTCCTGTAAAATAGAGGCAATCGCTTTATGCTGATGAATCTTTTTATAATGATAAAGAGCTTCCTCCCATAATTGTCTTTTTTCATAATAACGAGCGCATCTTTCATGTAGCGCTGTATAATTTCGCGGGTTATTTTTTTGAAATAAATTTTCGAGAAACTCTTTAAATAAGGCATGGTACCGATAATGATTTATTCCAACCTTTTGAATAAATAAATTTCGTTCCTTTAATTGTTCAAGCATTCCCGGGGCACCATTAAGCCCAATAACCTCCTCACACATTTCTACCTCAATTTCCTCAAATATCGAAGTTTGCTCAAGGAACTGCTGAATGATGGGCGGCTGTTTCGAAAAAACTTCCATCACAAGATACTGAAAGAAATCTTGCAGAGAGTAGACAGAATGCTCAAAAAGATTCGAAATATCATTTTTTAATGGAATCTGCTGGGCAATCATACATATGGCGATAACCCAGCCCTCTGTCATCTGATAAATCGTCTGTAAATGATGGAACTCTATTTCTATATCATAAAGGTCGGTTAATAACAGTTCCATTTCTTCTATGGTAAGGACTAAGTCTTCTCTTGTTATTTCTAATAACTGCCCGCAGGCTTTCATTTTCGTCAAATGTTTCCATCCTGGGCGGCTGCGGCTGGAAATGACCAGATGTAAATTGGATGGAATATGTTCAAGTAATTTTTCCATCCAACTGTTGATCGTATAGGAATGGTCTATTTGATGAAAGTCATCTAAGATGAGCGTAATGTGCGAGCCGGCTGTCAGGACATTATTGATGAAGAGGGAACTTAGAATACTAAGTTCTTCTTCACGGATATAACGATCCATTGTATCTATATAGGAAGCTAATTCTGTTCCGAAGCCAGGTAGGACCCGGCGAATAGAATGAACGATATAGGTGAGAAATGGAAGGATGTCATCATCCATGGGGGAAAGGGAATACCAGCAGCCAGGAATTCGTTCATCCGTCATAAATAATGCCAGCGCAGTACTTTTTCCAAAACCAGCCCCCGAATGAATAAGGGTCAGCGGATATTCAGGTATTTGCTTCATTTTTCGCGTGAGCTTTGCCCTTCTGATCAAATCATCCTTTACCGCAGGAATCCGCAGTTTAGTTTGAATAATTGGCAATTTCAAACCAAATTCCCCTTTTCTATTTTCATAATATTTACACTATTTTACCATATTACAAATAATAAATTGGACTTTTTCTATGTAATAAAATATATTTACTTGAAAAGGATAGATAGAAAAGAATGCAAATTGGGGTGTTGCGTCATTGTCGATTAAAAAAAAGATTCCATTGATTTTTAGTCTCTTAGTTTTTCTCATTTTATTAACCAATAATGCCTTCCACTATATTCGTTCGAAAAATCAACTGCTTGAATATAACGAAGTCGTCATTAAAATGATTGTTAAGGAAGTTTCTTTTCAAGTCAAAAATACGAAAAGCAGCAGCTTATATGTTGAAGACATTCTTGGGAGAGACTTACGAACAGCTTCATTAGCTATCAAAGATGCCCTTCCAGCCAGCTATCAAGATATTACCAACGAGCAGCTGGTTGCTTTGGCAAAGGAAACCGGTGTTTCCCATATTACCTTATTAGCAAAAACAAATGATGACATTGTCGGCGTAAGATCCTCCGACCCCCAAGAAATCGGCATGTCCACTAAAGGCTGGGGCTATTGGTATGATGCCTATCAACAGCTTTTTTCCTTAAAACCCGTTTCCGTCGGGAAAGGGATCACCCTACCACATTATTGGTCCGGCCCAATTGAAGTAGCCTCCTCTAATCCCAAACATATTGATAAATGGGGCTATTACTATGATGGGTCAACCAATTACATGATCAATCCTTATTTTCGCGACAAGATAACAGATTATGAAAAACGCTTTGGGCCATGGAAAGTCATCCAGGACTTTACAAAAGTAGATGGGATTTTGGAACTAACTGTATTTAATCCGAAGAACTTTGGCAAGAAGGAAGAAGTTGTCCATTTAAACGGAAATAAATATATTCGAATTTCTGCACAGCCCATTTGGTACGGGAAGTATAACTATCAAAACTACACAACTGACGCGAATCTAGTTAAAAAGGCAATCACAACGAAAAAAAACCAATCATATAAGGACACCATGAATGGGAAAATGATCATGAAAACATTCGTTCCAATTTTTTCAAAAAATGATCAGCCATTCGTAATTGGCCTTGTTTATAATTATGGACTGATTCAAGCTGAACTTGTTCACGAGTTAAAAGTACATATTCTGTTATCCATCGCAATTATGCTTATCGTGTTAATTGTCAGTTTTCTTTTTTCAAGATCTATTACTCAGCCAATCGGCTACATCGTTGAGCATGTGAATGAGATTGCCCAAGGGAACTTTGGAAAAAAATTAAAGTTAAAACGAAAAGATGAATTAGGGTTGCTAACTGAAAACGTAAATGCCATGTCAAATCATTTGCGTAGTTATGTGGAGGATTTAAATCAAAGTAAGGAGCTCATCGAATACCAGGCCTACCACGATCCCTTAACAGGCCTGTTAAACAGACGCTATTTTCAAGAAAAATTAAGACAAATTATTGATCGTGCTAATAAAACGGGGGAAACCGTGTCCGTTATCTTCATTGATTTGGATCGCTTTAAACAGGTGAACGATTCGTTTGGGCATAACAAGGGGGATGAAATCCTAAAAATTGTCTCCGGCAGGATTAAGGATTGTCTTCCGGCTGATGACAATACAATCATCACAAGGCAAGGCGGGGACGAATTTATTATTTTACTCAAGAATTATAATCTCGATAAAACAAAAGCTGCAGCAGAAACAATTGTTAATCATTTAAAAAAGCCCTACTCTTTAAATGGCAAAGAAATCTATCTCAGTGCAAGTTGCGGCATTAGCATCTATCCAGATCATACTAAAAACATGGACACACTTATCATTTATTCTGACTTGGCGATGTATGCTGCTAAAAAGACCGGGGGTAATAAAGTAACCATTTATTCCGAGAAATTAAGTCAATCAAGCATTGAAAGACCGCGTCTAGAAGCACATTTAAGAAAAGCGATTGAAAATGAAAAAATTGAAGTATTCTATCAGCCAAAAATCAATTTGAAATCCGGAACTATTTTCGGTGCAGAGGCACTGGTAAGATGGACAGATGCAGAATTTGGGTTTGTTCCTCCAGATGTGTTCATTCCGATTGCGGAGGATACGGGGTTAATTCAGCCATTATGGGAACTAGTGATGAAATTGGCCTGTAGCCAGGTTAGCAAATGGAATGCTGCCCGTCCCCAGCCTTTGTCGATATCCGTTAATTTTTCAGCCCGTCAATTTCAAGAACCAGTTTTAATGTTACAAAAGGTTAAAGAAATCCTAGCTGAAAGTCAGTTACTACCGAAGAATTTAGAAATAGAAATTACCGAAAGTATTCTCTTATCTAATTCAAGCGAAATCGTCCAAGCACTTGAATCACTAAAAGACATCGGTATTGCCGTTTCTATTGACGATTTCGGGACAGGATACTCTTCCTTAAGCTATTTAAAGGATTTACCGATTAACACCTTGAAAATCGATAAGTCATTCATCCAGAATATTAATGAAAATCATGAAAATGCCGAGATTCCAGAAGCGATTATTAATCTTGCTCGCAGTCTCCATCTCGATGTCATAGCGGAAGGTGTAGAAGAAGAATATCAAAAGGATTTCCTACTATCGAAGAATTGTGTCCAAATGCAAGGGTATTTGTTTAGCAAACCGTTAAGTAAAGAGGAATTCGAGAAGCTTTTTATTTAAAAAATAACAGGGCAGCCGTAGCTGCCCTGTTTATTTTACAAATTTCTCTACTTCCTTTACACAACTGCCAATATAATCGATTGCCAGTCTTTTCACAGTCATGCCTGGAAATTCCCTACATAAGGCATACGCCAGTTCCTGCCCTTTTCCCTTTTCACTAAAGCAAATAACAGTTGGCCCTGCACCGCTCAATGCCACTCCGAATGCCCCATTAGACTTTGCACATGTCTCAATCTCCTGATAAAAATGAATCAGCGGCTTTCGATAGGGCTGATGAAAAAGGTCTTGTCTCATCATTTTTCCGGCTAGATGCCAATTTTTACTTACTAGAGCAGCAATCAAAAGGTTGGCCGTTGAAGAAGCTTGGACAGCCTCCTGCCGTGAATAGTTGGAAGGTAAAACATCGCGCGATTCCTTCGTTAATAAAATTTCGTTGGGGATGACCGTCACTATTTCTACGGGGACGTCTGTAAAGGAAAGCATATCTACTTCATTTTGATCGTAACTTCCGATGACAAGTCCTCCATAAAGAGAAGCACCAACATTATCCGGATGTCCTTCCCATTTTGTCGCCAGAAGAAGCTTCTCGTCCTTGGTTAAACGTAAGCCGCCAACTACATCCGCAAGCTCAATTCCGGCAACAATGGCCGCCGCACTTGAGCCAAGCCCGCGTGCTAATGGAATTTCACTCTCTACTTTAATTTTGCAAGGAGATAACTCCATTCCATAATTTGCCGCGGTCTTAATGGCGACTTGGCAGATAAAATGGCTTTCATCGGTTGGGAGATCCTTCAATTCCTCACATAAAGAATAGCATTCCCACTGATCATGTTTCTCTATTTCTAAAGTTAAATATAAATTTAAAGCTAGGCCGATTGAATCAAATCCTGGCCCAAGATTAGCTGTACTCGCAGGTACTTTAATCAAAAAGCGTTCATTTAGCGTCATCCACGGACAACTCCTCGGATATGTTCAGCAACCGCTTTTTCATCGTTTGGTAATTGAACAGGTGTGACAAGACTGCTATTTATTGCTGTATCTGGATCCTTCAAACCATTGCCTGTCAGGACAGCAACAATTTTTGTCCCTTTTGCAATTTTTCCATTTTGGATACTCTTATAAACACCGGCAATCGATGCGCAGGAAGCAGGCTCAGCAAACACCCCTTCAGCGGCAGCTAATTTTTTATAAGCGGTAATGATTTCTTCGTCACTTACTTCATCAAATTGGCCATGTGATTCTTCTACAGCATTAACGGCTAGATCCCAGCTTGCTGGGTTTCCAATCCGAATGGCAGTTGCAATGGTTTCCGGATTTTCAAATACACGATTATGGACAAGAGCGGCAGCACCTGCTGCTTCAAAGCCAAACATTCTTGGCAGTCCTGTCTCTTTCTTCTCGTTATATTCTTTAAACCCTTTCCAGTAAGCACTGATATTACCGGCATTTCCAACTGGAATCGCTAAAATTTCAGGTGCAGAACCAAGCTGGTCACACACTTCAAATGCGGCAGTCTTTTGTCCTTCTAGCCGGTATGGATTGACTGAATTTACGAGCGCAATCGGTTCTACCTTGCTAATATTTCGCACCATTTTTAATGCTTCGTCAAAATTCCCCTCAATTGAGATAATTTCAGCTCCATACATCATCGCTTGTGCCAGTTTGCCTAGTGCAATTTTCCCTTCAGGGATGACAACAATACAATTAATCCCGGCACGTGCCGCATATGCAGCTGCTGCTGCCGATGTATTACCTGTTGAAGCGCAGATGATTGTTTTACTGCCTTCCTCTATTGCTTTGGCAACTGCCATAACCATACCTCTGTCTTTGAAAGATCCAGTTGGGTTGGCCCCTTCTACTTTCACATAAAGCTCAACGCCCCATTCCTGGGATAATCTTTCAAGCTTGATTAACGGCGTATTTCCTTCGTTAAGCGTAAGCTTGGGTGTTTGTTCGTTAATTGGTAAATATTCTTTATATGCTTCTAATAATCCTGGCCATCTTCTCATCATGATTTCCTCACCACTCTATATGCACTTTTAACTTCTTTTACTGCGCTTAAATCGTATAATTCTAGTAAAATTTTATCGTAATTAGTTTCTGAAGCTTTATGTGTAACTAAAACAATTTCTGATGTTTCATTTTTCTGGATTGGCAACTGCAGTATTTTTTCAAAGCTTACACCATATTTGGCAAAAATAGCAGTAATATCCGCGAACACGCCTACTTCATCCTGAACATGAATCCGTAAGAAGTACTTAGAGAACTTTTCCTCATTATCCTTTAACCGCTTAGGATATTGCGGTGTGACGGCACTGCGGCCATTAACGCCCAGTCTTAAATTTTTGATGACACCAACAAGGTCTGAAACGACGGCTGTAGCAGTCGGCATGCTTCCTGCACCAGGGCCATAAAACATCGTTTCGCCGACGGCTTCCCCGTAGACATAAACGGCATTATATTCATTTTGTACAGAGGCAAGCGGATGATTGTTTGATAGGAAGGTAGGTGCAACGCTGACTTCTACCTTTTCGCCCTCACGCCCAGCATAGCCTATTAATTTCATTGTATAACCTAATTGTTTGCCGTAGCTTAAGTCTTCTTCGGTGATGTTGGAAATTCCGCTGACCTTGACATCTTCCAGATCAATATGCATCGAAAAACCAAGAGTTGCGAGAATCGTCATTTTTCGAGCTGCATCAAGGCCTTCTACATCAGCGGTTGGATCTGCCTCAGCAAAGCCGAGTGCCTGTGCTTCTTTAAGGACTTCTTCATATGAACGTCCTTCATCGCTCATTTTTGTTAAAATATAATTGGTTGTGCCATTCACAATTCCCATCATTTGTGTAATTCGATCTGACGCAAGGCCATCAACAAGACCTCTTAAGACTGGAATACCGCCAGCCACACTGGCTTCGTAAAAAAGGTCGCAGCCATGTTCTGTGGCAACTGTTAAAAGCTCGGAACCATGGAGGGCCATCAAGTCTTTATTGGCTGTTACCACATGCTTGCCTTGGCGAAGCGCGGTAATCAAAAAATCCTTTGTATCATGTACCCCGCCCATTACCTCTATGACGACATCAATGTCCTTGTCAAAAAGAATATCATCAGGGTTGGATGTTAAAGTCTTTACATCTACTTCAACCGGTCTGCTCTTATGTAAGTCCTGGACAAGGATCTTTTTAACGACAACCGGACACCCCACTTGATGGATTAATTTATCTTGGTGATTTTCAATAATTTTTACCACACCCGAACCGACTGTGCCTAATCCTAATAATCCTATCGAGATTGCTTTCATAAAGATCCCCTCCTATAAGTGTCCATTTGTGGCGCACAAATGTTTTTCTATTGTAGACATTATATGATTCTCTTTATTTTTTTACAATAGATTTATTTTGGTGTTTTACACTGAAACCGCTTACCACCGCGCCACAATTGGCTTGCTTTTTTTAACTGGAATTTTTCAAAATAAAAAGAAAAATATTTTCCGCTTTATCCCTTTACAAGTTTGAAGAAAAGGTTGTAGAATAGTGCCTATATTCATCTGATTTTGAAATTTCAATTAATTATACACTATTAAATAGTAATGATGAAGACGGAAATAAGAAAAAGCCTCAGAGAGCCGGTGGTTGCTGCGAACCGGTGCTAATTCTAATTTAACCTAGCCCTTCTGAACTGGCAGCTGAACCTTTTAGTAGGCATGCCCGGTGATAAGCCGTTACATTTTAGAGGCTGCTTTTATTTTTCAAGCAGCAAAAGAGGGTGGCACCACGTTTATTCACGTCCCTCATAACAGGTATTTTTCTGTCTGTTATGAGGGACGTTTTCTATTTTTCGAAGAAAGGAGAAATATTCTGATAGATTCATTTGGTATTACCCCACGTTTTACTAGCATAGAAGTAGGTAAGTAGAAATGAATTGAATCGCTTTTTAAATAGCTGAGGAGGTTGAATGAACATGTATAAAGTTCTTGTAACAGATGGTATTAGCAGCACTGGTTTGGTGAGTCTTATTGAACATCCCCATTTTGTCGTGGATCGGCAGCCTACATTGCCGACTGAAGAGTTGAAAAAAATTATTGGCAATTACGATGCATTAATTGTGAGAAGCCAAACAAAGGTAACCGAGGAATTACTCTTGGCTGCAGACCGGCTTCGGGTCATTGCCCGGGCAGGTGTCGGTGTCGATAATATTGATGTCAATGCCGCTACCCGAAAAGGGATCATCGTTATTAACGCTCCGGGGGCTAATACGATTGCCGCAACAGAACATACATTAGCGATGATGTTGTCATTAGCGCGAAAAATTCCTCAAGCACATCAAAAGACCGCTGGCGGTGAGTGGGATCGTAATTCTTTTAAAGGAGTCGAATTGTACAAGAAAACGCTTGGTGTTATCGGTATGGGTAAAATCGGAACAGAAGTGGCGAAACGGGCGAAAAGCTTTGGGATGAACATACTGGGATTTGACCCTTATCTAACAGAAGAGCGGGCGAAGAAACTGGGGATGACGAAGGCAAGTCTCGATTTAATTGCCCAGGAATCTGATTTTATTACCGTTCATACCCCTCTAACCAATGATACGAGAGGTTTGATCAATGACGACTACTTAAGTAAAACAAAAAAAGGTGTCCGCATTGTTAACTGCGCCCGCGGGGGTGTAATTGACGAGAAAGCTTTAGTCAGAGCGATTAAGGCCGGGCATGTAGCAGGTGCTGCCCTTGATGTATTTGAAAAAGAGCCGGTTGCCGATGTAGAATTGCTGCAAAATCCTAATATCATTGTCACACCTCATCTTGGCGCTTCCACTGTAGAAGCACAGGAAAAGGTTGCCCAAGAGGTAAGCGCAGAAATTATCGAAATATTTGAAACGCAATCGATTCAAAATGCCGTTAACATGCCGCAAATGTCTGGTGAAACACAGGCAAAGCTGCAGCCATATTTACTGCTTGGCGATCAGATGGGGCAGCTTGTGATTCAATTATTAAATAAGCAGGCTCCTGATAAAATCGAAATCAATTATTATGGTGATTTAATTGATGAGGATACTGAATTATTGACTCGTACTCTCTTAAAAGGGATCTTATCCTATCATTTAAGTGATTCTGTTAATCTCATAAATGCACTTCACCTTTTGAAGGAGCAGGGTGTTTCCTACAATGTGGTTAAAAATGCTACCAATAAAGGTTTTGCAAATTATATGGAACTTTTAGTTTCCAATGGCCTGGAAACAGCGCGAATTGGTGCAACCGTCCTAAACGGTTACGGTGCAAGGATTTTAAAAATCAACCAATACCGAATCGACGTAAAACCGGAAAAATTCCTTTTATATATTAAACACCGCGACTTACCGGGGATGATTGGCAAAGTGGGCTCGCTCTTGGGGGATTACGGGATCAATATTGGTACGATGCAGGTTGGGCGTACTGAGATTGGCGGGGAAGCCATCATGGTGTTAACCCTTGATAAAGCCTTGGGCGCGGAGATCATTCGTGATTTAACCTTAATTGAAGGTTTAGATGAAGCACAATTACTGGAATTGACGAATGTGGATTCATTTGAGCCGGGGCGTGTGGAGCCGGAGAAGGTGGAAAGCTTATAGGTTTGTTTTATTCAATGAAGAGGGCTTGCTGCCCTCTTTTTTTATTTTGAATGTTAATTTCGCTGTGTTTGAAAAATAAACGGGAAAATTCCGTCTAAATTGGGAAATACCCATTTTTCCCTAAAAATAAAGGTAGTATTTCCGTTTATATTATTCAAATCTTTGGATTTTGTCTTTTTTAGAGCAGTTAATCGGAATATCTCCGCTTATATCTGCTTCTTAAGCTTCCTCTATATGCATTAGCCGGAAATTCTCCGCCTATGAATTCTCATACCTACACGTAAATCAATAATGAATAATAACAGAACCTTTATTTTATAAAATACCTTTTAGATCTAAAACGGAATCAAGAATATAATCTGCCTCATACTGTTCGAATTCACTTCGTGCGGCTTTTCCGGATAGCCCTGTTAAGACCGCAGCAAACTCACAGCCTAATTGTCTCGCAGCGAGCAGGTCTGCTAACGAGTCCCCAACCACAAGTACTTCTTCACAGTTTTCTATTGGCAGCGCCGTTTCTAAGCATTCCTGTATAGACGTGTCTCTACCTTTAATACCCATTACGTATGTATACGGATGCGGCTTCGATAAAGATTTCCATTCTGGAAGCTCCTTTTCCGCTTCCAACACGTCATCGGCTGTCACAATTCGATTCTCATCAAAGTGCTTTAACCATTCCAAATGCTTAAAAGGCTGGATTGTTTCAAGTGCCGGCCGGCCAGTTCCGATTCCAATCGTAAATCCCGAATTGATTAGATATTGAAATAGGTTTGCAATTTCATCCTGAGGTGCTAAGGTTGTTTCATTTGACAGAAAGCCTTGTTTGCCGGTTTGCACCGATGGTCTTCCGGTAGAAGCAAGGACATGTTCATCGCCCACATACCATTCCTGTGAAACATGCTCACAAATCGACCAAAGCTCCCCTTTATTGAAAATCGTTGTATCCACCCCAAGCTTTTCCTTCGCCAGTACATTTAAGTAACTAAGTAAATCCTGCTTCATAGCCTGCGACTTCGCAAAATCCTCCAAAAACAAACCAAAATCTATTGTCACATGATACTTACTTAACACCCTGCCAATCTCCAGCAACGTCTCACGATCCATTGGTGCCTGACACCAATTGGTAATTTTTTCATATTCATTTTCTTTAATTTGTGATAATAGGTGGATGAGTTGATGGCTGAATGATAAATAGATCATGTCCCAGTTCGCGTTAAGGCCACGGGATTTCATAAATTTGAGAATCTGATCGTTCCGAAAAACCTCTTCTCTTATTGTTTGAATTTCAGCCTCACTATAGTCTGTTTTAAATTTTTCAGGTGCCAATGCTAAGTAATTGCAACTATTCAACATCTCCCAAATCGTTAAAGCAGATGCATCAAAGTAATGTTCTTCACTCAATAAAACCCCATCAACGTCAAACAAAATTGTTTTAATCAACTCTCCAACCCTTCTTTCCCTGTCTTCTTTTATACTTTATCGTAACACAGCAACACTCATGATTTGAAGTATATATTTTGTTTGACATTCATAAAAAAAGCCTGCACGTTGGATATTGCCAACTGCAAGGCTTTTTAGTTGTCTTAGTTTTCATATTGTCCGTATAAATCCTTAACGGCGGCAATTAGCGCATTTACCGCCTTTCCGCGGTAGCCTTCCCTTAGTGCATCGATAATATCGTCAATACCGTCCTGCAGGCTGTGTCCTTTTAAAATTTGCTGGACGTAGGCTTTTCCGTGGTCTGTGGCCAGCGTACAGGAGGATTCGATGATGACCCCGTATTTTTTATCCACCTCAACTGTAATCGTCAGTGAATCATACACACTTTGGGCAGCCATCCCCTGCGGCAAGCGGGAGTGGCCTGCGAGGAAATAGGTTTTCAATCCTAACATGTGCGCACACCTATCCTTTTATTAAGCTTTCTTCAAACGGCCATGCTGGCAGCATTTTTCGCAACGGTTTATCCTCGCGGTAGCCAAGCGCATATTCCCCCTGCATAATCGTATGAATTTCTCTTGTGCCCTCATAAATGACAGGTGCCTTAGCATTCCGTAAATATCGCTCGACAGGGAATTCATTGGAGAAGCCGTAGGCACCGTGAATTTGAACAGCATCGTTGGCTGCCTCATAGGCAGCATCACAGGAGATCCATTTTGCCAAAGATGTTTCTTGGGTATTGCGTTTGCCGTTATTTTTTAACCAGCCGGCTTTAAAAACGAGCAAACGAGAAATCTCAAGGTTTGCTGACATCTTCGCGATCATTTGCTGAACGAGCTGATGCCTGCCGATTTCCTTGCCAAATGTTTTCCGTTCCTCGCAGTATTTAACACTTGCTTCAAGCGAGGCCATAATCGTGCCGCACGCACCTGCTGCTACCGTGAAACGGCCATTGTCCAGGGCAGACATCGCAATTTTAAAGCCCTCTCCTTCATATCCCAGCAAGTACCCTGCCGGCACTCTTACATTGTCCAAAAAGACCTCTCCTGTGTTTCCGGCACGGATGCCGAGCTTTCCTTTAATCGCTTTAGAGGAGAATCCTTCAAGTGTTCGTTCAACAATAAAGCAGGAAATGCCATGATGACCTGCTTTCGGGTCTGTTTTGGCAAAAATCAAGAAATGATCGGCCACATCACAGAGAGAAATCCAAGTTTTTGATCCATTTAAAATATAGTAGTCCCCATCCTTTACCGCAGTAGTTTCCATTGCCGCTACATCCGAGCCAGCATTTGGTTCCGTGAGTCCAAAAGCGGCTACCTTTTCGCCTTTAGCTTGCGGAACGAGATATTTTTGCTTCTGCTCTTCTGTTCCCCACTGCAATAGCGTCATACTGTTTAATCCGGTATGAACCGAAACAGCGGTACGGAAGGCAGTATCCCCGCGCTCGAGCTCCTCACAGACAATCGCAAGTGTGTTATAATCCATGCCAACGCCGCCATACTCTTCCGGGATGCATACTCCCATGAGCTGTAGTTCCGCTAAACGTTCTAGAATATTTGTTGCAAAGTGACCTTTCTCATCCCACTCCTTAATATAGGGCATAATTTCTCGGTCAACGAAGGCACGGACTACCTTTCTTACACTCTTTTGTTCTTCTGTTTGTGAAAAATTCATTTCTTGTTCCCCCTCAAATATTTTTTTGTTGTTTCATTTGGGCAATTTCCTGCTTTGAGTAGCCAAGCTTCATTAATACCTCTTCTGTGTGTTCTCCGTGCATGGGCGGGTGTTTATCGATAATGATGGGAGAGTTTGAAAATTTTAATGGTGAACCGACAAGCTTCAAATTCGGGATCACGGGATGCTTTACATTGACAACCATTTCCCTGGCTCTCGACTGCTCCGAATCCAACGCCTCTTTTACATTGTGGATTGGACCATTGGGGATCCCAGCTTCATCAAGAATTTGTTTCCATTCTGCTCTTGATTTCATTTTTATTTTGGCTGTGATTATTTTTTCAATTTCCGCTTTAAATTGCAGCCTGTCTGAGTTTTTTTCATATTGTAAAAGGGAAGGTTCTTCTAGTTGGATTGCTAGCTTTCGATACTGCTGGTCATTTCCGACAGCGATGATAAAATCACCATCATTTGCGGCAAACACCTGATAAGGCACAATATTCGGATGGGCATTGCCAAGCCGTTCAGGGATATTCCCAGAGCATAAATAATTGCTGGCAACATTCACTAAGGCAGCCAATTGGGAGTCAAATAAGGAGATATCCACTTCCTGTCCTTCTCCCGTACTGTTGCGATGTTGGATTGCTCCTAAAATACCAATACAAGTAAATAGTCCAGTGAGTACGTCCGCGATTGCGACACCGACTTTTGCAGGCTGAGCATCTTTTTCACCGGTAATGCTCATTAAGCCCGACATGGCTTGAATTATATAATCATAGCCCGGCAGATGGGAGTAGGGGCCTTCCGTAGACCCAAAGCCACTGATTGATGCTAAAATTATTCCTGCATTGATCTTTTTCATTTCCTGATAGCCAAAGCCCAACTTTTCGAGGGTTCCTGGCTTAAAATTTTGTACAACTACATCGGCATCCAGTATAAGTTTTCCCAAAATTCCCTTACCTTGTTGTGATTTCAGATTTAGAGTAATTCCTTGTTTATTTCGGTTGGTGCATAAGTAATAGGCGCTCTCTCCCTCCACAAAGGGCGGGCCCCAGCCTCTTGTTTCATCCCCCGAATCGACACTTTCAATTTTAATTACCTCTGCTCCCATATCGCCTAAAATCATCGTGCAATAGGGTCCGGCTAATACGCGTGATAAATCAATTACTTTAATTCCATGGAGCGGACCAGTCATTTGAGCTACCTCCTTTCACATATGGATTCTACGAAAATATGGATAATCCTTTGTTATGATTTGAAAAAAGCCAGCAAAAACAATCAATGACAAATAAGGCATTGATTGTTTCACTGGCTTTTTTTCGTGGTTTCTCCTCTGGATGGAGGATGAAGCGAATTAAGCAGCTACTTTTTCAAAGATATGATAGATTTAGTTTTCATATACTAATTTTGTTATAGGCATTTTAGGCGATTCCAAGGAAATCTGGCTTTTTTCCGCCAAGGTCAGCTAAAATCCCGCCAGTTTTCAAATTAATTCCGCCAACTTTTGGCTGTATTCCGCCAAGTTCACATTTTGTTCGGTTAAGTGCCTTTTTAAATATCCAACCCAATCGATATATACTTCACTTCTAAAAATTCTTCAATTCCATAATGTCCGCCTTCACGGCCGAGACCGCTCTCTTTATAACCACCGAATGGGGCCTGAACGACTGATGGCAGGGCATCATTTAAGCCAATAATTCCGTATTCAAGCTGCTCCGTGATTCTGAAGGAGCGGCTTAAATTATCCGTATAGACATAGGCCGCCAAGCCGTAACAGGAATTGTTTGCCCGTTCGATGGCTTCCTCCTCCGTTTTGAAGGTTGAGACCGGTGCAAGCGGCCCAAATATCTCATCCCTCATGCATTCCATCTCATCGTTAATATCGGTCAAAATGGTCGGCGCATAGAAATAGCCATTTTCATCAGCAGGTTTAAGCCCGCTGTATGTTACCTTTCCACCCTTTTTCAAGGCATCCTTGACAAGTCCGTCCACTTTTTTATATGCAGCTTTATCGATTAACGGCCCAATATCTGTTCCTTCTTCAAGCCCGTTTCCAACCTTTAGCTTTTCTAATTCCGCTTGAAAAAGCTTGATGAATTCATCGGCTACATTTTCCTGCACATAGACACGATTCGTACAAATGCAAGTCTGACCGGCATTGCGGAACTTCGACTGAACAAGCCCCGCAGCTGCCTTCGCTAAGTTTGCATCATCCATGACAATAAACGGAGCATTTCCGCCAAGCTCTAATGATACTTTTTTTACATTTTCAGCGGCACCGCGCATTAACGTTTTTCCGACCTCTGTTGAACCGGTAAAGGTAATCTTTGTCACCCGTGGATCCTTCAACCATACCTCGCCGATTTCAGACGAACGCCCCGTAATCACGTTAATGGCCCCAGCAGGAATCCCCGCCTCATGGGCAAGTTCAACCATTTTTAAAGCAGTCAACGGTGTTTGGTTCGCTGGTTTTACGACGGCCGTACAACCGGCAGCAAGTGCCGGTGCTACTTTTCTCGTAATCATCGCTGCTGGAAAATTCCACGGGGTAATCGCCGCAATGACACCAACCGGTTCCTTCCTAACTAGTATTCTTTTATTTGGATGGGAGGCTGGAATGGTTTCTCCGTATACCCGTTTACCTTCTTCGGCATACCAGGAGATAAAACCATTCGCATACTGAACCTCTCCAAGTGCCTCTTTTAATGGCTTTCCTTGCTCAATTGTCATAATTCTAGCAATTTCATGCTTGTTTTCTTCTATTAAATAGAACCATTTCATCAGAAGATGATAACGCTCTTCTGCTGTCTTTTTCGACCAGAGTTTGAAGGCTTTATGGGCGGCATCGACCGCCTGCTTTGCTTCATAGGCACCGCCAGTTGGCACCGCCCCAATCACTTCCTTTGTTGCTGGATTGACGATTTCAGTAAAAACTTCATAATCACTGCCCACCCAATCACCATTTAGATACATCGGATAGATTTGATAATTTTGCTTAATGACATCCATTTTTATTCCCCCCAACCGATATTGCCGGATCCTGCAGATAAACTGCTTCCATTGCTTCCTCAAGAATTTGTAATCCTTCCTCAAGCTGGTCGTCTGTGATGGTTAATGGCATAAGGAGGCGGATGACATTGCTGTATAGCCCGGCACTAAGTAACATAAGACCACGCTCTCCCGCTGCTTTTACAATTTTTCCAACTGCTTCTTTATCAGGTGTTTTCAACTGTCTGTCTTTGACGATTTCCATCGCACACATTGCCCCAAGACCGCGCACATCTCCAATTCCCTCGAAGCGCTCTGCAAGGAGCTGCATTTTTTCAAGTACTCGCTCTCCGATTTTTTCAGCCCGTGCATTCAGGTTTTCACTTTCAATGATATCTAAAACTGTTAACGCGGCACGGCAGCCAAGCGGACTTCCGGAATAGGTTCCACCGATTTCACCAACTGCAGCCGCATTCATAATTTCTGCTCGGCCAATGACGCCGCTGATTGGAACCCCAGCCCCCATTGATTTTGAAATGGTTAGTAAATCAGGGACAACATCAAAGTGATCGATGGCAAAATACTTCCCTGTCCGGGCGAATCCAGTTTGGATTTCATCGGCTACGAATAGAATTCCATATTGTGTGCAGATTTCCCTAACTCGTTTAACAAAGGCGGTGTCAGGCACGATAAATCCGCCTTCCCCTTGAACGGGCTCCATCACGACCGCGGCAATCGTCTCGGGAGCTACTTCTGCAAGAAGGAATTGTTCGAATTGCTCGATGATCATTTCGCTGTATTGCTGTTCACTCATTCCATCTGGGCGGCGATATACATATGGATATGGTGCTTTGTAAACCTCCGGAGCGAATGGACCGAATCCAAATTTATACGGCTTGACCTTACTTGTCATCGTCATTGTCATTAACGTCCTGCCATGGAAGCCCCTTGTAAAGGCGACAATCCCTTGGCGCCCAGTGTATTTTCTGGCAATTTTCACGGCATTTTCAACAGCTTCCGCACCACTGTTAAAAAAAGCAGCCTGCTTATCGAAATCCCCAGGGGCAAGCTCGCAAAGCCGCTCGGCCAATGTAATATATGATTCATACATCATCACATTAAAGCCTGTGTGGATAAATTGGCTTGCTTGTTCTTGTAGAGCTCTAACCACTCTTGGATGGGAGTGACCAACATTTAATGTTCCAATAGCACCAGCAAAATCAAGATAATGATTACCGTCCACATCTTCGACCAATGCTCCTTGTGCTTTTTTTACAAAAGATTGGCAGTTATTACTGATTCCTTTAGGGACAAATTTATTTCTTCGCTCCAATATTTCCCTCGATTTGGGCCCGGGTATCTCTGTTTGGAGCTTAACATACTTCTTTTTCACTTCCGTGCTCCCCCCTTTTTTAAAACGGCTCATTGCAATCCTATAAAATATATCTATGCTTTCACTTGCCCTAATACTTCTTTAAAAGTGCTGACCACCTTATCAACTTCTTCATAAGCAATCGTCAGCGCTGGCTCGATTCGGATTGTCTTCGAATTAATCAATGTACCTGCCACAAGGACACCACGGTCAAACATTCCTTTTGACACTTCATAGCCAATTTCATCCTGGTGGAATTCGATGCCAATCATTAAGCCTTGGCCGCGGATTTCCTGAACCTTATCTTCATGACCCTTCGAGGCCTTTTTCAATTCCTCTAGGAAATAGGCGCCCACTTCCCCGGCTCTTTCCGGTAAATGATCTTCTATTAACACACCAATCGTCGCAATCGCCGCAGCACAGGCTAATGGATTCCCGCCGAAGGTTGTCGTATGCATAAATGGATTCGGGAACCAGCTCTTAAATACCTCTTCTTTGGCCACAATGGCTCCCGCAGGCATAACGCCGCCGCCAAACGCCTTCGCAAGACAGATGATATCCGGCACCACATCATACAACTCAGCAGCGAACATTTTTCCAGTACGCCCCATGCCTGTCTGTACTTCATCAAAAATTAACAATGAGCCGTATTGGTCACAAAGCTCGCGAACTTGTTTTAAATATCCCTCTGGCGGCAGGATGATTCCGCCTTCACCTTGAATCGGCTCTAAAATAACAGCAGCCACATCTTCGCCAACCGCAGCGCATACCTCAAACGTTTTTTGCATCATGTCGATATCGCCGAATGGCACATGACGGAACCCTGGAATTAATGGCAGGAATGGTTTACGGAACATGCCTTTTGCCGTCCCGGACAATGAACCTAAGCTTTTTCCATGAAAAGCACGTGTAGTCGAAATAAATGTTGTCCGCTCGCTGTACATTTTTGCTAGCTTAAGTGCTGCCTCAACACTTTCAGTCCCGCTGTTTGTAAAAAATGCATACTTTAAATCGCCTGGTGTAATGTCAGCAAGTATTTTTGCCAGCATCGCCCGAAGTGGGTCAAGCAAGTCTTGGCTATGAAGAGCCTGACGTTTTAACTGATCGGTTACCGCCTTAACGACCTTTGGATTGCGGTGTCCGACATTATAAATACCGAAACCGCCAAGGCAGTCGATATATTCTTTACCATTTACATCCTTAAAACAGGAACCATTATCCGACCATTCGACTGCTGCAAATTGTCCGCCTTCCGTAACGGTTTTGCGGTATTCCAGGAATCCTGGATTTACGTGTTCGCGGAAACCATCCACCGTTTCCTTCGTAATCCATGATGCTTCTGCTTCGTTAATTTCCTCTTTTTCTATTAAATCTAGAACCTTATTAATATATTCACTCACTTTTTGATTTTGCCTATTATTTATATCGATACTCATTTTCTCTTACCTCCTATTGAAATTTGATAATTATTAAGCTGCAGCGCCCCTGATCAAGGCGCTTCCGCTTTTAATTCGAAAACCAGCCTACGGGCTCAACTTGCAAATTAATGTTAATCTGTTTAATCTCCTGGAATTCCTCAAGGCCAAATGTTCCAAGACTGCGGCCAATACCGCTTTGTTTATAGCCGCCCCACGGAGCTTCGTTATAAGTAGGATGATAGGAATTCACCCAGGTAATCCCGGCACGAAGTTTTTTAATAACCCGCAGCCCTTTTGCACCATCTTTTGTAAAAACAGCTGCGGCCAATCCATAAACAGTACCGTTTGCTAGCTTTAGACCTTCCGCTTCATCCTTAAACTTCTGAATGACGACAACCGGTCCGAAGATTTCCTCCTGCACGATTCTCATTTCCTGCTTCACATCAATGAAAACGGTCGGCTCAACAAAGTAACCCTTATCCAAACCATCACGAATGATTCGATTTCCACCGCAAGCAATTGTCGCGCCTTCCTGTTTTCCAAGTTCAATATAATGAAGTACTTTTTCCAAATGCTGTTCGCTTACAAGCGGGCCCATTTCCGTAGTATCATCCTGACCAGGTCCAACCTGAATTTTCTTCGCTCGCTCGACAAAACGCTCAACAAATTGATCATAAATACTCTCTTCAACAAGAATTCTCGATCCGGCTGAACATACTTGACCTGCACCGGCATAAATGCCAAACAAAGCATAATCGACAGCGGTTTCAAAATCAGCATCTGCAAAAATAATATTCGGTGATTTACCGCCTAATTCGAGCGACACTTTTTTCATCGTATCGGCAGCCGTTTTCATGATATGTTTACCTGTTTTCGTACCGCCAGTAAACGAGACCATATCGACTTCCGGATGGGAAGCGATTTCATTTCCAACCACTGGACCAGCACCCATCACCATATTGGCGACACCTTTTGGTAAGCCTACTTCTTCAAAAATTTCAAACAGCTTTTTCGGTGTAATGGGTGTTACCTCAGATGGTTTATATACAATCGTATTTCCCGCTGCAAGTGCCGGAGCGATTTTCCAAACACTCATTAACAATGGATAGTTCCAAGGAACAATTAACCCGCAAACTCCGACAGGCTCGCGTACAACCATGGCTTGCATGGGGTCGGCAACATGATAGGTCTGGCCATCAGGCGCCGTAATCAATCCTGCATAATAGCGGAAACATGCGGCTGCGTCAGCAACATCAAAGCCTGCCTCCCTTAACGGCTTCCCATTATCCATTGTTTCAAGTTCGGTTAACTCAGTAGCATATTCATCAATTTTGTCAGCGATTTTTAATAAATAGGACGCTCTTTCCTGAGCGGAAATACCGGACCAAACTCCTTCTTCAAACGCTTTACGTGCCGCAAAAATGGCTTCGCGGGCATCTGCGACTGTTCCTTCAGGGGCATAGGAAATCACTTCACCATTTGCAGGATTTATCACCGGGCGTGTTTCTTGATTTTCAGCATCTTTCCACTCACCATCAATAAACATCTTTAGGTTGACCATACGGTTTTTAACTTCGACCATTTTTAATTCCTCCTTTGTTCACCCTCACCTACTATTGTTGCAAGAAGCGTGCCAACACTTAAAAGCAAGGAAAATAGCATCCTTTGAAAAATATCCAATCGAAGCTATTCAATTTTGCATAACTCTATTTCAATGTGCATAAACAGGAAAAAGCTGTCTCAATAAGTCTGAAACAGCAGTGAATTACAATGTGGACATGTTTTCAAGTTTAATATTTTTCTCTGCCAATATTTTTTGATATTTTCTGCTGACGGATGATTGGCTGATACCTAGGGCTTTTGCCGCCTTTGTCGTGGTTTTGTATTGGTTCATCGCCATGATAATTAGCTGTTCCTCGACATGATCGATAGCATCCTGCAGAGGAATCACGCGGGTAATCACAGGCTTCATTTTTTTATGTTCATAGCCTAATGATAAAAATTGACTTACAAACTCGGCATCGATTGCCGGATGATCTGCGGTCACTACTAATCTTTCAATAATGTTTTGCAGTTCTCTTACATTACCGGGCCATGAATAAAATTCAAGCACATTAATGGCATCTGGTGTTAAATGATAATTTCGGTCGTATTTTTCATTCAGCTGCTGAAGGAAATGGAAGGCCAAGAGGGAAATGTCCTCCGTCCGCTCTCTTAATGCCGGGATATGAATGGGAATGACATTTAGACGATAATATAAATCCTCGCGAAATTTACCTTCCTCCACCATTTTCGCTAAATTTTTATTTGTGGCCGCGATGATTTGTACATTTACTTTCATCGAGAGTGTACTCCCCACAGGGATGAACTCCTGTTCCTGAAGGACGCGCAGCAGTTTTACTTGCAAGTGGACAGGCATTTCTCCGATTTCATCAAGAAACAGAATACCGCCATCCGCTTGTTTGAAATAACCGTCTTTACCATTTTTATCAGCACCTGTAAAAGCGCCCTTCGCATAGCCAAACAGTTCACTTTCAAGCAGATTCTCCGGAATGGCGCCGCAGTTCAATTTCAAGAACGGCTTTTGGTAACGCTTACCTAATTGGTGAATAGCTTGGGCAATTACTTCTTTTCCGACCCCTGATTCCCCGTGTAGCAGGACTGTCGATGAAAAATCAGCAATCTTCTTTACTTGATTCATGATTTTTTCCATTTTAGGACTGCAATAAATCAATTTTTTCAAAAAGCGATCTTTACTTTTAAAATCATCTAATTCTTTTCGATATTGTTCTGATATTTTCCGCATTTCCTGCAGTTCGCTTTTTAGCCGCGTTGTTTCGGTAATATCGCGAGAGGCAATAATAATCCGATCGAGTTCATTTTTTTCATTAAACACAGGATTGCCAACAGCCAGAATTTTTCTGCCGTTATGTGTTTCTTGGACAACGGAAACCTTTTTCTTTTTCTCCATGACAAGCCTTGTGACAGATGGAGTAAACAGGCCGCGGTCTTCCAGTTCAAGAATGTTTTTTCCAATCAGTTCTTTTAAATCCACATTCCAAAAATCTTGAATGATGTTTTCGCTGAATCTGATCAATTCCCCTTTCGCATTCACCACGAGAATTTCATCATAAATGCTTGAGAGAATGGCGTTTAAATCTTTATTCAAATCCTTAATATATTCAATTTCAAGCGCCATTTCCTCAACCATCGGTATATCCTGAACAACGATGATAATCCCGTCCACTTCGTTATCGTAGTTCAAAATCGGACTATAGTCGACGAGAACGCCCATTTCATTTGTGATTTCAAGATGGTTGAGCAGCGTCTTTCCGGTTTTAAACACCTTGTTAATGTGAGAGCTGCTAAAAATATTTCCGGCAGGTAAGTTCAACACCTTCTCTGCCTTCGATTTAATCATTTTTAATCCGGCCTCATTGCAATTAATGATCCGTTTTTCTTTATCTAAAATAAAAATCCCCATCGGAATTGAGGTCAACATGATTTTAAGCAAGTCGACACTTTTATTTTCCTGTTTAAACAGTTCTGCCAGTACATCTTCTCTTCGAATGTAACCCGAAGGATTTCCATCCTCACCCTTAATAATGGCAAATGGTTCACCGATAATTTGAAACAAAACAGGCAAGGAAATATGTTCACTTAAATGACAGATACTTTCAAGCGGTTTGGCATGTTCAAGCAGGAGTTCAACTGATAATGCCTCTTTTTCAAGCTTTCCAACCACCACATAGGCAAATAAGTGATTTTCTTTTTTTAAAAATAAAAAGGGTTCTTTAAGGTTACTTAAGGTCGAGCGAAATCGTTCATTACTTCCTTCAACTGCCACTGAAATAATCGGCTTCACTTTTTCTTTTGCCACAGAAAACATCGTTACTTCCCCCTTAAACCTTGTCAATCTAATACTACCACTTAGTTCAGAATTTTTAAAATAATATCCATAAAAAGAAGATGTGAGGAGGAGCCCCACATCTTAACCACTTCCGGTGATAAACATATCTTCCTTAACATAAGCAAGTACCATTCCGGGAATAACATCGTCCCCCTCCTGAACTTCTAGTGATTCAACCTCCCCACTGACACTTGATTGAATGAATTCTTGTTTGCCATCTCTAGTTTTGAGCACAAACAATGACTCCAATTCACAAAATCTTGATTCTCTTTTTACTGAAATCCTTTCGACCTTGCCATAGCACGGGCTAAGTACCACACCGAAATACATCGAGACTACCTCCAATTTAGTATTGCTCCTGAAACGGTTAGCGATTCGACCGCCATTCTTAACACCTTATTTTGTATTGTTATTAATGATAGTAGCAATTTCCATGCCAACTTGTGAAAGGCTGGTGGAGGCAGGTTTAATGATGTGATTTTTAATAAAGGAATGTAAGCATTATGAAAAAATGATTGAACTATTCATATTTGCATAATACACACTAAACCATACAAAAAGCCAGGCGAGTAGCCTGGCTCTGGTAACTTTCCCTATCTAAAGTGAAGAAGTTCTCTCCGCGTCATCAATATTTAAATCGGCAATTTTAATTGTAAAGAATCTTGTTTGGAAAATCATATAAACAACACCGATTACAATCCAAACGATCCCCCCCATAAGGGCATCGGCTTGGAGGTTATACCACAAAATTCCTGTTAAGCCCGCACCAAGGATCGGCATGACAAGATAGGAGAATATGTCCTTTCCTGTTTTGTACTTTTTTAAGTGGAAGACGAAATGAGCGATGACAGATAGGTTAACAAATGTAAACGCAATTAGAGCGCCAAAGTTAATAAACGAAGAAATTAACTCAAGGCTTGGAGCAATAGCAAGCAGAGACACTACCCCAACAAGAACGACGTTAAAAACCGGTGTCCGAAATTTGGGATGGACATAACCGAAAGTCTTTTTCGGAAGGACACCGTTTCGGCCCATTACGTACAAAAGCCGTGATACACTTGCATGTGAGGCAAGTCCAGAAGCCACCGTTGCCGCAAACGCACCAGAGAGGAAAATCAGTTTAAAGATGGTACCGCCAACAAACAAGCCAATTTCCGGCAGCGTATCATCCGTTACCTTAAAACCTGAAATATCCGGAAATAAAGCTTGAGCAAAATAGCTGCAAATGAAGAAGATGGCACCGCCAATAAAAACCGTCAACATAATTGCTTTCGGCATTATTTTACTATCAATCGCTTCTTCCGCATACATCGTGACGGCATCAAAACCGATAAACGAGAAACAAACCACTGTTGCCCCTGTTAAAATAGCACCAAGGTGGACGTTGGAATGGAAAATCGGTTCCGTTGTGAAAATGGTTCCTTGTCCCATTCCTTTTGAAAGCTGGAGGAAGGCAAGGACAATAAAAGCTGCAATAAGAACTACTTCAAAGATAACAAGCAATGAATTTAAACTGGACGTTTTCCCCATACTCCAGGCATTTATGGCCGTGACAGCGGCTACATAACCTACGACCCAAATCCATGCCGGAACATTCGGAAATACCGATACCATATAAATACGAATAATTAAGGCATTTACCATCGGAAGTAAAATATAATCAAGCAGCGCTGCCCAACCGACAATGAAACCAAGATGGGGGCTCATCGTTTCCCTTGTATAGGTGTAGGCTGATCCTGCGCTCGGAAATACCTGCACCATTTTTCCATAACTAATCGCCGTAAACAACATCACGACCAGTGCCGCCAGATACGCAAGCGGTACCACACCATTTGTTTCTTTAGACACGATTCCAAATGTATCAAACACAATCGTTGGTGTCATATATCCTAATCCAAGCATAACGATTGCCCAGAGTCCAAGTGAACGTTTAAGAGTAGTATTCTCCAATTTAATCAACTCTCCTTTGCCACTATATTCGTTTATCAGCTCCAATTGAAAGCACTTACATTCCTTTAATCATTTAATGAATTATCGTATCTTTGCAGGAATTCCTCCTTTCATTTTTAAAGCGGAGTTTAATTATTTTAAATAGTTGCAATTTTCATACCAATTTATATTTATTTCTTCAAACAGCGTTATCAGTACTTCTAGTTAATCTTTAAAGGAGTTAATTTTATGAGAATATGCATAAGCTAGTCAGAATTGCATAAACTTCACCCAATAAAAAAACTTGCTGTTGACAAGGGGTAGCATCAAGTGCAGCTCCATGAACGAAAAAAAGCAGTGAGATTCCATTTTTAGGAATTCACTGCTTTTTTGTTTAAAAATTTCATTTTTTGAAAAGCTATAATATGAAGTGAAAATTATCTTGCAAAACGGTGGTTACCGATTGTTACGGTTACTTTACGTGAAGTAATCCACTGGCTGGAAGATGTTTTTGGATTATAAAAAAATAATGAACCATTACCTTGTCCTCTGAATGCTAATGCCTCATTAACTGCCTGCTTAGAAGCTGCATCTGCAGGTTGATTGATCTGACCATTTTCTACTGGAGTAAATGCATAATGACCGTTTGCTATTTGATTTATAACCCCACTGATAGAATTCGGGAATTCGGGACTTGCAACTCGGTTCAAAATAACTGTTGCTACAGCTACTTTCCCGGCATAAGGTTCGCCAACTGCCTCGGCATGAACAAGACGCGCCATTAAATCCTTTTCTGCTGCTGTAACAGTAGAATTTGGGATTACTAGATTTTGACCAATATTAAGGGCACTGCTTGTTGCATTGTTTGCTTCCATTAAACTATTAACCGGAACGCCAAAGTTGGTTGCGATTTTCCAATAGGTTTCACCCGATTGCACTTTATGAGTAGTTGTAGCAGCTTCAGTTATACCATTTAAAGTAAATGCTGACATTGATAGAATCATTCCCGTTGCAATCACTAGTTTTTTTAGTTTATTCATTTTATGACCTCCAAAATGTAGTGTGCCGTTTCTCTACTAATAAGGCTAACAGTTGTTACATTCTTATTCATCGTCCAAAAGTTGGTAATGAAGCTTTAACTATAATGAACCCCGTCATAAATGCCTTTCTCTACAAAATGGAATGATCAACCAATCTATTATTATTTCCTATTAATCCCTTCGGTGGATAGTTAAGGCTCCATTATTACATGACGTAGCACGCTTGTAACAAAAGGCCAACAGCGAATTTGTTGGCCTTTTCTGATGGCGTTTTATGAACAAAAGGCTGTACCCTTCATTGGGTCAGCCTTTTGTTCATTCAGCACTTTTTTTTTACGAATATGCACTTGTCCATTTCAAACATTATGCTTCACGCATACATTGTAATTATTAATAGGTGGAGGTGATAACTATGTCTGATGGCGGACACGGCAACAACTTTGCGTTAATTGTAGTGTTGTTTATTCTTTTAATTATCGTTGGTGCTTCATTTATGATGTACTAATGATGAGTCGAACCATCTCACCATAATTCTTATGGTGAAAAGAGCGGTAAGAGCCATTTGGTTCACCGCTCTTTTTTATGCTTCTGTTTACCTAAGTTGCATTATAGTATCAATAAGCACAATTTCATTTTTCGCATTCATCGCTTCCGTTACCATTCTTTCAAACTCCTCCACATTCGTTGCCCTCATTCCCCTAGCTCCAAAACTTTCTGCTAATTGAACGAAATCGGGGTTGGTAAATGTGACTCCGTAACTATCGCCAAACTTTTTCTTCATTGTATCCACTTCTAGCTTCAGCATCGAGTCATTTAATAGGATGATTACAAAGGATAAACCTAGTCTTTTAGCGGTTTCAAGCTCAGCAAATGCCATTAATGCTCCGCCATCGCCCGTTATACAGATAACTATTTTTTCCGGGGCAGCTAATTTTGCCCCAATCGCACCAGGGATCGAGATGCCCATGGAGGCAAATCCATTGGAAATAATCAGTTGTTTCGCATGCTTTGGTTGATAGGTTCTGGCAATCGCGACTTTATGTGAGCCAACGTCAGAAATTAAGACCATTTCGTCAGTCTGGACTTTTTCAAGCACGTGCAAGATTTTTTCAATCGTTAAGGCAGAATCATCGCTAGCTTTCTCAATAATAGAATAGGACTCTTGGATGCGACGCTTTAATCCTCCAATGGGCTGCCAAGGCTTTAGGGTTGGTATAAGAAGTGGCATTGTTTCCTTAAGATTTCCTACTAACTCAGCCTGTACAGGGTAATATTCATCCACATCCGCTGCTGTCGCCGAAATATGAATGACCGGAACTTTTTTCATATTCCATTCTGATGGAAGCTTTTCGACCAGATCAAAGCCAATCACAATCAGTAAATCCGCTTCTTCAAACCCTCGAAGAACGTAATCCTTTTCCATAAACCCAAAGGTATAATAATTTTGCGGGTGATCTTTTGATAAAATCCCTTTCGCCATGAAGCTGGTTGCGACCGGTGAACCTAGTTGGTCAATTAATGATAGAACTTCCAAAACAGCATCTTGGCGAATGACTTCATTTCCAACAATGATAAATGGTCTTTTACTTTGGTTAAGCACTTGTGCTGCAATTTTGAGTGATTCTGCCACAGGTACACTTTTTGGCAGACTTGAAACAGCTAGTGGCTCAGTGGTCACATTTTCGACAGCGATATCTTCCGGCAATTCGATTACGACAGCTCCCGGTTTCTCTTCAAATGCTAGCCGAAAGGATTTTCTAATGATTTCAGGAATCGTGTTGGCATCCTTTATTTGTATTGCCCATTTTGTTACAGGTTTATATACCTCTTTGATATTAATATATTGATGAGAATTTTTATGTTGATCCTTTAACGCTTTTTGACCCGTAATGGCGATAACTGGTGAATGATCCAAATTTGCACAGGCTATTCCCGTTACTAAATTCGTCGCCCCGGGGCCAAGGGTTGCCAGACAAACTCCTGGTCTTCCGGAAATTCGGCCATAAACATCGGCCATGAATGACGCCCCCTGTTCATGGCGAACAGGTATGTAGGTTATTTTTTCTGAAGCGGATAAAGAATCCCCTAAATCGATTACTTCCTTGCCAATAATGCCAAAAACGAATTCCACACCTTCATTTTCTAAACAACTTACCACTAAATCAGATGCTTTCATTTCTGCCTCCATTTAAATAGATTTCCTACCTCTATTCTTTGCCAAATTTTCATAATCATGAAAGGCCAAAACAGAAAAGAAGAGACTATCCGCGAATAGTCTCTTCTTCTTTATTGCTGCGCGCTAAAACAAGCATGCTAATCGTGATAATGATAAAAGCAACTAGCGCTAGCATTGGAATCGTGATAAACCCAAGCCAATTAATATAATCCTTCGAGCAAGGCACCCCGCTTGTACACATTTCAAATTGCTGCAGGTAGGGTATTTTTTGCAATATAGTATGGTACCCGGATATTAGCACACCAATAATAGACAATGGCAGTACATATTGATAAATGCTTTTATCGTTTCGGTAAACAGCAATACCTAAAATGATGGCCAATGGGTACATAAAAATTCGTTGATACCAGCAAAGGGTACATGGAATAAAATGCATCACTTCACTAAAATAAAGGCTGCCGAGTGTAGCGATTATGGCCGCAATCCAGGAGAGAAGTAAAGGTTTATTCATACTATTCACCCTTTGCTGCTTTATCTACCATATCTTTCAAATCATCCATTGTTTGTCCATCAAAATATTGCCCATTCACATAGATGGCTGGTGTTCCGGTAGCGCCTAGTTTTTTAGCTAAGTCCATATCCTTGTTAAAAGATTCCTTTGATTGATCGTCATTGAAGTGTTTAACAACCTTGTTTACCTCAGCATCGCTGGCCACTTCTTTTAAGGTGTCAGCTAAGAATTTATCGGTAAACAGATCGATTTTTTCATACTTCGTATCTTCAGGCTGTTTTTTATAGATTAAATCATGAAATTTCCAGAACGTTTCATTGCCAAGTTCATGATAAACAGATTCGGCAAATTTAGCAGTACGTGTAGAGTCAACATTAATAAAGGCATAATTCATAAAATAGAGTTTCGCCTTTCCTGTGTCGACTAGCTCCTTTTCGATAACTGGGATGACATTTTCATTGAAGTTTTTACAGTTTGGACATTTATAATCACCAAACTCAATAATCGAGACCGGTGCGGACTTGTCACCAAGGAATGGTTGATTACTGTAATCAATGGATTCCTTCGTTTTTGATTTATCATCCGTTTTTGAATGGTTGCCTATGAAAATAAATCCTAATACGAAAGCAGCAATAATCCCAATCATCCAGAAGGTAAACTTAGATGAAGATTTCGGCTGGCTTTTATTATTTTTTTTGTTCTTTGCCATAATCAAACTCCTTTTGTTGACGTATATAATAGCAGGGCGAAGGTTTTGTCCCAGATAATTTAACTATTACTTATCCCCAATAATAATGCAAATAAAAGACCTTTGTTAAATGTGAAAATTCATATGAGTAGCATTTCAATGATAGTACGATATTATTAGTATAGGTATTATTTTAATCCATGCAAGGAGCGAAGAAGATGACAAACAAGAACAATAAGTACATTGGTTATATTGGTACATATACAAAAGGGGAAAGTAAAGGGGTCTATTCTTTTACACTTGATACCGACGAAGCAAAAATACTCGATGTAAAGCTGGCGGCCGAATTAGATAATCCTACATATGTAAATATCAGTAAAGATAATCGTTTTCTATATGTTGTAAAAAAAGAAGGAGAAAATGGTGGAGTCGCTGCATTTTCCATTCATGAGTCGGGAGAACTAACATCAATCAATTCTCAACTAGTAGCAGGTTCATCACCTTGTCATGTAAGTGTTGACAGTAAATCCAAGGTTTTATTTAGTGCAAATTATCATAAGGGGGAGGTCGTATCTTATTTACTTGATGAAACCGGATCTATTTCACCTGCTGTCTCAGTGATGAAACATGAAGGCTCAGGTCCCGATCCCCGGCAAGAAAAACCGCATACCCATTATGCTGGTCTTACTCCTGACGAGAACTTTCTTGCCGTTGTGGAACTAGGTATCGATGCGCTTATTACCTACTCCGTCGGGAGTGACGGGACTCTTACAAAGGCAAAGCTATTACCATTAAAAGGGGGCAGCGGTCCACGCCATTTGGTTTTTCATCCCAATGGTAAATATGCCTATATTATGACCGAATTCAGCTCTGAGGTTGTTGTTTTAACCTACTATCCCGAGGATGGCCATTTTACCGAGAAGCAATATATCTCCACATTACCTGAAGATTTCGCGGAAAATAATCAAGGGAGTGCGGTTCATATTTCTTCAGATGGACGCTTTGTCTATGCTGGAAACCGTGGTCATAATAGTATCGCTGTATTTCGTGTAGATGCATTTTCAGGGGAACTTAGCCTTGTCGAGCATGTTTCCACTGAAGGGGATTGGCCGCGGGATTTTGCATTAGATCCTAGTGAGAAATTTATTGTGGCTTCGAATCAGGAGTCCGGAAATCTTGTGTTATTTTCACGGGATGATGCGACTGGAAGGCTAACTCTTATCGAGTCGGATATTGCTGTGCCGTATCCGGTTTGTGTGAAGTTTTTAAATGAGTAGAAAGATTACAGAATAGGCTTAAGGTCAACCTATTTTCGAAAAACCTATCTGACAAAAGGTGTAAAAAGAAAGAATCCGTGACAATCTAAGGAGGACGTACTTCGTAAAGGATGTGTCCTTCTTGCATTTTTTTTTCCACGGTCAGGAATCTTTATCGATATTAGATTGGATTCTAAGAGCAGCAGTTATTTTTATCTTTGTCATCTTTACCGTGAAAATAATGGGTTCTCGTGCCATTTCACAGTTACGATTACTTGATTTTGTGATCGCCTTAATGCTGGGAAACATCATTGCCCATCCCTTATCAGACCATAGAATTGGATTAAAAGGCTCAGTAATCTCAACAA
This sequence comes from Neobacillus bataviensis LMG 21833, assembly GCF_000307875.1. Lineage (GTDB taxonomy): Bacteria > Bacillota > Bacilli > Bacillales > Cytobacillaceae > Neobacillus > Neobacillus bataviensis. The sequence goes on from NZ_AJLS01000056.1 coordinate 33,698, forward strand.
TTGTCATTGTTGTGCTGTATTTGCTGGGCATTTTTTTGAGTTTAAAATGGCCAGGACTAAGAAGAATCATTAATTCAAAGCCTTTTCCGCTTATAAAGGACGGTGAAATCCTATATAAAGGGTTGAAGCGAGCCAGAATATCAATCGATGATTTATTGGCAGAATTGCGAAAAGAGAAGGTTGAGGACGTTAAAAAAGTAGCCTTAGCCATATGGGAATCCAGTGGTGAAATCTCCTTGTTTTTAGAACCGCAATTTGAAGCTATTACACCTTCATTCTATCAGCTTCAAACAGAACCATTTGATCTCCCCCAGACGGTCATAAGAGAAGGAAGGATTGACTTTTCCGTTTTGCGAAGAATAGGTAAGGAGGAAGAGTGGCTCATTCACACTCTCAGATCCTCACATCATACAGAAATAAATAACATCTTACTTGCTACAATTGATCGACAACATAATTTGCAGGTTTTTTTATATAAATAATTGACAGATTTCTTTCTTTTATTCGACAGCTTTAATTGACAAAGTTTTCATCCCCTGTCTTTTATAATCGAAATAAGAAGGACATGTAGGATGGGGGATAAATTATGGCTCACCACCAAATGCCAAGAAGTAGTTTAAATAAAAAGCCTCAGAAATCTATGCTTTTTGTGAAAATGATATTGGTTATTATATGGGGCTTATTTTTGTTGTTAAGTACATGGACTGAAAGTTTAGAGCAACTATTAGAATTACATTCTTTCGGTTTTAAATGGGTTGCAACACCTGACTTTAAATCCTTCATTTACTTTAATGATTTAACCTTGGTACATCCTGATTATGTAGAAGTAAAATTAGGACACTTTATTGGTTTTGCGATTATGGATGTTCTCCTATTCAACCTACTAAAAAGCCACAAATATTCTATCGGAATAGCGCTTTTTTTTGCGTTTCTAACAGAATTCTTACAATTGTTTTTCGGCAGAGATGGACGGTTATATGACCTTATTATTGATTCATTGGGGGTTTTAACGGTTTACTTTTTATTAATAAAGATTAAATATAGGACTTAATTAAAAGAACATCCCAAAATATTTTACTTTTTAGGATGCCTTCTTTTTTTCGAATTCAATGTGTAATAAGCTTGTTATTAAAATTCATGTCTTTTTCTGTTAAAGTCAATACAGCTTTATAAATTGTATTGTCTTCAACCAAATAAGGCGGGGCGGCTATTCCTGCATTCGAAGTGTCTAGCGCTGAAATATCAGTTTTCGTTTGTAATAAGTTCCCTTTAATGGTAACATTAAAAACCTTCGTAGGTTCCGGATCCCCATAAGGCCCAATCTTAATTAGTGGTGTATTATTTATGTTGTTTTTTGCTAAGATTGTGCTGTTCAATAGCTTAAAATTTTGGGCTCCTAAAACATAGATAGCTGCCCCATATCCGATGTTTTCTTTTACTTCTAATTCTGAGTTATTAATTGTCACATCTGGCTTCCCATACAAACTTTCGACAACCAGTAAATTTTCCTTGGCTTTTACCACACAATTATTCAAACTGTATTTACCGGCATTATTTATTTCAAGTCCCCTAGTTTGAAAGGAACAATAACTATAAGTTCCCGCAGGAAGGAGAGTCCCTTCCCTATTGCTTGCAATCACTTTTAACCGATCATAGATGCTTTTACTGTTCCCAGGCCCGTAAATAGCCCCTTTGCCTTTCGTTTTGGTCTTAATATCTACTTCTTTTAACTGGATTGATTTATCTCCAATAAAGAGGATTTCAGAATGAACCTTATTATGAAAAATTTTTATCTTTGATATCTTCTGACCCTCTTCATTACCCACGTTAAGGCCTGTATCACTAAGTGTAGAATTGCTAAAGGTGATATTCCTTCCCAGTAGATTAACATCGCCGTTTTTGAATTGATTGCTATCAACTATAGCATTATCTGCTTCCAAAGTAAGACTTGATCCAATGAAGGTATTACCCTTGAGGACAACATCTCCCATAAATCCTTTATGAGCATACACCCCGATGGAATTTTTAATATTTTGTTCAAAATTGTTATCTTCAATCTGAACGTTCTCTCCATAGGGAAGAACCACTTGAATTTGGTTGTCGGTGAATCTATTTCCTCTAATTAGGGTGTTCTTTCCAAGATAAAATCCCGGTTCAATGTCGATGCCACTTTGAGGAGCTGTTCCGTTTGTGTGATGAATATGGTTATTAATAATTTGAACATCTTCCGAACCAACCAAGCTGATTCCCTGTCTTCTGTTATATCCTATTTCGGAATTCTTTATTGTGATATTTTTTGAAATCGCTACAGTCATCCGATCCACCTTAACGCCTTTTGTTGAGGGGGCATCGATTACCGCTCGGAAATAATCTGCACCAATTGGGATAAACGACTCACCTTTATAGAATTCTATTTGTTTATCCTCTTTAATAAAGCTTCCGTCTTTTCGATAATAATACACATCTACTTTACTTCCATCGGTGATTCCATCAGGAAGCCAGAAAAATATATTTTTGTAAGATTTGTATGAAGGATCGTCAAAATTAGTAACCTCACGATTATTGGTACGGATTTTACCTTTGGCTTCAACCGGATTTCCCTTGTCGTCAATACTACCCACCTCTAAATTTGGTTCCATAATAGAAGATCCGGTAATTGTAGTTCCGCCCACAAAGATTCCGTCTCCCGTGAACTTTTCGGCTTTCACCCCGTCAATTACCACATTTTCCGCCCCTACAATTTTAATTCCGTATCCCCACTCATGAGTTCCTGCTGATTCAGGTCCTTCCCTTTTTGAATAATCATGATGGTCACGATCTCCGAGAAAGGTACCTCCTTTCACTGTTACATTTTTCACATCTTCTCCTAGGTAAAGAATAGAATAGTCTTCATATTCATTAGCCTCTTTTTGTAAAATTGTCTTTTCACTTAACAGCAAATCCATGTCGCTAACCATAACGATACTTGCTTCGGAATCTTCATTTTTTGTACCTTTGGCAATGAGGTATGTCCCATCTGGTATTATAAAGGCTTTATAACCATTTTTTTTTGCCCACTGAAGTGCAGAGTTGATCCCTTTGGTGGTTTTCAACGGATGAGTTCCATCGTTATATACTCCCCATCGACTTAATTCAAGCTTATAAATTGAACTATGGTTTTCACTTTTGGTTTGTGGTATTGGCTTTGTAGCTAGTTTATCGACTGTATTAAATTGAACATAGGCTCCAGCGGTTAATAAAGAGAATACTGCTGCGGATAAAATGACCCATTTTTTCAAAAATATCACTCCTCCTATCAAAGGAGTGTTGTTTCAAAATTATTTAATGTTAACATTACTAAATTAATATTTATTCCTAACAAAATTAATAAATTATGGACTGAGCCAACTGCCACCTTTTCGCTTCTTGTTAGTGGATTTTGATCTATACTTATCTCTTTTAATTTTGGAAGTTTTTTTAGCAACCTAAAGTCGGTAATCTGATTGTTTCTCAAGTTAAGTTTTTCTAAGTTTAAAAAGTATTGAATTCCGTCTAAATTTGAAATACTATTATTACTTAAATCTAATTCTTTTATACAACTTAACTCTTTTATAGAAATCCATTTTTCATATGGATTGGAAAGTTGTTTTCTTACTGATTTTTCTAAATTCCGGTCAATAAAAGTGGCTACCCCTGCTATTTCAGCTGTTGTATAGAACTCCATATCGTTTTTTCGGGCATGATTTATTACTTTTTGAATTGTATCGGGTGAAGTTCTCCACCACTCAACTCCTGAATCATCTTTTTCCCATCCAAAGTCATCCCACTTGACATCATCTGGCAGAATGGAATGACACATAAAGATAATGTTTCTTCCTGTCTTCTTTGCTATTTTCATCAACTTATTCATATATTTTGCGTTCGATAAATATACGCTATCTATACAAATAGAGGGAACGAATCCCGTACAATTAAAATTCGCAAAATTATTCTTATGTAAATGTCCCCTTACTACCTTAAAGTAATTGGGAGTTATTTCTGAAATATTTTCATTTTCATATTCGGAGTATGGTAATGCAAAGGATACTGGATGTTTAAACTTTTCATTCGTTTTTGAATGGGATTGATTCTCCATCCATTTGAATAGGGAGATTATTTCATCCTCAATCCATTTTTTTAATCCTTTTTCTTTAGAGTACTTATACGCGCTTTTATGATTAAAGCCATGATGAGCTATTTCATGCCCATTAGATTGTAAATCCAGAAGCATATCTATTTCACTCTGCGTATGAGGTCTTTGATCTTCATAATGATGGAAGCCATTGATATTAAATGTGGCCTTGACATCATAATATCCAAATATAGGTCTCCCATATTTATACCAATGTTCTATTCTAAAGCTATCATCAAAAGAAAAGGCAATCCCCGGTTTATTGATATAAGGAATTGACCCCTGATGTTTTTTAATACCTTTAGGAAGATGTGCCATCATATTCTTGGTAACATATCTCCAAGACCTGTATTCAAAATAGCTTTTCTTCACAGTCTGAATAGTCTCTGAAATACTTTTGATTATCATACTATGCCCCCCAAATTATTAATATTTCGCTGCTTTGATATTCAGACAAAGCAAGGAAAATTACCCCCATTACATATTCAATGACTATTGAATTAATTCATATTTTTGAGCTAAATAATTATTTACTAGTGTGTTATAATCTGTTTGCCTCTCTAAGATAAAATCAATCATTTCTCTTACTGCTCCCTCTCCACCTCTTGCGCTGGTAACATGGGCAACTTTCTTTTTCACAAATTCAACCGCATCTTGTGGAGCGAAGGTTATAGAGGAATTTAGAATAATTGGCAAATCATTGATATCATCTCCAATAGAACAGACATTCCTATAATCTATTTCCAAGCTAGTTAACAGATTATCAAAGACCGCCTTTTTATCACTAACACCTTGAAAAACATAATCAATATTTAATTCTTGAGCCCTTTTCGATACAGCATATGAATTTCGTCCCGTAATGATTGCAAATTCTATCCCATGGTATTTTGCCAGGCTGATTCCCATTCCATCTTTTACATTAAAACTTTTCATTTCAATATCATTGGAGCCAATCGTAATTTTCCCATCTGTTAAAACTCCGTCAACATCTAATATTATTAACTTAATATCTTCACACATTTCTAAAACCCCATCTTAGTTAAATCTTGTATATGAATCATTGCTATTGGGCGATTATCCCGATTGATAACTGGAAGGACAGTTATTTTCTTATCCTCCATAAGCTTGAGTGCTTCAACAGCTAGTATATCAGGAGTAATAGTAATTGGAGACCTATTGTAAAGACTCAAGATGTTTTTATCCATTATTTCAGAGCCATATGTAAGAGCCCGCCTTAAATCGCCATCCGTTAGAACCCCTATAAGCACCCCATCCTCACCAACTATGCTTACTGCCCCTATGCCAGACTCCGTCATTTTAAATAGAACATCTTTAAAACCTAATCTATAATTTACTATAGGATTTTTTTGACTTTGTTGAATAATATCCTCCACTGTTAATAATAATTTTCTTCCTAAAGAGCCTCCTGGATGATAAAGAGCAAATCTTTCAGCGGTAAAATTTTTAGCATTTAGCAGGGCAATGGCAATGGCATCACCTATCGCCAAAGTCAGTGTAGTGCTTGTAGTTGGCGCTAGTCCTAACGGACAGGCCTCTTCAATTTCACCAATACTTATTGTTATATCGGCCTTTTCAGCCAAAGTAGAAAAGCTATTGCTTACTATTGCAATCATTTTTGCACCAATCCGCTTAATAGACGGGATAATTTTTAATATTTCTTCCGTTTCTCCACTATTTGAAATGGCGACAATGATGTCTTTGTCTGTCACCATCCCTAAATCACCATGAAGTCCTTCAGCTGGGTGTAAAAAAAAGCTTGGTGTCCCTGTACTAGCCAATGTGGCAGATATCTTTTTTCCGATAATCCCTGATTTCCCCATACCAGTTACGATAACATGACTAGAGCAATTTAATAGTAGTTCAATCGCTTGGATAATTTCATCCCCTAGTAATGTCTTATAATTAAGAATGGCCCTAGCCTCTATCTCCAATACTGCTCCAACACTAGCGATATAATTGTCCCTTGTTTGAACAAAAGATGGCATGTATGAACCTCCTTAATGATTATTTTTTACTATTTGATCAATCTCCTTAATTTGCTTTAATATTTGTTCCAAATTTTCAAGTCTAATCATATTGGGTCCATCAGACATTGCCTGATCTGGATTAGGATGTACCTCGGTAAATAAAGCGTCCATCCCAACTGCTGCAGCGGCACGTGCTAATATTGGTACATATTCTCGCTTTCCTCCTGTTGTTTCACCATTTCCGCCTGGAATTTGAACACTATGCGTGGCATCAAAAACCACAGGAACCCCTAATCCACGCATGATTGGTAGTGAGCGCATATCGACAACCAGGTTATTGTATCCAAAAGCGGACCCCCTCTCGGTTAACAATATATTTTCGTTCCCAGATTCTCTTAACTTAACAACAATATTCTTCATATCTAAAGGAGCTAAGAATTGTCCTTTCTTCACATTCACAATTTTCCCTGTCTTTGCTGCTGCAACAAGCAAATCTGTTTGACGGCATAAAAAAGCGGGAATTTGAATGATATCTAAAATCTCACCTGCTAGCTCTGCTTGGTACGGTTCATGAATATCGGATGTAACTGGAATATTATATTTCGCTTTAATATGGGCCAACATTTCCAATCCCTTTTCAATTCCGGGTCCTCTTTCGGAAAAAATGGATGAACGATTTGCTTTATCAAAAGAAGCCTTAAAAATAAAAGGTATATTTAACTTATTTGTTACTTCCTTAATGGTCGCAGCGGTTTCATCGATTAATTGTTTACTTTCAATTAAACAGGGGCCTGCAATCAAAACAAATGGATTGTTTCCACCAATAGCAATCCGTTCACTTACTTTTATTTCCATAACCATCCTCTATTCCTCCAGCCATTATTAATAAACAGGACTTTGATTTTCATGATGATATACTTTTAATGCAAATTCATAATCTTCTTTCGTATCAATATCGATTGCTTCCATGTCACTTACCACTTGAAGGTAAGGATTGAATCCAATTCTACGCCCAAAGTCTAGAAAGATATTTCTTTTGAACATAAAAAAACCACTTGTTTCAATATAAACAGGTGTTATGTCTTGTGTTCTAGGCACGTTATTTAGTTCATAATTTAATGGTTGCCCATCATACCATGCAAATGTTTGCTTTTTTTGAACACTTAGTGCTGAGTCATAGCTATTATGTAAAACGTTTGATAATGCAGTGTCTATTGTAACTGAAGATAAAAATGGAGAAGTTGTATGGGCTAGAATGTATATGTCACTATCTATTAATTCAATAAATGATTGATATATTTCATTCCCTTTAACCATGTCACCATCTAAATAACTATCCCGCTTTAAAAATTTCACACCATTGGGCAAATATTTTCTTATTTCTTCATCACTACAAAAAACATAAACCTCATCAATGTTCTTAACCTTTAATAAGGTTTCAAAAATATACCATGATAAGGAGTGTTCCCCTAAAGGAAGTATATTTTTATGGGGTAATCTTTGACTATTTAACTTGATCGGTACGAATGCAACCACTTTCTCTTTCATTCTTTCATCTCCCATCGATTATTAATATTTAGTATTCAATTAGCACAACTCATGTACTAAACTGTTTTCACTTCTAATAATCTACTATTTTTAGATAATACTTCATCAAGATTTACTCTTTCGAATACTTCAAGCTTTCCTCCCCTAGTCGCATTAAAAATTTTTATATTATTTTTCTCTGCATATTTCTTTGCTTCTAGATAGGCGCTAATCATTCTATCGCCAGCCGATAAAAACGTTGGATCAACGATGCCGTATTCTTTAAAATGATGATTCATATTACTTGCGTAGTTACAATCCGCACCTAGTAAATATATTTCCTTAAATCCCAAATATACGGCTATTTGAATTAGAGAATATGTAATGGAATATCCGTCGTAAACTACAGCAAAGGCATCATCACTAAATTTTGTCCGATATTTTGGGTGAGGAATAGTATGGTTTAACAAATGATGAGGATAAATAAAGGAATCATCTGGGATAGGTTTTTGTTTTGAAATAAAGTCACTTATGAATTTACACTCCACATCTAATTCCTCGATATATTTTTCAAATTTATTAAATACACCTATATCCTGGATACCATAATAGGTTGGCCTCCAATCTGTTTCTTGGAAAGCTAAACATATTGAATTCATGCTAAAGGTGAATTCATGATCTAACTTTTCCAGGTCGTTAATGGTTAAACTTGGGCCAGTAGCTACAATAAAACATCTCTCGCCTGTATGTTTATTTTTTAATTCTTTCAACTTTTCGTAACGGCCTTTCCTAGAAATACCCATTATTCTTAAAAACCTTTTTATATTAAAGATAATGATTGAGATAATGTTAGGTAGTAAAACAGGCAAAATAAAATACTGCACTCTTCTAATTTTTGTAATAATCAAATAGGTAAATTTATTGCTTTTTAAACGCTCTTTTAAAGTCATTTTCCTCACCTCATTTAAAAAAGAACTTTTAACCCGGCTAACGGAGGGGCTATTTTTGATGAAATTGGATTATTACCAATGTCTATTTTCTTTAAATTTGGAAGTCTTTCTATTAACCTAAAATCAGAGATATTATTATTATTTAAATTGAGCATCTCCAATTTAGTAAAATACTGTATTCCATCTAAATTTGAAATGTCTTTACCGCTTAAATCTAATTCTTTTATTGCACTCAATTCGGATATAGAAATCCAAGACCCATATGGATTTGCAATGTGATTCCTAACGCAGCTCCCCAGATTTCGATCGATAAAGGTAGCTACATTGGCTAATTCAGCTGTTGTATAAAATTCCATATCCATTCTTTTCGCTTCATTAATAATGGTCTGAATTGTATCAGGTGTGATTCTCCACTCACCTGAACCAATCGGATCCTCTCCCCATCCAAAATCATCCCATTCAGCCTCTTTTGGTAATATGGAATGACACATAAAAATTAAATTACAACCAGTTTGTTTTGCAGCCTTCATTATCCTTTTTATATACTTTACATTAGGTACAAATTTGCTATCTATACAAAGAGATGGCGCAAGTCCTGTATGACTAAATGGTGTCAAATTATTTCCAACTAATTGTCCCCTTACAATCTTAAAGTAGTCAGGGACTAGCTCACTTATGTTTTCTTCATTGTACTCAGCAAATGGAAACGCGAAGGTAACTGGTTTTTTAAACTTCTCTTTTGTTTTCGAATGCGCTTGGTTTTCCATCCAATCGAACAGAGATATTATTTCATCTTTGATCCAGGCGGATGAACCATTTTCATTTGCGTAACTGACTGCACTTTGATGTTTAAAACCATGATGTGCCAGTTCATGTCCACATGATTGTAATTCTAATAACATATCAATTTCTTTCTGTGTATGTTCTCTTTCTCCTTCAAAATGATGGAACGCGTTTACATTAAATGTTACTTTGACATCATAATATCCAAACATTTCCTTCCCATACTCAACCCATTGACCCACTCTATAGCTATCATCAAAAGAAAACGCGATGCCTGGTTTATTTATATAAGGAGACATATGACCAAACCCACGTTTATCGATTGCCTTTTCCATCCCCCTTATTAAGTTTCCATAGTACCATTCCCAATACCTATAACGGTTAAAGCGATCCTTAACTTGACCTAGTGACCTAGTCAATGCACTTTTCACTCTTTATGCCCCCTTATGATATCAAGCTTATATGACTGACTGCGCAAAATTTTTCTTCACCGCAACGAGTCTTCCGTTATTAATCTTGAATACAATATCACAATTCTCAATTGTACTTAGTCTATGAGCGATAATTATTAAAGTCTTTTCTCCTTTTAAATCATCAATCGCCTTCATAATTTCCTTTTCTGTCTCATTATCTAATGCTGATGTGGCCTCATCCATAAAAATTATTTCCGGGTTATGATATAATGCTCTGGCAATCCCAATCCGTTGTCGCTGCCCTCCGGAAAGTCTTACCCCCCGCTCACCAACAGTGGCTTCTAATTTTTCAGGAAGGCCATTAATAAATTCCTTTAATTGCGCTTGCTCCAATGCTTTCCAAACTGCCTTATCATCTATTTGATCCTTTGCTATTCCAAAGGCAACATTAGCGCGAATAGAATCATCAGATAAATATATCGATTGAGGAATATAGCCAATTTTTTGTTGCCATAATGATTTTAGCTCATGTAGATTTTCCCCATCTATCAAAATTTCTCCCTTTTCCGGCTGAAACAAACCAAGAATAATATCAACAAGCGTTGTTTTTCCTGCACCCGACTCACCGATAAATGCTACAGATTGACCTATAGGGATAGATAAAGAAATATCCTTAATTGAATAGTCTATTTGATTAGGGTATCGAAAAGATACTTCATTTAACATGATGGAATCATTAAAGGCTCTTTTTTCACAGGTAGAAAATTTTGATGCTATATCCAATGTTTTATTAGTAATGAGGGACTCTTCCCTATTTGTAAATAAATCCTCATATATAACTGATAAAGCAGGCTTACTAAATCGAATCGTTGTTATCATTGCCATAACGCGATTTATCGAAGGCATAAGTCGAAATGCCGCCATAGCGAATAATGCCATTGTCGATACAATCGTGGTCGTATTAGTTCCTTGAAAAATGATAATCAGCATTGTAATAAGAACAATGGATACTAATAAAGTCTCTATAAAAAGCCTTGGTGTTTGATCCAGCATCATTCTATAGCAACTAATATTCGCATTTTTATGACTCTGTTCAGCATACGCATTAACAAAGAAGTCTTCTTTCCCTGATACCTTAACCTCCTTGCTCGCCCCAAGCCCCTGATTAACCCACTTAATCATCTTACCGCTTACAATTTGCTGCTCTTTTCCCAATTTATTAATCTTTTTACGGAAAATTTTATAAAATAAAAAAACACTCCCACCTAATAAGATAGAAGCAGTAATAGTCGCTATTGTTGCGGTAAATAATAACAGAACCAAAATACAAGTAATAACAAGCAGTTCTGTTAGCAGCTGAAAAGCTGACATAATAATTCCTTGTAACACCCTTGGTACTTCACCATTAATATTTCGAAGTAATTCGGCTGTATTTCTTTGTAAATGGAAGGTGTATGATTTTGTAAGGTATTCGTTAAACAATCTTCGAGAGAGTTTAACCTGTTGCTTTAGGATTACCCTATTTTGCGCATATTGGAAAAAGAGAATATATAGATTTTTGAAAACAAAAATCAAGAGTAACATGACAACTGAAAATATAATAAATGACGTGTTTGACTGAAAAGCTAACGACTCGTATACAAACGCTAAAATGGAATTTTCCTGAATTATTTCCGGTTTTGTTACAATTCCTACGAAAGGGACAATTAATCCGATTCCCAACGTTTCAAACAATGCCGAAATAATCATCATGAAAAATAACAGCAATAATATTTTTCGTTCTTTTTTATTAAATAACATAAGTGATTTTTTGAAGGTATCCTGCAATCTTCTCACACCTTTTCCTTTTTCTTTGCGAAGATAATAATAGAAAAGCAGATAGGAAGTTTGCTTATCTTTAAATTTATTCGCCTTATTAATCGCTCGTTCTTAATATCCTTTAGATTATTTGCGTATGGATTTCACATTCATACTTATCATCATGAACTTCCCCAACTTTAGTACCATTAGGAACCTCGCAAATATACTTATTTTTGACAGGCAACTTGTCTATTGCTTTTTTCAAATACCATTCATACTCAATATCAACATTTCCAATATCTAATGCTTGGTATCCCAATCTTGAAAGATCATATGCCAACACTGTAGCCGTTGGCCCAAGAGCTATTAGTATTAATTTTGATTGATTATGCTTTGTAACGGCTGCTAAAATCTCATCGTATTTTTCAAAAGCATTAACTGCAGGACATAATATTCTTTTTACTGAGTTAGCATTATGAAGTAAATCATTCCCAATTCCTAATCTACTTTTATTCCCCTCAACAAGAACAACCTCTCTACCCTCCCAAAGTTTTCTAAACTTTAAAAAGCGCTCTGTTGCCTTAGTTTTATCCTTATAGTCAATATATAAGCGTGTCACTAATGAATCATAATACTCTTTCTTCCTATTTATATAGCGATACATTTTACTTCTATTTAAGTTTAAATACTTCCCCCAGAATTTCCCGGCTTGATCAGTGAATCTATTTAGATTATTAAAAATATCAGGTATACATACGATATGGACTTTACTTTGGGATTGAATAATTTCTAATAAGCGCAACCTTAAATCATTATTAAATGATTGATAAAAAAAGGATCTTTTAGACATAATATCGAATTCTGCATCCCCATATCTGCTAATAGAACACTGATCATTAATAATTTTATCCAATGTTTCATCTGTTGCCCTTACTGTTGGAGGCTTTATGATGAAGAAAATTAGTTTATTGAATAAAACCGTAAAGGAATCTTTAATATCAAGAATTTTATAATAGAGTTTTAATAAAAGACTTTTCATATTCCATTTCTCCTAAACAGCTTATTTACAATAAATTTATATAATAACGGATGAATTTTTGCAGCCAGCAATAGTAATTTTACATTTTTATTGTAATAAGGTAATTTTATTGTTTTATAAAAGTGGCTATTTAAAATCTTGGATACTTTATAATAATCATGTTTATGTTTAGGGAATACCCCACTAATCGCGATGGAATTTAAAACTAACATTGCACTATTAGCAAACTTCAATGAAATTAAGTCGATCAATTCCTTATAGTGCTGGGCAATAAACCTATTCATTTCATCATAAATTAATACTGCATCAACACTTTTACTCTTTGCCGCCCGATCCATTGTGCTGTTTTCTCGAATTATATAATGGTATTTTGGTTCACCTAAACAACAAACTTTATTACTTCTATGGATTACCTTATAGGTAAATGCCGTATCTTCATACATGATTCCTTCAGGAAATCTAATATTCTCCAAAAGATTTCGTTTAAATAATTTCGACCATACTACCTCATTGTATAGTTCATCTTCCAGCATTGCCTTCATTGCTTGGTTTCTATCATGAATCATCAATGGATAAGATGCTTTGATGATTACATTATGCTTAGCATGAATTTTATAAGTACAGTTTGCTATATCACAATTATTCTGTATACACATGTTATAAAGCAATTCATACATATCTGGTTCAATCCAGTCATCACTGTCAACAAACCCTATATATTCTCCGCCCGCTATTTCCAATCCTCTATTTCTTGCGCTTGCCTGCCCACCGTTATCTTTATGAATTACTTTTACTCTTCTATCCTTTTTTGTATACTCATCACATATTGTCCCACAATTATCCGGCGACCCATCATTGACAAGAATAAGTTCAAATTCTGTAAAAGTCTGGGCTAAAATGGAATCAACACATTTATGTATAAATGGTTCCACCTTATAGACCGGAACAATGATACTTATTTTTGGCTTCATTGCAAAATATCCCTTTCCCTATCCCCAAATTCGGATGGCATCACTACTTTAGACTGCTTTTATCTTATTATTTGCTTTAATATACAAACCATAAATCCTAAGTAGGTGATCCAGAACTTTTAAATAGCCTATTACCATTATGTTGAATATACTAATATCCAGTTTGGATAGTTTTACTAATTGATAGTATTTATTTAATTTTGGATTTGACAAAAACCCTTGATAATTATCCGTTATTTTACTTTTTAATATATTTCGGTACTTTTTATTTGGATCCAATTCTTTGTTTTTTTGTAGCATCCGATAGGAATATAAAATACTATTAAAAAAATGGCACTCCAATGAAATTAGTAAATGGCTGTCACTAATTCTATCTTTTAGAAAGTAATATCTTTCCTCTTGGGATTCTAGCCCATCTAAATTTTTTAATGAAAATTTTTCTTGTAAATACATTGTACTTCCAATTCTTTTAACATAATTATATTTCCCTTCCCCAATAAATACATATTTCTTTAAACGGTAATAAATTTTGTAAGCTACAAATCCATCTTCATATAATTTATTTGGAAATCGCAGTTCGCTGAATATTTCCTTTTTATATAGCTTATTACACATACTATTTCTATATCCATTATCTAATAGTTGTTTCAATGCAAATTCATTATTTCCAATCTCAATTTCACCATGATTTTGAATTCCTAGGATGTCCTTACCATTAATAATATTAATGCTACATTCAACAACTTCAGCTTCGTATTTTAATGCATTTTTATATAAAAACTCGAACATATCCTTCTCTATATAATCATCACTATCAACAAACCCTATAAATTCTCCTTTTATAATTTCCAAACCCATATTCCTTGCACTTGCCTGTCCTTCGTTTTTTTTATGAATTACTATCACCCTGCTGTCCTTTTTCGCATACTCATCACAAATTCTCCCGCAATTATCTGTTGATCCATCGTCGACAAGAATAAGTTCAAACTCTTTCAAAGTCTGAGCTAAGATTGAATCGACACATTTATGAATATATAATTCCACATTATAGACAGGAACTATGATACTTATTTTTGGAATCATCAATATTCACCTCCCTATTAACAAAGCGGTTAGGAAACAAACACATTATCAATTTCTTCTCGAGTATGTTTTATTTCCTTCTGAAGATTTCTTTGAATGCTTTTACGCAAATTTTCATCGATAATTAGTTGTTTAACGGCCTCGAATATTTGGTCACCGTTAAACTCCACTATATATCCTGTCTTCCCATGAACCACCTGTTCTTTTGCTCCAGTAAAATTTGTTGTCACAATGGGCTTGTTGAAAAGTTTTGCCTCAGCAAGTGTCATACAATATCCCTCATGCCTTGATGGCTGTACATATAGATCACACTGTTCCATGAATGGATATGGGTTTGGATTTGAACCTAGTAAAACAAAATCCTTTTCATACCCATAATCTCGAATAAGCTGTTCATATTCCTTTCTCGCGTTTCCCTCCCCAATACAGTACCAGCGAACGTTATATCCCTCCTGTTTAAGTTTTGCTAATACAGGAATAATTAAATCCTGACCCTTTTCTTTGCTTAGCCTGCCAACGGTTAAGATTTTTATCCCATCAAAATGATCTTCGAAACCATCTCCATTGACGGCCATTTTTTTTAAACTTTCTGGGGATAAAACATTGTTGATTGTTTCTATTTTTTCTTTAAATAATGGTAAGACATTTATTAATTTATTTTTCCCCTCATTTGAAACTGCATAGATATTATCGAAGTACCGATAAACTTTTGTGGCAAAGTGGGCATTGAAACCAATCTTAGTAATATCAAAGTGAATCCATTGTATTTTCCTTTTAGCTTTGATTTTAAAGGCAATAAAAAAGCTTATGAGGTCCATTGGGCCGGCATAAGCAACTGCAATATCATATTCCTCATTATTGTATGAATAATTCCTCAAAATATATTTAAAGAGAATACTTCTTTCTCCGGTGACAGCAGCAATAAGATACAGAATAAAAAATAGTAAGGCCTTAATTAATTTTAAACGTTTTAAAAAGTCTAATAATACCGTTTTTGGAGGGTTATTTAGTATATCTCTAATATTCTTATAGCAATCTAGATATTCAACATTTACCCAATCTGGTATGGAGTTTAAGAAACCTCCTGACCTTTCAAGCATTAAGATGCTAATTTCATATTTGTGTTTAGACATTGTTGAAATCAAATTTAACAATGCCTTTTCTGTCCCCCCGATATTCATATTAATGACCATAAATAATACTTTTTTCTTCATTACCAGAACTCGCTTTCATTTATCCGATTAGGTGATAAAACTTCTCAATCTCCTCTATATTTCCCTTTTTTTCATTCGACAAGAACTGGGTAATGCTTTTTGTCAACTCCTCATCACCGATTAATTTTAAAATCCCATCACAAACGGCATCTGCGTTCATATCCACAACTAGACCATTTTTTCTATCTATCATTTGATTAAATACAGCATCAAATCTTGTTGTTACGATTGGTTTATTTAGCATTCTCGCTTCAGCTATTGCGAGCCCAAATCCTTCAAACTTTGATGTTTGAACATAAATGTCGGAGCTTTTAATAAAGGGATATGGATTCACCTTAATCCCCAATAAAATAAAGTGCTCTGACAACTCATTTTTAATGATATATTCGTTAATCTCTGAATATAAGGGACCTATCCCCAACGCATACCATCTAAAATGAATTCCCTTTTCTTTAAGCTTTTTACATGCAGCTAAGGCTATATCATATCCTTTTTGATGGGCTAGTCTTCCAATCGTAAGAATCCTTAATCCATCAAAATCATCCTCATATGCTTCACCTAAATTAGCCATTTCAAAAATAAACCGGGAATTATTTATATCATAAATAACTTCCACGTTATTTGAATAACATGGGAATGTTTCTAAAAATATTTCCTTTGCTGAAGGAGAAACTGCAACAATTTTATTGAATTGATCATAGAATTTTTTTTGAAAACCTTTTTCCTTATCGTTTAACCGATAACTAACGTTCACCCACGCATATTTTTTCTTCGACTTAACTTTTTCAGCTACGTAAAACGTTGGTATGCCTTGAGCATAACTTATCGCAATATCGTAAACCTTAGTACGCTTTTCAATTACTTTTCCAGCACTTTCCCAAAACAATCTAGCCTCCTCGGCATGGCTATACTTTTGTTTACGTATTTTAATTGAATAATTAATCCTCGAGGTTAACATATTAACTTTTTTCTTTTTCAAAGAATAGATAACAGCTTTTTTTAGGTTCATCTTTGTGAATTCCGTATACTTTAGTGGTGTTAGTATATTCACTTCTTTTGGGACTAGCCCTTGCAGGATGCCCTCATGACCAAAAAGCATCAAATCAACATTGAACTTGGAATAATCTAATATGGTTAGAAGGGAAATTAAGCTCTTCTCAGCCCCCGCACAATTTAAGGAGTCAATTACAAATAACATATCCTTCTTCATACTCTCCATCCTCATTTCATACCTTTAGAATCATGTCGACTTTTCTTCAATCCCCTTAATATAACCCACTATATATCTTGAGAAATCTTTCGCATAATTTCTATTTTCAAATTGAGTCAGTCTAATCTTAATATCTTCTAAATAAAATATATCTAAATAACTTTTGCCTAATAGTTGGAAATACCTAGATAATTCTTTATAAAGCAATTCATTTAATTTCAAATTATTATTTAGAGTTTCAAATAATGTTCTATAAAAACTTAGCTCAAGATTTGGATACCTTTTCATGAATTGAAGTAAATCATGTGAGGGAATTCGAAAATCGCAAAATTCCCAATCTATTAATATGAGCCTTTTACCATCCTCAATCAAATTTTCTTTTTTTATGTCCCCGTGATTTAACGTAAGGTGTAGAACATCCTCCAAGAACTCATTGGCAATTTTTTTATATCTACTCAAAATAAACTTCTTTACATAATTAAATTGTTCGACTGTTATTTCAGATGAATTTCTATCCAAAATTTTCAAACAATCTAAGTAAAGTGATTTCGCATATTTTTTTGCACTAACTTCTTTTAGATCTGAATTTGTTATTAAGTCATAAAATAAATGGCAAAACTTCTTATTAAGTTTCATATGCTTTTTTGCAATATTTGGGTGATATCCATTATAGAATACCCCCTTTATAACTTTGTTTTCAGTGTCAACGCTTATTATTTCCTCGTACATCTTATTGGAATGACTGTAACCTAGTTTCTCATAAATTTCTGTTTCACTACCCTCATTACAAACAGTGTAGATAGCTTTTTCTCTTAGGCTAATTATTTTATAATTGAAATCGCCAACTTTTATGGCTATTTCCCCATGGACTGGAAGTGGCACTACATTTCTCTCTTTCTGTTTGAGTATATATTTAATAGTATTTATCCTTAGTAAAGGATTCCTTGGCATTAATGGTCTACATTTAAACAATACGTAAGCAAGGGTAAATAACGGGATGTTTTTATTTATACTAATAAATTCGGTTAAAAATATATACTCATCCATCTTTATGTTCCACCCTTACAAAAATTCAAAAATTATTATTCTTATTAAACATTTGAAATTTTTCGGAACAATAACACTAATTTTTTGAGGCTCCATAGTTACTTTTTTCTCCTGATTGTTCATTTTTCCATTTAATAAATTCAATCAAAGTTTTATACTCATGAATCTTTTCTTTTTTAACACCCGATTGTTTTAATTCATTAATAAAATCAACCCATTCACTTTCAAGGTATTGATGAGTTTCTTCATATAATTCTGTCTTTAACAATTCCCTTACATCCACATCCAAAACAACTGCGATCTTCTTAATAATATGAATCGATGGGTTTTGATTTAGGTTCCGTTCAATATTACTTAAATAGGATTTGGATATATTTGCCCTAACAGCAAGTTCTGATAATGTGAGTCCTTTTTTCATCCGAATTTCATGGATCCTACTTCCAATCATAATTTTACCTACCTTGTTATATCCGATTATTTAAATATGGATAACATCCCTTTCTTTCGAACTATTATTTATCACATCTTTAATACAATTAATAACCTTCAACTGATCTTCTTCCTTCAAATTTGATCCGGATGGTAAACATATTCCGTTTTTAAATAATTGTTCTGAAATACTTTCACTTTCACTATGTTGATAGTATCTTGCCCCTTGGAAGATCGGCTGCAAGTGAAGTGGTTTCCAAACTGGCCTTGCCTCTATATTCTCAATTTCCAAGGCTTTTAGGACATCACCAGCAGAAACCCCTGCTTCAGCTTCATTGATGATAAGAGCTGTAAGCCAACGATTGGATCGGGTATTTTCTAATTCCGACATGAGATAGAATCCAGGGAAATGAGATAATTCCTTATAATAGCGTTCAAATACAAATCTTCTAGCCTCGACCCTACCATTTAAAACCTCCAATTGGGCTCTTCCGATTCCCGCTAATATATTACTCATCCGATAATTAAATCCAATACTACTATGTTGATAATGGGGTGCTGGATCACGTGCCTGTGTGGCTAAAAAACGAGCCCTTTTTAATGCCACAGTATCATTTGAGATGAGCATCCCTCCTCCGGATGTAGTGATAATTTTATTGCCATTAAACGAAAAAATCCCAAAGCGACCAAATGTTCCACTTGGTTTACCCTTATAAGTGGAGCCCAGAGACTCCGCCGCATCTTCGATAATTGGAACGTGATAATGGTTGCAAATAGAAAGAATTTCGTCCATTTTTGCACTTTGTCCATATAAGTTAACAACAATGATAGCTTTAGGTAGCCTTCCCTCATTAATTGCATCATGAAATGCTCTTTCAAGTGCTTGAGGTGACATATTCCATGTATCAGGTTCTGAATCGATAAAAACTGGTTCAGCCCTCTGATAAATGATCGGATTTGCACTCGCCACAAAGGTAAGGCTCGAGCAAAAGACAAGATCACCCTTTTTAACATCTAATAAAGAAAGAGCCAAATGAATAGCTGCTGTTCCTGAACTCACAGCTACGGCATCATTGGCTCTAACATATTCAGCTATTTCCTTTTCAAAGGCATCGACATTCGGCCCTAATGGTGCAATCCAGTTTGTTTCAAATGCTTCGTTAATATATTTTTGTTCGTAGCCACTCATATGTGGTGGAGATAAAAAGATTCTTTTCATATTTGTTTTATTTAACAATTAATTCACCTCCACCTTTATTGAGTCATTTTTTTTAACCGCTGCAGGAATACCTAGGGCAGTACAGTGCGCTGGAATATCATGAATGACAGTTGCTCCAGCACCAATAATAGTCCATTCATCAATCTGAATATTTGGAATAATAGTTGCTCCTGCTCCTATGAAGGCGCCTTCACCAAGTTGAACAGCACCCGTTAGTGTAGCTCCTGGACATACATGGGAATAGTCGCCTATAATACTATCATGCTCGATTATTGAGCCCGTGTTTATTATTGAATGATTGCCGACATTGGTATTTGCGCTTATAACCACGTTAGGCATTACAACGGTACCAAACCCTATCTTTGCACTGGGACTAATAACGGCCGATTTATGAATGATTGTAATATAGTATTCATCTGGCAGGTTTAATTTCCGAACAATTATTTTCCTTGTTTTATTATCGCCGATGGCCATTACAAATTTTATGTCTTTAAAATGGCTAATCAATCTATTTGCAGACGAAATTGGACCACAAAAAATATTCACTGCTAGTCTTATATGTTCATATTTATCATCTAAATACCCTACAATATGATGACCCCCATTTGAAAAAATCATATCGGAAATCACCATACTGTGACCACCATGACCAATTACCGCGATATTCATCCATGCCCCCCCTTCACCGTGGGATTCGAACCTGTAAAACATTCTGTAGTCGCACTCCCCGGTTGGTTTATTCCTTCAGTTTTTATTACTTTATATACCGTAAGAAATAGAATTTTTATATCAAGAAAGAATGAACGATTGTTTACATACCAGACATCTAAGGTGAACTTTTCCTCCCATGATATCGCATTCCGGCCGTTAACCTGTGCCCAGCCTGTTATACCTGGTCTAACATTGTGGCGTTTTACTTGTTCTTTTGAATAAAGTGGTAGATATTCCATTAATAATGGTCTTGGTCCAACTAAACTAATATCTCCCTTAATTACATTTATTAGCTGTGGGTATTCATCTAAACTATACCTTCTTAGAAATTTCCCATATGTGGTCAACCTTTTATTGTCTGGCAGCAATTGACCTTTATGATCTTTTTCATCTGTCATTGTTCTTAATTTATAAAGGTAAAAGGGTTTTCCATATAATCCAGGGCGCTGCTGTTTGAATATGATTGGCGAACCCAATTTTAACTTTACCAACAAGGCAAAAACGACAAAAATGGGTAATAGTGAAAAAAATAACATCATTGAAATGAAGAAATCAAACAGTCGTTTCACTACTAGTCATCCCCTACATTCTTTGATTATCCTTCTATTAAACTGTAAAGCTTCATTAACTGTTCTTTGTGTCTGTCTGAAGTAGTTAGTAAGTTATTTGTAAGTAACTCTCTTAATTCAGATGACCGGATTAATCGCTTGATTCCCTCGGCAATTCCCGTTGCATTCGGTTTTACTATGATTCCAGTTTTTTCATTTTGAATTTGATGATTAAATGAAGGGATATCTGTTACAACAATTGGCTTTTTTAACGCGATTGCTTCCTCTACAGCAACACAATGAGCCTCCGTTTTTGACGGTTGAACATATATGTCACCTAGACTCATAAAGGGGTATGGATTTGCCTGCTCACCAAGTAATATAAAATTCCTTTCGATACCTATTTCTTTTGTCTTTTTCTTTAGTGCCTCATATAAGGGTCCATTCCCAATTAGATACCAGCTTATTTCAAAGCCTTCTTCAATTAGGATATTACAGGCCTCTAATGCAAAAAAGACTCCCTTTTCATCAACGAGTCTGGCAACAGTAACTATTTTGATTTCATTGGTTTGTTCAAGACCTTTTAATACCGTCGTATCATTTGAAAGGGAAAGCACGGTATCGGATGATACTCTGTTATGGATCACATGCATTTTATTCGAAAACTCAGGGAAGTATGATTCTAGTGATTCTTTAGCGGATTCTGCTACAGTTACGATGGAATCACATTTTGAAAAGCTTTTTCTTTCCAGCTTGGGACAGGGCCATCCTGCTTTTTGACTGTAGGCATAATCCATATGATTATAAACAATTTTTCGCTTTGCACTTACTTTTTCTATGACATAATAATTACAAAAAAAGTCGATATAACTAATTGCCGCATCATAATGTTTTGGTTGTTTCTTGAGGATATTTCGATAAACACTCCATCTAGCACCAGTTCCAACACCTGAAGAAAACTTTGAAAGGCTGGCAGCAAGTACTTTACCGATTAATAAACCATACTTGCCATTTTTTAATAATTCTGGTGCTGCTTGTAACAAAGGTGTCGAAAAAGTTTCAAATAATGGCGGTAGAATATTCACTTCAGGCGGCACTAGTTGGAACAGAACCCCGCTATAATCAAACAGAAGCAAATCCACATCGTAATGGTCATAATCAAGTTCGGATAGTAGGGTTAATAAGCTTTTCTCGATTCCTCCCGTATGAAGGTATTGTGTTATAAATAGTAATTGTTTTTTCATTACTATTAACTCCTTAATAGATTAAATGAGTTGGAGATACCAGTCGAATTATCCTTCAAGTAAAGTGATAGCCATCTAGGAACATTTTCTTGAATACTAAACCCATACTTTATGAAATGGTTATTTATCATTTTTTTATCTGGTCGTTTCATTAATATTGCCCTATTAATTTCTTTAGACCATGTAGTAAGGTCCTCTTCCAAACTTACATAGGTAATTAAATTAAGTCCCATATCTGTGGTTTTTGGTACTTCATCTGATACTATACAAGGCGTCCCCGCACATTGAGCCTCCAAGGTTACAATGCCAAACCCTTCGAATAATGAGGGAAATAGAAAAACATCGAATGCTTTCATTAGCCTCGGTATATCAGCCCTAACTCCTAAAAATCTTATATTCTTTAAAATTCCAAGTCTTTCAGCTTCTTTTTCAATTTGTCCTTTTAATGGACCGTCTCCAATTAAAAGCGCTACAAAAGCAGAATCCTTCTCTATGACTTTCTTTAATACATTTAAGATGAATAGGTGGTTTTTAGATTCCGAAAACCTCCCGACATGACCGATTATTTTTACTTTTTCCGGAAGGTTTAACTCTTGTATCACACTATCTCTGCTGCTATTTAAATGAATAAATTGATTAATATCGATTCCATTCTTTAAAATTTCTACTTTCCCTTGGGCAACAGCCTTTTTACCGAACATAAATTCAGCTGCTTCAATGCTGCAACTGCAATAATTTGTCGCTGTCATCTTTATTAATGTTTGCAGAACCTTTAATGTAAGCCTTGCCCGATAACTTTTACCTTGCGGCCAATCATTGCTGTGGGAATGACATATTCTCTTTTGAATCCCGCAGATTTTTGCGGCTAATGCAGGAAAACCACTTTGATAATCAGTATGTGAATGGATCGCAATATAATTGTTTTTTGACATTATTTTTTTTAGTTCCTTCAAATACAGGACAGAACCTATTTCTCCAAGGCTAGAAATTTGAAAGATTTTCCCCCCCAGAAAAATAATTTCATCATTAAAATCTCCCTTCCTGGCTGAGTGTGTAATAAAATCAAACTGGACTTTCCCTCTATCCATATTACGATAAATATTCATTAGAAGTGTTTCTGCCCCACCGCGATCCATCGAGCTAACTATATGCAAAACTCTCTTTGGATTTTCCTTATCGTTCATTTAACCACCCCCTTAATTGAAAGATAGGATCAAAATAGTCACTTTTATAAACAATATTCATGGTTATTACACTATCAAAGTAATGATATGCTAAATAAAGTATTAGTATCGCAAAATAAATTAATCGTTGATCTTTTTCCTTAAACAACTTTACAATCCAGGAAACTAAAATAAATTGGTATAAACTAAAATAAATGGCAAACCTAGCAAAGATCCAATTTTGAGTAGAAATAATCATTAAGATAAAGCCAATCAGGGCCATATTTACAATATAATCACTATTTGGCATGATTTTCCTTAGTTTTTCCCTACCGAGGAAAGCTATTAGCAGTGGAGCCCCTTCGACTGCCACCCTGATAACGTTTGCGCCGCCTTCCTTAAAATCTTTATATATTCCATATTGAGTATTCTTAAGCGCAGTAAATAGCACTTCAGTAAATTGATTGAATCCAATCACAATAAGTATTGCCAAAAATAAAAGTAGGAATGCCATTTTTGTCCAAGCTTTTCTCCTAATAATAAAAAAGATTGGAATAAGAATTAGTGCGGATTGATGTATGGTGGAAGCAAGCAGCACAACAAGCATGTATCTTTTCCAATTTCCTTCAAATAGAAACTTTGTTGCAGCAAAGGCAATTGCAGCCGCTAGACATTGCCGAATTCCATTCATTGATACGATAAAAAAACCACTAGTAATAAATACATAAATACTTAGTTCGAATATCCTCGTATATTTGTACAGGACAAGAATAATAAGTACATTGGTTATTAATGCGGTTGTGAACAACAATATTTGAGGATCATCTGAGAGTTTTTTTAGGAATAGTTGTAGAATCCCGAACCCTATATCTTTCTGGGAGGTTATAAATTCCCAAGTGAAATTATTGTACACATATATCCGTTTATAAAAATACGTATCTCCTATATTTGATCGAAGGCCGGAGACCATTACTAATGTCAAAATTCCACCAAAAACTAAGATTTTGTTTGGTCTTAATGAGGGTGAAAATTCTGTTGCCAAAACTGTTGTGGAAAAGTATCTTGCAAAAAAGGAAAAAGTGTAAACAACCAGCAAATTAATCCAAAGAATAGTCATTAGCCATCCAACTTTCAATAGTTATAAAGCCTTTATCCTCCTAATATCCTGCATTTTTTTTAAACCAATTTTCGTATATATTTCTGAGCCCTATATTTATGATATTTCTTCACCAGGTACCTTGGAGTAATTCCTACGATTATAGGCTTTAATGTATAAAGGTAATATTTTATTGGAAGTTTTAGTGTATAACACCCCTGAAACACTAGAATTGCTGAATCAAAATAATACTTAAACTCTCTGCGCCTAAAAGCCGATTCATCCTCCTTTACCTTATATAGGGCTTCCTGTAAGTTATAGCCTTTAAATCCGGCAGCAAAAAATCTTATCCACAAATCGTAATCTTCGGCTCTCCTTGTACGCTTTGTAACGCGATATCCATTTAAAATTGTATAACCCTTATTTCGCATCATGATTGTAGCATGCATGAAGGTGTTATTCATGGGTAAATCCACCCTGCTCGGTATTGGCTTACCAATTCGAAAACCCATGTCCCCTCTTTCATCGAAGGGAATCATTCCTGTACCGACCAACATGTATTCTTCGTAAGCGTCAAGAAATGAAACCTGTCTTTCTAATCTATTACTTACGGAGATGTCATCACCATCTTGTCGTGCAATATATTGGCCTGAAGCGGCATTGAGACATCGGTTCAATGTTGCTGCAAGCTTCATATTAGATTCATTTTTAAGTAATTTGATTTTTTCAGGATACATTTTAGTATATTGGTAGGCTATTTCATAAGTTGTATCCGTAGAAGCATCGTCACAAATAATAAATTCCCAATCAGAGAAGGTCTGGTAAATAATTGATTCAATACTCTGGGATAGGGTTTCTGCACAATTGTAAACTCCCATAATTACAGAAACCTTCGGACTACTATTTAACATTTTCTATATCCCTTCCTCACAAATAAAAGATCCTTAATAGAATGCTTGATGAATTTCTCCAATCTTATCTATTACTTCTTGATATAATTTGCTCTTTTCCTCTAATATTTTATTTAAACTATATTTTGATAAAACTATACCCCTGCTTTTTAAACCAAATTGATCTCTTAATTCCTTATTTACAGCAAGGATTTTCATCTTATCAGAAATCTCCATGTTATTATTTCCTACAAGCCATCCATTTTCATTATCAGAAATAAGATCCCTATGCCCCCTGTTCTCAACTGCGATAATAGGTAATCCGCATGCCATAGCTTCCATAATATTTACCGGCAGCCCTTCTCGTAAGCTGGATGCAACAGCTATATCACTTATTTTAAGTAATTGAGTAATATCATTTCGATAGCCAAGAAAATCAATCATATTCTTAACACCCAACTTATCAGCAAGGCCTTTACATTCCTGTAAAAGAGGCCCCTCCCCGGCCAATAAAAGTTTGGCATTTGGTATTTCATTTTTCACTATGGCTATTGACCTAATTAGTAATTCTTGGTTTTTATTCTTATTAAATTCTGCTGCATAAAACATCAAAAAAGCATCATTGCTATAATGATACTTTTGCCTTAGTATTGATTTATCTTTCTCAGGAGCAAATCGTTCTGTATTGACTCCTACCCCATGAATATGTTCAATTTGGTTTGCCTTAAATTGATGTTTGCATGCAAGTCTATAATCCTCTTCATTAATAGTAATCAAGCAATCTGTAAACTGGGATAGTACTCTTTCAATTGGATAATATAACATCCAGTTGGTCAATGGTGCACCTTTACAAAAATGAAATCCATGAGCTGTATAAAGAACCTTTGTTCCCTTCCCTCTTGCTTTTCTAGCTGCTAACCTTGTTAGCAATCCCCCCATTGGTGTATGGCAATGGATGATTTTAAACTGATTTTGATCAATAATATCTTTTAATTCTTTGTATGCTCCCAGATTCATTTTGTTAAATGGAGACCTTTGAATAGGGATATTATATTTTTTATCTACATATGGAAGATTCATGGTTCCAGATGCGGCTACATGAACCTCCCATCCCTGTTCTTTAAACCATTTTAGATATGGTAAATGAAAGGCTTTAAAATGATAATCTACCGTTGCACAAAATAATACTCTTTTATACATACCGTCTTCCACCCATTATCCTTTTTTATGAAACTTCGTTACACTGAAACTGACAATCTAGTTTTTAGCAGGACATTATGATTGGCAATATTTAATAGCTTCTCCCTTATTTCGTGTTTATCGAGATTTGAATAAGTTGATATTATTTCTTCTATTTCTTGTAAATAAAGTTCCGATTTTTTACCGACATAAATCTTTGGATAGATTTGTTGTTCATGAACTTCATCCTCTTTTAGTAATTCTTCGAAAAGCTTTTCGCCTGGTCTCATTCCCGTAAATTCAATTCCTATTTCATCAATTGAATTTCCCGATAGTTTGATTAGATTTTTTGCCAAATCAACTATTTTCACTGGTTCTCCCATGTCCAAGACGAATATCTCTCCACCCTTGGCAAGCGAACCCGCTTGAAGAACTAACCTTGATGCTTCTGGAATCGTCATAAAATAACGAACCATATCCGGGTGTGTTACTGTGACTGGGCCCCCATTTTCAATCTGTCTTTTAAATAACGGAATCACACTACCCCGGCTGCCTAAAACATTCCCAAACCGTACGGCAACAAACTTTGTATCGCTTTCGCCGTCCATATATTGAATAATCATCTCAGCAAGTCTTTTTGTTGCCCCCATTACACTCGTTGGATTTACGGCTTTATCCGTTGAGATCATGACAAAGGTTTTTACCCCATTCCAACTTGCTGCTTTAGCTGCATTCATTGTTCCAATTAGGTTATTTTTAACTGCTTCTTCAGGATTCCCTTCCATTAAAGGGACATGCTTATGTGCTGCCGCATGGTAGACGGTATCTGGCTGGTAAGTACTCATTACAAGCATCATCCTTTTTTCATCTTGTAAATCCGCAATCACAGGTACAAATTCAATAAGGGTTTTCTTATATGTTTCTTTTAATTCCATTTCTATCGAGTAGATACTATTTTCACCATGCCCTAATAAAACAAGCCTTTTAGGATTGAAGTTTGATATTTGCCGGCAAATTTCCGATCCAATGGAACCGCCCGCTCCAGTAACTAAAACCACTTTACCCGTAATATTTTCTGAAATACTGTCGATATCTAGTTCTACAGGCTCGCGGCCAAGTAAATCCTCAACTTGGACATCACGAAATTGATTAACTGATATTCTTCCTGTCATTAGGTCTTCTAATAATGGAAGGATTTGTGTTTTAACATTGGTTTTTGCACATTCTTGAAAAATGGTATTTAATTCCCTTTTACTTAAGGATGGGATGGAAATGACAATGTTATCAATTTTTAATTCATTAACCGCAACCTCAATATCCTTTATTCCCCCAATGACGGGTATTCCCAAAATATCAAGCTTCTGTTTTTTTTCATCATCATCAATGAATCCAACTGGTAATAGATCTGCTTCATTATTTTTATTCAGCTGTCTTGCAACCATCACCCCGGCTGAACCCGCCCCGACAATAAGAGTTCTTTTCTTGTTATCTGATTTGTTAAGAAACGAATCACGAAATACCCTCCAGCAAAAACGGGAACCACCAATAAAGGACATATTAAGTAACCAAGTAACGGTTAATAATCGGAATTGAATTTCTTGAGTTAGTAGCTGCTGAACAACAGCTGCAACTAGAATTGAGAAGGTTACCGCCTTTAAGATACTTATTAATTCTCCAACACTGGCAAACTCCCAGGACTTTTTATACAGGTGAAATAATAATGAGAAAAAATAATGACTAAGTAATATGACAATAGAACTTATCACGATTGGAAAAGTAATTACATTAAATGTTGCATTTACTAAAAAGCGGCTAAAGAATATGGCAGTCAAAACAACGCATGAATCAATTACTATTAATAAAGATAATCTTTGCCGGTAAGTCATCCTTTCCCTTCCTTTCTCTACATTCTTTAAAAATTTTAAGGATATGCCTTTTGTAAAAATAGACACATCATTAAAATTTTTATAAAATGGGCATCCAACCCGTCCTCACACCACACTACCGACGACTTGCGTCTAAGGTCTTAGACCCACAGCATGACCGAGTGCCTCCATCGATAAAGGGGAGGAGACATCACCAAAATTTACTATCCTACTCTTTTAAAAAACAATTAATTCCATATAACGAACATAAGTGGAAAATTTTTTCTTCTAACATTCATTAATAACGACGCCAATTAGTGTAGCTTTTGCAAATTCTAATACCTTTTTTGCTTCAATCGCTTGATCAAGCGATGTTTTCCCTTTCTGAATAACTAATACTACGCCGTCGCATTGATTTGCTAAAAGCTTTGTATCGGTTAACTCTAGCACCGAATGGGAGTCGATTAATACTACATCATAAGATTTTAAAGAAGTAATCAATACCTCTTGTAACAATGGTGTGGATAGTAATTCACCGGGATTTATTGGGATAGCACCACTTGTTAGGACATCGAGCCTGCCTATTTCCGTATGATGAACAGCATCAAAAAAACTTGTTCTACCAATAAGAATATCTGTTAAACCAACAGAGTTTTGAATTTTAAAGATCGAATGTAATTCAGGATTACGTAAATTAGCATCTATTAACAGAATTTTTTCCTTTTGCTGTGCCAAGGAGATCGCAAGGTTTGCAGCAGTGGTTGATTTTCCTTCTCCTTTGCTAGGGGAAGTGATTAGGAATGTTCTACTTCTTTTATCTATCATCGAGAATTTAATATTTGCTTGAATCATGCGGTATTGCTCAGATATTATAGATTCCGGATGAGTGTAGGCAACTAGTGGTCTTTTTTTTGTTATCGCACTTTCCTTCCCTTTACTTATAGCCAATCGTCTCACCCCCTACTTCTAGTTCAATCTGCGTAATGTTTTTCTTTTTCAAATTCCTTTTATGCATTTTCGGAACTCTTCCTAATACAGGAAGTCCCAGCATTTCTTCCACTTCACGTTCCGACCTTAAAGAATCATCCAACGAATCTAACAAAAACACTAAACCGATTCCGATGACTAATCCGGCAATAAAGCCGATTAAGATCAACTTATTTTGGCTTTGATTTATTGGCAATGGATTTACCTTAGCATCAGATAATAAACGTACATCATTAAAATCCATAATCGTTGGAATTTCCTGTTTATAAATCTTCGCAGTTGTATTAGCAATATCTGCAGCCCTATTCGGATCTGTATCTGTAACACTAATACTTACAACTTGTGAATTATCAACACTTGCAACAGTAATTCGTCCAGCCAAGGATTCAACTGACTGAGATAATCCTAATTCTTTGACTACCTTATCTAATACGATTGAGTCTTTAATAATTACCTGCAAGGTATTCCTATTTTCTGGATTTGCCTCGATAATAATTCTTGAAGAAGATTGGTATAGGGGTGCGTTATTTAAATAACTATAATAAGCACTCGCTCCTGTTGTGATAATTGTTAAGATGAGAATTAACCAAAGTCTTCTTTTTATTACAAGGAAGATTTCTTTTAAATCTATGTCCTTGGCTTTTCTTTTTGATAAGTTATTCATTTCATAAATTCGATTCATAAAAGCCTCCCAAATAAAGGTTTAATTTGTGCTATTAAGAAAAAACCAGTGCTTTATATCCATAATATTAGTTCTTTATATAGAACATGTCAACAAAATATAATGTTATTATCCAAAAAGTTGTGTTTACTAGGAATCACAAAAGAACTCTAATTTAACCACGCACCTAACTACTACGGAAAAAAGGTTGACACCTCCGTCGAACTGTAGTAAATTTTATAAATAATCTAAATAATTGATTTCTTATCAAGAGAGGTTGAGGGAATGGCCCTGCGACGCCTCAGCAACCATCAATGGTTTTATTCATTGAAAAGGTGCTAAGTCCTGCAAATTAGCTGCTAATTTGCAAGATAAGAAGAATGACACTTTGGTCGTGCTTACAAAAGTCTTCTTCTTAAAGAAGACTTTTTTTATTATTAAATAACTTTATCACTCAACAGCGTTAAAGCAACACAAAGAAAAAAATGATCTTTCTATTCATTAAACAAGGAGTGTGCATCATGTACAAAATTGATACAAAACTTGCCCAAATTGGAAATCGCAGTGATACAGCTACAGGGACTGTGAATCCACCCGTTTATTTTTCAACAGCCTTCAGACACAATGGAATCGGGCAATCAACCGGTTTTGACTATTCACGGACAGGAAATCCAACACGACAGCTCCTTGAACAAACGATTGCTGACTTGGAATGTGGTGATCAAGGATATGCCTGCAGCTCGGGGATGGCAGCTATTTTTACGATTCTTTCCTTATTTCAGTCCGGTGACGAATGGCTGGTGAGTGAAGATTTATATGGCGGCACCTACCGTTTATTGGAAAAGGGCTATAAAAAATGGGGCTTGACGTGTCAGTATGTCAATACATGTTGTCCTAAAGAGATTGAACGGAAGATTTCACCTCAGACGAAAGCGATCTTTCTTGAGACTCCCACCAATCCCCTCATGCAGGAATCCGATATTGCCGCTGTTTCAGCCATTGCTAAGAAACATGGCATATTGCTGATTGTTGACAATACATTCTATACTCCACTTTTACAGCAGCCGATCGTACTTGGAGCCGACATCGTCATCCATAGCGCGACGAAATATCTAGGCGGTCATAATGATGTTCTTGCCGGGCTGGTTGTCGCGAAAGGCCAGGAACTTTGTGAAGCTTTGGCATTTCATCATAACGGGGCTGGCGGTGTCCTGAGTCCCTTTGACTCCTGGCTGTTAATGCGCGGCATGAAGACCTTGTCGCTTCGCATGAAACAACATGAGAAAAATGCTCAGGAAATCGTGGAATTTCTTTCAAACCATGAGGCGGTGACAGAGGTCCTTTACCCGGGAAGAGGCGGGATGGTTTCGTTCCGGTTAAAAGAAGAATCATGGGTGAATCCATTTTTACAAGGCTTAAAGCTAATTACGTTTGCGGAAAGTCTTGGCGGCACGGAAAGCTTTATTACGTATCCGGCCACACAAACACATGCGGATATTCCAGAAGAAATAAGGATTCAATCAGGCGTGGACAATCGTTTATTGCGTTTTTCCGTTGGGATTGAAGATGCAGGGGATATAATTTTTGACCTTGAGGGTGCTTTTGCCCATATCAATGAAGGAGTGATTGCATAATGGCACAGGAAGAATTCAGCTTTGAAACCAGGCTGCTTCATAATAAACATAAAATTGATCCAACAACTGGAGCGGTGAGTGTGCCGATTCAGCATGCATCCACCTTCCACCAATCTGATTTCGATCAGTTTGGCAAGTACGATTACGGCCGCAGTTTAAATCCGACAAGGGAAGCACTAGAAGATGTCATTGCTGAACTTGAGGGAGGGGTAAAAGGATTTGCCTTCTCATCAGGTATGGCCGCGATTTCTACGGCATTTCTTATGCTTTCCGCCGGTGATCACATTGTCATTACTGAAGATGTATACGGAGGTACGTTCCGAATGGTGACAGAGGTTCTTTCCCGGCTTGGAATTGACCATACGTTTGTCGATATGACAAATTTAGATGAAGTGAAACAAGCGATTCAGCACAATACCAAAGCCTTTTATGTGGAAACTCCGTCGAATCCATTGATGAAGGTAACTGACATTAAGGCGATTAGCAGGATTGCAAAAGAAACGGGCGCGTTGACCTTTGTCGATAACACGTTCCTGACTCCTTCTTATCAAAAGCCGTTGGAATTAGGAGCAGATGTTGTGCTGCACAGTGCGACGAAATTCCTATCCGGTCATAGCGATGTCGTGGCGGGACTCGCCGTTGTCAAAGACGAAGATTTAGCGAAAAGATTAGGCTTTTTGCAAAATGGCTTTGGGGCAATCCTGGGGGTGCAAGATGCTTGGCTGGTTTTAAGAGGCATCAAGACGCTGCATGTTCGACTGGAACAATCACAAAAATCAGCTATAAAACTAGCGAAATTCTTAGATTCTCATCCACTTGTTGATAAAGTCCATTATCCTGGGCTCGCAAGTCACCCGCAATACCAGCTGCAAAAAGAGCAAGCGGCAGGTCCTGGGGCCGTGCTATCTTTTGAATTGGCTACCGAAGATGCGCTTCGAACCTTTCTTGCAAACGTGAAAATACCTGTATTTGCTGTCAGTCTCGGGGCGGTTGAATCGATCCTTTCTTATCCGGCGAAAATGTCCCATGCGGCCATGCCGCAGGAGGAACGGGAAAAACGCGGGATTACAAATAGCCTGATTCGCCTATCAGTAGGGCTCGAAAATCCCGATGATTTGATCAAGGATTTCGCACAAGCCTTCAGCCTTGTTGAACAAAAACAATTGGTTTTACACCAGGGAGAATCTTCATGAGCTTTTTAGAAAAATTAAACAATCAAATCTTAATTGCAGACGGAGCCATAGGTACCCTCCTCTATACTTATGGAGTGGACTCTTGCTCGGAGGAATTAAATCTATCTCAGCCTGAACAGATTCAAAATATCCATCGAGCATATATTGACGCTGGAGCAGACGTCATTCAGACACACACCTATGCAGCCAACTATTTAAAGCTGCAGCGGTATGGACTGGAAGACTCTGTGAAGGAGATTAACAGCGCTGCCGTTCGGAATGCAAAAAAGGCGGCACAGAATAATGCCTATGTACTTGGAACAATGGGCGGTAATCGCGGGGTTAAGCCTAACTCCATTTCAATTGATGAGCTAAAACGCAGCTTCCGCGAGCAATTATACTGTCTTCTGCTTGAAGGGGTTGACGGTTTATTACTGGAAACCTTTTACGACTTAGAAGAACTTGAAACCGTTCTGACAATTGCCAGGAAGGAAACAAAGCTGCCGATTATTGCGCAGGTTTCGCTTCAAGAGCCGGGCATTTTGCAAAATCAACTGCCTGTTAACGAGGCACTCACAAGGTTAGAAAGTCTGGGAGCAGATGTCATTGGTCTTAATTGCCGGCTCGGGCCGCATCATATGCTGCTCACCCTTGAACAAATTGAGCTTCCAAAGCATGCCTTTCTCTCGGCTTATCCAAACGCCAGTTTGCCAACCTATACGGACGGGAAATTCCATTATGAGGGCGACGCCGGCTATTTTCGTCAGTCAGCTCGGGCATTTCGAAATGAAGGGGTTCGCCTTCTTGGCGGCTGCTGCGGTACTACACCTGCACACATCCGGGCGTTTGCTGAAGAACTAAAGAATAGTGTCCCGATTACAGAAAAGGTAGTAAAATTGAAACCAAAGAAGATTGTCGTCGAATCTTCTGCTGTTAAAAGGGAGTTCGCTCCCCTTCAAGAAATTGTAAAGGAAAGACCCTCGGTAATCGTGGAATTAGATCCACCCCGAAAGCTAGATACTAGCAAATTTTTCGAAGGGGCTAAAGCTTTAAAGGACGCAGGAATTGATTCAATCACATTAGCTGACAATTCACTGGCCACTGTACGGATTTCAAACGAATCCCTTGGGTACTTGGTGAAACAGGAACTGAACTTGCGGCCGCTGATTCATATTGCCTGCCGCGACCGAAATATCATCGGCTTGCAATCTCATTTAATGGGTCTGCATACACTTGGCTTGAATGACGTTCTTGCCATTACCGGTGATCCCGCTAGAGTCGGCGATTTCCCTGGCGCCTCCTCCGTATATGATGTATCTTCATTTGAATTGATTCAAATGATTAAGCAATTAAACGAAGGCCTTTCTTTTTCAGGGAAAGATTTGGGGCAAAAAACGGCATTCAGTATTGCGGCTGCCTTTAACCCAAATGTTCGCTCGGTTGAAAAAGCAGTGAAGCGGCTTGAGAAGAAGATCCATTTCGGTGCCGATTACTTTATCTCT
Organism: Neobacillus bataviensis LMG 21833; assembly: GCF_000307875.1. Classification (GTDB taxonomy): domain Bacteria; phylum Bacillota; class Bacilli; order Bacillales; family Cytobacillaceae; genus Neobacillus; species Neobacillus bataviensis. Next base: position 68,173 of record NZ_AJLS01000056.1, read on the forward strand.
CAGCCGGTTTTTTCAGAGGAAAAACTGCTGGAAGTCTATGAACATACGAAACATTTAGATGCACCGATTTATATTGGCTTAATGCCGCTGATCAGCAGTAAAAATGCCGAGTTTCTTCATAATGAAGTGCCAGGTATAAAAATTTCCGATTCGATACGGGAGCGGATGGCGGGCTTGAATGATCATCCCCATCAGGCCACAAGAGAGGGAATTGAAATTACCAAGTCACTCATTGATGCGGCACTGGATTTATTTAACGGGATTTATCTAATCACACCATTTTTACGTTATGAATTGACAGCAGAGCTGGCAATTTACGCGAAGGAACGAGCGATTGACTTAAGGGGGAACAGCTATGCCGAAAACATCGTTTATTGATCAACTAAAAAAACGCATCCTTGTTATGGACGGGGCAATGGGAACCATGCTGCAGCAGGCGGAGCTTACTCCTGATGATTTTGGCGGCGAACAGTATGATGGCTGCAACGAGCACCTGAATTTAACCGCTCCCGCTGTGATTGCAAACATTCACCGGGAATATTTAGATGCTGGTGCCGATATTATTGAGACAAATACCTTCGGTGCAACAAGTATCGTGCTTGATGAATATGAGTTAGGATTTAAGGCCTATGAGATCAATAAAATTGCCGCGATGATTGCGGTCAGTGAAGTAATGAAGGTATCTACCGATAGTTGGCCCCGCTATGTGGCAGGATCAATGGGGCCAACAACGAAAACATTAAGTGTCACTGGTGGAACAACCTTTGATGTGCTCTCCGCTTCCTACGAAGAGCAGGCGATTGGTTTGATTGACGGCGGTGTTGATTTGCTCCTGCTTGAAACGAGCCAAGACATGCTAAATGTGAAAGCAGGCTATGTCGGGATTCAGAAGGCTTTTGAAAAAACAGGAAAAACACTGCCACTGTTTATTTCGGGCACGATTGAGCCAATGGGAACAACGCTCGCAGGGCAAACAATTGAGTCGTTCTATATTTCAGTCGAGCATATGAATCCTGTAGCCGTTGGTTTGAACTGTGCAACCGGTCCAGAATTTATGCAGGATCATGTCCGTTCACTTGCGGGGCTCGCTGCCACTGCGGTTAGCTGTTATCCGAATGCTGGCTTGCCTGATGAAGAAGGACATTACCATGAAACACCTGAAACACTTGCGAAAAAACTATCCGATTTTGCCGCCCATGGCTGGCTGAATATTGTCGGCGGCTGCTGTGGGACGACGCCTGCACACATTAAGGCAATGGCTGAGGCGATGAAAGAATTTAAGCCGCGGGAAGTTCGGCAATCCGGTGTTCATATGGTTTCCGGTATTGACCCGTTCATTTACGATGACCCAACGTTACGGCCAATTATGGTTGGTGAACGGACGAATGTGATTGGGTCGCGAAAATTCAAACGGTTAATCACCGAAGGAAAATTTGAAGAAGCTGCGGAAATTGCCCGTGCTCAAGTTAAGGGCGGAGCGCACGTGATTGACCTGTGCTTAGCGGATCCAGATCGTGAAGAGATCGTGGATATGGAAAATTTCATCAAAGAAGTCGTCAAGAAAATTAAAGTACCGCTCGTCATTGATTCAACTGATGAAAAGGTCATTGAAAGAGCCCTCAAGTATTCTCAAGGAAAAGCGATTATTAATTCGATTAATCTTGAAGACGGTGAGGAACGGTTCGAAGCGGTTGTGCCATTTATTCACCGCTATGGTGCTGCTGTTGTCGTGGGCACGATTGATGAAAAAGGCATGGGTGTAACTGCTGAGCGAAAACTGGAGATTGCCAGACGTTCCCATGACCTATTAGTCAATAAATATAAACTTAAATCACAGGATTTGATTTTTGATCCATTGGTTTTTCCAGTGGGTACGGGTGATGAACAATATATTGGATCGGCAAAAGCAACTGTTGAAGGAATCAAGTTGATTAAAGAGCAACTTCCGGGGGTACAAACAATTCTCGGTATTAGTAATGTATCGTTCGGACTGCCGCCAGTTGGCAGGGAGATTTTGAATTCCGTGTTTCTTTATCACTGTACACAAGCAGGGCTTGACTATGCCATCGTCAATACGGAGAAATTGGAGCGATTTGCGTCGATTTCAAAGGAAGAAGTCCAATTAGCGGAAGCCCTTCTTTTTGATACAACGGACGCAACGCTCGCGACCTTTACAGAATTTTATCGCGGCAAAAAGAAAGAATCGAAGGTAACCGGCACCAATATGACCTTAGAAGAACGACTAGCCTATTACGTGGTTGAAGGAACAAAAGAAGGCTTGCTGCCCGATTTAGACCTGGCTCTTGAATCCTACCCGGCTCCGCTTGAGATTATAAACGGACCGTTAATGGATGGGATGAAGGAAGTTGGGCGTTTGTTCAACGACAACCAATTAATTGTTGCGGAAGTGCTGCAAAGTGCTGAAGTAATGAAAGCGGCAGTATCACATTTAGAGCCGCATATGGAAAAAGGTGATGTTTCCGCTTCTAAAGGAAAAGTGATTCTGGCAACGGTTAAAGGCGATGTCCATGATATCGGGAAAAATTTAGTGGATATCATTCTAAGCAATAATGGCTTTCAGGTACATGATCTCGGGATTAAGGTAACACCTACGGAACTGGTTCAGGCCATTCGTGAGGAAAAACCGGATTTTGTTGGGCTATCAGGTTTACTGGTGAAATCCGCCCAGCAAATGGTGTTAACGGCTCAAGATATGAAAGAAGCGGGTATCTCCTTGCCAATCTTAGTTGGCGGTGCCGCCCTTTCCCGGAAATTCACGGATACGAAAATTGCTAAGGAGTATGATGGGCTTGTTCTTTATGCAAAGGATGCGATGACGGGCTTATCACTTGCCAACCAGTTGGGTTCACCTGAGGAGCATCAAAAGCTGCTCGATGATAAAGTGGAAAGGCTTGCTGCTTTAGAAGTCCCTAGGGAATTGCCAATCCTGCCGAGTGGGTCAGTAGCGGTCAAAGTGAGACCTGCCATTTCCACAGAGGCACCGGTCTTTACACCATTGGATACAAAAAGGCATATTTTGAGATCCTATTCTCTCTCCCATATTGAACCATATATCAATATGCAAATGCTGCTTGGGCATCATCTTGGTGTGAAGGGGAAAATTTCGAAATTACTCGCTGAGCGGGATGAGAAGGCTGTTAAAGTTAAAGAGGTTGTTGACCAATTACTGGCAGAGGCTAAAGCGAATCAGTGGATTACACCTGCGGCTGCCTATCAGTTTTTCCCGGCACAATCGGACGGGAACAAAGTGTATATCTATGACCCTGAAAATCCAGACACTGTGATTGAAACATTTGATTTTCCGCGGCAGGAGTCAGCTCCCCATCTTTGTTTAGCAGACTTTTTAAAGCCTGTTGACAGTGGTGTGAAAGATTATGTTGGCTTCTTTACGGTAACCGCTGGAAGAGGAATTCGCGAAAAAGCTGACCAGTTGAAGGCTGAAGGTCGTTTTCTTGAATGTCATGCTCTTCAGTCACTTGCTCTTGAGACCGCTGAAGGCTTCGCGGAGTTGATTCACCGGCAAATGCGCGATCGCTGGGGATTCCCGGATCCACTTGATTTTTCGATGCAGGATCGTTTTGCCGCTCATTATCAAGGACAGCGTTTTTCGTTTGGCTACCCGGCATGTCCAGATTTAGAAGATCAGAAAAAGCTATTCAAACTCATTGGGCCAGAGGAAATAGGTATCCAGTTAACAGATGGCTGTATGATGGATCCGGAAGCATCCGTGTCGGCGATTGTATTTGCCCATCCGGAAGCAAGGTATTTTAATGTGTTGAGATAAAGATTATTTTTCCGCGGAATTGATTCCGCGGATTTTTTTGTTAGAAGGGATTCCGCCAACTTGGTATGGAATTCCGCCAAACTTGGGAAGAATTCCGCCAACAACCCAACTCCCCCCTATTGTGAACATTCCTTGACATTTTTCACTAAATCCACTATAGTTACCTAGGTAACTATTTTAAAAAAATTGGAGTGTACTATGATAAGCCACGAATTATTCCATACTCTTCATCAGCTTTCACGTCATCTTACTAATAAACTCAATGAGGTCTTAAAACCATTGGGATTATACAGTGCCCAGTGGGCCGTCATCTTTGTTCTCAAAAAAAGAGGGTCACTCACCCAAAAAGAACTCTGTGATTACCTATTTGTTGAAGCGCCACCGGTAACCCGAACCATTCAACGTCTCGTCAAACAAGGATATGTGAGACAGGTTCCGGGTAAAGACAAACGGGAAAAACATGTTCAGTTAACTGACGAGGCATTGAGGGAATACCCGAAATGGGAAAATGTCGTAATGACAGTGAATCAGGAATTGTTGAAGCACTTTCCGGAGGCTTCACAAGAAGAACTTCTTAAACTGCAAACCAACTGGTTACAGCAGATTTTATAACGGGGGTGCATTGCATGAATAAAACAAAACTATGGACAAAAGATTTTATTAGCGTTTCTTTAAGTAACTTTTTTTTATTTTTAACATTTTATATTCTACTAGTGACATTACCATCTTACGCGATGGATGAGTTACATAGCAGTTCTTCTGTTGCAGGACTCATGACAACAGTCTTTTTGCTTTCCGCCATCATTTCACGTCCGCTTGCCGGGCAATGGCTTGAAAGTAAAGGACATAAGAAAGTACTTTTAATTGCACTTATTTTGTTTGCCGGTGCTTCTCTATTATACTTTTTTCCAAAAACAATCGTTGGATTTCTGGTTGTTCGTTTATTACACGGTATTGGCTTTGGGATGGCGACAACAGCTGTTGGTACAATTGTAGCAGACATCATTCCAGCCTCACGTCGAGGTGAGGGAATGGGCTATTTCGTGATGTCAACAAATATGGCAATGGTCATAGGGCCATTTGTCGGTTTACTTGCCATGCATCAGTGGGGATCTTCTATTCTTTTTATCCTTAGTGTCATTGTTGCGATTGGGTCTTTAATTACCGGTTTAAGTGTCAGGATTAAGAAAACAGAACAAGCTGCTGAAAAAGTCGTTTCTTCCTCTTTTTCATTTCGAAATCTTTTCGAGGCTTCTGCCGTTCCAATCGCCCTTGTTGGCAGCTTCATGGCTATTGTTTATTCCGCCCTTCTCTCATTTGTGTCGATATATGCGAATGAAATTCATTTAGCAAACGTTGCAAGTCTGTTCTTTGTGGTCTATGCCATTGTTTTATTACTATCAAGACCGTTCACAGGAAAATGGCTCGATCAGTATGGTCCAAATGTAATTTCCTTTCCATGTATCGTCCTTTTTGCCATTGGTATGCTTGTTTTAAGCCAAAGCAACGGGGCAGTCACGTTTTTATTATCAGCTGGAATGATTGGCTTGGGCTGGGGAACACTTTTTCCTACCTTTCAAACGATTGCCATTCAGGATGCTGAACCTAGAAAAAGAGGGCTTGCAACTGCAACCTTTTTATCCATCTATGATACGGGCATTGCACTAGGTTCTTTCATTGTCGGAATCATTGCCGTAAAAATGGATTATAGTACGTTATATTTCTTTTCATCCTTCTATATTTTGGTTGGAATAGTGCTATATTATTTCCTTCATACGAAGAAACAGCGTACTTCCGTTTCAGTAAAGGAACAAACAAAAGTTCAAGAAATTTAACTATACGAAGGTTAAATACAAGAACCATCAATCCTGGGGAGGAAATGATGGTTCTTTTTTTAAAGAAAATAATTAGATTACCAAAATTCTCAATATGAGCGGTTCATTTTACATACTACAATTGTTACGATACGATAATACTAGTAAAGACTTATTCATATGGAGGTTTTGAAGATGTTTGATGTTGTAGTAATTGGTGCCGGACCTACTGGTGCAAGCGCTGCCTTGTTCACAGCGAAGGCTGGAAAGAAAACTTTGGTCATTGATAATGATAAAAGTGTGACGAAACGAGCTTGGATTGAAAACCATTATGGTGTAGCAGAAATCAGTGGTCCAGACCTTATTGAAACTGGTAAAAAACAAGCTAGTAAATTTGGTGCCGAAATCGTTCAGGCTACTGTTGCAAACGTTAGCAAAGCAGACAATGGCTTTAAGGTTGAAACTGATCAAGGCGAATATGAAGCAAAGCACGTGATTGTAGCAACTGGGATGATGGCTGATCTTGCTGAAAAAATCGGCTTAACCACAAAGCCTGGTACAGAACCAAGAGTTAAAACCATCCTTGATGTCGATGCAGCCGGAAAAACAAATATTGACGGAATCTGGGGTGCTGGCACCATTGCTGGTGTTAGTATGCATACGATTATTACCGCTGGAGACGGCGCTAAAGTAGCCATCAATGTGATTAGTGAAATCAACGGCGAACGCTACGTTGACCACGATATTTTAAAAGCGTAAAAGTGAACTTTACCAATACCTAAAGAGACTCAGTGGAGTCTCTTTTTTTTTGCATAAAAACTATTAATTGACAAGGTCTATCCTTCCCTTTTAAAATTGCTTTATCTTGAAAATCGTAAGAGAGGAAAATGTTAGCCAGTATTATCATTACAGGAAACTACTAAGGAGAAATTTTATGATCAAAAAAGACAATAATCTTAAGCTTGTTGTTACTGGTATCTTACTAGCCATTCTCATGTCGGCCATGGATAATACGATAGTGGCAACAGCAATGGGAACGATCGTTTCCGACCTAGGCGGCTTTGACAAATTTATTTGGGTCACATCAGCTTATATGGTAGCCGTTATGGCCGGAATGCCTATTTTCGGTAAACTCTCTGATATGTATGGCCGGAAACGCTTTTTTATTTTTGGATTAGTGGTATTCCTTGTTGGTTCGGCCCTTTGCGGAATTGCCCAAACCATTATTCAATTAAGTATCTTCCGGGCAATTCAAGGGATAGGCGGCGGGGCTCTGATGCCGATTGCCTTTACCATCGTTTTCGATATTTTCCCACCGGAAAAACGCGGGAAGATGACTGGCTTACTTGGCGCTGTATTCGGGGCATCCAGTGTATTAGGGCCTTTACTTGGCGCCTACATTACAGACTATATTAGCTGGCATTGGATTTTCTATGTGAATGTACCGATTGGAATTATTTCGCTTATTTTAATTGTTCGTTTTTATCATGAATCATTAACCCATTCGAAGCAAAAAATTGACTGGGTCGGAGCGATTACGCTTGTTATTTCTGTTGTCAGTTTGATGTTTGCCCTTGAACTAGGCGGGAAAGAATACGCCTGGGATTCTGCGCAAATTCTTGCTTTGTTTGCAAGCTTCTTCGTCTTCATCATTGCCTTTTTCATCGCCGAAATAAAGGCAGCCGAACCGATTTTGCCGCTTTGGCTGTTTAAGAAACGACTGTTTGCGACTTCGCAAATCCTAGCCTTTCTTTATGGCGGTACCTTTATTATCTTAACCGTGTTTATTCCGATTTTCGTCCAAGGAGTTTACGGAGGTACGGCCAAAAATGCCGGCTTAATTTTGACACCCATGATGTTGGGGTCTGTAGCAGGAAGTTCCGTTGGCGGAATCTTTTTAACCAAGACTTCGTATCGGAACCTGATGTTGATTTCGATTGTTTCCTACGTAATTGGGATGTTCTTCCTTGGAGGTATGGGCGTTGATACGGCCCGCTGGCAATTGACGCTTTATATGATTCTAGTGGGCTTTGGGGTAGGTTTTTCCTTTTCTTTATTGCCTACTGCATCGATTCATAATCTGGAGCCGCAATATCGGGGAACAGCTAACTCGACTAACTCTTTTCTTCGTTCTTTTGGGATGACGCTTGGAGTAACGATTTTTGGTACCATCCAGGGCAATGTATTTCAGGATAAATTGAAAGCCGCTTTCGCAGGTATGCAGGGTGGAGGAAATTTTAAAATGGGCGACCCTCGCGAGATTTTCCAAGCGAGTGAGCGTGCGAAGATTCCTGATTTTATTTTATCTAAAATTGTTCATGCGATGTCGGATTCGATTACCCATGCGTTCTTGCTCGCTTTGATTCCAATCGCTCTAGCGGCGGTAACGATCTTTTTTATGGGGAATGCCCGGGTTGAAGTTAATAAAAAGGAAGCTGCTAAAAACTAATAGAATGCACCGGGATCCGTTTAGTGGACCGGTGCATTTTTCAATTCGACCATTGAACTTATGAATTTCACTGATAGAAACTATAAAACCGCGAAGACAAAATTTAGACAAATTTTTTAACAAAGATCGGCAAAATTCAGCAGGAATTTCGGATTCTACATTAGAATATATTCATAAAATGAAAGGAGTGATAATTTTGCTTATTAAAGAAAGGGCAAAACCGTTAATTTTGCTTATTTTGGAGGCTTTACTTCGGCGACTTCCATTGAGTCACCAAAAATATCAGCAAATTTTAGACGAATATGGGCGGAGACAAGCCGGCTACTTAGGCGAGAAATCAATGGATTACTATTATCGCGACCTTCCGAATCAGAAATACATGATCCTCCACGATTTAAACCTCCCTGATGGTAATTATAACTGCCAAATAGATACCCTTCTATTAACAGCAGAATTTGCCGTAGCAATCGATGTAAAAAACTTTTCAGGAAAATTAATATTCGATACAGATAATGAACAATTTATTCAAATCAATAATGGGAAAGAAAAAGGATACCCCTATCCTATTGCACAGGCAGAAAGACATCAAAAGTACATAAAGAAACTTCTTGCTGAACATCATTTTCCTGCGATCCCCATTGAATATTTAGTCGTTATCAGTAATCCGTATACTTCCTATGTTATTACTGGAAAAAATGCTTACAAAGTCAAACCGCGAGTATGTAAGGGCGATGTCTTCTTAAACAAAATTGACCTTTTGGAGAAACAATATTCGAAACCGCTGCTTACTACAAAAGACCTTCGTAAGCTTTGCCGCCTCCTTGTGAAAATGAATACCTTACCGACGGACTATGTATTGCAAAAATACGGTATTCAGAATTCGGACCTGTTAACAGGTGTCCACTGCCCTTCATGTTCTAATCCTTCCCTTATTCGAAAAAAACAAAATTGGTACTGCGCCTCCTGCAATTCTTATTCAAAATATGCACATATAGCCGCACTGAATGATTATTTTTTGTTATTTAATTCGACCATAACAAATCAGCAGTTTCGGGAATTTGCCCATCTCAGTTCCATCCATATCGCGAGAAGATTATTACTGTCCGCAAATTTGGATTGCATAGGAAAATATAAAGACCGCCGCTACTTTCCAAAGAAAGTTCCCTCTTAAATCTCAATTCGCGAGTAAACAGTTGATATTCGCGAGTAAACTGCTTAATTCGCGAGTAAAATCATTAAATTAACGAGTAAACAACTAAAATTCGCGAATACACAGGAAAAAGCTATGTGCAAATAGTTAATTATCGCAATTCATTACAAAAAGGACGCCTTAAATAGGTGTCCTTTCCCTTTACATTAAAATTCTGAGCGAAAAACGTTCGAAATCACCTCTTTTATACCTCAAGATCCTTGCCTTCTTCAACAATATGGAACAGCAGGTGTGCCAAATGATGTATCGGCCCGTACTCCTCGTCCTCTTCATTTGTTTCCTCATTGAATTCAAGATCATTTAAGAATAGTGCCATGAATTCGTAAAAATCCTTTAGCTGGAATGAATAGCAGGCAACGGGCTCTTCATTATCCTCTTCATATTGCAAGACCATATATGAGAGATCCCCATCAACATCCTCCGCATCAAAAAAGACAAAAAAGCCAATATTGGTGTCGAGTTCGAAGAGATGCCTCGTTCCGCCCTCGGTTGCCTTATCAAACTCTTCCTGATTAAGCTTTTGAATTTGCATGCTGTCTACATTATCTTCCTGATGAAAACCTACGACAAATGATTTCATGATATCCTCCTTAAAAATAGCAATACCTGTCAATAGGATATCCATTACTATGTCCACTTCATTCAAAAAATAAAAAGAAAAACCAGCCACTAAAAGGCTGGTAATCTAGAAATATTTCTTTTTCCAAAAAATGAATGCTGCTAATGTGGATAATACGCCACATATGATTAGTGTAAAAAGAAATCCGTGCGGATTATGTTCAAAAGGCAAATCAACGTTCATTCCAAATAGGCTGAACACCATCGTCGGGAAAGATAAAATAATCGTAATTGAAGTTAAAAACTTCATCACAATGTTAAGGTTATTTGAAATGATTGAGGCAAAGGCATTCATCATTCCGTTCAAAATGGAACGGTAGGTTTCCGCCATCTCAATTGCCTGTGTTTTTTCGATAATGACATCTTCCAATAAATCTTTGTCTTCTTCATACATTTTTAAATAGTTAAAGCGCAAAATTTTATCTAAAACAACCTTATTTGATTTTAACGAGGTCGTAAAGTAAACCAAACTTTTTTCCAATGCTAGAAATGCATACAATTCTTTATTTTTCAATGACTGGTGAACGACACGTTCAATTTCATTCGTTTTCTTATTGATTTGTTTTAAATACCGAAGATAATAAGATGAGATCACAAACAGAATTTGCAAGGCAAAGCGTGTCTTCTTAAATGTAAAAAATTCCTTGATACGATTTTTTCGGAATTCTTCGATGATCGGCGAATCCTTTAAAGAAACAGTTATGATATTTTCTTCTGTAAGGATAATCCCAATTGGAATTGTTTCATAGACCGCGAGTCCTGTTTCATCATGGACAATATAGGGAAAGTCGACAATAATGTAGACCCTTCCGTCATCCCGTTCAATCCTTGGGCGTTCTTCATCATCCAGGGCATCTTTTATAATATCAACATCGACTTGCGCATCATTGGATACTTTAGTAATTTCTTCGGCAGTTGGGGCATACATATTCACCCAGCAACCCTTTGAAATCACATCCACTTTTTCTAACACCCTTGCATCGGTACTTTTAAAAATTTCTAACATGCGAAAACCTCCTCACTCACTTTGTTTGAGGAAGCCAACAACCTTTTCCAGAGTTGATATTCATGATATTCAATTCGGGTCCTTTAAAGACATTGACTTCCCCTCGCCTACTTGGGTCCGGGTCAACGGAATAACTCAAAAATATCAACTCCTTCACATTTTTATATCCTATCCTATCATAAACCAAATACCAGAAAGGTCAAAGGAGTTTTTTTATGAATTATTATTATCCTCGGGGAAATAGGGATTTAAATGAATGAGCACTTCATGGATATTGTCATTTTTATTGATCAGTTTCTGTTTGATCGATTTTGCCAGGTCATGACCTTGCTTAATCGTTTTAAAGTGATCAATTGAAATGCGCAAGTCCACTAATACATAATGACCATGTTCTCTCGCCCGGATGCGGTCAATCCGTTTTACTTCTTCAAACTCGCCCACAATAGCAATGTATTCCTGAAGTGTCTCTGTATTAATATTACGCTCAAGTAAGATGTCAAATGCCTCTGTCAGCATTTCCTTTGCAATTTTAAAAATTAAATAAGCGACAAAAATACTGGCTGCCTTGTCTCCATACAGCAAGAAATGGATATCTAATCGTTCCCCAACAATGGAAATAAGTACTCCGATTGCCGCTGCAATCGATGCGACTATATCTGCTTTATGATCAAAAGCAATCGCTTCAATGGCCTTGCTTTGATTCTCTTTAGCAACACTAAGTGAACCTCGGTATAAAATAATTTTCGTAATAAACGAAAATAGCGCGACCCACATCGCTAAGAAACTGGGTGATTCCACTTTGTGAAAGAAACCGCTAAAGCCTTCGTAGGCAACATAAATGGCAACAAGTAAGAGCAGGATCCCAATAATTTCGGAGACGATTACCTCTGCCTTACCATGCCCGTATGGATGTTCTTTGTCTGCTGGCTTGTTCGCAATTTTTATCACCAATAAAACAATGACAGAAGCGAAAACATCAGCGGCAGAATGGATTCCGTCCGCAAATACCGCATCACTATGCCCGTACGAGCCAATAATGACTTTTCCCAATGTTAGGATAATATTACTTATCACACTGATCCAGGCTACTTTTTTAGCCAGCGATTCTCTCATTTCCATTGTATTCCACCTTTGAAATTCCTTTAGCCATCATAGCAAATACAAACTGGATGGGTCTAGAGAAAAAGTCTTGCGCAGCCTAAGCAATGTTGACTGCACGCAAACGTCATTCCTCAAGTCTGTCATTATCCTCTTTCCTCATTTCCACTTCTTCCACTACAGAAATTCTGTTAATTTGGTCATGAAGATAATGGAAAGCCTGATCTAATTCTTCTCGTGTTGGAAATTCATTTTTTCGATTCATTAACAAATCACCTTTCAAATTTTTGTAGGAGTAATTATTTTAAAATAAGCAAAAATACCCGTGTAGTGCTATTTTAAAAAAGGAGGATGACAGGATGGACAATAAAAAAGCAAATCCCAAGAAAGAGTTAGCCGGAAGTTTTTATCATCCAAGTTATTATCAAGAAAAGGATACCTTATCCTCAGGTCTTGCAACCACACATGAGCAAGTTAGCGACACGTATGCAGAGGGACAAATAGGCGCCGTCATTGATGATGTAAACGGAAAGGATATACCCATTCCCCGAAAAGGTTTTGAATAAGGGTCATAATTAGGAAAACAGCTCTCACGCGAAAGCTGTTTTCTTTTTTTTCATTTATCATCATGATCAACATATGGATCGTGTTCATAGGCGGGCAAATCGCCAAAGGTGGTCATGATTCCTTCTTCATCAAGGGCATCTTCATACTTTTCATGCTGTGGATTTGGATAAACCTTAATATCGTTTCCATACATATCATTGCCAACAAAATTTTCATAGTCCTCGACGTAGCCGATATTTTCATCGGCTTCCACATACATATCCTGATAATCATCTTGCGGGAAGGCTAAATCCGATGGAGTATCAGATGTTCCCCATGCCGCCACGGTTTGCCAGGAATCTTCGGCATCAAAACCAACGTTTTCCTTCTTTTCATCCATATCAAATTTTCCAAATGGAGGTGACAATACTTCCTCCTCAACTGGGCGATTATGTGAGGTAATTTGATCCTGGCTATGCTCTTTACAAAAGGTGGTATTAGGAAGGGCCTGTAACCGTTCGAACGGAATGTCTTTTCCGCAGACATCGCATTTCCCATACGTTCCATTTTCCATTGCCTCTAAAGCCCTATCAATATTCCCTAACTGGGTTTCAGAGTGCTCATTTAAGGCAATATCCTTTTCACGTTCATATAATTCTGTTGCTTCATCTGCCGGATGGTTATCATAGCTCGATAACTCCCCCATCGATTCATGGGCATGTCCACGTTCTAACCCAAAATGATCGTTTTGTTCTAACCGTTCCTCCGCTTCAGCCTTTTCTTGCAACAATTGTAACCGTAGCTCAGCTAACTGCTGTGTCGATAACATGTGCTAAACCCCTTTCATGGAAAAAGCGTTATCTATCTCACCATTTATTTTATTTATTGTTTTATCGTACCCTTATATTTTCATTTGTTTCACGCTTGATTATGTACATTAAATTTAATTCCATCAAAATCCTATTCATTGCATCACAATGAATCTGAATAAGAATTGGTTAGGCGTGTATCTTAAGAATAATTAAGATGATTTGAAAGAGAGGGATTTACGTGGTTAATTTAGATTTTGAAAAGTTTAGAAAAATACAGAACGAACATAAGGCCGAATATATAGGAAGCGACAAAAACAAACAACCAGGCTTTAATGACCCCGAATATAACAACCAGGATAATACTGATAAATCACCGGGAGCCACGGGTCGTGACATATAGCTAAAATAAATTAAAAGGGCTTACTCAAAGATTCATTACCTCATGAGTAAGCCACTTTTTAACCCTGCCATTTGAATGATAATAATATTAGCTAATTGCCAGGTGATGGTAGGCAATATCCATATTTCCCCTCAGTTCATTAGGGTGATCATGATAGACCACTTCGCCTTTATTTAAAATGTATACATCATCAGCAATACTTAAGGCCGTGGCAATGTTTTGTTCGACTAAAAGCATCGACATACCTTTTTCCTTTAATTTCAATAAAACGTCCATGACTTCTCCGACCATTAAAGGAGAAAGGCCTTCTGTCGGTTCATCAAGGAGGAGAATTTTAGGATTACGCATTAAAGCACGGCCAATTGATAGCATTGATTGCTCGCCGCCGCTTAAATTCCCTGCATGCGTCTTTTCGCGTTCCTTCAAACGAGGGAAAAGGTCAAAAATGCGTTCCAAATCCCAATTCCCCTTGTCCTGTTCGGCAAACACAGTTAAATTTTCGCGGACCGTTAAGGTGGTAAAAATCCGTCTCCCCTGCGGAACAATTCCGATACCCTTTTTGGCAATTTGGTGGCTTTTAAGTGAGATAATGTTTTCACCTTCCAGCCAAATTTCCCCCTGTTTTTTCGTGACAAATCCGATAATGGAATGAATAGTCGTTGTTTTTCCCATTCCATTTCTGCCAAGCAGGGTCACAACACTCCCTTTTTTCACCTCAAGATCGACTCCGTGAAGGACATGGCTGGCTCCATAGAAACTATGTACCTCTTTCAAGCTAAGCATTGGCCAATTCCTCCTTGCCCATATAGATTTCTCTGACTTCTGGATTTTCTCTAACCGCTTCAGGGCTTCCATCGGCAATCAGTGTTCCTGCGTTTAGAACAATCACGCGATCCATGTTCCCAAATAACACCTCTATGTCATGCTCAATCATCATAATGGTTACTTCTAAGGGTAATCGATTGATTAATGTAATAATTTGATCCGTTTCCACCTGGGACATTCCGGCAGTTGGCTCATCTAACAGAAGCAATTTAGGTTTCCCCGCGATGGCCAAAATAATCTCAATTTGCCGTTGAACACCATAGGATAAATCTTGAACCTTTGTATGACTATATTCTTGTAAATTCCACTCTTGAAGAAGCGCTTCCAATTCTTCAAAAAGTAATGGATAGTTTTTCTGATTGGCTTTTTTCCACCATTGGGTATGTTTTTTATTTATGCGCTGAAGTACCAGCATTAAATTTTCCTTTACCGTTAATCCCGACATTAAGTTGTTTTTTTGGAAGGTACGTACAATTCCATTTTCTGTTCGTTTGTAATTTGGCAAGCGATTTATCATTTCGTTAAAATAGCCAATTGTCCCCCCGGATGGTTCTAAATCACCTGCAATCATATGAAACAAAGTCGATTTACCTGCCCCATTCGGACCAATAAGCCCTACCCGTTCTCCTACCGTGACTTCTAAAGTAACATCTTCAATCACCTTTATTCCGCCAAAATGTTTCGAAAGGCCCTTAAGGGATAGAATATTTTCCTTCTTCATCTCTATTCACCTATCCATCCATTTTAGTTTGCTGCTTTATTGGTATTCTATTTAGTTCCTTTTGTGGAATCTTTTGACCTTTAAATAACATTCTTTTTGCATTATTGTAAATCCCAACAATTCCATTGGGGGCAAATATGACAAATAAAATGAATGCTACGCCAATAATCATCATCCAGTTATCCGTATAAGAACTTATAATCGTTTCCAATATCACGATGAAGGCCGCTCCAATGACCGGACCCCATAATGTGCCGACACCGCCGATTAAAACCATGATTAACACAGATCCCGAAGCTGTCCAATACACATCAGTAGGGGAGATGAATCCGTTGAAAATCACATATAAACTTCCGGCTAGACCGCCAATTGTTCCAGCAATTAAAAAGCTTATATTTTTATATAACGCCGTGTTATAACCAATTGATTTCATCCGTTCTTCATTTTCCTTGATACCAATAAAGACAGATCCTAGTGGGGACCGTAAGAATCGACTTAAGAAGAGTAATAGAATCGTGACAACAACAAGGATAAAGTAGTAGACAAACACTTGGTTAGAAAGTCGCATACCAGCCAATATATCTAAGGGAGAGATACCTGATAGTCCGTTCGAACCCCCAGTTACTTTTGTCCACTGGTAAACAATCGAATAAAAGATTTGCGAACAGGCAAGTGTAAGCATTAAAAAATAAAAACCATGTGCTTTTGTTGAGAGTAAGCCAATGATTAGAGCCAGTAAGAGAGCAAATAAAAGCCCCATCCCAATGGTGATAAAAATGTTTGAGCTGAAATGTATGGCAGCTATGCCCGTTGCATACGCACCCGCACCAAAGAAGGCGGCGTGCCCCAATGAAACCAGCCCTGTCTGCCCAACCAGAATATTTAGGCTTAGGGCAAACACACTAAGTATTAAGATTTCCGATAAAATATTTACGTAATAAAGAGATAAAAAAAATGGAACAAGAACCATTAATAAAAATAATAGAATTCCTTTTATTGACCCCTTCTTCATTACACCACCCTCCTGCCGGTTAGACCTTGTGGACGAACCACTAGTACCAATGCCATAAGTGCAAATGTAATAATTAAACTTAGTTCAGGTACAAGATAGCGGCTAAACGTTTCAACAAAGCCCACTAGCAAGCTTGCAATAAAGGTTCCTGTCACCGAACCAAGACCACCAACGACTAGAACCACCAGGGATAAGATGAGAATTTGAAACTCCATTCCCGGATAAACCCCTAGTATGGGTGAACCTAGGACTCCACCTAAACCTGCCATCAAGCTTCCTAAGAAAAATACACAAGTAAAGACAAAATGAATGTTAACCCCTAAACCTCCTACCATTTCCTTATCAGACAAACCTGCACGAATGACAGCACCCCACTTTGTTTTCTCCTGGGTAAACCATAAGAAAATAGCAATTAAAATTCCAATTACAATAAGGGCAAGGCGGTAGGCAGGAATGGCATTTCCAGCAATTTCTACTGACATGTTAAAAGCTTCCGGAGGGGTTACAACTAGAATATTTTTACCCCACATCATCGAAAAAATATCGTGAAAAATATAGGCCAATCCAAAGGTTAACAATACTTGAGAAAGGTGCCCCATCTTGTATGTTGGCCGCAGTAAAACCATTTCCAGTACAAGTCCGATGATTGCAATTAGAAGAGGAACAGCCGCTAAGGCTACCCAAAATGGCAATCCAGCTTGCATGATTAGGGAGTAGCCAATAAAGGAACCTAGGACATACAGCGATCCATGTGCCAGGTTTAAAACACCCAATATACCAAAAACAATGGTAATCCCACTTGTGATTATAAAAAGTAAAAATCCATAGCTTAGCCCATTCATCATTTGTAGAAGTAAGGCACTCAAATGATTAGCCTCCTTACTATTTAATTTATTTTTAGCACTTTTCGTAAACATTGTTATTATAAATCAAAGGCAAACCACTAAAGATCCATATCAGGTGTAAGATTACACCAAAGTAATGTATTTTTTATGATATTTTGAGCCTTCGACCCATCTATCTGCGAATTTGAAGGTTCTATCAGCGAATTTGAAGGTTCTATCGGCGAATTTTGGTATTCTATCGGCGAATATGATGGTTTTATCAGCGAATCGAAGAAAACCACAATCTTTTTGAATAGAGCCTATTTTTAAAAGAAAGAGGCAATGGAAATCTTGCCTCTTTCAACATGGTTTTATGACAACAACCTAGTAAAATTAACTTTATTTTCCTGGATCAACAACCTGAGGAATCGTATCAATTACTTTATTCTCTGTTTTTCCATTCACAATACCCGTTTCGACAATATAAAGATTTTGGATTACATTATGCGTTTCTTTATCAAACTTAATCGGTCCTCTTGGGCTGTTAAGTTCAATAGAAGACATCGCTTCAATCAACTTATCTGGATCCGTTACATCGCCTTTTAATTTTTTAATCGCTTCCGCAAGAATCATTGCCGCATCATATCCCTCGGCTGATTCAATACTTGGACGCTTGTTGTATTTCTTCTCATAGGCCTTTTTAAATGCCTGATTTTCTTTCGTATCTAGACTATAGTCCCAGAAAATAGACGCCTTAATTCCGTCTGGCGAATTGCCTTGCTGCGGCCGTGTGTCCTCGGCAGTAAGCCAACCCGAGCCAATTAGAGGAATTTTTCCTTTTAACCCGTACTGCTCATATTGCTGGACAAACCTTACCGCATCACTGCCCGCATAGAAGGCGTAGATCCCGTCAATACCATCCTTATTCATTTTACCTAGATAGGAGGAATAGTCATTGTTCCCTAGCGGCGGATAAACTTCACCGGCAATTTCCCCGCCTGCTTTAGTGTAAGCTTCCTTAAATGCTTCCGCTACTTCATGACCAAATGCATAATCAGCAGCTGTTACATAGATTTTCTTCCCTACATTTTTGTAGGCCCATTCACCCATAGAATGACCGATTTGCCATGAGCTAAAAGAGGATCTCCATATGTAATCGCTCCGCTTGGCTCTAGTTAAATCATTGCCTCCTGCATGGGAATCAAGAAATGGAAGTTTTTTGCTGTCTACTTCATCACGGATAGCATAAGCGACTGCAGTACTAACAGGACCTGTTAAAATATCAATTTGATCCTGATCCGTTAATTTCCTAAGTTTTCTAAGTGCCACTTGCGGATCTGCCTCTGTGTCTTCATGAATAATCTCAACCTTTTTGCCAGCCACTTCCCAGTTTTGTTCTTCAAAATATAAATTCATTCCATTTAGAAGATTTTCACCCAAAGATGCGTATACACCGGTTGATGGAAGTAATGCCCCAATTTTAATCGGAGAATCATCCTTCACTTTCTCTTTCGTTTTCTCTTTTGAGGTAGATGTGTTAATAGCACCGGAACTGCACGCCGAGAGCAATAAGGCTAGAACAACTAAAAGAAACCCATTTCTCTTAAAATTTTTCATATGAACCCCCTATTTTTTGATAACGCTTCCAACTAAACAATGTACCTCCTCTTTTTATAAAATTTGCAATATTCACAACATTATTATATTGTTTATAGTGTTTAATTACAATACTTATTTTTAACATTCATTCAAAAAACGTAATAACAAAGAAAACCACAACAAGTGCTATATACCCTGTTTAGTTAGCAACAAGAAGGAGTCAATTGGCTTACAATTTATTACGTTTAAAATGCGTATGTAAATAAAACATTTTAATATTGGAAAGAAAATAAAAAAATAGCCAGGTTTAGACCTAGCCATTTTAGACACTTCTTTACATTTTATGCTTGTTTCAACCTAAAACGCTGTACCTTCCCAGTGGCTGTTTTAGGTAATTCTGTGATAAACTCAATTTCCCTAGGATACTTATATGGGGCAAGATTTTGTTTAACATAAAGCTTAAGCTCCGCTTTTAAATCTTCGGTTGGTTCTACGCCATCCCTTAAGACAATATAAGCCTTTGGGTAAATAAGATTATTTTCGTTTTTCGCTCCGACAACAGCCACTTCAAATACATATTCATTCCGAATAAGCGTTGATTCTATTTCAATCGGCGAAACCCAAATACCGCCTACCTTCAACATATCGTCAGAGCGGCCGCAGTACCAAAAGTGACCTTCTTCATCTTGATAATATTTATCCCCTGTGTACATCCACTCTCCATGGAATTTACTTTGATTTTCTGCTAAATTACAGAAGTACCCGATGCTGACGCTATCCCCTTTAATGACTAGGTCGCCAATTTCGTTTACAGCGACTGGTACAGATTCCTCATTGACAATTTTAACCTTGTAGCCTGGGACCACCTTTCCAGTGCTTCCCGCTTTAATATCACCAATATTATTCGAAAGAAAGATATGCAATGCTTCGGTTGAGCCAATTCCATCTAAAATATCAATATTAAAGAGCTCCTTCCACTTTTGAATAAAGGTGGCTGGAAGCGCCTCACCTGCTGATACACATATTCTTACGGAGGAGAGGTCGGGAATGATTCCTGTTTTTTCAACATATTGAATCAATGCTCCATATAATGTAGGCACACCAAAAAATATGGTTGGTTTCTGCTTTTCAATCACTGTAAAGATATTTTCTGGCGTTGGACGATCCTTCAATAAAACGGTTGAAGCCCCTGCACCAAGTGGAAAATACATTCCATTTCCAAGCCCATAGGCAAAATAAAGCTTGGAAGCAGAAAATGTCCGGTCGTTCTCATTGATTTGGAGTATTTTTTCAGCATAGTTTTTATGGGCCACTTCCATACTTCTTTGCATATGGACAACACCCTTTGGATTCCCTGTACTTCCAGAGCTGTACAGCCAAAAAGCAGGGTCTTCCGATATGGTTAGCTCTGCCTCCAATTCAGATGAGGCAGGACGAATAAACTCGTGATAATCAATGGTATCCGGATTATCGCAACCGTTCTCTGAAAGGATAATAACGTCTTTCAGAAAAATAAATCGATCTCTGTTTTCCTTGATCGTGTTCCATACCTCTTCCTGAATGATTAACACTTTGGCACGACTGTGATTTAGAAAATATTCATAGTCTTGCGGTTTCATCGAAGTATTTACCGGTACTGGTACTGCACCTATTTTCACAGCCCCGAAAAAAGAATAAATAAATTCAGGTGAATCATAGACCACCTGCAAGATCCGATTTTCTCTTTCCACGCCAATCCCCTTGAGAGCGTTTCCAAACCTATTAACCTTTAAAAGAATCTCTTGATAGGTGATTTGCTCATCCTCACTATAAATGGCCACCTTGTCGCCGAGACCTTTTTGAACATTTGCTTCTATAAAACGGTTGGCACTATTATAAAAGTCTTTAATGCCCTTTAACTGTTGAACTGACTCTATCATCCTTTAACCCCCAATAGAAAAATGGAACTTGTTTATCCGGGTAAAACCTTCTGCCGAAATCTAGAGGTAGGGTTATTTTGTGTATACAAGAGCAGGGTCTGACTCATTCAAGATGGGTCAGACCATACCTATTACTACTTGCCAGACCATTCTGCTGGGCGTTTCTCGATGAAGGCTGATAATCCCTCTTTGGCATCTTCAGAACGGAATAATAAGTTTTGTAGTTCTCCTTCATAGCGAATGGCAGCATTTAACGGCATTTCTTTACCATTCATAATCGAAAGCTTAATGTTGGAAGCTGCATAGGTTGCACTTTCAGCAATCTTTCTTGCATATTCCAATGTTTTTACACGTGTTTCTTCCTGTGGATAAACACGGTCAACCAACTTAATATTTAGGGCTTCTTGAGGTGTTAAGGTTTCCCCTGTTACATTCAAATCAAGAGCTTTTGAATGACCCACTTGACGTGCCAAACGTTGTGTTCCACCTGTACCGGCTAACACCCCAAGTGTAATTTCAGGTAGTCCAATCTTACCCGCTTGGTCTCCCATAAAACGCAGATCACAAGCTAATGCCATCTCTAGTCCGCCGCCAACGGTGTGTCCTTCAAGACAGGCAATCCAAATTTGCGGAGAACGGGCAATCTTATCTAATGTTTCATTACAGAATAAGCAGAATTGCGTTTTAAAACGCGGCTCAGCTGCTTTTAGAAAATTAATATTCGCTCCTGCCGAGAAAAATTTAGGCATATCGCTCATTAACACAGCGACTTTAATATCGTTATCAAAACGTATATCATCAATGGCAGCATTTAATTCCTTGTAATAGTCTAAATCATAGGCATTTGTTTTATTGACATGAATATGCACCTCGGCAATGCCATTTGCTTTTTTTACTGTTAATGTTTTAGTTTCTAATTTGACTTGTGTCATAAAAATTCCTCCTTGGTTTTTACAATATTTTTTATATTCCGAAAATATTTAATGGTTTCGCCCCAATATAGGAGACAACACTCTTCGTTTCTGTATATAATTCAAGCGTTTCTACACATAATTCCCTGCCAAATCCAGATTGTTTGTAGCCTCCAAAAGGCGTTCCTGGGAATGCCGAAATTGGGCTATTTACCATCACGATGCCAGCTCGAATTCCTGCTGCAATTCTGTGAGCTTTTCCATTGTCTTTTGTCCATATGGCAGAACCCAAACCAAAGATAGAATCATTTGCCTGCTTTAATACCTCAGATTCATCTTTAAATTTCATTACAACAACTACTGGACCAAACACTTCCTCTTGGGCAATCCTCATGTCATTTGTTACATTGCCGATGATTGTTGGCTGATACCAATAGCCGTTTTCAAACTCCGAACCTTCAGGGCGGCTGCCGCCAAATAAAATTTCTCCGCCTTCTTCAATGGCTAACTTAACATAACCGTCAACTGTCTTTTCATGGCTTTTCGAGATTAGTGCGCCCATATGGGTTTCCTTGTTGAATGGATCCCCCACCTTTAACTTTCTTGCTTTTTCAATAAACCTGGTCAAAAATTCATCATAAATATTTTCATGAACAAAGATCCGTGACCGTGCTTCACATGATTGACCTGAGTTGTAGAATATTCCATAAATGGATCCTGCAACTGCCGCTTCCAAATCACAATCATCGAAAACAATACTCGGTGATTTTCCGCCAAGCTCAAGGGTAACCCGCTTTAGCGTTTCTGAGGCACGTGCCATGATGTCTTTCCCTGTTTCGGTTTCACCTGTAAAGGCTACTTTATCAATACCTGGATGCTCCGTTAAGTATGGGCCAATCTCAGAACCGCTTCCTGTCAAAACATTGACCACTCCGGCCGGCACACCCGCTTCATGACATATATCAGCTAGCATGAAAGCAGTAATTGGCGTATAGCTTGCCGGTTTCAAAATGATGGTACATCCTGCTGCTAGTGCAGGTGCTACCTTCCATGCCGCCATCATGAGCGGATAATTCCACGGAATAATTTGGGCACAGACACCCACCGGTTCTTTCACTGTATAGTTGAAAAATCCATTTGGCACGGGGTTCGTACGTCCCCCAAAGGTAGTAACGGCACCCGCATAAAATTCAAAGTCCTCAATTGCCTGTGTAATTTGACCTTGTGCAGCGGCTACTGTTTTTCCACTATTTAAAACTTCAGCCTCTACTAGCTCGTTAAAGCGTTCTCTCATAATTTGCGCAATTTTATTAAGGACTCTTGCCCGTCTTGCCGGAGTCAATTTCGGCCACTTGCCTGAATCGAATGCCTTCCTTGCTGCAGCAACGGTACGATCAACATCCTCTTTTGTCGCTTTTGCCACTTTGGCTAACACTTCACCTGTTGCAGGATTATGGGTTTCGAAAAATTGGTTGTTGCTGCTATTACTGTATTCACCATTGATTAATAATTGGTATTCTTCCTTTAATGTGGTTGTTTTTAACATTTCAATAGCCCCTTTAAATTTTTTCAATAATTGCTTACTAGTATTTCGACTGTACAGCTTGCCAGCGGATATACTCAAAGACACTTCGGCAACTGTTGCAATAATACTGACGAACTAATTGGGCTGTACCGAATGATGAGATCTTTTCTACATTTTCCGAGGCACAAAATGAGCATTGAATGGTCTTTTTCTCATCAGACATGTTGTACGTCCTCAAGAGCCGTCAGCTTTGCGATCGTTTCTTTGTATTCTTTTACCAGATTGCTATTTTCCAAGATTATCTTTTCAGAGAGTAATAGATGGTCAGTTTCCACCTGCTTCAACCACTGTAAGGCCTCTAATGTTACCTTTTCAAACTCTAGTGCAAATGTTTTAGGAACGGCTCCTGAATCATTCAGCAATTGTTTACACCAACTTTTTGAGTAAAGAAGATGTTCTTCTTGTTCATTAAACATTTTACTGAACGGTGCATGTAACTCCGGATGCTTCGCATCGATGACCGCATTCATGACGAGATCAACGGCAACATTTACCGCATAAACACCGGCAATCAAAGCTACCCAGTGGGAGGTGCCCGCAACTGACGGAAAGGCCTTTCCTGTTTGTTCTTTAATTTCAACTTTACTGCCATTTAAACCTTGTAATTCATGCGCCCATTTATACATGAGCCGGGCATGGCCAAGTTCAGCCTGTGCCATTGCAATGGAAGAAAGGGTAGCTTCTAAATTAGGACCGCTAATCCCAATTTCTACAAGACGGTCACCTAAGATAAATTTGTTATCCGCAATTGTTACGGCTAATTCAATAAGAGAACCATTGTTTAGAATACTCATATTAATTTACACCCTCCTTTTCAAATAGTGGTTCTGGAAGGCGTACTGTAATGAATGCCTCTTTTCGGACAATTTGCATTTCTACCCAGTCTTCTTCATCGTAAATGTATTGTGAATAAACTTTGGCAAGTTCATCGCTCTCAGCAAGAAATGAACCCACTTGTATCAAATCATCGCCCCGGTTGATACGTGTAAATAGAAGATATTCTGCTTTTTGTTGTTTTATTGTCATGAGCTAACCCCCCAGGTTCTGAGTGTTTCTTTCCCTTTATCACTCATATTATTGATGGTCCAAGGCGGACTCCAAACCACTTCAATATCTACTACTAAAATGTCTTCTTCCTTCAGGAGCCGTTCTCTGATATCGCTTTCAATCCATTGCATACAGCCACAACCGGTTGAAGTGTAGGTCATCTTAACGGCTACCTTGCTGTCTTCTACTTTTTCAATTTCATAGATTAATCCCATATCCACCACACTGATTGGGAACTCAGGATCCATTACCTCTGTTAAGGCATTCCAATATCTTTCAATCTCGACTGTTTGCATCTTTACATAACCTCCTTTGCGCGTAGTTCTTCTAATTCGAAGTATCCCTTTTGAATTCTTCTCACAAACTCTTGATTATTTGGCCCCCGCTTTTTAAAACGTTCAATAACACCTTGCCAGGTATCTGGTTCATCGAGTAGCCATTTTTTATTTTCTACATCAAATTTGCATGGAAAAGGAACATCCACCACATACTTTCCTTGCTCCTCGTCAAAATGCGCCGGGACTTTCACACCAATCGATTCACAAAACGGGACCGCTGTAGACAGCCATTTTTGTCTTAGCTCATCATTGGTCTTGCCTTTGAGCTTATAATCTAATTGAGCCGAACGGCTTTTAAGGTTATCGGACACTCCGAAAAACTCTAAAGCCATTATAAACATCCAATCAACCGCTTCTTGTACTTGCTTGGCTGTTTCTGGGCTTTTCATTCCTGCTTTCATAATGATTTCACCATTCCGCAGGTGAAAAAGCTCTTCTTTGTCTACCTTCACTAAGGCTCTTTTCCATGGACCATATGATGTATTTTGGTGGGCATCACCTAGCAGGGTGTAACCTGATCTGTCAAAAAGTCCATTAAATACACCCAGCTCAATCCAATTGTCTAATTTAAAATCAAAGGCATATGGATTTTTCCAGCGGTTAGCAGGCCGTTTATAAAGGAGTTCTTCGACATCTTCTCCAAGGTCCTCTAACAGACGATAGGCAATATGTGCGTGGCCAATTTCATCTTGAATAACAGCAAGTGCGGTAATCTTATAGTTTAGATTTGGGGCTTCATTGTACACGGTTAAAAGGGGGGGGACACTTAAAAGCTCGGTGTCTCCAACAATGGTTAATGTTTGTTTCAAGGCCCGAAGATACTCATCATTCATATCATCTCTGCTTTCAAGCATATATCCCTTCTGAATCTTTTCCATTAAAACCTCAGCCTGACTCATATTGATCGCCTCTCTTTATTACGTTTTTTATTTTATCGTCTATATAAGATAATATAGATTATTTTAAATTATCTGTCAATAAGTTTATTACGTTTTTACGTTGGTAATATTAAAAACATAATTTCATAGGAATTGAAACGAAAAAACGACGCCTTATACAATGAAAGGCGTCGTTTTCTTATTTTAGTTTTTGATATTTAATTGGGACTATTCCCCTTTAAAATTCGGCGAGCGTTTTTCCTTAAATGCAGTTAATGCTTCGATTCGATCCTTTGTAGGGATAATGACCTCATATGCCTTCGCTTCAATTGCTAATCCTGTTTTTACATCTACATTGCTTCCATAATTTACGGCGAATTTCGCCTGTGTCACGGCAAGTGGAGCATTTTTCATTATTTCTGCTGCCAATTCTTTAGAGGAATCTAGCAACTTACCCTTTTCCACAACTTTATTTATTAGTCCCAACTCAAATGCCGTGGAAGCTCCAATCTTTCTAGCCGTTAATATCAATTCCTTCGCCTTCGAAGTTCCGATTAATCGGCTTAAGCGCTGTGTGCCGCCCGCACCAGGGATAATCCCCCAACTCACTTCCGTTAGTCCCATTGTTGCTTCTTTCACGGCAATACGAAAGTCACAAACTAAGGCAAGTTCAAGACCGCCACCAAGTGCATACCCATTGACAGCAGCAATCGTTGGCTGCGGTAACTCTTCAATCTTTGTGAAAACAGACCGGATCATATTCACGTTTCTATGAACCTCTTTTTCACTTAACGTGCGTCTTTCCCGTAAATCTGCCCCTGCACTAAATGCCTTTTCTCCCGCTCCAGTAATAATAACGACCCGAATATCCTTATCATGTTTAAGCCCGTCTACCACCTCTTCTAACTGTAAAAGCGTTTCATAGTCAAAGCAATTTAATTGATCTGGGCGATTGATGGTTACTACTGCTAAATGACTTTCTACCTTTAAAATAACCTTTTCCAAATTAATTCCTCCCTGCATTATACATAAACTTCTTTAAATGGGTTGATTGCTTTATCCCGAATAGGTTTTATTTCTTGATCTGGATCCGTTTCATTAATGGATTCAAAATAGCGTATAGATGGTATGGCTATTAATTGATGAATATTCCAAAATAGTTCTCTCGCTCTTGATCCTACCCAATCTTTAGGTAGTAAATCTCGGGGGAAGCCTGGGTCTTGAAAAAGAAACTTTCTATATTCATGAACGATGTTTGTCCGTTTAATAAAACACTCTTCGTCCGTTAATCTATTCGTTAATGCCTTATCACGTAATTCTTCTAATTCAGGTAAGTATTTTTCAATAAATCTATTGTAATTTTCCGAAACCTGCCCAATGTCCCATCCCTTTGCGATAATACTTTCGCTAGTATGCGAGACCACATCTGAGGAGCTAAATAAAATGGTGTTTTCTTCAATTTTATAATTTTTAATCATTGCCATCACTTGATTTTCCAGTGGGTTGGGGCTGATCCAGGTGCTGTTTGAAATCATTCCAAAGCCAGTCCAAGAAAGCTCTTTTCTAATTTCATTTCGAAGCTCCCGTTTTTCCTCAGGGAAGGAATAGCTTAATATTCTCCACTTGCCATCCCATGCTGCTTGAGGAGCGGCGTATACCCTATTTACCCCATCTTCTACCCTTCTTTTTCCTTGTTCTGTAATAGAGTAGTAGCTTTTATTTCCCTTTTTTCTGACTTGTAATAAATTCTTCTGAACCATTCTTAAAATAGCACCACGAACAGAGGATTCAGAAATTCCAAATCCACTCATTAACTGAATTAAACTCCCAACCCAGATTTCTCCCCCATAATATTGAATGTACTCTCCATAAAGTGTAAACATTAGTGATCTTGGCTTCATAGTTGCCACCATCCAGTAATTTATTATTGCTAAATATGTCTTTTCTTAGGAGACAATTATATTATAGAGGAACGGCAGCATTTATGCATTATACCTGGGCCGTTTTTTATCCGCTTTTGCTTGAATATTATCGCTTAAGATTGCTTTAACATCCTCCGGGATTAAAACCGCTTTTATTCCTTCGGCAGATTGTTCTACCCAGCCTCGACATTCATAACCGTGTGCAACCCGTTCTCCATCCCTATATACGACATGTCCCAATTTAATCGTTTTTCGATTAATTTCTTCAACCTTGGTATGAATTGTAATGAGATCATCATAAAGCAGAGCTTTTTCAAATGTGCATTGGACATCGAGTAACGGAACAATGATTCCCCGCTCCTCTTCCAATTGAACGGGGGATAAATCACAGCTTCTGAAAAATTGATGCCCAGCAATGTCAAACCATTTAAAAAAGTTCGGATAATAGACAATCCCCGCCTTATCTGTGTCGCCCCAATTTACTAACACTTCAAGCTCATTTGAACGCATGCAGCGGTCCCCCTTAAAGAAAAATACATACTTGAATAAAATGGCGATATCGATAATCGATATCGCCACATTGTATATTACTGACCTGACCAATCTGCTGCACGTTTTTCGATAAATGCACTTAATCCCTCTTTCGCATCTTGAGAACGGAATAAAAGGTTTTGTAGTTCTCCTTCATAACGAATGGCCGCATTCAATGGCATTTCTTTTCCATTCATAATGGAAAGTTTAATATTTGATGCCGCATATGTCGCGCTGCTAGCAATTTTCTCTGCATATGCTAAAGTTTTTGCTCTTGTTTCCTCTTGAGGGAAAACGCGATCAACTAATTTTATTTCTAATGCTTCTTGTGGTGTTAATGTTTCTCCTGTGATATTCAAATCAAGCGCTTTAGAATGTCCAACTTGACGTGCAAGGCGCTGTGTTCCACCTGTACCAGCTAGCACACCTAGTGTGATTTCCGGAAGTCCGATTTTTCCAGCATTGTCGCCCATGAAGCGCAGGTCGCACGCTAGAGCCATTTCTAAGCCGCCGCCAACTGTATGCCCTTCCAGACAAGCAATCCAAATTTGCGGGGAACGAGCGATTTTATCTAATGTCTCGTTACAGAATAAGCAGAATTGTGTTTTAAAGCGTGGCTCAGCAGCTTTTAGGAAATTAATATTTGCCCCGGCTGAGAAGAATTTTGGCATATCACTCATTAATACAGCTACTTTAATATCATTATCAAAACGAATATCATCGATGGCTGCATTCAATTCTTTGTAATAGTCTAAGTCGTAGGCATTGGTTTTATTAACATGTATATGTACCTCTGCAATACCGTTTGCTTTTTTAACTGTAAGCATTTTTGTTTCTGTTACTGTTATCATTTTAAAATCCTCCTCATTATTTATCGTTATGATTTTATTCCCTTCGTTCTTATTACATAATATACAGAATATTTTATCTATTAGCAAAACCTGAAATTCAGCTATTTCTCCCACAATTTATCTCATTTACTTGTATTTTCTTATCTATTCTCTCTTTTTCTAACAATTAATGTTTTTCTTACCAACGTAGTGAAAACATATTATTCGCCATGCTACGGAATAATTGCTTGGAGTACAATTGGTTGATATAATAAAACGAAAATTCGTAATTTTTGAACAGAATGAGGTGTATGCATTGAATGAATTGAAAAAATCATGCTGTGAGGTTTTCCCCATCATCATTCCAGATCGGTCTTCCCTAAAAAGTGTTAACTTCTATTTAGTAAAGCAGGAGCATTCACTTTCCCTAATTGATGCCGGTTGGGATAACGATGAATGCTGGAATGGGTTAATTGATACGTTGAACAGAAATGGATTTACCCTTAAGGACATAACGGAAATACTCCTTACCCATCACCATATTGATCATGTAGGGCTAGTCAATCGGATCACATCTGAACATTCGATTCCGATCTATGCACATCCTGATTCTATTCCCAGGTTAAAAAGGGATAAACTTTTTCTTGAAATGAGAGTTGAGTTTTACGCGCAGCTTTACAAAGAAATGGGATGCGGAGCGAACGGGGAACAGCATGTAGCTTATTTAAAAAAGGCTATAGGGCAAAACAAACACAAAGCGATTCAAGCCGATATCAGTAAAATTATCGATGATTCATTGTTCAATTTTACGATTGTCGAAGTTCCAGGCCATTCACCTGACCAGATTGCCTTTTATCACAAAGAGCAAAATTGGTTATTTGCCGGCGATTTATTGATTGAGCATATTTCCAGCAATGCCTTAGTGGAACCAGATTTAGCAGGGAACAGAATCCCGACGCTTCTTCAGCATATAGACTCTTTAAAAAAATGCTTAGCGTTACCTGTGAATCTTGTCTTCTCCGGTCATGGAACTACAATTGGAAAGCCACATACATTAATAGAAAAGCGGCTCGAGCGAACCCAGGAAAAGGCAGACCGGATCATACAATTAATTACATCCGGATGTTCAACAGGAAGCAAAATTGCCCAGTCCTATTATAATAATACTTATTATGAGCAATTTTCACTCGTCATGTCGGAAATTATCGGCCATTTAGATTATCTAGAAGTTCAGGGAAGAATTAATAAGGAATTTATAAACGGAGTTTGGGACTATTCCATTACAGGAAAATAAAAGATGGATCATGCGCTTTGATGCATGATCCATTTTGATTCACTCGTAAAATTTACCTTTTCATTTGATAGTTTACGGTAGTCAATGGTGTCGAATGTAATAAAATTTCATCCGTCTTTACCTCATACAAGCCATATGGAACCAACCGAAGGCCCGGCAGAAAGTCACAGGTTAAAAATAACAAAGTATAGAGGATGTCATGAAATGGAAAACCACGCTCCTGCAAGGCAGACAACAATTGATCATGATAGTCCACTGCTGTGGCAAAGGAAGGAGTGGTTGTCATCATTCCAGTGAACGGCAAAGGAATTTCCAGGATTACCTCGTTATTGTCGACAATGGCAATTCCACCGCCCATTTCATGAACCCTTGATGCTGCTTTTGCCATCGCGTCCGGGTTTCTGCCGACAACCAGCAACTCTGTTGTGGTATTGTAAGTTGAAGCCATGCCGTCGAGATTTACAGCAAATCCCTCCAATATGCTCCTTGAAATCCATTCTCCATTTCGATCAATTAAAACGGCATTTACTAGTCCTTCATAATTAGAAAGATCCGCATACCCATTTGCCGACGGAAGTTCCGTATCCTTTCTTTGAGTAATGACATTACTTCTAAAATAAGCAACCGGGACTGGGTCACTTTCATCTGGATGGGGATAGCGATATAGATTCCTATTTTCCAAGACTGATTTAGAAAAGACAAATGGTTGTCGAACAATATATTTATTCCAATCTATTTCAGGAAGCGAAGCGGTTAACTTCCCATTCTGAGCCACTATTTCCCCGGATGCAATTACTGTGTCAGGACGGAAATCTACAAGGTCAGGCAGCATTAGAATGTCTGCCTTTCTGCCGGGAGCAAGTCCGCCAATATAATCATCCAGTCTTAAATATGTCGCAGCATTGATGGTGACCATCTGAATGGCCGTCATCACCGGTACACCAAGTTCCACAGCCTGTCTTACAAGCCCATCCACAAATCCCTCTTTTTCAATAAACGAAGGATGTGGACCGTCTGTCGTCATGACAATTCTGCTGGTACTTACCTTTCCTTCTGTAATAAGTTTAACGATTTCCGCTAAATCCGGACGAAGAGAGCTATTTCGCAGCGTCGTCCACATGCCTAATCGAAGGCGGTCAAAAGCTTCTTTCGCTGTTATCGCTTCATGACATGCCGTCACACCAGATGCGACAACTGCATTTAATTTTTCATAGGAACAGCCAGCTGTATGCCCATCGGAGACCTTGCCCAAGCTTTTGACAAAATCCATGGTATCAAGCAAGAAGGGATCACCATTATATAATAATGGCCAGCGCGTTACTTCAGCTGAACCTAGAACCTCATCAAGTTCAAGCAATTCTCTGATATCCTGATGGTTATACCAATCCCGTTCTCCTGGATAATCCGCTTGTGATACAAGCCGTGCCAGCCAAAAAAAGTTTCCAGGTAATGGTTTTAAATCTTGTACCATTTCTTTAAAACCGGCTGCACCCATATGTAGATAAAAAAATAAGTTATCATTCACGGTGGTGGTGGTGCCTAATGGGACTACTTTCCCTGTAACGCTTACTGGATTATAGAACACCCATGGATGGGCGTGGGCTTCGATAAACCCCGGTGATAGATACTTTCCTTCAGCATTAATGACCAGTGTATCAGCACCAATAGAAGCTTCGCTTGTTCCAATATAGGCAATGCAGTCTTTATAAACAGCAATATTTTGTTGTAAAAACTCCCCGGAATAAACATTGATAACCGTTCCGCCTTTAATATATAAATCAGCAGGCCGGTTTCCCTTTGCAACTTCAATTAACTCACTTCTTTGTGCTATAAGTTCCATGATTCCGCTCCTATCCCCAATATTGTTTGTTAAATAAATATTATTATGTTTAATTTAATATCGTCTATTTAACATAATATTAAAAGGAGTATAGTTTACATGTCAATAATTTAACTGAATAAATTATTAAATGCCTGCATCCCAAAGTAAATACCAAAGCCAATCAAGGAAATGCCGGACAGAAGAGAAATCCCAACAAGCCAATGGGAGGTTAAATACTTACGAGAACTGCTTGCCACAGCTGCCATAGCAATATCCCACACCAAAAGCCCGATAAAAATTGCACTGCTATAAAGGATTAATTGGCCGGTATCATAGGTCGCAGCAGTCTTGGCTAGAACTGATCCATAAATGCCTAACCAAAAAAGGATGGTCAGTGGATTTGAGATAGACATCAGGAAGCCCGAGAAAAACGATTTAATCAGTGGTTCTTTCCCTCTGGTATATTCTAGGTTGATTTTTCCGGCATTCATGAAGGTTTCAATCCCCGTATACATCAGGACAAAACAGCCAAAAAACCAGAGAAAGGTTTGCATAAATGCCGTTTCAAGAAACTGGACAACCCCTATGTAAACAATAAGCATGTAGATCCCGTCGGCGACCACTGCCCCCACCCCAATGAGCCAGGAGTGCATAAAGCCATGTCTGATTCCCCGATCAATTTGCGCAGCATTAATCGGCCCAATCGGTGCAGCCAGTGACAATCCTAATAAGATATAGCCTATAAATATATTCATGTTAAATCCCCCCTAAAAAAGAAGCCTGTCTTCCCATATTTATTCAGAAGAGGGAGGTTGTACGACAAAAAAGAGTTCCCCATTAAGGAAAACTCTTGGAAAATTATTTGTTTGTTTCCGATACTTTTCTAAAATCAAGACTGAACCCATCATCCATCAACGTTTGATTAAGCAAATGGTTCCTTGGATGGGGCAGATTAAAGGAATCGATATCGACGATGTACTTTGGACGCTGCTTCGTCTCTTTATAAATTTTACCAATATATTCGCCAATTAATCCAATCGCAATTAATTGCAGGCCACCGATTAACCAAATCGAAGTAATCAACGATGTCCACCCCGTCGCGGTATGACCAAAAAATTTAAGAGCTAAAAAGTAACCGCCAAAGACAAGACTCATGAAAAAGGAAACAAATCCCGTGATCAATACAAAACGGATTGGTGAAATAGAAAAGGAGGTTATCCCATCAAAAGCAAAGCCGATCATTTTTTTCAAAGGATACTTCGTGACACCTGCCTGCCTTTCTAAGCGATCGTAATAGACCACATCGGAACGGAAGCCTAGCAGTGGAACAATTCCCCTTAAAAAGAGATTTACCTCATTGAACCGTTCTAACTCGTCTACTGCCCTTTTGCTCATTAACCGGAAATCCGCATGATTATAGACAAGATCAACCCCCAGCTTTTTCATTATTTTATAAAATCCTTGGGCCGTGCTTCGTTTAAACAGCGTATCCGTATCACGGCCTTTACGGACTCCATAAACAATTTCATATCCTGCAAGGAATTTCATAACAAACTCGCGAATGACCCGTATATCATCCTGCAGATCGGCATCAATCGAAACCACACAATCCGAATGCTCTTTTGCTGTAAATAAGCCGGCAAGTAAGGCATTTTGGTGCCCGACATTACGCGATAATTTTAAGCCTCGGACGTACTCGTTTCGCAGCCCTTCTTTATATATTAACTCCCATGTACGATCCTTACTTCCATCATCAACAAACAGGATTTTGCTCTGCCTAGAAACTAGCCCCTCATCCATCAGCTCTATTAACAATCCCTGAAGTTGATTGAAGGTTTCCTGCAAGACGTCTTCCTCGTTATAGCATGGTACAACAATCGTAAGGACTGGATCAATCATCTGTTTACTACCCCCGGTGTCTACAATGTCTTATATAAGTAAATTTTCCATGCTGCCGTTTTCGATATGAATACCTTATCAAGCATCAATTGATTTTGCTCAGCATTGTCGATTGGTATGGCCGAAAAGATATAACGTCCGCCCATTTCCTTAAAAACTTCCGTATTCAGTTCTAAATTTTTTAAATGGCGTTTGGAATCTTTCTTCAGCATATATCGTTTTCCAAGCTGGGCCGTGAAAATGTAACAGCGCCCGCCCCATTTATCGAAGTAGTTTCGAATGGTTTTATTTTTTGCCAATTCCCTTTCAATTATTTTCCTAAATTGATGTTTATAGCTTAATGGATAAAAATTATTATAGGTATCAATCGTGTAAAAGCCATTGTACTGCGCGACAGCAGGATGCAATCCAATACTCGCAATCCGGTAATCCTCTTGTGGAAGGGCGATATGCTCCTTTATTTCATGAAATAAATCCTCTGCGAAAAATTCCTTGACGGTTGGCTTATCCTTATAAATGATTTCATCATTGCATAACGCCAAAAATAGGATTTGCAAAACAATCAGCCATTTCGCCAATTTTGCCCAATCGATCCCTTGCAGTGAAATAATTTTTAAGGCAAGGGCAAAGGCTGAATAAATTACAAGCGGCCTCAAAAAATGGTAACGGGCAAAATTAAAGGTATCCATAAAGTGGAATCTTTCTGTTAAGGGCAGCCAGCCCTCATAAAACCAAAACGCATACCATAACGACAAGAGAATATTGAGTGCGAATAAAAAAATAAATAGTTTTTCCTGCCGCCAAAGTTTTTTCGAGAAAACAATGAAGATCGCGATAAAGGTGGCCGGCAAAATAAATAAGGTATGTACGGTCAATACATGGGTGTGTCCAAGCAGGTAATTTTTCACAAAAAGCCGGACTGCCCTCCAAAAAGGAAGATGCGCATGAAAATATTCATCACGGCTATTCGGTTCTTTTGAAAATAAAAAAGAATAAACGAGCCGGTACTCCACAAGCATAAAAATAATAGTCATATAACTGATTGCGAACAAAAAGCGAAAGTTCCAGCCCTTTCCGCGCAAAACATCCCAAAGCCATAAAACCCCGATTGCACTTAAAAAAAAGAAGAATCCTAAAACGATGCTCGCATAAAACGGGATCAGTGTTAGGACTAGATAATCCTTCCAACTTCCTTTTCCAATACGGATGTTGAGAAGTGCCCAAAGCGCCAGCGGCATTCCTAACGTGCTTAACATTCCTGACGGCCAAAACGGTGTTAAGGCAAAAGCAAGGGCACTCCCTATTTGCAGGATGAGCCATTTTTCGCCCTTAAGAAAATGATCCTTCAACAGTAAATACATACCAAAGAAGGCTGCCACCCTTGTCAATGCTTGGCTTAAAGCGTAGGCAATCATCGTTGGGAAAAGTGCATATAGCCAGACAATTATGCTGTATTCTGTCCCAAAGGCGTTTCTCGATAGTTGTCCATTGATAATTTGGGGAATGACCGCATTGGCGCTGCCAAATAGTTCTCCACTCTTCGCTAACACCTTATACCACGCCAGGTTTGAATCTAAATTATCATGTACCCGGATATGGGCATTTTCCTGCAAAATAAATAGTGGAGAAAGATAGATCGCGAGAACAAGTAAAGCGAAGAAGATCAGCCTTCGCTCTTTTTTCGTATCAATAACCACTCTTCTACACCTCAAAATTTTTATCTTATAAAGGGCATGTTTGTTTTACGGTTTGCTTTTGGAATGGAAATTATTCCTTTAGTTAAAAAAAACCTCCCGGAGACCGGAAGGTTTTTCATATGATTAATGCTTGATATTTTTATTATGATAAACATTCAATAGAAGATCGAGTCTTTGACTGCATTGAACAACACTTGGATTTGAATACCCATATTGATGTGCCAAAAGGATCATTTCCAATCTCGTCTTTTCAATATTCGACAATAGTGAATTCATACCAGTATCCATCTTCCGACCTACCTTCCATGTTGCACCTATATCAATAGTAATAAACATAATTTATAAGTTTTTCATAAAAAAGGCAAGCATTAAAATTAGAACCTTTTGTGAACATTTACCCATTCGAAATAATGATTCAAAAATAATGAGAACTTGCACTTTTGTCAATAATAGGTAGTATCTAGAAAAGAGGTGTGGGTCGTGCCGAACAGGGTTTATATAAGTTTTTTGCGATTACCGCTTCTCATTCGAATCCTCTTAATTGCATTGCTAGTGTTCTTGTCATTCGGAATCTCTATTCACTTTTTAGAGCCAGAAACCTTTCCAACTATGTTTGATGGTATTTGGTGGGCGATTATTACGGCCTCCACTGTGGGATATGGTGACTATGTACCACATTCTTTTTTGGGCAGGTTGACTGCATTAATTTTAATATTGCTGGGAGTTGGAATTGTCTCCTCCTATTTTGGAACCCTTGCTGCTGCGGCAGTTACCAAGCAGGATGCCTTTTTCGAAGGAAGAATCCCATTTAAAGGCAATGGACAAATCATCATCATTGGCTGGAACGAGAGATCAAAGGAGCTCATTCATAAGCTTACCAATGTTAAATATCCGCAAATGATTGTCTTAATTGATGAAACCCTTGAAGCAAATCCGTTGAAATCAAAGTTTGTTCATTTCATCCAAGGAAAAGGTCATGTCGATGAAACGATTATCAAAAGTGATATTGAAAAGGCTGAAAAAGTATTGATTACCGCTGACCGCGGAAATGATGAGCTGCAAGCGGATATGAACAGTATCCTCACCTTGCTCACGATTAAAGGGTT
This sequence comes from Neobacillus bataviensis LMG 21833, assembly GCF_000307875.1. Classification (GTDB taxonomy): domain Bacteria; phylum Bacillota; class Bacilli; order Bacillales; family Cytobacillaceae; genus Neobacillus; species Neobacillus bataviensis. Next base: position 104,691 of record NZ_AJLS01000056.1, read on the forward strand.
ATGTGCTCAAGTGAAATGCATCGTTGAAATTCTAACAGCTGAGCAGGTTGTCAATGCCATGAGGGCCGGTGCAGATGAAGTAATTCAATCCAATAAATTGACGAGTGTGTTTATGATTAATAGCCTTCATTCCAATGGAGATGGGCTGTTATCGAAGGTTGTTCATCAATTACAGGAAAGTAGATTGTCTGCTAGTGCAGTTAATCCAAATGATGTCGGTAAAACCTTTAATGAAGTTTGCCAGAAACTATTGTCCGACGGCTTTCTGTTAATCGGGATCAAAAGAGGCGAAGAAACCATTCTAAATCCCGCTCATAAGTTTGAAATCGAAGAAAGTGATGAGCTATTAACGTTTAAATAGAAAAGAGTGCGGACACCGCAAAATGCGTCCGCACTCTTATCAATTATAATCTTTTTTCAAGCTCAGCTTTCTTTTCTTCATATCCAGGCTTACCTAATAAGGCAAACATATTGACTTTATAAGCCTCTACCCCTGGCTGGTCAAAAGGATTCACTCCAAGAAGGTAGCCGCTCATCGCACAGGCTTTTTCAAAGAAGTAAACAAGGTAACCGAATGTGTATTCATCCATGGCAGGAATGGAAACGATTAAGTTTGGCACACCGCCGTCAGTATGAGCGAGCATCGTTCCTTCGAATGCTTTGTTATTAACAAAATCAATGGTTTGTCCTGCTAAGTAGTTCAAGCCATCTAGGTCATTTTCAAACGCTTCAATTTTCAGCTCATGACGCGGTTTTTCCACCTTTATGATGGTTTCAAACAAATCGCGGCGACCTTCTTGCACATATTGTCCAAGAGAGTGGAGATCTGTCGAAAAGTTTGCCGAAGATGGATAAATTCCTTTTTGGTCTTTTCCTTCACTTTCGCCAAACAACTGCTTCCACCATTCGGAAAAATATTGCAGACCCGGCTCATAATTGATGAGCATTTCAATCGTTTTCCCTTTATTGTATAGCGCATTTCTTACAGCTGCATACTGGTAAGCAGGATTCTCCTCAAGCTCTGAATGGCTGTAGTCCCCTTGGGCTGCTGCTGCACCTTCCATCATCTTCTCAATGTCAGCGCCGCTTACAGCGATTGGCAATAAGCCTACTGCAGTTAAAACGGAATAACGGCCACCGACATCATCCGGAATCACGAATGATTCATAGCCTTCTTCCGTTGCCAACGTTTTTAGGGCACCTCTTGCCTTGTCTGTTGTTGCATAAATCCGTTTACGTGCTTCCTCAACGCCGTATTTTTCCTCAAGCAGCTTGCGGAAAATACGGAAGGCAATCGCCGGCTCGGTGGTTGTTCCGGATTTAGAGATGACGTTAACAGAGAAATCCTTGCCATCAAGGAGATCGATTACATCGTGCATGTAACTAGAGCTAATATTGTTACCGACAAAAAGGATTTGCGGCGTGCTGCGTTTTTCTTTTGGAAGAGCGTTGTGGAAACTGTGTGACAGCATTTCAATTGCCGCCTTTGCCCCAAGGTATGAACCGCCAATTCCAATGACAAGTAGGACATCAGAATCGCTTTTAATTTTCTCAGCGGATTTTTGAATCCGCGAAAATTCCTCTTTGTCATAATTAGTCGGCAGTTCAATCCAACCTAAAAAGTCGCTGCCCGCCCCAGTACCCTCATTTAGAGAATGGTGAGCTACTTTTACAGCATCCCGTAGGTATGTAAGTTCATGTTCTCCAAAAAAAGTAAGTGCTTTTGAGTAATCAAAACGTACATGTGTCATGAAATGATCCTCCATCAATTTTATTTACATTACAACTTTAGCGAATGCCAAGAAGATAATCAAGAAAGGGCACACATTGTAAGCGTGCCCATTTTCGACATTTTTCTCACACCTATAATGATGCCTCATAAATAGCTAATACGTCGTCACGATTTAACTTGGTAAAGTTGCCAAACTCACCGTTTGCCATTGCACGGTCGGCCATTAAATCGAGCTTCGTATCATCAATTTCATAATCAGCTAAACGTGATGGTGCTTCAATGCGATCCCAAAACTCACGCAGCTTACGAATTCCTTCAAGACCTGCTTCCTCAGCAGTCTTACCAGCAGCATCTACGCCGAATACCCGGACAGCAAGCTGTTTAAAGCGCTCAGGTTTCACATGTAGGTTATGCTCCATCCAGTGCGGGAAAAGAATCGCCAGCCCGCCGCCATGCGGGATGTCATAGACGGCTGAAACCGCATGCTCAAGATTATGGGTTGCCCAATCGCCGCGATAACCCATATTTAATATTCCGTTCAATGCCATGGTGCCGCTATAAAGAATTGTTGCCCGGTGCTGGTAGTTTTCTAGATCCGCCAGCAATTTGGGTGCTGTATCCATCACCGTAGTGAGCAACGATTCGCACATCCGATCCTGAAAGTCTGTATTTTCTTCCAGATGAAAATAATGTTCCAGTATATGTGACATCATATCGACGATTCCATAAATCGTTTGATTTCTTGGTACCGTAAACGTATTAACAGGATCTAAGATAGAAAATTTCGGGAATGTCACAGGACTTCCCCAGCCATGTTTTTCATTGGTTTCCCAATTCGTGATTACCGAGCCGGAATTCATTTCTGACCCAGTTGCCGCTAGCGTCAATACCGTACCAAAGGGAAGTGCTTCCATCGCAACAGCCTTTTTAACCACTAAGTCCCAAGCATCGCCATCATATTTAGACCCTGCTGCAATTAACTTGGTACAGTCGATGACACTGCCGCCGCCGACTGCTAAAAGGAACTCAATTCCTTCTCTTTTGCAGATTTCCACCCCTTTTCGGGCAGTTGAAATGCGGGGATTCGGTTCGACCCCGGAAAGTTCAAATACTTCGGCACCTACTTCTTGTAAAAGGGATGTAACCTTATCATAAAGACCGCTTCTTCTAATACTGCCGCCCCCATAGACGAGCAGCACTTTTTTGCCGTATTGAGGAATTTCTGTTTTTAATTGTTCAAGCTGGGCTTTCCCAAAGATTAATTTTGTTGGATTCCAAAAAGTAAAATTCTTCACATCGAACACCTTCCTTTTCATTTCCCATTATTATTTAAAATCATTATTTTTGCAAAAAAAAGAAACCCTTACATCAAGATGAAGCAAGGAATCCATTTAGACCCACCCCCTAAACAAGGAGGCTTCTGCTATTTTTCTTACACCCACCATATAAGCAGCCAATCGCATATTTACGTTCCGAGTTTGTGCTAGTTCATAAATTTCATTGAAGGATTTGACTAGCCTCTCTCGTAATTTCTCCGCAATTTCTTCTTCTGTCCAATAATACCCTTGTTTATTTTGAACCCATTCAAAATAAGACACAGTGACCCCTCCAGCACCTGCCAATACATCAGGCACTAGTAAAATTTCACGCTCGGTAAGAATCGTTGTCGCCTCAAGTGTGGTAGGCCCATTGGCTGCTTCAACGACAATACTCGCCCTAATATTGTGGGCGTTTTCCGCTGTGATTTGATTGGAGATGGCAGCAGGCACCAAAATGTCACAATCCAGCGTAAGCAATTCCTCGTTTGTAATTGCCCCTTCAAATAAACTGGTAACCGTACCAAAGCTGTCCCGCCGATCCAATAGATAATTAATATTTAAACCATCTGGATCATAAAGGGCACCGTATACATCAGAAATTCCGATAACGATTGCACCTGCATCATGTAAAAACTTTGCGATATAGCTGCCTGCGTTCCCGAATCCTTGAATAACCACACGAGCCCCTTTAACCCGAATGCCGCGTCTTTTTACCGCTTCCTCGATACAAATCGTAACTCCCTTTGCGCCTGCTCTTTCGCGGCCCTCAGACCCTCCCAGCACAAGTGGCTTTCCCGTGATAAAGCCCGGGGAGTCGTTTTGCCGAAGACGACTGTATTCATCTAACATCCAGGCCATAATTTGCGCATTCGTGTACATATCCGGGGCTGGGATATCTTTCGTTGCCCCGACGACTTGACTAATCGCACGAACGTACCCACGGCTTAAGCGTTCTAGTTCACCAAATGACATGGCTCGCGGGTTACAAACAACACCGCCTTTTCCTCCCCCAAAAGGCAGATCAGCAATTCCGCATTTCATACTCATCCACATCGATAGTGCCTTGACTTCCTCTTCATTTACCCTTGGATGAAAGCGGACACCGCCCATTGTTGGCCCAAGGGCGTCATTATGCTGGGCGCGGAATCCTGAGAAAACTTTTGTCGACCCATCATCCATGCGTACAGGAATCCTGACACTAAGTGATTTCAAAGGTTCCTCTAATAAATGAACCATATCTTCGTTATACCCTAGTTTTTTACATGCATCGTGAATCACAATTTGTGTTGATGTAAGAAGGCTCACTATTTCTCTTTTCTTTCCGTCTCCATCAGTTGTCCCCATTTTGGCACCCCTAGTAATTTTTCCATTTACCCCAAAACTTTGCTAATCCGCTCAATTGCCCAATCTAATTCTTCTTTACTGATAACAAGCGGCGGTGCGAATCGAATGACTGTGTCATGTGTTTCTTTACATAATAGCCCATGATCTTTTAATTGTTCACAATACCCGCGGGCTGGTTCCGTTAATTCCACACCAATAAACAATCCTCGTCCGCGAACGTCCTTGATTTTAGGATTCTTAATTTCCTTTAATTTGTTGATAAAATACTCCCCAAGCTCTAAGGATTTTTCCGAAAGCTTTTCATCTACAAGTACATCAAGGGCCGCAATTGAAACAGCGCAGGCCATCGGATTTCCACCAAATGTTGACCCGTGGGAACCTGGGTTGAAGACACCTAAAATATCCTTGTCAGCAACCACGCACGAGATTGGGAATACGCCACCCCCAAGTGCTTTACCGAGGATATACATATCCGGCTCAATGCCTTCCCATTCACAGGCAAACATTTTTCCTGTACGCGCCAAACCTGCCTGAATTTCATCGGCAATAAAGAGCACATTGTTTTCCTTACATAAATCAAATGCAGCCTTCATAAAGCCTGCTGGTGGAATGACAATTCCTGCCTCACCTTGGATGGGCTCGATTAAAAAGGCTGCTGTGTTTGGGGTAATCGCAGACTTAAGTGCCTCTAAATCACCATATGGAATAAGCTTAATACCTGGCAGCATCGGGCCAAATCCCCGTTTATATTCGGCATCGGATGACAATGAAACAGCTGTCATCGTTCTTCCGTGGAAATTCCCTATACAGGCGATGATTTCTGCCTGGTCTTCCGCAACCCCTTTTACATCATAGCTCCAGCGGCGTGCTGCCTTAACAGCCGTTTCAACAGCCTCTGCCCCTGTGTTCATCGGTAAGACCATTTCTTTCTTCGCTAACTGGCAAACCTTTTCATACCAAGGACCAAGCTGGTCGTTATGGAAAGCACGTGAAGTTAATGTAACCTTATCCGCTTGATCCTTTAATGCTTGAATAATTTTTGGATGGCAGTGTCCTTGGTTAACAGCAGAGTAAGCACTAAGCATATCCATGTATTTATTGCCTTCAGGATCTTCTACCCAAACACCCTCCGCACGTGAGATGACAATTGGCAGCGGATGATAATTATTGGCACCGTATTTCTCGGTCTTTTCAATCAATTCGTTTGTATTCCTATTGGCCGACATGAATCATTCCTCCATTTCATTCCTTACATTTATGTATAGACAATACTATTGTAGCCGAGCAGGGAAAAAGAATGAACAGATTTGATAAAAAAAGCCTGAGCCAACTAATTTAATAGCTGGGCTCAGGCTTCTCAAGACTTATTTTTTTATTAAATCTTCGCGTTGGGATTGATCAATCCACTCTTGTAACTTATCTTTTAATGTGTTAAAACCTTGCCCGCCGTCAACTTCAGGAATAATTGCAGCCGCTTGGCGTTTGCGCGGCTTCTTTGGTTTAGCAGCCTGTTGAACAGGTGCTTCTTCAGTAGCGCGGATTGAAAGGCCGATTTTGCCAGCTCCTTCATCGATTGACAAGACCTTAACGTTAACTTCATCGCCAACTTTAAGGTGATCATTAATATCTTTTACATATCCGTGCGTAATTTCCGAAATATGAACAAGACCTTGGGTTTGTTCGTTGAGTGCAACAAACGCTCCATAAGGCTGAATTCCTGTTACCTTACCTGCTAATATACTACCTATTTCAACTTTTTCTGTCATAAAAACACTCCTAATTTATAAAAAATTTTATCCCTTATATGCGCATTAAAAGATTATATCATACTACCTAGTTTTAATCAAAGAAGCATTTTATATGAAATAGGTGATGCTCCAAGCTTTTCCATAAAAATCTTAACAAAATGTTCAAAAGTGGCATAAGAAATAAAAAATTTACCATGATATACTAATAGTGAGAAATTATCTTTTCAGGAAGAGGTGAACTGTATGAGCTCAATTGGTAACACCATTAAAACTGCACGCGAGATGCTCCATATGACCCAAGAAGAATTGGCTCAGAAGGTTAGAGTTGGAACACAGACCATTGAGAAATATGAATCTGGGGAACAAATGCCGAGTACTCAGACAATCATGAAGTTATCTACTGTTCTGGATATCCCGGCTTCTGAATTATTACAACACCAAGTTCATACAAATTCTGCCCCTACGAATCTGTAATATAACCTAAGAATGCAAAAGCGGTAAAATGTACCGCTTTTTTTATTTATTTATTTTTTTCTGTTTAGAAAATGGAAATTCTGGGTATCCTTTAGACGTAAAGCTTTCTAGTATTCCCCCTTTTTGAAGAGGACAACCAAATTGGTTTGTCCTCTTTTTTTATAGCGAGCAAGATTCATTTTCTTTAATCATTAATAATTCCTCCGCTACTTTTAGGCAGCTATTCATTGGGATTATTTTTTCAAAAGAAAATTCGTATATGGCTTGAATTCTCTTGGCCAGTTTAGATGGATCGTTCAGTTCATGGACGGCTTGAATCGTGTCTGCTATTTCCGTATCATAGTCCCCATTTTTCAAGTGAAAGGGATCCCACTCATTTAGCACATCCACAAATTGTAAATTCGTTTGAAGCTCTTTTCTCATTTTTCTGTCTCCTATTATTTTTACATTTAATAAATAATTTTATCCTACTTTTTCCCTCAAGAACCTATCTAATAACGGTTAACAGCTGTTGAAGAATTTCCTCCGCAGGTATTAGAGCATTCCCGCCGCCTTGGGCAAAGGAATCATTTCCCCCGCCTTTGCCGTTTAGTAAGGGCAAGATCTCCCCCACCAATGCTTTCATATTTTCTGTTCTCGTGGTACCGCGGGCACAGACTAGCTGCATACGGGAGTCATTCGCTGACACAAACAAGACTAGTGCTCCATCATCTTCAGCAATCACGAACCTAGCCAGCTTCTGAAGCTCCTGAATTGTTCGGTTTTGAAACACCTCAGCGACAATATGATTATTTTTAGCCAACAAGTCATTCGCTTCATATTGAAGTAAACTTTCTTGTGCTTGCTCAAGTGCCTTCTCAGTAAGTTTTCCATTTTCCAGCAGCCGTGCCACAGCCTGCTCCATTTCCGCTTCCGGGGCATTAAGGAGCTTCGTTAATCCAAGCAAAAGCCTTTGCTTGTCTCCAAGCAGTTGAAGCACTCGATTGCCGCAAGCAAATTGAATCCGGACTTTCTTCCTTTGTTTTTCCCAATCTAATATTTTTATTCCCCTGACCTCACCGGTTGCCTTTGGATGCGTCCCGCCGCAGCCGTTATAATCAAATTCCGGAATAATCACGAGCCGGATATCTTTTTTTACCTTCGTTTCTTTCCTTAGGGGATAGTGGGACAGCTCTTCTTCCGTTACCCATTTGGTTTCAATCGGCCTGTTCTCTAAAATAATCCTATTCGCAAGCGCCTCTGCTTTCTTCACTTCCGCATCTGTCAGATTTTCAGTTTCAAGATCAATCGTCAGGTTGTCTACCCCTAAATGAAAACCAACCGTATTGTAATCAAATAATTGCTCAAAAGCGGCCGATAATATATGCTGCCCTGCGTGCTGCTGCATATGATCAAATCGCCGTTCCCAATCAATAGTGCCTGACACCTCACCTGCACTATCCTGTAATGGGCTCTCCAAGTAATGGCGAACCTCTCCATCAATTTCTTCGACATTCACTACTTTTTCAACTGAAATTGTGCCCGTATCATGCGGCTGTCCCCCACCCGTTGGATAAAAGGCGGTTTGGTCTAAAACGGCATACCAATTTCCATTCTCGTCTTTTTCTTGCTTTAAAACATGGGCAGTAAAAGTTTGTATGTAGGCATCTTGATAATAAATTTTATTTTTCATTGCAAAAACACCCCGTTAAATTTATGTATGACCATATTGTCTAAAAATATGGTAAATTAATCAAGCCTGAATGATAAAAACCTGTCCTTTTTACAGAACAGGCTTCATTTATTAAAGATGGAATTTATTTTTTCTCTTTCTTCCGCTGTCCAAATGTTGCTGGATTAAATCCGCCCATTCCTTGCGGGAAACCTGTTTGTTGCTGACTGCCCATCCCTTGAGGGAAAGCCGTCTGCTGACCGCCCATCATTTGCGGGAATCCTTGCTGCCCATAGCTACCCATTTGTGGAAAACCCTGTTGACTTCCGCCCATTTGTGGATATCCATGCTGGAAGCCCCCCATCATTTGTGGATGACCATGCTGATAGCCGCCCATCGTCTGTGGATAACCATGGTATGGGTACCCTCCCATTTGTTGCCCGAAACCTGGCTGCGGGAAGCCCATTTGCTGTCCAGGAAAACCGCCGAATTGTCTTTTTTCCATTTTATTCGCCTCCTTACATTCTCCCTGTAGTGTATGTACCACTTTTTGGATAAGCTTAGATTAATACCTATAAGAAAAAATTATTTTTTCAACAAAAAAACTATCCCATAAATGAGATAGGTAAGTTCTATTTCTTTTCATCCTGGGCCTTTTTTTGCCCTGCTTTTTTATTTTTAGAAATTTCCCCGCAGGCAATCCGCTTTCCCGAATCTCCGGCAGGCTGGCTCATCCCATCATCCTTCCCTTCATGTACTACGATTGAAGTACCTTCTTTTGTAAACAGTGATTTTTTCCCGTCCGTTAAGGTGACGTTTGGAGCCATTAGGTCTGCTTTTGCCGATTCATCATCCCCGACAATTAAATTCGGCAGGTCACCGGCATGCGCCCCTTTTGGATGAAGCAGGCCATGTTCCTTTTTTTCAGGATTGAAATGGCTTCCCGCAGATTTAAAGTCAGGTGCTTCACATTTTCCTGTGTCATGAATATGGATGGCATGCTCCCCAGCCGGGAGCCCTTTTAAATTTACTGTCATTTTAACGCCGCTGGACTGCTCAGCTAAAGTCACAGTTCCGAGCGAATCACCAACAGCATTAAACATTTCTACATCTACCTTTTTGACTTCCTTTTCCATGCATCCTGTAAGCATGAGGAGTGGAATCATCAGCCAGAACTTCTTCATATGTAATCCCCCAACTTTAGACAATTTGCCATTAGTATGGGCAAACAGGTCATGACCTATTCAAAATTTATGAGTCCTATATACGAAAAAAAAAGGAACAGCATTTGTTAACTGTCCCTTTGTGTGGATTGGTTATTTTTTATTTGTTCCTCTAACGCTTTTGTCTTTTCAGCTTCCCGTCTAGAAACTTTCATGATGAAACGCATTGTAAAAAAGGCGGCAATCATAAAGATTGTTAGGCTAATAACAGCTGGTATATATTCTGATTTATCCTCTGGAAAGTATAAAAATAAAGCTAGCACTGATGGTTGAAACATTTTTCTTCTCCCTTTCTTCTAAAGGAACTGCTCTATTGATTATAGCAACAAAAAACATTTCACACCAATGAATCTGCACGAATAGATACTGTTACTTTAAAACATTGATTTTTTTAATGATTACATCTGTTTCCGGTTTATCCTTCTCATCCGCGGGAGTGGCAGCAATTTTATCGACAATATCCATCCCCTCAACTACCTGGCCAAAAACAGTATGGCGATGATCAAGCCAAGGTGTACCCCCGTTTTGATCATAGGCATCGATAATTTCCTTCGGGTATCCGGCCTTTTCCATTTCCGACTTCATGGAAGGGTCGAGTGATGTGCTTTGAACGATAAAAAACTGACTGCCGTTCGTATTTACACCTGAATTGGCCATTGACAAGGCGCCGCGAAGATTATACAGATTTTTCGAGAATTCATCCTCAAATGGCTTCCCCCAAATACTCTCTCCACCGGTTCCGTTGCCGTTCGGATCCCCACCTTGAATCATGAAGTCTTTAATGACACGATGAAAAATTAAACCGTCATAATATCCTTCTTCACTATGCTTCACAAAGTTTTCAACGGCTTTAGGCGCATATTCTGGGAATAATTTAATTTTTATCGTCCCCATCGATGTTTCCATTTCCACCAGTTTTTCATTTTCTGAAACCTCTGTTGATAGCTGAGGATAAACAGCATTTGTCACTTGTTGTTCTCCTTCCTTCTTCTGCTCTGTCTTTGGCGCCGCAGTTTTCGATTTCGATTGTGTATCTTCATTCTTCGAGCTTGTCCCACATGCAGCTAATACCATAATAATCGACAATAACATAATTAGTATTTTCAAATTTCTTCTCATATAGTCATCCCTCCATTTTTACACTTTAACCGAAATTTTGTTTTTTTGCACTTTGTTTTTAATTTAGCCTTTTTTCTATTAAAATGAAAGTATAGAAGAAGAAATTATAGTCAGGAGTTGTTTTTGTTGGCAGAATTACAGGTGGGTGAAGTTGTAACGGGGATTTATAAAACTGGGAAATATATCGGTGAAATAACCGAGATCCGTCCCCAGCATTATTTAGTCAGGGTGTTAGCGGTCATAAAGCATCCGATGCAAGGGGATTTGCACAGTCCAAAAGACGCAGATGTACTTATTTTTCATGAAAGACGCGCGCTCAGCTTTAGGGAACAGGCGAATATCCCAAAACAAATGGTCAAACCGTTTGAAAATGAAGTTCCAGAATATATGGAATCGCTAAAGGAAGCCGTTGCTAAAATGAAAACGGAGCTTGCTGAGACAGCTTCGGAATGGGCTGAAATGAGTATTAAAGCGATGGAATCATTGGAGAAGGATTATAAATTTTAGCATACAATAGGCCAAATCAGTTTGAATGATTTGGCCTTTTATGCAAATTCATTTAATAGCTTTGAAAAATCGACTCGATCGCCAATCGTCGTTGGTTTTGGTTTTTCTAAATAGCGTTTATCCTTTTCGACGAGTTTGAATATATTGTAGGTAGTCATGGCATCATCAAGTGCCCGGTGATGCCGGCCTGTCCCTTCCTTGCCGTATTCCTGTACAGCTTTCCATAGACCCGTTTGGTTTTGATCCCCAAAGAACCGTTTATATTCCATGGATAAATCCAATTCGGCTCCATGAAAAGGAAAATCAACTCCTGCCATTAAACAATTGTGCCGCAGTACCTTCATATCCATATTTCCCCAAGTAACAATCGTGGTTTCCACATTCTCCATATTGAACTCCGCCAATTTTTTGATCAGTTCAAAAATAGATAACCCTTTGTCCACTTGCTGCTGTGAAATATGTAGGAAGGATTTGCAGCGTTCGGATAGGTTCGGAAATTTTAATGGAGTCACATAGGATGAGAATTGCTCTGTTATCTGATCATCAACGACTGCCACAATTCCAACCTCAATAATTTCTGCAAAAAAGTCTTTCATTCGCACATTTCGTTCCGGCATTGTAAACTCAAAATCAATAAATAAATATTGCCGTCTTGCTCTCATTTTTTCACCACCTTTTTCTTTTTCCTCTTACTACCATTATATAAAGAAACCTGTACAAAAAACTGTGCTTTTTTTCTATTTTTTTATTTATCTAACATTATATCACGAATTCTTTGAAAGTTTTTTAAATTTTTGTACAATTGAAAAGAAAAGCGCAAGCGCCCTGGTCAGCGGCGTATGGCCTGGAGCGCTCCAACTGAGATAAAGGAAACAC
>NZ_AJLS01000057.1 GCF_000307875.1 Neobacillus bataviensis LMG 21833
AACCATCATATGGAAATGTGATTAGCCGAGCACAAGGTTAATTTTTCAAAAGGGGAGCTGGTCGGATTAAAGCGGCTGGTTCGTTTTGCTGCGAAGATCCCTGGTGTTTGCAATGCCAAAATAGGTACGATGTTAAAAGCGATAAATGATGAATACCACGATAATGGAATTTCCCGTTCTACGTTTAAACGGATGATTGGCAAGGCAAAAGCAGTAGGTATTTTCACTGTCTATGAAACGGAGCGGGGTAACGGTTCGCAGTCGAGTAATCTCTATATATTTAATCGTTTTCCCGTAAATGAACCACCCGAACAGAAAACAATGAACCACCCAATAGAAACTATTAATCTTTTAAAAACTGAAAAAGATCAAAAGATAAAAAAACGTAAAGAAGAACCGTCTGAATTAAATCACACCTTTGTGAGCAACCGTGTTCCACAGGAATTTGTTCAATTTGTTAGATGTTTCTTCGATGATGCCAAGTTAATCGAGGACTATTGGCATATGGTTCATATCCTGGCTTTTGACTATAAACTGCTTGAAGAAACAGATGTCGTTGTGGGAATCGCCATTGAATCCTTTAGACAACTGATTAGAAAACTAAAATTCACAAAGGCTGTTCGGAATCCGATTGCTTACTTCTTTGGAATCCTAAAAAAGAAGTTTTGCCGGTATTACGATGAGCGGTTAGAGGAAAAACGTGTAGAAGGAATCGTTGAAGATGAACCAATTCTCTATACTATTGCTGGTGAAACTTTCGAGTGGGATTGGTTGCATGGGGGAAGTGTGAAGATGGTTGGGTGAAGCAGGGGACAGTTCTTTTACTTCATCGAACACCTTTGGTGAATTAGAAGAAATGCAATTGTGTATCGAGATGATATCTTTTGCCGGATTTTAATTATAGAAACTCTCTAATTATCGATGCTGCTTCTTCCAAAGGAAACTATCATTTTGTAATTGGATAAACCAAACTCCCATAAAAAACGTGAACACTAATCTATCAGAAATAATTCCCTAGAAATATTTCGTGAAATTCGGGGGTCGCCACCTACGTGCTATCACTTAGGTGAACTAGGATTCAGACCCAATTTTCCGAGAGCGAAAAAAAGAGCATATTGGATTGAAATTATCGCCATTTCAAATTGTTTTTTGAATCATGGCAGTAGATATTTCCAAAACAAATGAACAATTGCCGTAAATTTGTTAAGGACTGACAGGCATTAGGTGCTTTAGCTTACAAAGGAAATAAATATTAATGTTTAATTTTATCTCCAGTGTTAAAATAAGGATATTATTATCAAATAATTTCAAAAGTAATGATGCCTTTACTTGCATAATAGGAGAGAATGAAAATGAAAGAAATTCAACAAAGAGTCTTAGCATTTCGCGATGAAAGAGATTGGAAACAATATCATAATGAAAAAGATTTGGCTATTTCTATTTCCCTCGAGGCAAATGAATTGCTGGAAAATTTTCAATGGAGAACAAGCGAAGAAGCAATCGTCGAATCCAAGCAAAATATAAAAGAAGAAATGGCGGATATTCTAATATACCTTGTCCAACTTGCTGATAAGCTGGAAATTAATCTTGAAGAAGAAGTCTTTGACAAGCTGGTTAAAAACGCTATTAAATACCCGGTGAACAGAAGTGGGGAAAAAGTTAAATGATTATTTATAATGAGACCTCTTCAAGCTTTTTAAACCATATTTATGAAAATAAAATTGGGTACGTTCTTAAGAAAAACGTTCTTGCAAAAATGAACAAGGTTGTTTCGGGAAGTGAATTAAGATCGTGGGAAAACTCACTTCCTCAAATGGCTAAGGTACTAAGGGATGCAGATTTAAAAGAGGATACACATGTCTTATTAGAATATAAGCTGCCTTCATCTGAAAAAAGAATCGACTTTCTCGTGGCAGGACAAGACGAACAAGGAACAAAAAATGCAATCATTATTGAGTTGAAACAATGGCAGAAAGCAAAAGTGGCTGAAGGAGATGGAATTGTTCGGACATTTCTAGGTGGAAGGGATCGAGAAACGGTTCATCCTGCCTATCAAGCATCTTCCTATAAGAGATATTTGCAGAATTTCAATGAGTCCTTATACAGTGACTCCACATCGATTCAGCTTCACTCGTGTGCCTATTTACATAATTATATTATGGCAAGTATGGGGGAGCCACTGCTGGATAAGCGTTACAGCAGTTATCTACAGGAATCTCCTGTGTACTTTCAATTCAGTGATCGGGACTTGGCAAAGAATATCCGAAAGTTGGTTTCAAAAGGGAATGGCATGGAAATTGCTGAAACCATAGAAAATGGAAAAATCAGACCTTCTAAAAAATTAGTTGAAACAGTAGGATCACTCATTGAAGGCAATGAAGAGTTCGTACTACTCGATGAGCAAAAGGTTGCCTATGAAAAAGTAGTGAGCAAATATAACCAATTTAAAGCACAAACAGATCAAAAACATGTAATTATTATTAAAGGTGGCCCAGGTACAGGGAAATCTGTCATTGGATTAAACTTAATGAGTTATATGCTAAAGTCGAAGGCATATGTGGAATATATAACACCTAACCAGGCATTTAGGGAAGTACTCCGTAAAAAGCTAATTGGGTCTTCAGGTCATGTGGAAGTGAGAGATTTATTTAAAGGGTCTGCCTCCTACGTGCATGCACCTGAAAATTATTTTGATGTCCTTATTTGCGATGAAGCACATCGACTAAAAGAGCAAGGACATATGAAAAAGAAGATTGAAGGAGAAAATCAAGTTACACAAATCATTCGATCGTCACGAATAAGCGTGTTCTTCATTGATGATTTTCAGAAAATCTCAAAAAAAGACATTGGAAGTGTAAAAGAGGTAGAAAAAGAAGCAGCCAGATTCGGAGCAGATATACATACGGTTGAACTTGAATCACAATACCGCTGTTCAGGATCAGGTAATTACATCTCATGGCTTGATAGTATTCTAAATTATGACCAAGAAGCATTTAAACTTGAAGGTGATTTTGATTTCAAACTGGTTTCCAGCCCTCAACAATTGAAAGAGGAAATAGTTGATAAACATGGGGGAAGATTGTTAGCAGGTTACGCATGGGATTGGACGAAAAATGTCGTGAATGGAAAGCTTGCTGATGATGTTGTCATTGAGGAGCATAATTTTGCGTTGCCGTGGAATGATCCAAATAGAATTGACTGGGCCATTCATCCAGAATGTGCCAACCAAATCGGTTGTATTCACACAGTTCAAGGCCTGGAAATGGATTATGTTGGTGTAATTATTGGAAAGGATTTAGGCTTTGATGAAGATACTCAAAAGCTCATTGTTAGACGAGATGAGTTTAAAGACAAAGGAGCAAAACCAGCTAAACCGAAGAAAGGCGCGGTTGACCCGCTCGTTGACCTTGTTCGGAATACATATAGAACGTTAATGACTAGAGGAATGAAGGGTTGTTACGTTTATTGTTGTGATAAGGGGTTGGAGAAATATATCCAAGAAAGAAGTAAGTGAAGTATTGAAAAGTTGAAATGGAAATATGATCGAAAATCATTTTAAGATAAAAATGGATACTCAAAAATACATGTTGGATCAAAACGGATTATAACCTTAAGGGTCAGACCCCCGACGTGATGTGAGCGTGAAGCCCTAGGCAATTATGGCGGAGACCGTCAAAGTAAAAATTTCGGACGAATGGATTGTCCTGCGGCCGTTCGTGCAATAAAATTTTCGTATGTCAAAATGGTGAGTTACTGATGTATTAACACGTTTTCATGGGCACTTGGTCCCGAGATTCGAAGGGCAAAACTTTGCCTACTTCTATACTGAGGATGCAGAAACCCAGAATGAAGAAGAGACAAAATTAGACGAGACAAAAAGAAATATCATAGAAACTATAAAGGTATTGGCTTAAAACCCAATACCTTTTTGATTGCTAATTATATTGGCTATTTTCAATTCAAAAAGATATCCAAAACCGTAAATATTTTAGCTATCTTTCTTCCTTTTCTACTTAAAAACTGACCTCCTTATTAATTCAAAGCCACTCCTTGTTTTGTTCCGCAAAAAGACTTTCGTAAGTTACAACGCTAATATTGACCAAATATCGAATAAACGGTGAACAAACTGTCACAAGTAAAATAATAAATAATCATGGCGTTCTAAGCCTCAAAAATAAAAGTTTGTTAAGAGAATTTTGGATTGATTGTTGGTAAAACCGCTTATTCAAAAACAAAAATGATATTTTACTATAGTTATAAAATTTGTCAAGGTTCTGCAGAATACAGGACAAAGGAACAACATGAAGTGTAAATTCAACGAATGAGTATAGGAAAATTCCAATTTACAATTGTAGTTCGATATCAATATAATATTGTCGAAAGGGGTGATGATGATTGTCAAATCATGACTTTAGAACCATTATTGAAGGAATTGACTATAATCAGTTTGGAAAAAAGGTACTTGCTACCCAATTACGATTTTCAACATTGGAAGCACTTTTTGAAGTGGATCAAGAGGTACAGCGAAAATTAGATACGCAGCGAAGATCGGAAATAAGAGAGTTTATTTTAAAATCATTAAAGGGAAAGGATTTTTATTTTTCACCATTTATCTTTTCTGCAAGGGGGGCATTTAACAACACTGAACATGGCTGGGCGTTAGAACCAGGCACTAAGCTATACATATTGGATGGACAACACAGAAGCTCCGCGATGTCTTCAGCATTAAGCCACTTAAAATCCCAAAAGGAAACAGCGGAAGAAATGGGAAACGATAAAGAAGCAAAGATCATCCAAGGGTACATCGAGAAGCTGAGAGATTATCCAGTGGCGATGCAGGTGTATTTGGATTTAACACAGGAAGAAGAGAGGCAGCTTTTCACGGATATCAATACAGAGCGAAAGGAAGCGCATATTGGGTTAATTATGCAATACGACCATCGTGACGAATATACAGAACTAACAAGAAAGGTAGCCAAACGATTGCAGTCAGAATTTGAGATTGAACAAGAACTATCCCGTCTAACAAACTATAATTCATCTGTTACCTCATTGACGATTATGAAAAAATGCTTATTGGCTATGTTTGAAGGGAACTTAACCGTAAAAAAGGGAGAGGCGAATTTCGGAAACTATAAACCAAATGAAATTATCGCCATTTCACAATTATTTTTTGAAACATGGCAGCAGATATTTCCTAAACAAATGGCCAATCGCCGTAAATTTGTGACCGGACTGACAGGCATACAAGTGGCCTTAGCTTACACCGTTTTTCATCTCACCAAGAATTACTCTATTTCTCATCAAGAAGCCATCATGCAGCTTAGTAAATTAAAAAAACATTGCACATGGGAACATGATCATCCACTATTTACACATCTATACGACCCTGGAACCAGGAGAATTAAGCATCATTCTTCCACAACAGCTATTCAAAAAACAGCATGGAAATTTAAGGCGATGATAGATAAAGAAAGGATTGGATCCACTTGATCGTGAACAATGTATTTTCCAAGCGGCAAGCGATGGTTACCTACACCATTCAAGAGCTGACAACACTTATCCAAAACGGGCAAGTGAAATTACGAGAGGTAAACAAATTGCATGTCAGAGCAATTAAAAAATATATTCTTGAAAACGTTTTAACTGAACAGATTTATTTTCCGCCATTAGTTGCAGCAGCCGAAAGATTAGGTGAGGACAAGCCTTTAGAACTGATGATTATTGATGGGAACCAACGATTAAAAGCATTTTGCCAGATTGAAGAAATGGGAAGCCGAGAGGTAAAGAGTGACAATGAGGAACACATGAAAATAGGCTACAAACTTCTTCAGTTCCTTCAAAAAACGGAAGTAGCCGTGCAAATCTTTGAAGGTTTGGCAAAGGAAGAGGCAGATCAGTTATTTATTGACCTGAATACGAAGGGAAAAAAGGTAGCATTATCAAAGAGGATTGCTTTCGACTCCAGAAAAGAATTGAACAAAATCACCAATACCATTTTAAAAAACAATAAACAGCTTAAGATTGCCGGTGTAGAGATTGAGAAAAGGGCGATTGTTCGGCCAACGAATAAGAAATTGCTGTCATTGTCACAGTTGCGCCAGATAGTGGCTATTTTTCTGACTGGAAGAATGATTCATCGTGTGGTAGATGATTACTATGAAGCAAATCTCGCAGCCAATGACTATATTAAACTCATTACGGTTTGGTTCAATGAATTATTTCAGCAGTATCCGCCAGACCGAATGGGAGACTTTGAAGAATCCATGTTAGCCAATTTCCCGCTACTTTTGAGCGTTGCCTATTATGTTAATAAAGGCATGGAAAAACAATCATTTGAAGAGCGGCAGCAAGAAATGTTTCACCGAATGGAACGGTTAAGACAAGTAGATTGGAAGCGAGATAATCCTGTATGGAAAAATTATAAGGGTGTTATTAGATCAGGTTATTATTTTTTATCGAATGACAAAAAGAATATTGAAAAACTAGTTGCTTTGCTGGAGCAGCAAGGGAGGTGAGGGAAATGTGAAAAAAGGTAAAAAACTCATAGGCGGCTAAGTCTTGCCGGACATCGCCCATGAGTTTCAGCAGTTGGGTATACCAACTTGAAGTTTAGTATACCCTTTTTCGTAAAAAAATCATAGATGTAAGATTAAAAGAATATATGAAAGAAGGTATATTGGATGGACTTAATGTATGATTATTTAATTAATGAAAAAACTGTGTTGTTTTACGGAGTATTATATGAAAACGGCGAATTATTTACGCATGTGATCGATCAGGACGACGAGTTTTTGGTAGCGATGTCACCAGTCCAGCTGATAGACAAGTCCCTCATAAGTTATGGCTCTAGCATTAAGGGGGCTCTCCATAGCTCGGCTCAGCTGCTTGGTAAAAATCATAGGATGTATCCAATTAAAATAGATGCATGTTTAGACATTTGGCTATTTCCAACAAAGTCTTATAAGAATGAAACCTGCATTTGGTTTGCACTCAACCATGTGAAGAGAATACTACCGCTTGGTATTAAATTTACAAAAGTATGCTTAAGTTATGGACATACGATTGAAATTGTCATGAGAGAATCAGCATTTCGTGAAAAACGCTTGACCGCAGAAGAATTAAAAGAAAAAATAACAACTAACACAAAAAACTCTATGAATTTCATGGTCGAACCAAAGAAAGGATTTGTGATTAAAGAGGAAAAAGGCAAGTATAAGTGTAGGGTTAGAAATAAAGATAAGGTAATGAAAGATTAGCAAAGTAGAAATGAACTATACCTTTATGGAAAATTGATAAATAATGAAAAATATTTAAGGTCAGATCCCCGACGTGTGCTAACGCTTTAGCACACCGGGGGTCTGACCCTAATCTTTAAGTATATTTTTGGCAAAGACACTCCTTAAAAATCAAGATGGGTTGAATACAATTTTTATGGATGACCCTATACACCATTTAGATAACCTAAATATACCTTCTTTTATTGATTTATTACGAACTATTACAAACCAACTTCATAAACAGGTCATACTTTCAACTCATAATGAGAATTTCTATAAATTAATTAAAAGGAAATTGGATCCAAAATTTACAAGATTGAAGTTTATTGAATTTGAACCCTTCGGTAAAATTCGAAATCAATAATACTATAATTACCAGTTCTTTGAAATGATATATTCTACTTGAAAAAAAATGCATACATCCCCCATTAAATTAAACTGTGATGATAAAGAGTAAAATGGTGTAGGGATTCAATGAATAACCGTAGAGATAGACTTTTGGAACGGTGATATAAAGCCATTTGTTCGGGAGGGAATGGGGACTGGTGTCCTCCACAGTCTTCAAAACTGCTTGAGACCTGCGTGCCAGGTCTGCTGGGTTCGATTCCCAGGCGGTCCCGCCAACACAATTATTTCAACGTTTATAATAAAATTTTCCCTCCACAGTCTAAACCGTGTTTTTTGGCTAGACTGGTGAAGACTGATTGTCGAGACTGTGGAGGAGAATTACTCTTAGTCACCTATAAAAATTCATAGGGGGCTATTTTTATGCAAAAGAAAACAGTACGCAAGTATAAGCGTGGAGAAAGCACTGGCAGAAATTCAAAGAAGATATTGGATGCTTTAACGCTAGATGAGATGTTCCATAAGTTTATGACATTTAAGAAAACAGAAGCACTAGCACCAAGAACAATCCAAGAGTACTATATACACTTTGAATATCTAAAAGAGTTTCTTGGTGATGATAGGACGAATGAAAATGTAACATTAGAGGATTTCCGTGGGTATATTGGTTATATGCTCCACGATAAACAACTATCACCAATGACCGTTAATATTAGAATAAGGACAATGAGGGCGTTCATTCGATTCTGTTATACTGAAGGATATATTGAGACACCTATCTATGAGAATTTTAAACCAGTCAAAGCACCTGAGGATACACTGGAATCATTTACACAAGCAGAAATAAAGAAGCTACTTGGAGTTATAGATGAAGAATTGTATACTGGATTTCGTGACAAAGTCATAGTATTTGTACTACTTGATACTATGGTTAGAATTTCTGAATTGGTATCCATGTAGCGGAGTAATGTCGATTTAAAAAATGGGGTTATTAGACTTGAAGCTATGGGTACGAAAACGAGGAAAGCAAGAGAAGTACCAATTTCAACTAAAACCGCTAAGTTACTGAAAGAGTATATTCAAGAGACCGAAGATTTTCGTGATGAATATTTATTCCTTACTTATGATGGACATCAAATGAATTATGCAACAGTTAGACTTAACTTAACGGATTATGGTAAAAAGGCTGGGATCACTAACAAACGTGTTTCCCCCCATACATTCAGGCATACTGGTGCATTATTCTATATTATGAACGGTGGAGATCCATTTAGTTTGCAAAAGATTTTAGGGCATAGCGATATGAGTATGACACGAAAATACATTCAAATGACTGATACGGATGTTAGAAGACAACATAATTCATATTCACCAATAAATAGCATATTCGGGAAATGATAAATAACCGTTCCATAAATTGGAGCGGTTATTATGTTTTAAAAAAAAGGAAAAAAAGAGTGACTCAACCAGCAGCTCTTCAGATAAATTTATAAACATTGGTTATACATCATTCAACTTACCTTTAAAAAAATTCACGAAATTGTATCATTTCATTGATAACTTGGTCGACTGTCTTGAAGATAACAAAACATTGATTAGTTTTATCTTGCAACGGATTTAAATGTAGATATAAATGTTGCCATACTCCACTTCACGTAGAACTTCCTGGGTGTAGGCATTACAAAATTGCAATATGTACAATAAAAGCACCTCCCAAAATAATTACATTCAAATCATAACTTATTTGTAAAATGTTGTATTACTATAATTATGAAAAAAGAGTGAAATTTTGCCTCTCGACTCAGGTAAGAATGTTGAAAAGAGTAATATATTATTGGATAATTATAGTAAAAATAAATAGATTAAGGTGAGAATAATGGGGGAAAAAAGTAGACAACATTACGTTCCAAAGTTTTATCTAAGGAATTTTTCAGATAGTAAAAAGTCCATAGACACCTACAATATTGCCAACTCAAAATATATTCCAAACGCATCTATAAAGGATATGTGCCAAAAGCACAATTTTTATGGTTCTGATAAAAAAGTTGAAGATTTCTTAAATGTAGAAATTGAAGCTAAAGCTTCACCCATCATTAAAAATATTCTTGATACGAATAAATTCCCAAATGATTTAGAGGAATACATGCAACTTCTTATGTTTTTACTTGTTAGTGAAGCAAGAAATTTGAAAATGGCGGAATCAACTAACAATATGTTCGATTTTATAGCAAAAACAATGTTAAAGGAGCATCCTGATTTTAAAGAAATGGATTTAGACTCATTTAAAATGGAAGTGAAGGAACCTGCTAATCACAGTATAAAATTTGCTCTAGAAAGTACACCTTATGTTCTTGATTTAGAGCGGATCCTACTTGTAGAACAAACAGGAGCAAGGAGATTTATTACATCTGATAATCCTTTGGTTCGATATGATTCTTTTTACCTTAGTAAAAGGTACCTTGGTGGTTTTGGTTATATGACAAGAGGATTGCAATTGTTTTTCCCAATTTCACCGAATAAATGTATATTGCTTTATGACAGTAAAGCGTATGACATTCCGGAAGTAAAAAATGGCATCTTGACTTTAAGAAAAGCGAGAGATGTGGATCAATTAAATGAGCTCTTTTATTTAAACGCTTATAATAATGTGTTTTTTAATCAAAAAACCAAAAAAGATTATATTGAAGGAATACATCAGAAGAACAAACGAATGCCGAGGATTAGTGAATTGGAAAGAGAAGTCGCATCCTTTAAATCAGTTGATTCGAATGGTGCGTTAGTTCATCTTAGTCAAAATAGGGTTACTAAGAAAATGAACTTTTCTTGGATTAAAAGCTCACAATTTGCCAATAGCCTACAAATTCCAGCTCATATGGGTGGTCTTAATAGAATGGAATCACCATTTATTAGACAATTTATAGAGGAACAAAGGACTAAGTTCGCCAAGGAAAGACAGCCATCAGCAGGTAAATACTTTAGAGAAGAAAGATAGGGGTTTGTTAAAACATTCATAGCTTAATTGCCAAAAACAATAAAAGTTTTACTTATGAGGTGGATTATTTTGGGTGACATCCTTAGGACAGATGAATTAGAAAATGCAATTGATTTCTTAGAGAAAGCAACTTATCACTTCAATAACAAAGAGGATAGTTACTGGTTTAAATGGCTTATGTTTTCGCTACATGGAGCTCTTTATGGCTTTGGTGTTTGTGCGGTTAAAGGTACTAGCACTGAAAGAGTATTAGAAATGAAATTAGGAGAAAAGAAATTTGAGCAAAAGAAACAAGAAACTGTAGAGTATTATAGAAATATAGGGTTCGAAGTAAAAGATGATAAATTATTAGATAGTACTGTTTGGTATAATCAAAGTCAACTCCTAAATATATGGCTTATATTGAAATACTGTCAGGATGAATCTTACATGACGCAACGATTGGATAGTAAAGTCCTGAAAATTACAGAACTACAACAAGAAGCTATAGATAAAATGATATTATATAGAAATGATTTTGCTCATTTTAAACCAAAAGGATTATCTGTGATAACAGAGGGTGCAGATTGGATTGTTAATGAAGTGATTGTTGTAATTAAATTTCTTGCTTTGGAATCAAATAATGTTAATTACTTTAAAGAAGCGAATAAGGTAAAAGTAATACAACTTTTCGAACAATTTTTGAGATAGCAGGAATATCCTTCCTTTTACTTGAATTATATTAGTGATATTCGGGGAAAGGAGGGGTGAGTGTTGAATAAGGAAGAACTAAGGTTAAGTATTCTTAGACAACTGGGGGATGGAAAGCAACCTAAACATGAAGATTATAATGTAGATGAAGAGTTATGGAGAAGTACAGCATCGTTTTTAAAAGATGAAGGGTATATAAAAAACATAACAATATCTAAAAATACTAAGTACATGTTTGCAGAGTTAACTCAAGATGGAGAAGAATATTTAAAAGAAAAATCTATTTAAAAAGATTGTATGAAGGCATCTCTTCGAGGGGGTGCCTTTTGGATGCAGTGAGATGGATAAATACCCTTTCAAAACTTAATTTCGTCTTAGAGGCTCTTATCTGCATAATGTATCTTTCAAGTTTCGAAATAAAATCTCACATTTCGGGAAAAAACTTTTGTGACCGAAGTTCGATGCGTGGTGCCCTGAAAGAAGAAGTATTTCTCAAATATTCTAGGGGGGGATGAACAGAAATGATTAAGGTTCCGTGACTTATTATGTTTTTGTTATTGATGTCGACCTTCTTTTAGGTCCCTCACTATAAATGATTCTATATTTCCGTTTCCTCTTAAGTACAAAAAAAGAGCATGATTGCCCTAATTTAAATTAAATATTCCGTAACATCTAGATCGGCTATCCGACCCCTTTTAAAATAAAATTTTCTGCCTTTTTCAATTATGTCAATATGCCAATGAAAGCGATTGTTAGCATGTGATGTACGCAAGAACTCTATATTTTTTTCAAATTCATGCATTAAGGGTTCCTGTTGTTCTTCAACATATCCATAATCCAATAGTATATTTGGATCTTTTTCATACCAGTCCAATTCTGATTGGTTAGTCGAATAATAACCATTGAATTTATAGAACATATTTCTCTATCTCACTAACTTATTATTTAATTCCATATTATAACATTATGCTATACTTAAATAAGAATTATTAAGGAACTTTTAGGAGTGTTGATGTTGGACCATATAATTGCCAAAATTATCGAGTTTCGAAACGAAAGAGATTGGAAGCAATACCATAATCCAAAAGATCTGGCGATTTCTATTTCACTTGAAGCAAGTGAACTATTAGAAAATTTCCAATGGAGAGGTAGTGAAGAAGCAGTTAGTGAAAAGATTGGAAATATTAAGGATGAATTAGCAGATGTGCTAATCTATTCTTTGCTACTAGCAAATGAGCTAGACCTTGATATCCAGCAGATAGTTGAAAGTAAAATTGAAAAAAACAAAGTAAAGTACCCTGTAGAAAAGGCTTACGGTAACAAAACCAAATATACTGAATTATAGGAGTGAGAATAAATGAGTAGAGTAATACTTCAACCAACTGGAAATAAAGATGCTAGAGAACACTATGTTGATACTCTTTTAGCACCTGTACGTATCTCAAGAATAAAACCCTTTGTAACACAAGCGGAATTTGACCATTTGTCAGAAATTTATCCTAACGGGGAAGTACCAACATGGGGAGTTACAACAGGAGTAAAAATGTAAATGCTAATAAATGGGACAGAATACAGCCAGCAGATATAACGTTTTTCTCAGCCAACAGAACCCTGTACTCTTATGGATTTGTAACATATAAGATTCACAATAAATCTTTAGCTGAGGAACTTTGGGGTTATAATTCAAAAGGAGAAACATGGGAATATATCTATTTTCTTGATGAAATCAGAGAACACACTATTCCAATTGCTCTGTTCAATGACATCGTAGGTTATTCAGAGAATTACATGATACAGTGTTTTACGGTACTTGATGAGGATAAGAGTAATGCTCTTTTAACCTACTTTGATTTAGAAAGTGAGACTGCTATTCAGCCTGTTAGTCAGGATAAATATAAGGAAAATATTGACAGTTTCAAAGTAGAGGATCTAGATATTGAGGGCAAATCAAAAAATAGAGCTGAACAAAGCTTTCTACGAAAGACACTCTTCGGAAATAAAACAATTGAAGCATGTGGCATATGCGGGAAAGAATATCCGATTTCGTTCTTAGTAGCATCTCACATTAAGAAAAGATCGTTTTGTACAAATGAGGAAAAACTCGATTATAACAACATAGTAATGCCTATGTGTAAGTTTGGTTGTGATGATTTGTTTGAAAAGGGATATATCTCTGTTGCAAATAGGAAAGTGTTAGTTAATAAAAAGGTAGCAACTGAACCTCTGAATAGCTATCTTAATAGTATTAAAGGTAAAGACTGTGAATCTTGGAATAACAGTACCGAAATATTCTTTGAATGGCATCGTAACCATCACTCTATTTAAGCTGATTTTAGTAATTTGTTGTTTATTTAATTTAATAAGACAAAATAACTGGGTAATATTTTCCTTAAATCCATTGAAAGGATAGAGAATGTTGAAATCTGTAAACTTATTATCATTAGTAAACGCAGCTAACGATTTATCATCTGTCGTTTATAAAATGTATAAAGAAAATTTTAGAATCAAGTTAAAAGAAAATGAAATAAAGGATATAGAGTCTCTTGTAAATCAACTTAATACTCACTCTCGTAATCCCTATATTTATGATGGATATTATAGCGGTTACACTATAGGTCAGATAAGTAAGGAATTTGACCTCTTAAGGTTCGGTTTATCCAACATAATTAATATTGAACTTAAAACAGAAAACACAGGAGACAGAATGAAGGAGCAACTTCTTAAAAATAAATACTACCTGAGTTTTATTGGGAAAGAGGTAATAAGTTTTACTTTTGTTGCAGAGGAAGAAAAGCTATATTATATAGACGATAATGAAAATCTCATAGAAACAGACTTTCCTTTTTTAATTTCTAATTTGCTCGAACAGGAATTGGAGTCTATTGATGATATTGACAAAATGTTTGACCCATCAAACTATTTGGTCTCGCCATTTAATTCAACAGAGGCTTTTTTGGAAGGTAGATATTTTTTAACTGATCATCAAGTAAATATAAAGAAAGAGATTTTAAGTTTAAGCAACTTTAATGCACCTTGTTACATTTCAATTGAAGGTTCTGCGGGGACTGGTAAAACACTTCTAACTTATGATATTGCAAAGGAATATATTAATGATTCAAAGAAGGTGCTAATTTTTCATTGTGGGAGACTTAATAGTGGTCATCATAAACTACGTGATAATTATTCATGGGAAGTTTCAAACATAAAATACCACGAATCATTTACTTTAAGTATGTATGACCTAATAATAATTGATGAAGTTCAGAGGGTATTTATTAATCAGATTGAGAAGTTTTTAAACAATGTGAAAAGTACTAATGCTAAATGTATTTTCTCTTATGACTCTCAGCAATGTCTTGCCAGGTGGGAGATAGATTGGAATATACCTCAATTTATTAAAGATCAAGTCTCACCTCATCATTTTAAGCTGTCCGAAAAAATTAGAACAAACAAAGAAATAGCAGCGTTCATAAAAAATTTATTTGACCTATCTAAAAGAAATCCTAACCAAGACTATACTAATGTTAATGTTCAATATTTCTCGGATTATATAGATGCTAGGAAGTATATGGACGTGCTGAGATATAATGGATGGAAAATGATTAATTACACACCTTCTCAATATACTAGATATCCATATGAAGATTACAAAAGCAGTTCAGAAGATACCGCACATCTTGTCGTTGGACAAGAGTTTGATAATGTAATTGCAGTCATAGATCAATATTTTTATTATGCGGAAAATGGAAAATTATCTACTCGTGGTTACCCGTTAAAACCATATTATCATCCAACTAAAATGCTTTATCAGATAGTAACTAGGACTAGAAAAAAACTTACTGTCATTATCATTAAAAATGAAGCTGTACTTAATGAATGTCTCAAAATATTGAAGTGAAACTAACTAATTTTGTTAGTGAGGAACAATGTAAATTTCTGATGGAAAGCAATCTGATGAACAAATTTTCATTTCGGAATTTTTTGTCACCTGACTTGGAGGCGTGGTATTCACTCATTCAGTCAAAATTATACAAGAGAAGGGGGGAGATTCCGGGAAATATCACTTAAAAAAATTTGAACAGCTAGTGCTAAGCACTGCTTCACTTTAGCTTGAGAACTTCCTACACAGAGTTACTCAACTGTTTAACAGATTTTTTACAGTAATAGCACTGAAAGATTCATCGTTGGCCCCTAAAGTTAAGAAACCCCTCATAATGAAAAATATTAAACTTAGCAGAACTGAAGCAACGGCGTCAATAAAGTTTCATTCACGTTTTGTTACTTTTTTTAAAAAAATAATAGAAATAGTTTACAATTTTTATATTATTTAGTATTATAGAAATACACCATTCGAGGTCGTGTAAGATGCCTGCCTTCAAAAGTGCCTAAGTGCACTCCTAAAAGCAGGAGACGCACGTATCCACCCGTGCCGAATGGTGTATTTTTATTTTTTGGGGATGAAAATATGACTAATTTAATTATTAATACTACTAGAGCTAGAAAAGATTATAAACAATTAATTGGACAAACTAATCACTTCCTAATTACAATACTGGTTGGTTTGGATGGTATAAATACTGGAAGAGTTAGTTTAAATCCGAGTTTTAGTACTAGCTGGAACCCCCAAAACATGCAAACATCTGCTTTAAGGAGTCGCCATTTTGCAATCAAAGCTACTCTTGCGTGGTGTGTGGATGCTTTAGATGGTTACTTTGTAATGGCATGTGAAGAACCAGACATAGTACAAGATTCCACCTTGATTCATACAAGTTTGAATGAAAAAAGTATTTTTAGAAAATTTAAGGCTTTTAATAATAAATACAGCGCAAACCTCCATACTGTGTCTGTAGAAGCTGCGTTAATAGAAGTTGCCATTACGTGGCGCAATCGTTTGATTCATTTTAATTCTGATAATTCAATCTCAGCAACTAAGAGAAGCTTCTTAATCCGCCAGAAATCATATATTCAAACGAATTATCAAGGTCTTGATATAGAGGTTTTACTTGATAATTATGATGGTTACAAAAATCCTCCCCGGTTTAAGGAAGTAACTGCCCTTATTCGTGCTATACATAAATACGTTGAAGTACTCGATGCAGCTATAATCGGCAATATTAATTATAATAATTATGCCCATGCGATTATTAAACATTATTTAAATGAAGACAATGGCCAATTAAAGGATAAGCGAATTAATGGGATCTGGTCTAGGGATATTGATACAACAAAAAGAAAAATCATTAACATTCTAAAAGGTTATGGTTTTGAAGAAGTTGTGCAGAACACAAGGCTATCAATTAATAATACTAACAATTTAGTCACTTTGGATGTAAAAAGCGCAAGGAGCGTTTTCAATTAATATTGTTTCATCGACCTTAATTTAATGAATGCTTCAATGGACACCTAGTAATAGGTGTCATTTTTATTAAATGTCTAAATCTTTTACATTGGTTTCACAAAATTGTCGAAAGGTGTATCTCTTCTGTTGACGAATTGGTTGATGCAAGGAGGGATTTTATCGTGAAAATTTTAACAGTACCAAGTGCAAAAGAAGAAATAAGACGGCTACAATACTTTGTTAATCTTGTTGAAACCTATGAGGCAGACAGTTTGGAAAAATGGATCGTGAAAGAATACGCGTACACCAGTAGCATTAAAGAAGTAGTTATTCGTGGAAACAAAAGAGGATTGAAATCAAACGGTGTTGAGCTAGAACATGAGTTTGTGAAAAATGTTATTGCTGCTAAACCAAAGGATGAACTCCATCGGCTAGTAAGAGCTAATTATAGGCTTAGAATCAAATCTAATAAAAGATAGATAGTATGACCAATGGTGTATTTGGCAATTAAGAAATGCTATAAATGGCAGTATCTTTTTTGCATGAAAAAAGAGCCTAAAACCACAAGAATTGCATAAAAACTTGTATATTAGGCTCTTTAATTTTATTCCTTATTGCGTTAAAGCACCCGCTAGTTGAAGTACATTTGTTCACAAACTTAAATGCTTTTGATATTGAATCTTATCGAAAAAGAATCTAAGAAAGTTTTGAGTTGCTCTTTATCAAGGTTATTGCTATTGCTGTTCCACAACCAATCCCTAAACCCATCAAACCATACTGGCAGTAACTTTTTTTTAGCTCACCTTTTCTAATATCTTCTCTTTCGGCTTTATCTTCTGCTGTATCATACATATGAATTACTGTTTCTGTTCTTTTTTTCGTTCCATATCTAATGGTTTTTGATAAGTCTTTTCCTAAATCAGTTATGGATTTTACCGATTCCTTAAATGCTTCTGTGGATTTGTCAGTAATATCTTTTGCTGTATCTAATGCCTTTTTCCTAAATCCCTCTTTTTTCTCCTTTTTATCATCTAATGAAAACACATTTTCACTATTGCCCACATTTTCATCCCCTTTCTATTATTCGCAAGTATATTTATACTACGTTCGCTTTTGATAGAAGGTTTCAAATTTTTGTTGCTTGCTCGCTAACTATTGTCGAAACTCCTTCTTTCACTAACCTGCTCCGTTAGTTTAATAATTTGAACAATAAAAGCGTAAATCCAATTTTGAACAGCCCCCTATTATTTATTGCATAACTTCACAAGTTAAGGACACAAGCAAATTCATAATAAAATTCTCTCAACTTAGCTAACTTTTTCCAAACCTTTAAGGTATTATAATATTGAGGTGTTTAACATGAAATTTAAATTTGAACCTGCTGGATTAAAGCAAGAAATAAAAGATTTACTTAAGTTTTGTGAAGAGCATGAAATAGATTGTTATTTTGATGGTGAAGAATTTAGCGAGATTGATGATAATGATGGTGATGATGAATTTCTATTTAATTACGAATTGGATACTCAAGTCTATTTACCACGTGTTGATTATGATATAGAACCTTCTCCGCTTTCTCATATTTTAGAAATAATGGATGAGGCAAAGGGCAGTAGATTAATTGACGACTCAAAATTGATAAGTGGAAATAAAGCATTAATTCGAATATCTACCGATAAGCCGTCTGTACTATATGATTTAAATGATATAAGTACAGAAATAATTATTTCTGATAAAAAATTTGAGATTGACATGATTAATGGTATTACAAGTTTTCACATTAAATTAACAATAGAGAATATGTACAATAAATATGTCCCTCCATATGATGATAATGATTTGTTCATTCAAATTATTTCGAACCAACAAATAGAAGAGAAGGACCTAAATATCATTTTTGATTCTTATAGTTTTGAACTTAAGTCGACTTTAAATTTAGAAATTGATGAAAGTCCTTGGGTTTATGAGTTATTGGATGATGATGATAATGAAGATTTAGATAAAAGCATAAAGCTAAGACCCCTACTTTATGGTAAAGGGGTCCCAGAGTTATTAGCTCTTTACAATTCATCAAATACGAACTCTTTACCTGAACAGAGAATTTTAGTTTATTGTAGGGTTATTGAATATGTTTCCCAAACAGTAATAAGAAAAGATCTAATTGAAAAGACAGTAACAAAGCTGTCTAGTTCGAGAGTCTTGACACCTGATGCAAACTACGTTTTAGAGTTAGGGAGGATATTTGAAGATCATAGAAGTCTGAAGAAAGATTATCTTGCATTTAAAATAACAATTGGAACCTGTTGTGACCTTTATGAATTAGTAAACTATGCACCTAAATTCCTAAAGAAAACAAACAAAATAAGATTAGAAAGCAATAATGATGAACAGCAAAAAGCATTGGACGAAATCGCAAGTTCAATCTCCTCTACTAGAAATATGTTTGCTCATGCAAAAACAAATTATGAACTGAAAGGCGACGAATGTCCTCCTGATCAGTTATTCGAGTTTTCCCTACTAATAGATAAAGTAGCCCAACAAGTTATTAGATGGTTTGCTAGACAACATGAAGATACAAGGATTATATAAAAATAATACGATACTATAAGTTAAATATATTTAAGATGAATTATTACCGAAGAATAAAGCCTGTATAGTAGATTACAAAGTAATCACAGCAATAGGCTTTTTAATTTGGCTTCAAAAAATTAATACACCCAATAATTGAAGAAGTCTTATTATACTATTCTGCTCATTAGTGCAGTAAGCGCCGCTCCTTATATATGAATAAATATTAGCGCGTATACAGGTTTGCCCTTAAGTAATAAAAGTTAATAAACAAACTACCAAAACATACATGAGTTAATCGCCTGTAAAAGACCAATGGCTTCTATTACTAACTTCTAGAAAGGGCCTTTCTAATCAAGTAGGATTTTAAAGTGGTAAATCATCATTAACATGAATTAAGCGGTTATTGGTTTTCTGGGTGCTTCAATTGCTTAGTATATCTTGAACTAATTGACTTATATTTTATTGCCAAAATCATTCCATTTTATAGTGATTATTAAGGCACCCATTTATTGGGTGTCTATTTTTTGTTCCCTTGTACAAGCTGAGTGTAAGGACGCTTCAAAAATTTTTAGAGATTTTTTGTGCAATATTTTGCTTTATTTCGATATAGGGGTATAAGCATAAACAAAAGATTGGACCCTCAAAATTTTTTTTATTACTTTTTTTGTGCAGTAACAGAAATCATTCCGATAAATGAATGTAAGGGTAATTTGAATGAAATCTAAACAAAGGAGGGTGTAAACGGGATTTTGAGTTTCATCATAAAGGTACCTATTTATTTTGAAATATGCAGGGTAACCCAATTTGATCGACTGTTATTTTCCAATTTTAGAAAGCGATATAAAGCTTTGGAGGAGGAGAGTTCGGATGAAGAAAGTGAAGATTATCATTATTACTACAGGAGGAAACCAAGATGGCAATTCAAAGGGAATATGGCAAAGTTAGGGCAACTGTTGATTCTATTCTACCAGGTGCAGAATTGATTCAATTGAAGGGATTTGCCAACGGTAATGAAAGTTATGATGTAGCAAAAGAAACCATTACCAGGGGTTATACAAAAGACAAGTTTCAAGGATTATCAGATAAGACTGCTGACCTAAAAGTCATGGGTCAATATTGGATTGGGGCAGTTGTTCCAAAAGGTTACATTGTCATTGATTCAGATAATGCAGCTGAAGGTGAGAGAATTTACAAGCTGTTAAAAAGTGAGGGAATTTCATTTCACTCTATTAGGACTCCAAAAGGTTATCAATTTTTATTCAAATACACTGGCGAGCCGTTTAATCAATCTGTGAAATGGTTTACTACACTTGGAGTCACAATCGACACTAGGAATGCACAAAAAGGTTATATTGTGTTTCCAACAGATAATACAGAAGGACGAGTAATTGAGCATATATCTGGCACAGATTTGGACGAGCTGCCCCATTATCTGATTCCGCGGAGAGTAGCTGATTCAATTCGGGATAAGGAAACGGGATTCATCGATACTTTCTTATTAGATGATGGTTCAAGGGATGTCATGATGACGAAATGGCGAGGGCGTTTTTGGGCTTGGAATATGGACGAGGAACAATATCGCGAGTCAATGATGCTTATTTGGAAATACTTTATCGACGATAAAGATTCATTTCCAGATCGTCAAATGGACAAACACATCGCAAAAAGTATGGAATTTGAATACACTCCAGCGATTAAAAAATCCAATATGCTGCAATCCATTAATTGAGGAGATTGGTGGGCTATTACCGAGAAGGGGTCACAAAAATTCCTCCATTATCTAATGGCGGATTACATCATGGAAAACTTTCGTATCATTCGGTACGGTGATGAGAACGGAGTCCTTTATTATTACGACAATAACGATGGTTTCTATAAGATGGATACCCATTGGAAACTATTAAACTGGCAGATTCGTACATTGGATAAAACTTTAACCATCCAGCAGGTGAAAGAAGTTGCTACATTAATTTATGAATCCGCTCCTGTAATTAAAGAGTAATCCAACTCATATACCATTGAAAAATGGCTTATGGAATATAGAATATCGTGAACTTGTACCATTTTCTAATGATGTTTTTCTTGATTATAAGATCAATATCAATTGGAACGAAGAAGCCTACTCAGACTTTATAGATGAAACTTTGAATAAGATATCAAACTTTCATGTTCCAACCCGTGTCAATCTTGAGGAATGTTTAGGAAGCATTATTTCACCAGATCTATTATCATGTTTTGTATGGTTCTTATTTGGTCGTACTGCACACAATGGGAAATCATTCTTTTTATATCTGATTTCACAATTACTTTCAGATAACTTCATTAGTACCTTATCACCTCACGATGTGGCGAAGAGCCAATTCAAGATTTCTGAAATGTACGGTAAAAAAGTAAATCTTGTAGATGAGGTAGGAGATAGGACCATTCCCGATTTTGACAAGATTAAGCTGTTAATCACAGGTGGATTGGCAACAATTGAGTTCAAGGGTAAAGGCGGTTTTACAGTTAAATTGGAAGTCCCGCAGGTTTTCGATAATTCCTCGCCATTTCGGTTGGTTGAATCGGTTTACCATTTCTTTGGGCAAACACTAAATCCAGATCTAGGTACCCCTGTCCTAATCAAAGCTTATTTTCTAATTGTTGCTTATAAATTTTTTAAATTCCTTTGTTAGAGAAGAGGTTATAGTGATTGACCTACTTTTTCCCGATTTGGGTTCCTTAAATGTTAATCCTTCCTTTCTTACTTCCTGTAAAGATTGTCGAACATAGATTATATTATTTTCAAAATCAATATCCTGCCATCGTAACCCTAAGACTTCTCCACGACGCATTCCAGTATTAATCGCAGTTAAATAAATTGGGAAATAGATAGAATCTTTACTTACATCCAAGAAGGTTTTTACCTGTTCATTATCCCATGTTTGCATCTCAACTTTTCTTGTTTTGGGTAAGATCTATTACATTCAACCATATGATTTCGGTAAAAAATCAATAAAGTTAGAAATTTAGAATAAAATCACTAAACAATGGGGAGTGAGTAATAGATGTAATTGGTAAAATAGCGGAATTCATGCATTTTTGCAACTTTGTATGAAGTTCGCTATTTTTTCAATTGTTCCATGAAGATCATTTTTTACTTCATGTTCCCATACACGCATGATATTCCATCCCTTTTGCTGGTAAAAAGCAGTAACTTCATTATCCCTTTCAATGTTCCTCTTGAGCTTCTTTTCCCAATATTCTAAATTAGAACTTGGTTTTTTACCATGTAATGGACACGTATGCCAAAAACATGAATCAAGGAAGATTACAATTTTATATTTTTGTATTGCTATGTCTGGATTCCCCTTAAGCTTTCGAACGTTCTTCCTAAACCTTATACCTTTTTTCCACAATTCCTTCCCTACAATATTTTCCAATGAAGTTCCTTTAGAACGAATTGCCTTCATATTCCTCGAACGTTGCTCTTTTGAAAATATATCTGTCATATTAAAAACCTCGGTTAAAGAAAATAATAAAAAAAATTTCACTAAGTACCCTGATATCACCTCATGAGCCGATTTTCCGGAACTGGTCATCATATATTATTAATCCAACGAAGGGAAAATGGTTTAATTTGGGAGGTGGAATATTTGTCAATCATTTTACCTGATGATAAAGAGCTGTTGCAAGGGGTATTACACAAGATTATTCTTTATCGGGTTACTAGAAACATAAATAATGAACTTGTATCCCGAAAGATAAAACATTACCAATTGAGCGAAGCAACCGGCAGAAGTGGAAACTGGTTCAATCGGACATTCAACAATTTAGAAGATATGAGAGTTTCCACACTTATAAAATTGATTGCAGGAGTAACCAAGATAGTCAACGTACAGAACAAGGATAACCCAATTTCAATTACTTCAATAATTGACGATGAAATAATGGAAATTGCTTCTGTTTTGTTGGACCTAAATGATGTTGAGATTGAGGATTTGCTCAGCCCCGATTCTGGAATGACAGACTTCTTTATTAACTTAAAGTTTTATGTTGATTCATTGGAAACTACTGACGGTATATCGCCAGAAGAATCGGATGTTTACGGCCGTATAATCTCATTAACAAAGAGGAGCGATAAAAATGGCTGAAAGAAAAATATGGTTCATTACACGTCCAGAACGTGACCCTAAGTTCCATAGAGATGCACTTCTTGCCCTAAATGATGCAACTGTTGGATTTAAGATCAAGTGGGCGGGAAATAGGGAAGCACACTTAAATTATGAACGAGCTTTAAATGCTCGGGGGATAAAGCGTGAAAATGTTAGTAATGACGGTTCTGGAGGCAGAACTTGGGCGGCTATGTTAAAAACATTCTCTTATGTTTTTACAGACGAGGAAGGAAAACTTAGGCTTACTAAGGTAGGCAGAAAGGTAATGGACGGTGAAAAGATAAGAGAAAATGTTACTAAGCAGATTCTGACGCTACAAATACCAAATGCATATTTTCTTGAACCTGGTTTCCGCCCTCAATACGAATCCGGATTCCGAATTAGACCGGCAAGATTTGTAATTAAATTGGTGAACCAATCACAACTTGATTACTATCTAACCAAAGAGGAAATAACCTATTTTGCTTTAACTGCAAAGACGGACAATGAACTTATGTCCGTAAC
The DNA here is from genome assembly GCF_000307875.1 of Neobacillus bataviensis LMG 21833. Taxonomy (GTDB): domain Bacteria; phylum Bacillota; class Bacilli; order Bacillales; family Cytobacillaceae; genus Neobacillus; species Neobacillus bataviensis. The sequence continues at coordinate 23,869 of NZ_AJLS01000057.1, forward strand.
TGACAAAATTTTGCGATTTCGAAATGCAAATGCAGTGGAAAAATCAGAAATAAAACAAAAAATTGCAGCAGAATTTGACCACCGTGAACGATCTGATAAGGGAGCAAGGGCTTTTGAGATAGCGCATGGTGACGTAGCTCATACGTTCATGCTTATCTGTGATTATACTGGATTGGTTGAATATATTCGCGGGGAAGCTCTTAGAGTTAATCCAGCAGACTCAAAGAGAGTATCAAATGAGTTAGCTGCTTACGACACCAGATATCCGTTTAACACACGGTATCATATTTCTCTACAGCGTATGGCGGAGAACAATGGTCTTGATATTGACAGCTATAAAGCAAGTAATTACGGGGAGATTATGCCGGCAACTAATAAGGCAAAAACTGAAAATAAAATAAAAGAATTGCTTTCAGATTATCCATATCTGGAAGAATTATCTCATGAAGATATTAAAAACATTCTGCTGAAAGAGTTCTCTATAAAAGAATCTGAGAAACATGCAGATGAAATTAAGAAATACAGCATTAGAGGTTTAAACATCGATTTCGTTGAAGGTTATTTAAACGAAACTAATGAACATCGATTTGAGCAAAAAACGGGTGATGTTCTTAAAGCAATAGGTTTTAATGTTGAAATGAACCCGAAACCAACATCAGATGAAAAAACAGAAATTGAAATACTCGTCAAGCTGGGTGATAAACTCTCCTTTATTATTGATGCAAAAATGTATCGACCGAAGTTTCCCCTAGCTGCAAATCTAGTTTCCCATATGGCCTCTGAGTATATTCCGAACTACGAAGGATATGACAACAGGGAGGTTGCATACTTTGGGTACGTTACCGTGGCAGCATGGAGTGGAGAAAAAAATCTTGAGAAGATTAGTAAGTTAGCGAAAAGAGCAATACCGGAACGAGAGATCAAAGGTATTATGTTAAGCGCGAATGTAATGCTTGGTTACTTGGACTACTGTATTGATAATGGGATCCCCAAACATGACCGGGTAGAACCATTCCTTCAAGCAATTGAAAATAAAGCTTTTTCAACGGTTGGTGAATTATTACGCAATATCCATTCAGTTAAATTTGCTGATTGTGAGTATGATGATTCCGCCGTTTCAGAATTGTACATTGTTGACGGAAATTTTGTAGGGGGGTTGGCTAAACAATGTCGTGATCCGCATATCCAAGCGATTCTTCCTTTAAGTGGAAAGTTACTTACCGATGAAGAAGATAGCCAAAATCAGATTTATTCTAGCAATGAGGAATATGAACTAAAGAAAGCAATTGGAACAGGAATTGCCGAAGGGTTTGATATATCTAAAGTTCGTTACCAAAAGATCATCATTTTATCCGATGCAGATGTTTTTGGTGCCCATTTTCGATCAATAATTCTAACGTTCTTTTACCGCTATATGAGACCAATTTTGGAAGCTGGTTATGTATATATTGCTCTGCAGCCGCTTTATAAAGTTCAACATGATAAGCATTGCAACTATGCTTATAATGAAAAAGAACTTAATGAAATTTTAAATGAGCCATCGACTCAACCCTCACCGATAATACAACGTTTTAAAGGCTTTGAAGATATGAAGCCTCTTCAAATATGGGAAACAACAATGGATCAGGCTTCTAGGGCAATTATTCAGGTTAGTTTGGAAGATGCACTGGAAGCGGTTGAAATTTACGAATCCATATTGGACTTAAATAATAAAATAGACCAAAATTTTGATTTTAATTTTAAATGAATTCAAGGAGCTTTGCTCCTTGAGCTTCTTCATCCTTCGTAATAACTGTTTGAACAGCAGGAGGAACTTTTCAAATAACAAAGCTTGGTGTATTTATAGATTTTTGGAAGTACGCTATTAATAAAATCTATTGTGGTTTATATTTATGTCAAAGAATGATCAATACAATCATGTATTAAAAGATTAATATATTAGGAGGAATATTCATGCCCAATGCTGGAGATTTTTTTATCACAACTTTACAAAAGTCACATTTGGAATGGGGAACCCATCGATACACCGGCACTCGTGACATTATTTACGGAGAAGGTTACCTGCAAATACCCAGAAAGGACGCAAAAGCAATTGGTATTTACAATAGTAACCACTCAAGTGGTTTAAACACTTTCAATTGTAATTCAGCGGATGGGTTTTTATCAAATGTTCCTTTGAAGGCATCTGGTTCAATGGCGGCTGGGGATGTTTATGCCAAACAATTTCAAGGTAGTGGCAACTTACAATTACTGGGGGGGTGGTTCCACCACGTAGGTGCCAAAAAAGGAGATAGAGTCAAGGTCACTTGGACCAGTCCAACTGACATTGAAATAGAGAAACTTTAATTTTCCTAGACATTTTATATAAAAAACGGTCTGCGATCTGTAATCGTAATTGACACGACACCGCCTTGCAATGGGCGGTTTTTTATTTTAAAAAGATGGAAGTATAGACGTCTACAAGGACTTCTTTATATCAGGTAGGACTTGCTAATTTAAATAGAAAAGAAACTAGTGTATAATATTATCTATCTGAGTAGAAAGAAATTGGAGAGAAGAATCATGATTTTTGATAAGGGTGAACTTTTTTGTGGACCGGGTGGTTTGACACTTGGTGCAAAACTAGCAGAAGTAAAAGATTCAGAAGGAAATATTTATAAAGTTAATCATAAATGGGCTGTTGACTATGACGAAGATACTTGTGAAACATTTCGACACAATATTTGTCCCGAGAACCGAAAATCAGTTATTTGTGCTGATGTTAAAAGACTAAAACTTAATTTGATGCCAGATATAGATTGTTTCGCATTTGGCTTCCCTTGCAATGATTTTTCGATTGTAGGAAAGTCAAAGGGTTTGGAGGGAGAATTTGGTCCCCTTTATACTTATGGAATAAAAGTATTGAGATATAAAAAGCCTAAGTGGTTTATAGCTGAAAATGTTGGCGGGCTTGAAAGTGCTAATGATGGCTTGGCATTAATTCAAATTTTAAAAGAAATGGAGGATGCTGGGTACAATATTACTCCACATAAATACAATTTTGAAGAGTATGGTGTACCTCAGGCTCGCCATAGAATTATTATTGTTGGGATTCGTAAAGATATTAACTTGAAGTTTCAAGTACCCAAGGCTCCTTTTAAAAATAAGGACGAATGGACATCTGCAAGAAGTGTGTTAGAAGTGCCAATACCTAAGGATGCACCTAATAATGAGCCAACCAAGCATACCAAACAGGTCATCGAAAGACTTTCTATTATTAAACCTGGTGATAATGCATGGGCACCTTATATTCCAGAAAAGTATCGGTTAAATGTAAAAGGTGCGAAAATGTCCAATATTTATAAAAGATTAGATCCGGATGCGCCTGCGTACACCGTAACTGGTTCTGGTGGCGGGGGTACTCATATGTATCATTATGCTGAACCGCGTGCCTTAACTAGTCGTGAGCGAGCTAGACTCCAAACTTTTCCAGATGACTTTGTATTTATTGGTGGAAGTGAAAGTGTACGAGCTCAAGTTGGAATGGCAGTTCCAGTTGACGGAGCAAAAATTATTATTGAAGCAATTTTAAATACGTTTGCCGGTAATGAGTATCCAACTGAACCAGCAAGATGGGATGAGGAAGAAATTAGGCAAATGATAGAAACTGGCCAACAAAAAAAGAAGAAAACCCGCAAAGGAAAAACCAAATCAAGCCAAAAACAAGTAGAAGTGGCACTGGAAGGTCAGGGAGCTTTTGATATATAGTCGCTTAAGAAGGAAATTACTTTTGCATAAAGGCTGAAGTGTTTACCTATAATGCATGGCCCACTTATAGAACATATTAAAGGGATAACCAACTATGGTTATCCTTTAATATTATTTTTTATAAAATATATACTTTGTATCCACTATTCTTTTAGATAACCGCTTTTTCTCGTCTCGATAAGTTAAGCTGGTAAATTTTTCGTCCAATATTATTTGGGGGTAATTTCATTAATTGGTTAAATATAGGGAGTTGTTAATTTCAAGAAGTTCTAATCTGGCATCTAAACAGATGGTTTTTTTCTTTCTCAGTTTTTTTGTCTTGATTCCACAGAGAGAAATAAAAAAACTGACCCCTAAAAATTGTCAGTCAATGAGCTTTTGGTTCAGCCTATATTTTTATAAATGTAATTTTCGGAGTTGCTTCTTTTGCCGTAAAAATTTAAATGCAAGGAGTTTCTGTCAAAAATATATAACTAAAGCATCTCACCATCTCCTTTTAGGTCCATCTTGTTTTAGATAATATGCCTGATAACCTGCAGAAGTTATTCCGGCTTTTTGTAACTTTAGCAAAACTGGCTAAACTGCTCTTCCCATTCTGATGGTTCAGAAGCATAAGGGATTCTTTCAAAAGGCTTTATGGACAAAAGTTTCTATTGTTCTTCTCCCTTAACTTGTTTAATGAATAAGGAAATTCTATCAACAGTACCTTCAAAATCTTCTTTTAGATCATGTTCCCAAAACCGCAATAGATACCAGCCGTTTTTGTTATAATAATCATTTACCTCTTTGTCCCTGTATTGGTTTCTTTCCAACTTTTTTATCCAATATTCTTGATTGGACTTTGGTTTATTCCCATGTAAAGGGCAAACATGCCAAAAACATGAATCAATAAAAATAACTATTTTATATTTTTGAATGGATATATCAGGCTTTCCGAATAATATGCTGTTTTTACGAAAACGGATTCCTCTATTCCATAATACATTGGACACCCTATTTTCCAGCTTGGATATTGATTTGATGGCTCTCATGGTTTTGACCTTTTTTCTTTACTCATATCAGTCATTATTTCACCTTTATTGTATTATTTTTATTTTTATATATTAAATCATAATTCAAAATAACTTTGTTAATTTTTATCCGATTTCATATACTAATAAGAAAAATCGAGTGTTCGATTCCAATAAATTAAATTTTAATTTTAACTTCCTGTCAAAAATTTAATTTAAATTATTGTATTTACTGCTGAAAGATTGCCGATAAAGGTAGCTTTTTATTTGGTTATTTTTGTGTTTTTTTTTTTTGGTTGGCCAGCAATTATATGTAGCAGCACCTTTGTACTATAAGAGTTAAGTGGAAATATTTAATATACAAATAATTAAAATAGGCAAAAAAACTACTAATCATTAATTCAATAATTCGCATTTTAAATTATTTATTAAATCTAATATTTTTTAAGAGTTTTAATGAACATTTATCTATATATTAAAAAATATAATTTACAAAAGAAATAATTTATACTAATATGAAAATTACAAAATATAAATATTTACTACATTTTAAAAATGTAGTGTTTACTTTTGGATATATTTAATATTCTAAATGAGGTGGAAGAATGACCAACATCAACCCAGAGAAACATGATAGATTTATAAAAATTGCTGAGCAGCGGACAAACAAAATTCTAAAAACCCTAAAATTATTAGGGAATTGTGCTAATAAAGGCAATTATTCTTATACTGAGGAAGAGGTAAGGAAAATATTTACCGCTATTGAAAGGGAACTGAGGAACACAAGGAATAAATTTCAGGAACAACAACAGGATGAAATTGAATTTAAATTTTAGAGAGGAGGATTATAATGATAGGGGAATCAGCAGTTGTAGTTCCAACAAACTGGAAATCCAATATTGATCAAGTTGTGGCTGGATATGAAACTGAGCCTGCAGAAGGATTAGTTCATGGATTTCAAAAGGATTCTATACAAAATTCCTGGGGAGCAAGAATAAATAAAAAAGGAAATGGTTGGGGTACACGTTTTCAATTAATTGAGAATGAAAAAGGTGTTTTTCTCTGTGTGGAGGATTGGGGAACAACAGGAATGACGGGTCCTAATATCCCTATGGATGAAATAAATAATATGTCAGGGGATTTAGACTCAGAATATAGACTGGCTCGTTTTTCGGCCATGAATTATTCTGGTGGTAACGAAGGTGCTGGTCTATTCGGAAGAGGTAAATTACTCTACTCAGCTGCATCAAATGATTATAATTTTATTTTTGAAACGCTTACAAAAAAAGAAGGTTATAGAGCCAATTATAAAATGTTAGAGGGTAATTCTTTAAAAGTTGCGAATATTGCCTATGAAAATGAAGTAGCAAGACAATATATAAAAGACAACACTGAGCTTACACCAATTAATAAAGTGGGAAGCAGAATAATAATATTGAACCCAAGAGTTGAAATAGTCAACGCAATTAAAAATGGTTATTTTTTAAACTACATAGAAGAGACGTGGTGGAGAATTATTCTCAAATATCATGTAACTATTTGTGTAGAATATAATGGAGAAGTTAAAACAGCCAAAGTTCCATCAGTTTATAATGATGCTATTGAAGAAAAAAATGGTTGGAAGGCATGGAAAAGAAATGCTTACACTTTACCAGCATATCATAGTGTCAAAAAAATCGAGCTCTTTGTTTCAGAGGAAGAAATTAATGAGGAACTGTGTGGAGTGGCTTTTTATCGTAGAGATATGAAAATAGGTGAAATACCATTAGATATACCTGCCAAAATTAAAAACAAGTATTTTGGGTTTATTGAGGTTGATAATAATTGGGAAGCGGAATTAGCACTTAATGAAGACCTGGAACATTATGGGGTTAAAAATAAGAATAAAAGGTGTTTTCAAAAACTAAAATTCGAAGTAAATAACGAGCACAAGATATTTATGGAAGACTTAGGTTTAATAAAAAAGAAAACCAGTGAAGACCAGCGGCTAAGACAAGAACTAACGGAGATTTCGCAAGGATTAGATACATTTTTTAATACAATAAATGTAGAAAGCATTGGCAGCAGAGGTCAGAAAAAAGAGAAGATTGAAGTAAGCTGGGCAGGTATCGATTTTCCTAACTCAAACAGGGATAGGCTATTAACTGGAGATAAAATAAGAAACATTAAATTTAAGATAAAGAATAATACAGGTTCAACAAAAAAAATAGAATACAAGTTAAGTGTAACTTGTAAAAATCAGGAAGTAAAAAATATTGCTACTAGTATTAAGGAAATCCAGGGTTCTTCAGAGGAAAACTTTGGTCCATTTGAATTAATAATAGACTCACCCTTAGTCAGATATGAAAAGAACATTATTGCTTTGGAAGTATCTATTGCAGGAAAAACAATCATTAAGCAAATACCCTTTTATTATGATACAACACCTGTTTCTGAACCAAGACATAACTTTTTGCTTAAGAATACTAGTATGAAATTTCCGCGAGAAGAGTCAAAAAGGGTAAACACGAATGAAAGTTTAACAGAAATAAAATACACTATTGAGAATAATACTGCTGAAAAAGCGTTTATTGCTTTTCACTTAAGTACTCATAATGTGGCACAAAGTAATGAATTAATTGAATCAATTATTTTAAAAAAGGATATTGTTTTAAATCCTTATGATAAAATGGAAATTGATTGTCCCGATATTATGTTTCACCAAGATGTTTATGAATCAAAAATTGATCAAGGCAAAATTGAAATTAGGGCAAGAATTAGTGCTGCACAAGACTTTTTAGATTATGAAATGGCTGAAGAACTTTCAAAGGGCTCTAAGATATCCGTTTTCTTTAATCAAGATCCTAATGGTAGTGGAAGTACGTTTAGTGATTTCAGGACATTTACTGAGGAAAGCGGAAAAAAGTCTGATTTAAATAACGTAGATGGTAATTGGGTATTTGATCTTTATGTAAAGCACCCGGCATACGAAAGAATAGTAGATGACGAAGAACATAGGAAAGAATATCTAGCAGAAGAGATGTTAAAACAAATGGTTCGAGCGCACATCGAGGAAGGCAACTATTCGATCTTAAGCATTAATGGAAGCCAAAATGAGCAAATTTTTGAAGAGTTATCTCCTGCAGAACTAATGGAAAAAATTTACTTTACAATAGATTATTTACAATATAAAAGATTAAAATCCTAAAAGGTGTGAAGAAAGTGGCCAAACTTATTAAAAACGTTGACGGGAAAAAAGCTTATTTAGGCCTGCTCTCTCCGCAAGAAATTGAAGAAGCCAATAAAATGCAGGAATATCTAGAAACTTTTATTCCTGCCTTAGAAGAGAAGTTAAATACCAAGTACAAAAAAAGAGTAGTAGCCTATGCCTATGAATTTGGTACTGAACTGAGAAAACTTGTTGAACAGTTTGATATTAAAGGTATTCAGGAGAAAATGTTTTGGGATCAGATTAGGGACTTTGCCTCCAATGATGAGGGCCGACCTCAAGATAGAGGTAATAGGAAACTTTATGATTATTACTTTAAATTATCCTATTATGACCTAATTGATATCAATAATGTTAATTGGAGCGAGTGGTCATATTTATTTGATGTCAAAGAAGTAATGAAGGAAGAAAGAATAATTAATTGGCTAGCAGCAAAAGCAAAGAACATTAAGATATCTCGAAATCCTTTTAGATTATTTATGACAGGAATTAGATTATTTATAAAAGATAAAGATACTTCAGTTTTTGAAGATCAGCAGTTATTTGAGAAATACGACATGGTATATGATATTACTTCTGCCTACATTGATTTATATAAACAGTCATTTACTGACCAAGATAAAAAACCAACTGAAGCCAGGTTAAAGCAGAAAAAGAAATATCAGGAAAAGTATTTTAAAGAAGTATTTTTACTCAAAAGAAAAAGTAAAGATTATGACTTATTATTTATTTGTGAACAGGCTTTTAAAAAAATATATCTGATTGATTAGTAGAGCGTAAAAGTTTTGATAAGGATATAGAGTCAAAGGAAATTAAAAAGTAGATGGGTTCCCTTACACAATAATAAAAACAAAGTCGATAATAAAATCAGCTTTGTTTTTATTTTGACATTTTGTACTGAGGAAAATAATAAAAATGAGATTTATCTCCAATTACTAAAAGTTTAATACCGCTACTACACTTATAGGATATAAGCTGTTCAAAGCCCCCGAGTGAACAAAAAAAGAGAAAGACAACTGTAAAGAATAATACAGGTCAAGCAAAAAACAAGCTGAAGTGTTACTAGAGGGTCAGGCGGTTTTTGGGATATAGTGATTGCTTTTGTACTTAGTGTACGTTTTGTATTGCTAAGGTATAAATTATTAATGGGATAACAACTCTTATCCCTTTTAAATTAATTATTTTATTGTAGTAATTTAATAAATAAAAAAAATTAACGAGTTGTACTTAGTGTTCCTGCAACCCCTGTTTTGTTGATTCGAGCGGTTTATGTGGTTTAAACAATCTGAGGGTTTAGCTCCTCATATTATTGAAGAGTATCAAATATATTTTAATGGTAACTTGACTATCTTGAGGGTGATTTATCAGATCATTACCAAAGTAAAGAAGAGATGCAAGATCAATGTCAAGGGTGCCATATACGGTGACACGGGCTGCACCATTTATGATTTTGATAATGGGAAGGAACAGCTTAAACTTAATAGCACTTTTTACTCTTTCATGCAGCGATTTCAGCGAGTGTTAAATTATTTAACGAATTATCATCTCGCGCTATTTTTAGAAAAATTTAATGAAAAAGGTGACACGACTAATCTGCTTTTAAAAGTTGAAAATGTTTCTAAAAGGCCCTCCCTTGATCAGTTTTATCAAGTGCTATCTTCGTTTTATAATGGAATATGTTTTTATTGTGGGAAGGGAATCAAGAAAGATGCAGCCCATGTTGATCACTTTATACCATGGAGCTTTGTTCAAGCGGATCAATTATGGAATCTGGTGATTGCCTGCAGTGCGTGTAATTTATCGAAAAGTGATAAATTAGCAAATGAACAATTTTTAGAAACAGTAGTTGATCGAAATAAAGCATTTATTTCAATACCTGAACTTAGAAAAAGAGAAGACATGCAGGTCTATTCAAGTAAAAAATTGAAGGGTCTCTATCATTATTCAGTAGAAAATGGGTTTACTGATTTTTGGGTGCCGAAGATAATGATTTTGTAATTTCAAGTTAAAAATGGAGTGGCAGCTCAAATGGGATAATTTCATTTGAGAATGATACACTTAGTTAGAATTTTGAAGTTTTCCAGTAAGATTAAGAAATTCTATACAACTGGACAAAAGAAATATCGAATACCGTCTTCATTACCATATTGAGCGTAAAGCTAAATCTCCCCGAAGTCATTAATTCGGGGGTTTTTAAAATTTGATTTATTAATTTTTTCAAATTGGTGTTACAAGTATGTTAAGAGATAAATAAAAATGTTTTTTTAAAATTAGTAAAACAAAAATTAAAATTTAGGAAACTTTTTATCTAAAAAATATGAATTACTAATAAATGAAAACTAAAAGCGCCTCTAATTATTTTAAGAAGCGCCTTCAAAAAAATCTAATAATTATTCTGCTTTATTGAGAAGATATTGTGTTAGTACATTATTATACAACTGTTTCCAAGTACCCGTGTCTTTACCTACAGCGTTTGGATTATTACCTAAAGTTCTGCTACGTTCTACTGTGTCCGCTACAAGGTTTTTCCCAATTTCTTCAAAGTACTCCATTGGATTTGCCTTCCAATAATATACACCGTCTTTTTCTGCCAGAAGTGCACGGAATGCCCCTACAATAGGATATAAAAAACCTTTTGGAGTCCGGTGATCCATATTTTTTTTGTAAAATTTAGATTTAAACTTAATTTCAGTTTTTGGTACTTCTACCCCTTTAATTCGACCGTACATTCCACCATTGTTTGCTTCACGATATTTTCTAGCCATGCTAGTTTCGATAAGATCGTACAATTTAAAGATATCAGTCATAACGTTTCTCATTTTATAATAAGGATTATTTTCCATTTCATTTTCATATTTATCAAATGCTGAGGTATAGTCCTTTACACATGTTTGTTTGGAACTATATGCACTCACTGCCACTTTCTCCCGATTGTCATGCTTCTCTAAATTAAACATATAAAGCAAAGTTAGGATATCAGCAACATCTATATCTTTATCTTCGTTTTCCTTATATGCAATATCATCTTTAAACGGCTCGCTATCAATAGATTCCTTAATCATATTGAATTTTTGTTTAAGTTCAGCTATTGCTTTATCTTGGACTTGTACAGATGTATTCCTGGCTGCGGCTACATCTTCAAATATGTCTTCAATACCTGTTAGAATTTCAACTCTAGCATATTGCTTAGAATCTGGTGCAAGTTTATTACGATAGTCTAGGATTGTTCTATATGTGTGGCCGCCATCTACATTGCCATGAACAGTCTCATCTTCTAATACAATAGTTAACTCAGAGTTGGAATTATCAAATTTTACATCTTTTGCAGATATCAATATTCCTCTGTTTAAAATGAAGAATGGAGAAATATCAGATAACAAACCTTCTTTAATACGTCCAGCAACCTTTGTTCGCATATTTTGTTCACGAGGATTTGTTTTGGTAGGAATATTATCCGGCAATTCTCGTACATCGACTATTGCGAAAATCATTTCTGGGGTCTTCTTATTAGATTCTGGTGAGAATACACCGTATGGATTTGGAATTTTCCGTAAGCTTTCAACCTTAAATTTAATTTTTTTCATTATTTATTCTCCTCTCAAAATTTTTCATTAGCTAACTGCTGAGGGGCAGTAGCCTTGATCATTATTAACCTACAAACTTATTTTAATCGAGTCTCAAATAAAAATAAACATACTATAGTGTGTTTTGTTATAATTTTTATGAGGTGTTAAAATTGGATAAAGAATATGAAAAGAGAATTAAAAAAATTATCGGTGAAGCAATTAGAATAGAAAGAGAAAGAAATGGATTTACACAGGCAGAATTGGCAGAAGAGTCTTCATTACATCTTAACTTTATTGGACAAGTCGAAAGAGGAGAAAAAGCGGCAACAATTATTTCTTTATATAAAATTTGCTTAGCATTGGGTTTAAGTATGGGTGATTTTCTTCAGCAAATAAAACTGTAAGCTTTAATTTTATTTAAGTCTTAGAAAAAGGAAACACCAAAGATAATTAAGAGCATTTCTATGAAAAAATTTACATTCCTAATTTCGAAAATATGGAAAGACAAATCAATTTTGTACCAATAGGTCTTGAGTAATCCATATTAATTATTGTTAATTGTTGGATGTTCTAATGATAATATAGTACTATTATACTGGTATTATTTATGTAAATATTATTTATTAATTTTAAATAGAAGTTTGGATGATTCTTTCATAGATTAGAGAGAAGAATTTATTAAAAATGCAATTTACCTTATGAAAAGTGAAAATAGCTATTAAAATACTCGAGGTGTAAATAATGACTTCAGTTGCTATAAAAACAAGCCAATGGAAGTTTTCTCCGATTCCTAATATCGAAGAATCCAATTTTAATAAAATATTAGAGCGTTTCTACGGATTAGGTGTACAAGGTTTAACGAAAGAAAATATTCAAAACTCATTGGATGGACGATTGATCAACAGTACGGCACCCGTCATTGTGAAAATAAAAATGGGTACCATGAATCGTAAGGACATCCCTGGTGTTAGTGATGTGATTGACCGTATTAAGTGTCTCGAAGGAAGAAATAGTTACACAAAGGAAACGATTGATCACATGCTTAAGCGAGTGGATCAGGAAGAGGTACGTTATATTTCATTTGAAGATATGAACACGAGAGGATTGACTGGTGCTAAAAATGGGCAAAGTCATTCCAAGAAGGATACATGGGGGATTTATGCCTATAACAAAGGGGTTCATTTTGAGGAAAGTGATGAAACGATTGAAACTACACGAGGAGGCTCGCATGGTGTAGGGAAAATCGCATCAAACGCTGCGTCAGATCTTCATTTAATGTATTTTGCAAACTGTGATGAAAATGGGGATCAGCATTTAGGTGGGACAGTTCAATTAATTGAACATAGTTACCATAGCCAATGTTTTCGTTCAACTGGTTATTTTGCAGATGTAAAGGAAGAACATGCAACAAGTAAGTTTTATCCCTATGAAAATGAGTTTCATCCAGTTTTTGAAAAGAAAACGAGAGGCTTAAAAATTATTATTCCTTATTTACGATCAGAATTTGACAGTGAAGATGAAATTATTAAAACGGTGTGTGATAGTTTCTTCATTTCTATTTTAGATGGTAGATTAGAAGTGCAAGTCAATGATCATATCTTAAATGCTGATACCATTGAAAACTATTTACATAGTAGCCAATATTATCATCAGGAAATTTCCGAAATGAAAAAGGTTTTTACACCACTTTATGTAAAAACCTATAAAAGCGAACAGCCACGGGATATTGTCGTATCAAATGGTGAAAAGGACTTCAATTTTAAGCTTTATTTTAAATATAATGAGGCTATCGTAAAAGGACGTGTGGCCATTGTTCGGACAATTGGGATGAAAATTGAAGATTTTGCGGTGAAATCAAATGCGACTAAACCGTATAATGCGGTATTAATTGGTGGTTTAGATGAAGATAGTTATTTAAAATCATTAGAAAATGAGTCACATACCAAGATTTCGGCAGCGGACATTAAAGATCCCAAACTAAAACGACAGGCGACTCGCTTTATTAATAATCTGTCCAATGCCATTGCAAAGATTATTGATGAAGAAATGAAGCGAAATAACCCAACAGATGGTGAAATGGATACAAAGGATCTTTTATATATTATTGAAACGCAATTCAAGCAGGATTTATCTCATGCGTTTGGTGCAGTGAAGATGAATAAAGGTAAGAATGTGGTAAAAACAACGGATGTCACAACAAAAAAGAAAACGAAAAATAGTGGAGAACAAGAAGGTGCCGTTAAGCCGCGAAAAACAGGCATTAAACGAACACGCCGGAATAATCCAACTGGAACTGCCGATGAGCTGCAGGAATCTGGAACGGAAATCTTTAGTGTCAGTCCTAATTTAGTGGAGCGATTAATTGTAAAGAATCATGAATTTATTCAATTTAACTTTAAAGATATTCAAGAAATGAAAAGGAAGACTTCTTGTCATCTTTCTTTCAACCTGGTGGATGGCATGGGGGAGGAATATAAGGATGAATTTAAATTGAAGGAAAATTATGAGGATGCCATTGATCAACATACAGGATCTAGTTGTGTCATTGAAAATGAATCCATTAGAAATGTTTCGATTAAAAAAGGCATGGTGAAATTGAAACTCGACTTAAAACCAAATTATAATCGAGCTTTAAAATTTGTTTACTATGTAGAGGTGTAACATGATTTATAAAAAAGATGCCAATTTTCCTTATCCTATTTTAACGAATACATCCACAAGCTATGAAAATGGCTCTTTTATGCTGGATGTTACCTTAGAGGAAAATACAAATGATTATCGATTTACCATTGAGTATGAAATGAGTTCTCCTTTTATGAAAAAACTTATTGCTACAGGGGATGCGCAGGCCATATTCATTATCCAGTCCAAGGATAATAAATTTTATAAGCTTGATCCGCATCAAACCACGATTGAAGTGCCTAAGAGAAGAGTGTCACTAAGTAAACGTACGTCGATTCAATTGCACATTCAATCAACGAAAGAAATTAATTTTAGTGACAATCATGATTTAACTAGTTTTTATGATACGTTCAAAGACGAAATCACCGTCCCCAAACAGGCCCTATTAGGTTACTCTAACATCGTTGTATTTGAGGGAAGTATTCAAAATCCATTGGTGCTCTTTGAGAAGAAGTTAGATGAACAGTTACATTCGGATATAAAAATTGAACTTGGCACGGAAACGATTATTATTCATTATCGAAAAGAAGATTACCAATTTAATGGATTAGGTTCCAGTCAGGCGTTCAATAATCCTTATATTTATGCCGGTCTTCGTACCGCTTTGCAGCGCTTTATTCAAGAATATAGTGAGCAGGGGGAGGATTATGTTTATATCACTCAAATCCCACAACCTGAAAATTTACTAGATTTTAAGCTGTATCAGTTACTATCAAAGAAAATGGTTGAAGAGGTTTCCATTGATAACATTGATGAGGTCATCTCTTTAATTTCAGATCGAATTATTGAAAAATATGCTGGTGCAGTTAAGGAGCTTATTAATAATGGAAATTAGATTATTAAAAAAGGGCTATAAAAACAACGAGCAATTTTATCAGGATTTCTTAGAGGATAAGATTCATGGCAATGAGGACTATTTTACAAATGAAGTCGTCACTATAGCAGATGCACCGGATTTTCCCATTTATATGGGACGTGGTTCAGAAGAAGAGAAGATGCAAGCATTTCGGCTGGCATTTGAAGTGATCGCTTCTTCTTATATCCACACGGATCGGGATCTTCATTTAGAAGAGATTTTTTGGCACTCTTTGCTGGTTACGAAAAAGCGTGAATTTATTCTTGAAAATTACCCAGTCGTTAAAACAGACATGAAACAATTCGAAAACATCGTGATTAAGACCTTTGACTGGGAAAATTATATTTATAAATGTGTGCTTGTAGCGGAATATATTGAGGATTTAATAGAAGATACGGAAGAGAAAAAGCACTATTACAATTTAGTTTTGAAAAATCTAGATATCTATAATTATATTATTAAATACGCTATTTTTCGAAACGGAGAGTTTTTAATTAAAATCTTAACGATTATTGATGATCTGCAAATCTCCCATATTATGAAGGAAAAGATCAAGGGACGTCCCGATTTAGGGAAAGACGAACGTTACGGCAGACGTGTTATTTTTGAACTAAACAAAAAATATCCAGTTATTATGTCACCATTATTAGATATTGAAACATTGAAGCAGGAAGTGTTACAAGCGTTAAGCATTTATTATGATGTATCAAATATAGTGGATGGAGTAACCGTATCTAACTATTAAAAGTTAGACCCAGTTGTATATTTTACTTATGATTTATTAGATAAAATCATTTTGAAAAATTAGATGCCTTAATTAAAATCGTAGTTATTAACACTGTACTAATTAAAAAAAATAATAAGTTAGTTTATTATTAGAGCTTTAAATAAAAATATATTAACAAAGGCACCATGCAAATATCACGTTTCTACTAAAAGAAAATCTAAAGGAGCTACTCCGAATTGGAGTAGCTTTTTTAGTCTGACATGGGTTTAAATATTCTACATAAAAGTTAATAATCGATTTTTAATTTTTCTACTTCACCAAAGCCTGTTGTCTTCTTAAATTTCATATTGTGTAGGAAATTTTGCATGGAATCAGAGCAGTCAATATGATTGAAGTTTAGCTTGTTTAGTGCTCTTTTATCAATTTTTACGGATAGGATCGTTATCTTTCGTGGATAACCTATGGCTGTATCCATAATCGTATCTGTAGCATGTATGTATACAGTATCCAAAGGAAGCAGCGCAAACATATCTCTAGCGATTCGAAGGACACAGCTGCACACGTAATCCTGCTGAATATCAAAATATTTACTTTTTGTCATATGCTTAACAGAAAGCTTTCCTGTTTTCGTTAAAGATAATTGTTCCTTTGGTACCACTTTGTCACTGTGGACATCAAATTCAATTTCCACTATTTTTGGATGCTCGGCAGAGAATTCAAAGCCACTACCAAATTCAGTTAGGTCGTCTAATGGATTAAACTCTTGAATGACTTGGAAGTATGCATCGATATCACCATCAATAACTTTGGAGGCAATTTTCACGTCTCTTTCCCACGAATGATATTCCGCTTCGTCTTTTTTTCGAGCTTCAAAAACCTCTTTTTGAAGGGTTTCTATCTCTTTATTCTGCTGTTTTAATAACTTCGTCATCAAATTTGGTTTATAATGATGTAATTTTTCGAGAGCAGCATGTTCCTGTTCGCCAATTTGTCCTTCATTTTTTTTAAAAGGTGGGTTGCAGCTCCGGATTTTTATCCAATTAACTGGATCATCTGCTTCTTTATGTATGGAATGAATTCGCTCAATTGTATTTTCATAAGCATCCACTGATAAAGCAGCTTGCTCCAATTCATTCAGTCTATTTATTTCTTTTTGTCTAGCTTGAATTTCTCTTTGCCGATTATATGCAGGTGTTTTTCGACTTCTACCACCTGTGGTGGAATAGTAAATACCGGTGTTTGGAATACTTGCGGTTACTCTGCTTCCGGTTCTTGAATTTACACTGTAACGTAATCCTTTAACACCGGCACTTACTCCAACGCTTTTACTGCCAACATTTAACCGAACTCCTGGAGCTATCTTAAAGCTTTTTCTAAACCCAAAGCCCATAAAATTTCCTCCTTCTTATGTACAAAATATTATGAGTAAAAATGTAAAGAAGTTTAATGACACCATAATGAAAAAAGTCGAAGTGCTAAGCCTATTAAAGGGCAAAAAATTTAATAAATATGTTCCATGTATTATTTTAACATGTCTCCAAAAAATAATTAATTCTCTAACAATTACCTTTTCGGAAAATGGGGCTCGAATGTTAGATGTAGGAATATTTTCAATTATTCTCGGATTTCCTAGGATCTATTGCCCCTAATTTTCTTGATGAAATTACTGATACTCCATTAAGCTTTATGTCACTCCTGATTTGGATGCTTTTTGAGCCAGTAACACTTGTTTTGTTTGGGAATACACTTGGAAAATCTATATTAAATACAAATACCTTGTGGCCTAATTATATTAATATGATTATATGCATTTCTATTAAGTTGGTCGTTTCAATTGAATATTTTGGTGCAACTAGCAACAGGCTGGCACTTAGTCAGCAGCAAAGTCATTTTCATATAAGATGATGACTTTGGGATTAGTTGATATAGGAATTAATAATCAAAAATGGAAAAATAAGAATATAAAAATTCAGATTTTTCTGTCCTCTTGATAGAATAGATTTGTAAACATACTACTAGAGGAGGGAAAAGGATGAAGGGATTATGGAAAGCTGGTTTTACCGTTTTATTGGGTGTCCTCTTGCTTATAGGGACACTCCCTTTTAGCGCACTGGCGAAAGAGAACGACTTTGATTATGGTAAGTACAGCCAGGTAGCAGTCGGAAAGGATGGTATGGTGGCGACTGCCCATCCGTTTGCTTCCGAAATTGGAGCTGAAGTGCTAAGAACAGGCGGAAATGCGATGGATGCGGCAGTGGCCATTCAGTTCGCATTAAACGTTGTGGAGCCCATGATGTCCGGGATCGGCGGTGGTGGATTTATGATGGTTTATGATGGAAAAACCAAAGAAACCACCATCATTAATAGCCGGGAACGCGCCCCGTTGGGTGCAACACCTGATATGTTTTTAGACGAGAAAGGAAATCCCATCCCATTTGCCATACGTTCAACAGGTGGTAAAGCGGTTGGAGTACCTGGAACGTTAAAAGGACTGGAAACAGCCTTGGAAAAATGGGGAACTCGGCCTATGGAGGCACTGATTGGACCGGCGATTAAACTTGCCGATAAAGGCTTCCCAATCGATTCAGTACTTGCTGGTGCAATTGAAGATACCAAGGAAACCCTGTCCAAAACAGCAGCGAAGAACGTCTTTCTGCCAAATGGAGAACCGCTTCAAGAGGGAGATATTCTTGTACAAAAGGATTTAGCCAAAACATTCAAATTGATTCGTGCTAAAGGTCCAGATGCCTTTTATAAGGGATCGATTGCTGAAGCACTGGCCAATACAGTTCAAAAATTTGGCGGTGCTATGACAATTGAAGATTTAAAAAAATATGATGTGACCGTTGATGAGCCGATCTGGGGTGATTACCACGGCTATCAGATTGCCAGTATGCCACCACCAAGCTCAGGCGGCGTTTTCCTATTACAAATGCTGAAAATTTTGGACAGTTTTGATCTTTCACAATATGATGTGAAAGCTTGGGAAAAATATCATCTATTGGCAGAGACCATGCATCTAGCATACGCAGACCGCGCGGCATATGCTGGTGACCCTGAATTCGTGAAAGTGCCGCTGACGGGGCTTCTGCATCCGGACTATATTAAGGAACGGCAAAAACTCATTAGTCTAGATCGCGTTAACCCTAATCCCCAATCAGGCGATCCATGGAAGTATGAATCAACTCAAGCAAACTACCAGCCTACGAAACAGCCGAATGACCAAAAAACTGGAGAAACGACTCATTTCACGGTTGCGGACAGATGGGGAAATGTTGTTTCATATACGACCACCATTGAACAAGTGTTCGGGACAGGCATCATGGTTCCCGGCTATGGTTTTATGTTAAATAATGAATTAACCGATTTTGACGCCATTCCAGGAGGCGCAAATGAAGTGCAGCCCAATAAACGTCCATTAAGCAGTATGACGCCAACCATTGTATTCAAGGACGGCAAACCCGTTTTAACCGTGGGATCACCAGGCGGAACCACCATTATTACATCTGTGCTACAGACCATTCTGTATACTATTGAGTATGATATGGAACTGAAGCAAGCTGTAGAGGAACCAAGAATATATACGAACAACCTAAACTCCTATCGGTACGAAGCTGGCATTCCAACAGAGATCCTCAACCAGCTAAACAGCATGGGTCATAAATTTGGAGCTGAACCTACAACAATTGGAAACGTCCAAAGCATCTTAATCGACTATCAAAACAACACCTTCAAAGGAGTAGCTGACTCCAGCCGCAACGGAGCCGCAATCGGCATCAATCTAAAAGGTAAAAAGTAACCATGGGGACAGTTCTCTGAAGTTGACGGGGGTTCTTGAAGGATAATAACTAACAAATGTATGTTCCTGTTTGTTTTTGTAAAGGACATACTTTAAAGTGCAATGGAATAGGATTTCAAGAGTGGTCGGCACACTCCCAGGTTGAGCCACGGGGACAGTTTTTGTGGCCAGGATACCCTTACTATAAACCAAGAGAACCGCCACAATGGCAAGACATGAGCATATGCAAAAAATCCCGGGATCCATTGATGGAACCGGGATTTTTTTTATTAAGCGCAAATTTATTTACTTTTTCTTCAATACCCCTTTTTTCACCAGGTTAACAAGTGTCCCTTTATTTTTAAGCAATCAATCTATTAAATCTTTTATCATTAATATTGACGGATTAATGGACAATTCGAATTCATTCTTAATCTTGTCGATTAAAGAGAGGGCATATTCAATTTGTTTCGGACTTAATGTGTAATCTTCTGCAGCCGCATTATTTATTGCACCATATTGAATAGGTGTAAAATAAAATAAAAGATTTAAAATAATTTGAATTATAAGTCATTTTTGATTATGATTAAATCAAAAATGACTAGGTGATGAAAATGAATAAAAGCAAGGATGATTCGATCCTTTTAACCCATATTTTAGAACATTCTTTTGATGAAATCTTTATTGCGGATGCAACGGGTATGGTTTTATATGCAAGTCAATCCACTGAAACTGTCTTTGGTATTCCATGTGAACAAATCGTTAATCATAATATTTTCGAACTTGAAAAACAAGGGCTTTTTTCTCCATCAGTCATTGCAAGCGTGCTAAGAACGAACAAGGAAGTAACGCTTATTCAAGAAACAAATCATAATAGAAAACTAATTATCTCCGGATATCCGGTTTATGATCAATCAGGAATAGTAATAGGTGCTACGAGTTTTTCAAGAGATATAACCGAATTTGAGTCCTTAAGAAAAGAAAATGAGCAGGTAGCAAGAGCATTATTAAAATATCAAGAAGAAAATGAAAAATTACGAGAACAAGCGACTCAACCATTCTTTATCAGTAATAGAAAAATGGAAAAAGTATTTGAAGTTGTGTCAAAGGTAGCAGATATAAACATTACAGTATTACTCGAGGGTGAGTCCGGGGTTGGTAAAAACCATATTGGTTATAAAATGCATCAAATGTCATCAAGAAAGGCTGAACCCTTCATTGAAGTAAACTGTGGTGCAATACCTGAATCGTTATTTGAATCAGAGCTTTTCGGGTACGAGGAGGGAGCCTTTACCGGGTCTAAAAAAGGGGGTAAGAAGGGGTACTTTGAAATAGCGGGAAAGGGAACTCTTTTTCTAGATGAAATTGGTGAATTGCCATTGAATCTTCAAGTAAAATTATTGTCAGTTTTGCAAAATCAAACCTTTATGAGAATTGGGGGAACAAAAAAAATTGAGGTGAATTGCAGAATTATTTGTGCTACAAATCAAAACTTAGAAAAGATGATCAAAGAAAGAAAATTTAGAGAAGATCTTTATTACCGAATCAATGTCATAAAAGTAGAGATTCCACCCCTAAGGGAACGAAAGGAAGAAATCATTCCATTAATTTACGAGATTACTGAACAGGTAAATCGCAAATATCAATTGAATTCATATTTTACACCGACAATGGCTGCTTGGCTAAGCCAGCAAAATTGGCCGGGAAATGTCAGAGAATTACAAAACTATATTGAAAAGAAGATCATCACCTCTAGTGGTAACGAAATAGACCTTGATTGGGGAGAAGAGGAAACAAAAAAGGATTCCTTCACCCAGTCAACTAAAGAAATTCCGTTAAACGATTATATTGAAACACTAGAAAAGGAGTATATTGTGCGAATGTATCATAAATATCCCAGTAGCATTAAACTTGCAGAAATTTTGGGTATCAGCCAATCTACAGCAAATCGGAAAATACAAAAATATGTTGAGCAAAGGTAGTCGTTATTGACTATAAAGTCTCTTAAATACTGTCTTTATTAGTTGGCATGAAAATTGCAATCTTTAATAATAGAAATCTAAAGGAGGCAATTTTATGTCAAATCAAGATGAAAAGCAATTTTTGAATTTACCTTTTACTGGTATCTGCACTTTTGGGAAATATCCTGTTTGTTCAGATATTAACCAACTTGATGCGGATGTAGCCGTTATTGGTGTACCAAATGATATGGGGACTCAATGGAAATCTGGAGCAAGAATGGGTCCAAGAGGGATTCGTGAAGGATCTACACTTTACAGTTTTGGATTAAATGGTGCTTACGATATTGAAAAAGATATTACGTATTTGGGACCAAGATGGAAAGTGGTAGATTGTGGCGATGTGGACATGGTTCATGGAGATATGATGCAATGTCATGATAACACAGAAGAAGCCATTAGAAAGATTGTTTCAAAAGGAGCCATGCCGGTTGTATTAGGCGGAGATCACTCCATTACCATTCCAGTCGGTAAGGCTTTAGAGGAGTTAGGACCTTTTCATGTTATTCAAATCGATGCACATTTGGATTGGGCGGATCATCGTTCTGGGCAAAGATATGGGCATGGAAGCTGTATCCGTCGTTTATCTGAAATGGATCATGTTCAGAAAATTTTCCAATTTGGAATTCGAGGAATTTCAAGCAGTTTGAAGGAAGATGTGGATGCAGCACGAGAATATGGAAGTGTTATTTTATCACCGCGCCAAATTAGGAAAATGGGAATTGAAAGCGTGATCAAACTACTTCCAGAAGGAGAAAAATACTATATTACCTTAGATATTGATGGTTTGGATCCATCAGTAGCACCCGGAACAGGTACCCCTTCACCAGGAGGTTTTATTTACGACGAAGTAAATGAATTGCTTGAAGGAATTGCTAAAAGAGGAGAAGTGATTGGCTTTGATTTGGTCGAAGTAGCACCACCATATGACCCAGCTGGAATGACCGGTCAAGTAGGTGCGCGGCTTGCCTTGGATTTGCTCAGCTTTGTTTTAAAGGAAAAAGAGAACATAGACGATCGCAGGTTAAATAAGGAAGAGGTTCACTCCTAAGATAAGGCACCAAAATACTATATTATAGGGGGCAGGTCTATGAAAATTGAGACAAGAAGCATTGAGTATATTCCAGCCAATGAACGTCATGGAAAACCAAGAGGATTGTTTGCAGTTTGGTTTGCTGCAAATATGCATATTACTACACTTGTGACCGGGTCGCTATGTGTCACATTTGGCTTAAATCTTTTTTGGAGTGTTGTAGCTATTATCGTTGGTAATTTGATAGGAGCCATTTTTATGGCTTCACATTCTGCTCAAGGACCTAAACTCGGTATCCCACAAATGATTCAAAGCCGTGCACAATTTGGTGTTATTGGTGCCGTGATTCCCTTAATTCTAGTTATTTTCATGTACTTGGGTTTTTTTGCAAGCAGTGGTTTGTTAGGTGCACAAGTATTGAGCAGTGCCTTAAACCTAAATTTAACTTTGAGTATCATTGTTCTAAATATTATCACCTTTATCGTGACCATGATTGGTCATGATCTTATTCATAAAATGCAAAAGTATTTAACTTGGGTGTTCTTTCTTGTATTCATAGTTGCTACATTTATTGTCTTCCAATTACCCGTTCCGTCAGGAAGCTGGTCTCCAGCTGAGTTCAATTTACCAATCTTCATGTTAAGTGTTAGTGTGGTAGCAACCTGGCAGATCTCATATGCACCATATGTCGCTGACTACTCTAGGTATTTGCCAATTGATACCAATTATTCAAAAACCTTTTGGTATACGTATGCAGGGACTATATTAGGCACTGTTTGGATGATGGTTTTAGGAGTTTTATTGACTACGGCCATTCCGAATTTCCTAAGTAATTCCGGCACGAATCTCGCTCATCAGTTTGGAAGTTTTTCGTTTCTTTTATTTGCGGTTATCATCCTAGGCCAGTTCTCCATCAATGTTTTTAATTTATATGGCGCCTTTATGTCAACCATATCAACAGTTGAGCCTTTTTCAAAAATAAAGGTAACCCCAAAAGTAAGGATGTACTTTATTTTTGGAATTGGAACAGTTGGAACTTTGCTGGCTATTTGGGGTCAGGGCAATTTTTTGTCAAATTTTATCAACTTTATCTTATTTATTAGTTACTTTTTAATTCCATGGACAGCCATTAACCTCATAGATTTTTACGTCCTGCGTCACGGGGAGTATAGTATTAAAGATATTTTTGATTTAAATGGAAAGTACGGAAAAGTAAACAAAATTACCGCAATATCGTTCCTCGTATCTATTATCGCTGAAGTTCCATTTATGAACACCTCTTTTTATGTAGGCCCTGGTGCAAAAGCAATGGGGGGAGCCGATATAGCCTGGATTTTAGGATTGGTGGTTCCATCCGTCCTCTATTATGTATTGATGAAAAGAAAATTGAAGGGTCCGTCCCAGGTACCAATTCCGTATGAAGACAGTAAAACTTCTTAAATTTAGTTATGTAATGAAAAAGAAAATAGAATGATTTTTAAGGGGTAGGGAGAGCGGGAATGCCTTTTCTACCCTATTTTGTTCACTAATTTCATATATTTCATCAGTAGAAGTGATTGAAAAGTAAAACTGAATATCTATTTTAGAGTAGATAATTTTGAAGCGAAATCGCATATGATTTCGCTTTTCATTTTTTTAGCTGGTTCATTAAGTATTGAACACTTTAAATCAAATGGTTAAAGCGACCGAAAAGTGACATAACTTCAACTTTTTTAATAAAGGTGTCTATTTTTATTTTTTTCCAGTATAACGTAGGATAAGATTGTCTTGCTATTGAATCATCACCTACTACTAAAAGGCAAAAGCAACCAAAATGGTTATGATGAAGCCTCCAAATAAAGCCCATTTATAAAAAGATTTTTTCGGATTTTAATATTAGGGATATTTGAGGTAATTTAGAATGGGAATAAAGAGGTTATACCATGATTTTACATTTATTCACACCTAGTGAAAGCTACACTGGTAATACCCCTTGATACTTATTTAGCATTACCTTGACCCTATGAGACTTCATTTCCTGTTTTTCCACTATACATGTGTTTATGAGGTTTGTATCCATTAATAGTCGTTGTTCCTTTAAATTCATGATAATGACCACCACAAGGAATATCAATTGCGGGCCCTGTAGTTCCTTCAATTCGGTGTTCATGTCCATCAAAAAAAGAAGTGATCGTAAAGTAACGATGAACATGTGGAACCCCACTTGGAGCCGGTTCAGTCCTTCCTAGATAATCATGGCGATGATCGTCATCAAAGGAAGTAAACCCACTAAATCCATGAATGTGAACCCGTCGACCGTCCAAAGAAGTCACGTAAAGAACATGAGAATGGTCCCCATTTAAACTCACATCGTTTGATTCATAAATAAAACCGGTGATCGGGATTTGCATCTTAAACTCCCCCTCGAAAATTAATAATTCACTTTAAATGTATGAGGAACAAAGTTAAATAATGAGATCTTCTTTTACTAAGTCCCGCCAAATAGAAATAGGATGGCGATTAAAAAAGAGGTTTAAGGTTCTTTGCCATAAAATGATGGTTCATATGACATTATTGATCAAACAACTACCATAATGAATGGAAATAAATTAATTATTTTTGTAAACAATAAAATGGGTGTTATTTTTAACACAAAACTAATGGAAAGGTGGTCTGACATGAAAAAAGATACATATTCAAAAGGAGATCCAACTATTGCAGAGGGGATAAATACAGAGGATAAGCTAAATAGAGATGCAACTCAGGCGGAAATCGAGAAGGGAGAATCGACAAATGTAACTGTTTTATCTTTGGATGAAAACGATCCTAGCTAATACGGTTTAAAGGTAACCATATTGGCAGAGCTAAAATTACCACTTGTGTTTTAACAAAAGGAGGACCACAATGTCTAGTCCTAATGATCTTTCTATACAAAAGAATATGGAAAATATTTTTAATACTACATGTGGAACGTGGCAAAATTGTACAGAGTCAAACATCCAATTATTCTTAGAACAATGCCTAGAACATAATATAGATCCGCAATATTGTATGAGTTGGGTGGAACAACATAAATCACATATATCTGACTGGCAAGTTATTTCAAAAGTCTCTCTTGACTGGGTTAATCAGCATACTTCAACTGGATCCCCCATTTCGTTTACTGAATAGAATCTAGTCAGTGGAGAGAATATTCAACTCTCCACTTAATTACAATTTCAAAAAATGTTACATGAAAGTCTAATTTAAATTTTGTGGTCAGACCCCCGGTGGACTAAAGCTTTAACTTTCCGGGGAATTTACATCTTACCAGAATGTTGATAGCTTTGTTTGATCTCAATGCTCCGCCTAAATTAGGAGGAGCGTGAATTTCTCTCATGCTCCATTTCCATTTGTCGAAATAAGTTTCTTAGTGGTTGTATATCAACTAATTAATGAATTAAATGATGGAATGCCACCATCACTAATTGATAGGTTTCGTAGGTCGCTTTATAATTCACTATTTCTGAATCCGTGTGTTCGTGGAGATATCCTACGGAAAGATTCACAGACGGGATACCAAATTCGGCGAAAACCTTGGCATCACTTAATCCGCCAAGAGTTATTTTCCAATCATTCATGCCGGCCATTTGTCCTGCTTTTTCAAGTAGTTGTCCAAATTCTACTGGGCAGAATGGATACAGATTAGCAAATGAAGTGATAATATCCCGTTCACCTCGACGATCAATCACAATCGCGCCTGCTACATCCTCAAGGAAATCTTGATCTATATTCCTAGATCCAACACTGATTACGGCCATTGAAATGTACCACCTCTGACATAGTGTTTACCACTGCAATCCATCTGCTGATAAAAGATATAAAACCATAGTTTTGAGAATCAAAATGTTATAAAAAATTGATTGACTTTCAATAAGATCAGTCTTCTGCAAACGGTCCAGATTAACTCTTGTATTACGTAGTAGAATGATACTGCGCAGCAATGATTTCCATAATTATGTAAAATCAGAACAAAAATCTTCTATTTTCTGGTATGATTTTTATATAAAGATACCTTAGATTGTGAAAAGTTTCACTTAAAGTAACGAAGCAGATAGAGTTGTAGAAGATTAAGGGTATAAGGAGAGAGAATACATAACTACAAAATATGTGAATTGGGGAAAAGCAAAAGTAAAATTAACTTGGAATCGTGATAAACAACCCCCACCAAGAGAACTAATAACAAGTGTTCATGGATGTTGTTTTAAGGATGATAATCTATTATTAGTTAATTTAAACCATAGAGGTTGGGACTTCCCAGGTGGTCATATTGAGTATGAAGAAAACCCTGAAGAATGTTTAAAGCGTGAAGCATATGAAGAAGGTTATGTTACAGGGACTTGCTCTCTTTTAGGTTATATTATAGTTGACCACAATGAAAACCCAAACTGGGATGAAAATAGTCCTTACCCTAAAGTAGGTTATCAAGTTTTTTATCGTATGGACATTGACCAATTACATGACTTTAAAGCCAAGTATGAGGCAGAAGAGAGAATTCTTATTAATCCAATTGAAGTAACAGAATATTATCATGATTGGAACGAACTGTACCAAGAAATACTTGATTATGCTTTAAGACAAAGGTAATGTGACATCAATAAAGCAAGCTTATGCAAGCTCGTTTCTTGTTGTGTTAACGGAGTGCTTTAGTTTAGGAGCTGTTGCAATGGCAGTTCCTACCGTTGTTGAAGAAAGAGGTGTTTCATGTATGCTTTCTAATGAACAATTGCGGTAACATTGGATGAGTTGAAATCTATCGCTGATGTGCTTGGTGTCAAGTTTGAGCAGGCATTTATTTTACCAGATGGTGATGAGATAAAGACAGGCAATGAGGGGGTTTAATCAGTATTGAAAATCATAAAAATAAATGATGTTGATTACACAGTCTTCACCGCTAATGAAGGTATTGCTAAATCACAACCCCACATTATTGAAATACTTTCTGGGACTGTGCCAGAAGGTAAACAGCTTAGCTTATTGAAAGAATATCTTGAGCAGAATGATATTGTGCCGATAAAAGGGGCAACTACATATTGGTGTATAGATAAGGTTCTTAAGCTTGACTCAAGCAAAGAAGATTAAAACTCTACTACAGTAATAAACTATGAGGGAAGGTAATCACATGTTTAATGCAAAGTTAAGAAAAAATGCAATCGACAATTATAATGCAGCGGTTGAACGTTATGAAAAAGTCGCCAATGATTTAGGTGAAAATACGAATGTTCTTTATAAAGAGCGTGAAAAAGCTTTAAAACTTGTTAAATTAATAGAAGAACGAATTAATAAATTAGCAAACACTCCAAAGGAATTCAAAGTAATACTTAAAAAAATTGAAATTGAAGTGGAAAATTTTAAGACAAAACAACAAGAAATTAAAAAGGCAGAAGTTGAAGCAAAAGCAGCTGCTGGAGGTTCTGGAGCGGGTGCAACTTTAAGTGCTCTTGGAGTTGCTGTAGCGACAATGGGTCCAACAGCAGCAATGGGCATTGCCACTACTTTTGGAGTTGCATCAACAGGTACTGCTATCTCTACTTTATCAGGAGCCGCTGCGACTAATGCTGCATTGGCATGGCTTGGTGGTGGTGCATTAGCAGCTGGTGGTGGTGGAATGAGTGCAGGTAGTGCATTCCTCGCACTAGCAGGACCAGTAGGTTGGACAATTGCTGGTGTTATGCT
This sequence comes from Neobacillus bataviensis LMG 21833, assembly GCF_000307875.1. GTDB lineage: Bacteria > Bacillota > Bacilli > Bacillales > Cytobacillaceae > Neobacillus > Neobacillus bataviensis. Next base: position 52,188 of record NZ_AJLS01000057.1, read on the forward strand.
TGCAGGTTCGGTTGGTTCAGGCTTGTTTGCCAGTCATAAAAACAAAAAAACTGCGAATAAGCTAATTGCTGAGAGAGAAAATCTCGAGAAAATAATTAGAAAATTTGACAATATGAACTCAGAAGTCAAGGCATTGGTGGAAACTACCAACACTCAAATTACTGGAGTATCTAAGGCAGAGAAAGCTTTGATTGGAAGTGATTATAGTCAATTCTCCAAAGATGAAAAACTACAAGCTGGATTGCTTATGAATTCAATTTTAACTTTGGTACAACTAATCAATAAGGAGCTAAAAATAGATGCTTAGTGAACAGTCTATTGATAATAATGTTGAACAAGGGATTGCTTCATATGTCGATTATTTAAATAATATCCGATTAACAGATCTGATGAATACATTAGAATCAATTCTTACTAGTGAAACAGATAAATTATCAGACTTAGCTACTAAATCAGCAAATGCATTATCAAATCTAGATTGGGCGAAAACAGAAATCGATAATCTTATCAATAATAATCGTGGTGGAGATACTGGAGTACATGGTTTTATTTCAGAGTTTGCTGAAACGGGTATAAGAAATGCAAGAGATGTTTATCAAGGACTACAGAAAAGTGTAGTCCTATTAAATGATAATGGACCTGCAGATATTCTACTTCAAGGCAAAGAAGTGCAAATGAAGTTTTATGCCAATATCTTAGAAGAGATTAAGCAAGCATCCGATTATGATAAAATGAGTATGATTTTTCCAAAAGACCATGTGGAAGTCATAGAAAAAATTATGAGCGGAGCAAAATCTGTAGAATTTAATGGAAATATCTTGTCTAACTCCCAAATCAATAATATTAGAAAAGCCATTGAAGATGAGAGTGCTCTGCGTGGCGTTTCTTATGATAAATGGTTGGAATCATCAGTTCTTGAATATAAAGATGTTCAAAAAGGAACAATTGACCAAACGTTATCAGGGGAAGTAAATGACATAAATAAGCAAACTGCTCAACAAAAATCTGATATTAAAAAAGAAGCGGATAGCGATAGATTAAGCGCCCAACAAGAAGCACAACCAAGTTTCGGAGAAGCATCTAAAGTTGCTGGAATAGGTGCAGCAGTACAAGGTGGGTTCAATCTAGGGATCTTTGTCTATCAAAGGCATAAAGATGGAAAAGAAGTCTGGGATTTTGATATTGAAGATTGGAAAGAGTGTGGAGTCAGTACAGCTAAAGGTGTTTTTAAAGGTGGAATTTCTGGATATGCAATATATGGATTAACCAACGTTTGTCACCTTGCTGCACCAAGTGCTGGTGCAATTACTTCAGGAACTTTTGGGTTAAGTAATGCCATTGTCAAATATAGAAAAGGTGATGTTGATAGAGATGGATTTATTGATTTATTAACACTAAATGCCATTGATGCAACAGGTGCTGCTATTGGTGCTGCTATAGGACAAGCAGTTATACCAATTCCAGTTGTTGGTGCTTTGGTTGGCTCAATCGTTGCAACCACAGCACTAAGTCTTGGAAAAGGTGTCCTAAGCAAACACGAAATAGAAGTTATTAATCTTTATCAAGAAAAAATTAATGCATTTGTTGATAAATTGGACAAAGAATACCAAGTAAAACTAGATGAGCTTTTGAATAAATATCATAAACTCGGGGAATTGCAGCAATACTCGTTTGACTTCAATATCAATGTTCAGCTAAGATTTGTTTCTTCTATTAATTTAGCGAAGTCAGTAGGAGTACCAGAGAAAAGTATTCTCAAAAATGAAGATGAAATTGATGAATACTTTCTATGTTGATTTGTTCCCACACACGAGTTGGATATGTTCCCGCAAACGACCATCAATAAAAATGGGGCATAAAAATTCGATTTTGATAGCTATCCTGACCTCTCAAGGCATGTTGAGTGTGGAAACATTCTAATAAAATTAATGACGGTTAAACCATAAAACGGCATCGGAAAGTACTGTTTACCAATGCCGTTTTTGCCTCTTAAATAACCACGGTGAACCATACCACAAGTTAGGTAAGGTTGAAGAATTTCAATCTTAATTAATTAATCGCCAGTTTTCTGAAAAAGTTTATAAGTTAAACATTGATTGCTGAATAGTACAACGATACTATTCAATAGAAAATGATCTTTCACAATCGGCGTGATTGCGGAAGATCAAAAGCCTAATTCTTCGGTAAAATAAGGAGGAATTAGGCTTTTTTAATTAAAATCGTTGACGTTTTTTGATTGGTAAATACTTTGACAGCAAGTGGTAAATTTCGTGGCAACTGCTGGTAAAAAACATGGCAGAGATGGTACATTCTAGTGGCTGTAATCACCAACACAGCCAATTTCTTCTTCTACAGAAAAGGCGACCTTTATGGTGCCATTAAATTTTGTTTGGTGATGTTGGCCAAAATTTCTAAAATAACCGCAATGCCTGCTCTGTCATCAGCGCCTAATATGCCTTTTGAGCTTTTTAAAGTAGTTCCTTCTTCAATAATTTTCCTACCTGGTGCAATTTCTTCAACCGTATCCATATGTGCTGAAAGAAGGATAGTAGGACCCTCTCCGCAATATTTATACGCCAGTAGATTACCCTTTTTGTCAACATAAGAATAATCAGTGGAGCGACGTAATTTATTTTTAAGGAATTGCCTAATTCTTCGCTCATCCTGGCTAACTCCAGGAATCGTTAATAACTCCAAAAGACCTTTCTTGAAGTGATCTGCGTTCAGGTCATTCTCATAATCTGGTGATTGGGTCAGCAAAAATAAATTTTCTGCAAAATCTAATAAACTTTCGATTTGATTATATCTAAGGAGAAGACTCTTACCATTCATTTGAAGCTGGACATCAGTCGGTGTCGCCGCTTTAAGGAGTTTTACTTGAGCCATGCTTAAATATTTTAACAGATCGATTTTTGCACGGCCATTTCCATGGCCATCGCGACTGCAATAAGTATGAATTCCCAGTTCATTCATCCAGCGGATCATACCTCTAATATAAAGATCAAAGCCTGTTAGAGGAAGGTCGGAATGAATCGGATTGATTAACATTTCCCGTCCAGGACCATCGATTCGCTTGGAAGCATCTTTTATTACCTCCATAAATTCCTTCTCAGATAATTCATCAGGGGAAACCCCTTTATCTGATAATCGGTCAAGGGTTTCGGAAAGTAACTTGGTCGAGATTGTCGTCTTGTGGGCTTTCGCTAAATCCTTTTGGCTTAGTCCCTGTCTCGCGAATAAAATTTCTTTGTTTTTCATATAGGCTGTTTTCTAAAAGATTGTTGTTTTTGTATATTTTTATAAAATTAATTTTTTTGGTTTGGTTAGTAATTAAATATACGATTTAGAAAGAAACCTTTTTTTAAATCAATCGTATAAAATAGAGTAGAATTTATATTAGGAGGTGCGATAATTGGGATCTCTGTTTGAGTTATTAGGTTCAATAGGTACACTGTTTTTTTCCTTTACAAAGGATGTATCAGAAGAAGAAATAGAGAAGAATATAAAATTTCTTAAAGAATACCAATGGTTTCAAAATTACCTTAATGATGTTAAGTTTGGAAACTTAATTAAGGACCACAAAGATGTTCGTTATATAATTGGAAAATTTAACATCGAAAAAATGAAAAATATGGTTGGGTATCACAGAAAATATCAAAAGAAAATTCATAAAGTGTTACTTAAAAATTCAAACTAACTTAATCTTCGAATTTATAAAAGACATAATAGACCTGATTTTAATTAAGAGGTCTTTTCTTATGCACTTCTCAGTAGTTCAACCATGTTTATGGCATACTGTGGACTCTTCCTTGCTAGACAGGCTTTAACTGAAATGGATTCGTTGATAGACAATCCCTATATCGAAATTGATGAAGCACTAGTTGGACTATATCGACCTGAGATGTTTGAAGCATTTGGAAAGCTTCTTGAAAATAAGTATTATCGAAAAATAACATCAGAAAAAGAGGAACTGATTACTGAGGATAAAGCCAACTTGATATTGGAAGAAAAGCCTTCAAATCAAGTGATTTTTTCCTTAATCGATGATGGATTGGATGTATACTATAATGGATTTCTGCTCATTCATCTTGAACAGCCCTCGTTTAATATCCTATACTTCCTTTTTAAGTCAGAAAAACTAATGACGGGAGAGGATATGATTGATTGTTTGTTTGGTGGCAAGAGGGAAGAAATAGGTTCCGACGTAATTCGACAAACCTTCAGCAGGTTAAGTCGGCGGATACCCAATTGGGAAGAGATCATCTTGACGGAGCCAATTATTCATCATGAACTTCAAGAATCAGGCGCGATTATCTATAGATGATCGCGCCTATTGAATGTTTAGGTTCAAATGTGAGCCTTAACCTAGCTTATAATTTACATTCCATCCCATTTTCTATATAACGTGTATTTTGTAATCCGGTTTGGTTTACCAGATATTCAAATACATTTTTTGCAGCCCTTCTGACCATCACGGTTAGAGCTATGTTGTCAAACACTCGGGCGTAGCAACGGATTATTAATGTATTATTTTCTTTATACAGATGATAATAGACTGTTTCTTTATGTGTTTTCGAAAAACAGTGAATAAATAGATATTCATCTATTGGTTCAAGTCCTTTTATCAACCATTCTTTTTGAACTATACGTTTTATTTCCGTGATTTGTATCTCCGATAAATTTATCCTCATACTAGCTTCACCCAGCTTATTTTTTGAACTGCATTCTATCTATTTTCATTATACGAAAGTTCATGTTTCTTTTGTTTCGCAAAACGAAGTAAACGCTAGAACCGTCCCTTTGTTTTACGTAGTAGACAATTACTGCGCAGCAAATAGATCTTGGTAAGAAAAACCTTTGATAATTGGAATGTTTTCTGTCCTAAAATTACTTCAAATGGGTGCTTTTCCAAAATAACTGGAAGGCATCTTTTTTGCGTTACAAAAAACTACTTGTTTACGATTTACAGCAAGATATGGAAAGTTTCTTTACATTTGTGATGGTATCCTTCTTATTAAGGTAACAAGTTTATTAACATATATAGGTAGTTAGACACTAATAAACGTCGTCACTGGGGAGTTTTTTGATTGGTACGAATATGTGATAGGAAGAATCAAGATTATGAATATTCTCAAACACTTGAATAAGTTCAATTTCGGATTCCTCTGTTTCTTGTTTCGAAATCTTTAAAAATCTTGCAAAGTCAGAAATAAAGACATCTCCTATATCTAGTAGGTCACCAAAATATTTAAACTTAGCACAAAAAAATTGTTGAACATCTACTGTAAAATAATTTGGTTTATTGATTTTTAGATTTTGTGGAATCCCGATTAGAGCCTTGAACTTAGTTGAGTTTGGCTGGCAATTGGAATAAATGATATAACAAGGACTATTAATTGTTTCATCAATGCTGTTTACGAGCATTCTCGAATAAGATCGAATCTTTTCTTTAAAATCACTTCTTGCTAAATCAACTTCAAATGCTACCCCACTTATTCGAGTTGTTTTAAAATTTGTTAGTGTAAAATCGGCAACGATATCCCCATTGATGTTTTTAATTGGTCTTTTAATTACTGGAGGAATGTCTTCTAGGGCTATGGTCTTTCCATTTTTTCTTAGAGAACTTGGGGCGATACCATATTGGCTTTTAAAAGCGCGGGTGAAGGACGATGGAGTTCCAAAGTTTAGTTGATACGCAATTTCTGTTAATGATAAGTTTTCGTTTTGAATGTATTGAACAGATGCATTTAATCTTCTTGATAAAGTGTATTGGTTTAATGAACAGCCCATTATTGCAGAAAAAAGTCTATGAAAATAGTATTTAGACATATTGAAGGAATTTGAAACAGATTCCAATGATAAGGGTTGTTGCAAATTGTTTTCAATATACAATAAAGATTTTTCAATTACTTCATAATGTTCCATCTCGTCACCTAATTTCAAACATTTATTCAACTCTTGCATACCTAACTTACTATAAGAAGTTTGATTCTGCAATAGCTAGGGTCGTTTATAAAATTTGTATTTACTTTAAGAGTAAAAATAAAAATTGGAGGGAATCACATGAATAATAAAAATGAAAAAAAGCGAAGAATTACGGGAAAGAGTCTAATGCGATCGGCAGGTCTTTTTGCAATTTTGGCAGGGATTTTATATATATGTATTCAGTTTATTCACCCAGAGGATCATATATCTTCTGTTAGCACAAGCTTATGGGTCTTCATTGCATGTACCACCAGCATTATGTCTCTTTTCAGTCTGATAGGAATTACAGGAATCTATACGAGACAAGCGGAAGAAGCAGACTTGCTTGGGCTGATTGGTTTTATTTTATTTAGTCTATTTTGGTTAATTTCTATGAATTATAGTTTTAACGAGGCTTTTGTTTTGCCGTTGCTTACAACTGATGCTCCGAAGTTTGTAGAGGGAATAGTAGGGATTTTTGGTGGAACCACAAGCACAGTGAATCTTGGTATTTTTCCATTATTAGCACCAATTGCGGGGATTTTATATTCTCTTGGTGGACTCTTGTTCGGAATCGCAACTTTTCGTGCGAGAATCTTCCCACGCATGGCAGGTGCTTTACTTTCCTTCGCAGCCGTGGTCACCTTTGCTGCCGCCGTAATTCCTCATCCATTCGATAGGATATTGGCAATACCGATGGGATTAGCACTTATTTGGTTGGGGTATGCTCTTTGGTCAGAACGTAGGAGAATCAGTGCTGATTGATTTTTAAAGCTATATAATAACCAAAATTGTTAGAAAAGAAAACAGAATAGGAGCATATGATTGGATAATAGTACAGTTGTTAGTGCCAAGGACCTTTCAAATTGTTGGGTGGTGCCTGGCACTTTTTTTGTTTAATTTTCAGTATTTTGTCATTTTTCGTTTAGCGCGGTGGGAGTCATGCACCGATTAATTTGTGGATTTTTTGTCAGAAAACTCGCATGTAAGGACATCTCCCATAATAAAGTAGGTATAGACGGGTGTAACAAGCCTTTTAGTTGTAATACATCTGGAAAGTTTCGTATGGCGGTAATAAAGAAACCATGGGCTTTTTAAGTTAGATGGGAGGGGTTTAATGCTTCATATTGTAGCCTGTATCAAGCAAGTGCCTGACACTAAAATTATTAAGATGAATCCAAAAACTAACACGATGGACCGGAGGACAGCGCCTGCGATTTTGAATCCGTATGATGCTCATGCAGTTGAAGAGGCCGTTCGTTTAAAACAACGATATGGTGGGACTGTATCGGTTGTCACGATGGGTCCACCTCCAGCGGTGTCCGCTATAAAGAAATGTATTGAAATAGGCGCGGATGAGGGGTATTTAATTACGGATCGCCGGTTTGCGGGTGCCGATACATTGGCAACGAGCTATGCCGTGACAAAGGCGATTGAAAAAATTGCAAAAACCAGACCCGTCGATTTGATCATTTGCGGAAAAATGTCCATCGATGGAGATACCGGGCAAGTCGGACCCGGAATAGCTAGAAGGCTCGATATACCACCACTCACTTCTGTGAACAAAGTCGTGGATATCAATCAAGAAGAAGGATATGCCGTTGTACATCGCAAGCTGGAGGATGGATATGAAGTCGTCCAATCCACCTTGCCATGTTTATTTTCCGTTGAAAAAACTATTAATGACGTGCCATATTCCCCGATGCCGAACATGCTCAAAGCTGCAAGATACAAACCACATATCTGGTCTGTTGATGACCTTGAAGATGTAGATATCAAGCAGCTTGGTTTAAAGGGATCACCAACAATTGTTTCCAAAGTATGGGCTCCGCAAAAACCGGCAGGGGGAACATTCCTTGAAGGCAACCCAGCAGCACAAGTAGAGCAATTGCTTCAGATCCTGCTTGAAAAGAAGGAGCTGTTTGAAAGTAAGGAGGGAATGTAATTGGATTTTAACGATTACAAAGGTGTTTGGGTCTTTATTGAACAAAAGGATGGAGAGGTTGCCTCTGTATCCCTTGAATTATTAGGTGCTGGTAGGAAATTAGCTGATAAACGAGGTGTAGAACTAGCGGGTATTCTTATCGGGGAACATGTTAAACCTTTAACAAAGACCGTGTTTGAATATGGAGCAGATACCGTGTATGTCTATGATCAACCTCTCTTTAAGCATTACCGGACTGAAACCTACATGAAGGCGCTGTTAGAGTGCAGTGATAAATATAAACCGGAAATTATTCTCTACGGGGCCACCTCAACAGGAAAAGACCTGGCAAGCGCTGTGGCCACCGATTTGCCGACAGGGTTGACGGCGGATACGACGGAGCTGGATGTAGAAGAGGAAACGGGGTTACTCCTTGCAAGTAGGCCGGCGTTTGGCGGAAATATTATGGCGACCATTTTATGTAAAAAATACAGGCCGCAAATGGCGACCGTACGCTCCAAAGTCATGAAGGCGCTGCCCCCAGAGGTGGGGAGAACAGGCAAGGTCATCGAAGAAACCGTCTCATTAAAGGAAGAAGATATCCGGACAAAAGTTTTGGAAATTGTAAAGGAAACGGTTAAGAAGGTCAGAATCGACGAAGCGGACATCGTTGTGGCTGGTGGAAAAGGCTTAGGCAGCTACGAGGGATTTCAGTTAATACACCATTTGGCTGAAACGCTTGGAGGAGCTGTTGGTGCGAGCAGGGATGTGGTGGAAGCGGGTTGGATTGACCACCCCCATCAAGTAGGGCAAACCGGTGTGACGGTAACGCCAAAGATTTATTTTGCAATCGGGATTTCTGGCGCGATTCAACATATTGTGGGAATGAAAAATGCTGGTTTAATCATTGCCATTAATAAGGACAAAGAAGCTCCTATTTTTCAGAACTGTCATTATGGAATTGTTGGCGATGCATTTGAAATCGTTCCTGTCCTAATCGAACAGTTTAAACATGCACTTTCTAGTGACAAGGTGATGAAGTAAGTTAGTGCTGAAGTATTACCATTATTCCTCTCTCATTCGTGAGTGAATTCTTCCCAAGGCTTGTGCTAGCGTTTAGTCTTTCGGATTAACAATATTTGTTTAACCTCCAAAGACCTTAGAAAATTTCATTTAATCGCTAAACACTTTTTTCTTTACTTCACTAAGGAGTAAAGCTTTTTTTATGCTATAATTAGTACCAGATAATAGAACTTACTAGTAGGTCTTAGTCCTGTTAAGCAAAATAAATACGCCTAAACTGGAGATAATACTATGTTTGCAAATACCAAATTAAAATCACAAAGTTTCTCTGCCTATTTTAAATCACTGGGTATCAAGGAATGCCAAACCAAAGAGGACTTCTGGAAGCATGTAACCGAGGTCGATCCCTTCTTGGCTAAGGAACTCCAACCCATTATGGACCGCAAACTAAAAGGGAATATTTATGAAGTGAAAAACCGAACACTGCCCTTCAGTTTGGCAGTAGAATCATGGACGATGAATTTCCATCAGTCCTTGCTCAACTGGATCAGTCAGCAAACTTATTTAAAGCCGAAACGGATTTTGGAAATTGGCTGTGATAATGGGTTGCTGTCTTGCAGGTACGCTACCATGTTCCCAGATGCCGAGATTGTAGGGATCGACCTGTGTGGATATGGGATTCGATGTGCTCGGGAGTTGGCAATAAAGCAAGGACTGAACAACGTGAGTTTTTACCAAATGGATTTTATGGAGGTATCTGAGCACTTTTCCCTGAATTCTTTTGATTTAATCATTTCTGCACGGACCTTTCATGAGATCATGGGGCCTATCATGATTTCAAACTATTGGTCACTTCTAGCGTACTTGAACGAGAATCCAACCTATGGTGACAGTCGTTATTTAGAAATAGTCCATCGTTTGTTAACGGAGGATGGATTGTATCTCTCTTGTGAACAATTGAAAAATTCCGCAGATCTCGGAAGATGGGCGAATGTGCTTCAGGATGCGGGTCTCCATATTCAATGGGATGACAGTGGTACTATCGAATACCATGAAATAGGAGTAGATAGGCTGTCTCCTGTGATTGTGGCCACAAAAAGGGAGACAAATCTCGAAACCTTGGAAGGGATGGAACACCTTTATACGAAAGGTTTCCCACTTGTATTTGAGGAGGGGAGGTCTTATAAAGGAGGGACAGCGGAATTTGCATATCAACGGCTGGGGGAGAAAACATTCGTCACAGGGATTCAATTGAAAGTGACGAACCATTGGCATGTGTTTCGACTTGAGCTTTGGGAGACAGATGGGTTTCTGCTTGTCTATAACTATGGAAATATGGGGTATCATGAATTGGATATTTTACCTGCCTGCGCATATGAAGAGGCACACCAGTTAATGGAGGAGGCGGTCGGTAAGTTCAGTCACCTTGGTCCGCTTGTTTGGTATTACAACCTGGATGAACGACCAAAGTAGTTCAAAAAAACATTTTTATACTAGGAAACCCTACTTATAGATGTAGGAATAGGATGCCAAGACAAGGTTTTAGTCCTGCTGACGGGGTGATTAAAGATAAATCCCGTGTAACCTTCCAAATTTACACGGAAGGATTTCAAGGTTAGTACATACGATAATGGGAGAAAAACGACTTTGTACAAATGGCAAAGTCGTTTTTCTTATGGCTCCTTTTTCTCAGAAAATTAACTGCAAACTTTTTATCCGCACTTCAAAAGCTAACAAAACTTAATTGATCTACTCTAATTTTCTTTTCACTGTTTTGGTTACAAACATGCAAGTTACAAAATTTGTGGTCTTAAATAATGTTACCCTGCATGATAAAATGAATAAACTATATTAAAAAAAGAATGGTATCTTAGATTAAGATCTTCCGATACTAATAGGTGTGATGAAGTTTGAAAAGAAAAAAAGCAATAATCATGATTATGGGTCTATTCACTGTGTGTATTCTTCTTTCTATTTTTCTTATAGATCGAAATCAAGCAGGCCTTAAAACAGTTACAACCGTCGCTACAGTTGAATCTGAACAAGTGGAAAATACCGAGGAAGTTGCTTCTAAAGGAGAAGAGAAACCATTAGAGGACCATTCCATTAAGCAGGAAAGCCAAAAACCATTCACCGATGAAATCAAGAAAAAGGTACGGGAAGTGTTGAATGGTGTCGTTGATTTCTTCGAAAAAGATCAAAAGATTGTCGCAATCGGAGACTCACTCACGGAAGGTGTGGGTGATGAAACAAAGAGCGGTGGATATGTCGGGATCCTTAATCACACATTTGAGGATCAAAACCTTTCTATCAAAATAGAAAATTTCGGTAAAAAGGGAAACCGGTCGGATCAATTACTTAAGCGGCTGGAAAATAAAGAAATTGCTACTGCTATCTCAAAGGCTGATATTGTGTTAATCACAATTGGCGCCAATGATATTATGAAAGTTTTAAGAAGCAATTTTACAAACCTAACGCTAGAACCTTTCCAAGTAGAAAGAGTGGAATATACTGAAAGATTAACAGCCATATTGAATAGATTGAAAGAATTGAACCCAGATGCCCATATTTATTTAATCGGGTTTTATAATCCTTTTGAAAGTCAATTCGCAAACATTAAAGAATTAGACATGATCATTGATAATTGGAATGAGGCAGGAAAATTATTGACAGAAGAATATGAGAATGTGAGCTTCGTTCCCACAGAAGATCTATTTACTAATTCCACGAAAAATTTATTAGCAGCAGATCAATTCCATCCTAACTCCAGGGGCTATAAACTTATCGCCCAGCGGGTCTTAGAATATCTGAAAGTTACGGAGGAAACAAGGATTGCCAAAACAAATTAAGATCCAAACTAAAAAAATCGACGGAATAATTTTGTTTAATTATTTTTACTAAAAAAAGCTTAATTAGACGGCGAGTTCCGCCTATTAACTTGAAATAAAACAGATAAAGCAGACCCTTATTTTAAGATAAGGGTCTGCTTAAACTTTATTTACCAATACTGGCTGGGCTGTATTTACTATCATAGTCCACCTCCATTGAGGGAACCGTCTTTTGCTGAATTGGACATGTAGCAGCATGTTCGGTCTTTTTTTTCTGATCATTACGACCGATATTTGTTCTTTTACTACCTAATTTCGTAACTTAGTAAGTTGATTAGCGGATAATATATAGAAAGCATTAACTTTGTTTTCTCTTTTAAAAGTTTGTTATCATCAAATTAGTAAAATAAGGGAGATGGAAGTTGATGGCCAAGCATACTAGAATTGGTAAAACAGAATTATATGTCAATCCGATTGGTCTTGGAACCAATGCTGTTGGGGGGCATAATCTTTTTCCAAACCTTGATGAAGAAGCAGGGAGGGAATTGGTTCGAACTGGTCTGGCACAAGGGATTAATTTCCTAGACACAGCCTATGTCTACGGTTTGGGGCGATCAGAAGAAATTATTGGGGAAATTGTGAAGGAAAGGGGAAATCGCTCAGAAATAGTGATTGCCTCCAAAGCAGCACATCAATTAAACGGCAATGATATGGTCTTAGATAACTCACCTGCTTTTCTAAAACAAGCCGTTGAAGAGAGTTTAAAACGGCTTCAAACGGATTATATCGATTTATTTTATATTCATTTTCCCGACCGTGATACACCTAAAGACGAAGCGGTTGGAGCCTTAAAGCAATTGAAGGATGAAGGGAAGATTAGAGCCATCGGAGTGTCTAATTTTTCCCTTGATCAACTAATAGAAGCCAATAAAGATGGCTATGTGGATGTCTATCAAGGGGAGTACAACTTGATCAGCCGCGATGCAGAGAAGGAGTTATTCCCATACGTAACCGAGCAGCAAATTTCTTTTGTGCCATTTTACCCCTTAGCTTCCGGGTTGTTAACAGGTAAATATAATCTAGAAACTGAAATTAGTGAAAAGAATCGAAAAAGACCGCAATTTCAGGCAGGTGTTTTCGAAAAAAACTTGGAAAAAATTGAGCGGGTTCGTCAAATTGCAGCGACCAAGGGTGCGGAAGTTTCCCAAGTGATTCTTGCTTGGTATCTGTCCCGTCCATGCATCGACGTAATTATTCCAGGTGCAAAGCGTGCTGACCAAGTACTCCATAATCTAAAAACGTTACAGATTCAATTAACTGCTGCAGAGATTCAAGAAATTGAGCAGATATTCCCTTTATAAGGAAAATTGTCTTCACACCCTTCCCAATTGGATACCTGAGGTCGAGTGGACTTTAGTTTAACATTCAATCGGTTTTTGTTGAGTTTTAAAAATTTACAACTATCGAAAGCAATGGCTTTGGATTATTCGTGGAAGGAGATTTATCAGAGGGTGATGAGGGGTTTTAAAAGATAAGATTATAACGAACTAAATTTTTTATCTAATTAGACAAAAATTTGAACTCTATTTACCCTGATGTAAAAGTGTAGCAGTGTTTTATTACTGTACTATTAATCAGTAACATAATTAAGGTTAAAGGGATCCAATAAATATCTAACGGGTTCTCTTGATGGGGACAAAATAGTAAAATCACATATAAAATCACAGACCTATCAGCATTATCTGGTAGGTCATTTTTATTGATATAAAGCTATTTGTTTAGATAATTCGATAAAAATAGCCCCAAAAATAGCATAAAAGTAACAGTGTACAATAGCAAATTTCTTAGTTTTTTAAAAAAATAAAAATAATGGTAAAATAAATGTGGATAACGCATTGGTAAGGAGTGGGATTCAATGAATCTATACCAAAATAGGCAATTATCTTTACATGACTATTTGGAAATACGAGAGACTGCGGATTTAACCATCCGGCGGCTCACCGGGGTGAGTTTGCAGAGCGCGGAATAAACCTTAGTAGAGAGCCATTGTCGAGGAGGCGTGTGTTGAAGCAAAAAGGGGGCTTAGCCCCATCATTTAAGGTGTGTACATTTGAACATTTAAAAAGGAGCAGAATTGTACTGTGTTAACGTATCTACGAAACTTGCATCCACTTGCTATTAATATTTTGGTAGGCACCATGTTCGGTCGGATGGCCACTTCGATGAGCATTCCTTTTCTGGCGATTTATCTGACTCAGGTTCAGCATGTTTCCCCTGCTCAAACGGGACTCATTATTGCTGTAAGCTCCCTTGTCGGCATTTGCACCAGTTTTGCTGGTGGATATTTATCAGACTGGTTTGGCAGGAAAATCATTCTGTTTTTTTCCGTTTTCTTGTGGGCAGCTGTTTTTGCCCTCTTCGGATTCGCTCAATCTGTTGCTGGTTTTTTTGTTGCTAATGCTCTGAATGGGTTTTGTAAATCCCTATTTGAACCCGCATCGAGAGCACTTCTTGCTGACCTTACTGATCCAAACAACAGGCTGGCCATCTTTAACCTACGTTACACAGCGATTAACATTGGTGTTATTTTTGGACCGATGCTCGGCTTTTATTTCGGTTCATCCAAAACAACCTTCTTTTTCTATATTGCTGCTGGAGTCTATATCATTTATGGGCTTTCGCTCATGCTTACTTTTAGTAAAACCGGTTTCAAGGGGAAACATGTTGATAAACCTTCGCAAAAGAAAGCTACTTTTTCTGAAGCAGCTATGGCTGTGAGGGAAGATAAAGTACTCCTTATGTCTCTGCTTGGCATCATTCTTGCTACAACGGGTTATGCCCAGTTTAACTCGACTTTACCCCAGTTCCTTTCAGGGGCATTTGGCCAGGATAAAGGGGCCGGCATGTTTTCGGGTTTTCTGATCTTGAACGCCGTAACGGTTATATCCCTGCAATACCCACTGCTTTCCATAGGGAAAAAGTATTCTCCCATATTTTCGATTATGGCGGGAAATTTACTTTGTGCGCTAGGGGTATTTGCTTTTTCACTTGCAGAGTCGATTCCATCTTGGGGTGCAGTTGTTTTTCTTTTTACCATTGGGGAAGTTCTTATGTTCTCCATGACAGATGCCTTTATTGATTCCATCGCGAAAGCAGATTTGCGTGGTACGTACTTTGGGGCCATGGGATTCACACAAATTGGAAGTATCGTCGGCCCATCCCTGGGCGGCTTTTTATTGGATCATTTCGGCTACCAGGATGCTTTCTCTGTTTTTGGACTATTAGCAGGTTTGTCACTATTTGGGGTTCCCGTCCTTTATGCGGTGAAACTTGCGATGGTAAAGAAATCTGGTCAGCGTTCTAAGAAAGCAGGGTAACAATTTTGATTAGTATTATCCTATTAGATGTTTTTGCTATTTTTATACTTTAAATTATTGTTTCAGGTACAGAATAATGCAGGAAGACAAAAAATCATGTTATAAATCAAAAATACGATATTGAAAATGAATACATAATGAAATGAGGAGGTCAATTATGACTAGACTAGGCATACAGATTTCAAGCGTTCGGGACTATCTTCAAACCCCTGAGGATGTCTTGGCATCGTTTAGCAAAGTAAGTGAGATCGGTTATAAAACGATTCAGATTCAATGGATCAACCCTGAAATTCCAATGGACTTTATTCACGATGCCTTAAAGGAAACGAGATTGGAATGCATCGGGACACAGGACTATTATGATGTGGTCGTTTCCCATTTGGAAGAAGTCATAGAAATCAACGACCTTTGGGGAGGTTCTTACATTACCGTAAGCGGCATTCCAGAGCGCTACCATTCTTATGAGGGCTGTCTGGAGTTTGCAAAGGAGTTGAATAAACTTTCAGAATTTCTTGAAACAAAAGGAAAGATCCTGACCTTCCATCCAAGATATATGGATGTGTTTCAGTATAATGGGCAAAATTCACTTGACATCATCTTTGAAAATACCAGAAGTGAATTACAATTTTTATTAGACATTTATCATATCATCCATGCAGGTCTAGATCCGATTGAATGGATTTATAAGGTGAAAGGACGAAATGATTTAATCCACTTTAAGGATGGGATGATCGATTCGGATGGAAATGAAGTGCTCATGCCTGTTGGTCAAGGCACAATCCAATGGAAGAAAATCTTCGATGCCACGATTGAAACGGGTGTAAAATATGCTTTCGCCGAACAGGAGAAATGGCAGAAAGATCCATTCCATTGTTTAAAAGAAAGCTACGATTATATTAGACTGAATGGAATAGAGTGAATTATATGAACGTGCGAGACCACTGGTTTCAATAAAAAAATCGCCCTCTTTTGTAAGACGGAATAGAAGGGCAGCTATATTTTTATGTATGTACAATGAATTATAGTATTTGTATAATATTGGAATTATCAAGAGTAGAAATACTGTATTATTCAATAAATACGAATACATGTTCTTGTTTAGGGCGAGGTGTGATATACTGAAATTACAATAGAATAGGATTTCTCAAGGGTGGTCGGTACACTCCCAAACAGGAGGGGGGTGATGCCGAATGACAGTTTTTGAATCGTTAATGTTTGCGGTTGGCTTTGCTAGTCTAATCGTAGCGATCCTGTCATTTAAATCAAAAAATAATCCACCCTTGAGTTAACCGGCTCAGGTGGATTATTCTGCCAAAAAAGCTGACCCCCTTTGAGGGATCGTCTATTGTTGGACCGGACATGCTCTAACATGTTCGGTCTTTTTTAATTTATTCAATACTTACTTCTATTATAACCTATGATAGTGAAAAGGAAACTATTTTATTGAATAGTATATGATCTTAAGTCATGAGAACAGCAGACAGATATAGTGGTCAGTATCAACTTATTAAAAAACATCGGTACTCAAGGGTCAGGTAATAAAGGGTCAGACCCGCAACGTGCTAACGCTTTAGCACATTGGGGGTCTGACCCTTTTCGCCCGTTGTTGAACAAGAATGAACTCAGTAACTTGTTAAAAATATTTTCCCTCTTGTTTTATTAGAAAATTCAACAGCGTCAATTGCCTTTTTGACTTCAGACAAGTCATACTTAGAATCGACCATCATCAAACGTAATTTTTTACCATCTATTAGCCGTATTATATGTTTAAACGTTTCTTGCCATTTTTTTGCTGAGACATTTTTATTCCAATTCCGTAAATGAAACATATTCGCATTCACTTTTGCTTGATTTACAATATCTGCCCAATTTACTTGTACCCCTGATAAAAGACCGATTGTTAAAAACTGTCCATTAGGTCGGACACTAAAAGCTAATTCATTACCATCCGAACCTCCAACAGAATCAATGGCAGCATCTGCACCCATTCCACTTGTTAATTCCAAAACGGTTTCATTTAGACGACTACTTGAGGTGTCTATCACATTAGAAGCACCGAGATAAAGTAATTCCTCTGTATACTTATTATTTCTAGTCACTGCAATCAATTGAAAACCTAAAATCTTTGATAATTGAGCAAAAATATGCCCAATAGAAGAACCACATGCGTTAACCAATAAAACATCATTTGGACTTAATTTTAAAACTTCCGTACAAACCACCCACGCTGTAACGGGATTAATATACATTTGTGATGCAGTAAAATCATCAATAGAATCAGGTATTGGAACTGCAAATTCTGCGTCTGTCTTGACATACTCTTGCCATGTACCTTCACCACGCAAAGGTAAAACCCGTTTACCAATAAGTTTTTTTGAAACTAAAGGACCCACATCCTCTATAATCCCAACTCCTTCATAACCGGGAATATTGGGTAGAGAAATTCGATGAGAATACGCCCCTTTAATTGGAATTAAATCAGAAGGATTGATAGGTCGTGCCAACATTCGAACAAGGACTTCATGATCTTTTGGTGGTTCAATGGTTTTATATTCAATTTTTAACACATCTTTAGGTCTGCCGAATTCGTAGAAATTAATATATTTTGCATCCAAAACAATAAAGGCTCCTTATAATAAATTAGAATTAATTAATTATAGCATTTTGACTAAATTGGCAGTTAAGAAATGAAAGTAAAAGTACTATTCCACTATCAAATAAAATAGTAGGTTTATCATAAATCGCTCATAGACGGCTTTGGTCGTTAATAAATAAAGGTTGAAGTGTAAATTTTCATCAAAAACGAAACATTTATGTGCTTGAATTTGAATAATAGCAACAATCTTTACGAAAACAGCCAAAAGAAAAAAAGGTGGACTCACCTTCCTGGAACTGATTGGCTTTGAAGGCCTATTCATAGCAATACTGCCAATTTATCAAAAAAATAATCCACCCTTGAGTTGAGGCTCAGGTGGATTATTCTGGCAAAAGGCCGACCATTTTGGTTTATCGATTTTCTATCGTATAGTAAGCTTGTTTTTTTGAATATAATCCTTCATGTACATTCGATTCTGCTTTGCAAGCATGGCCGCCATTTGTTCTGTCCAGCGATCTTTTCTAATCCCGTCCGTTCTTTGTTGATAATAGTTTGCGATTATTTCATTGTAATCATTGAGCTGTTGTAAATATACTTCTTTGTCTTGCTCATATTCATCTTCGTGATAAACATGTTCAATTGGCAGTCTTGGTTTTTGACCGGTTATTGTGGCGGGGTAACCAATGGCCAACCCAAACAACGGGATGACACGCTCTGGGATAGCTAACACTTTTTTTACTTCTTCCAGGTTGTTACGAATACCGCCGATATAACAGATTCCTAACCCCAGCGATTCAGCAGCAATGACAGCATTTTGGGCAGCAAGAGCGGTATCTATTAACGCCACCATAAATTTTTCGGTACTTTCAAGTGAGGCTTCTAGATTTTTCTCTTCCTTTTCCCCGATAATTGTATGGCGATAAAGGTCAGCACAAAAAACAAAAAAGTGACCGTTTTTTTCCACATACTCCTGATTACCGGCAAGCTCGGCTAGTTTCTTCTTCTTAACAGGATCCTTCACTCCAATAATGGAGTATGCCTGAATAAAGCTTGATGTAGCAGCCGCTTGTGCACAGGAAACAATCGTCTTTATTTGCTCTTCTGTCAATGGCTTGTCCTCAAAATGACGGATTGAACGATGATTAAGGATTGTTTCGATTACATTATTCATGTCGGTTTCCTCGCTTTTCATCATACTTTGTTCGTAAAAGTGATTGTATCAATATGAGTAGCCTTGTTCAAGAAATGTGCGATACGACGTTGATTTCGATAAAAATAATTCTATATTGGCACCAAACTTCGTTCTATTTCAAAATGCGCGATTTTCCAGTCTTCGTGTTCTTTACGTTAAGGTCATATTTTAAAAAATTGTGAATAGGATTTAGTAAGTACTCCAATTTTCGAATCTTCATGGGAAGGAGGCGATATTGGATGTGGCAACTATGGCTTTCTGGATTAATTGGTATATGGTTAGTCTGTTCACCTTGGGTATACGATTTCGCTGACAACTCTGGTGCCTTTTGGAACAATATCATTTTTGGGATTATTATTCTTATTTTATCAATTTGGGTGGGTAATAAAGAAAAAAGTATTACCCCTTGATTAGTAATAGCAGGCTGTTTGGGTGGTTCATATTGGAGTACTAAGCCCTCTTTATAGAGGGTTTTTCTTTTACAACATGTTGGGAATAACAATTGTTAAAGGTCAATGAACGATTAAACTGCCATAAGGAGTAGTTCCATCATCTTCCGTAAACGTTAATTTAGGAAAGGAATATAGTAGGAGGTCGATTCATTTTTGAACGAGCATTTAAAAATAAATGATATAGCATAACAGAGTGGTTTGAGTAAAAGGACGATTAGATATTATGAAGAAATAGGTATTTTGCCTTCTCCTGAGCGCAGTATGGGTGGCACCAGGCTATATAGACAAGAACATGTTGTTTTTCTAAAGAGAATTTCGACTGCAAAAGAAGTACTGGGTTTTTCCTTGCAAGAACTTCAGCATTTCATTTCCCACATAGACATGTTAGAAAGCAAGAAAGCAGATTACAAAAAGGTAACAAACCCAAGAGAGCGGATGGAAAAATTGAATGACATGATAAAAATCCTTGACGGTCAACTTGAACTACTTGAAGAAAAGGTTCGAAAAATACTTATTGTCCAAACAGAGTTAGTGACTCTTAAAGAACGTGGACGATCAGCTATTAAAAAAATCGAAGCGGAGTTATTGAAAAAGTAACAATTTTCAACAGAACAAATCCAATGCTAATTTTGACTAATACAAAAGAATAGAATAAGATCATCCGTGAACGGACTACAGGCAAAAATAAAAGTTAAGGAAGATTACATAAGTGAAAAACAAATCCCACTAACGAAATAATTAGCGGGATTGTTTATTATTATAGATTTTGTTCACTGCGAATTTTTTTCAGTAAGGATTGACATCCATCGGAAATAAGCTCATAGGTTTCCTGAAAATCCCCAGTGTACCATGGATCCGGAACGTCCTTTTTATGATCCGTTAAATCAAGCAAACGAATGAATTTCACATGATTTACCTTACCAGTAATATCAGATATATTCCGTATGTTACTTTCATCCATTCCTACAATATAATCGAACTGGTCGAAGTCATTTTTTGTTAATTGCCGGCCGACAAGTCCATCTGATGAAATGTTATATTTTTGTAAAATAGCAAGCGTGCCTTTATGTGGAGGCGAACCAATATGCCAAGAACTTGTAGCAGCAGAATCGGCTTTAATTTTTTCTGTCAAATTTTCCTTTTTTAGTAGGTCTCGAAATAATGCTTCTGCCATAGGGGAACGGCAAATGTTACCTAGGCAAACAAATAAAACGTTGATCATGTTATTTACTCCTCTTATCTGCTATTATCTATTAATTTTAAACTTCATTCCTTCAAAATTATATATTAATAGTTATGTTAAAAGCAAAGGACTGACTCGGTATACAAAAGGAATGCCCTAAAAAGACATATATGGATAATACCAGAATTATATTTTGCGAAGAAATCAAAAAAACAATCCACCCTTGAGTTAGTGTTCAGGTGGATTATTCTACAGTACGGAGGAAAAGCAGGGTGAAGGACTCTGTTAAGTCACATTTGGCTTAATGGGTGGCGTAAAGAGGTATAAATCTTTTAATTTAGACATACTGGTGCTTGTAGCCAAACAATGAACGAAGCGTTCAAGTTTTTTATGATATCGATCCAAATGAGGGATGGACATAACAATGATTGAATTTTAAAATCAATCATAAGAATGCTCCATCTCTATTTTTATATCATAATTGTAATGTAAATTCACTAAACCAAACAAGCTGCAAGATATATGTGCAGCTCATTTGTTTTTATATAGACGGAACTTATCCCTTTTTCTGGAGCACACCTTTTTTTACCAGATTTACAAGAATCCCTTTATTTTTATATCGGTTATAGGCAATTAATTTTTCCAGTTCCCTAACCTTCAAAGTAGCTGGATTAATTGCAAGTTCAAAATCTCTTGTTTTCGCGATTAAAGAGAGAGCGAATTCGATTTGTTTTGGCGATAGTGAATTCTCTTCATGATTGGTTGATTGAACTGCCGAGTTCATTTTTTCGGCAACAGATTGTTCTATTGTAGCAGCATGCTCTTTTAATCTTGCTTCAACCAATGCCTCCACTTCAGCATGGCTTATTGATTTGACCTCTGGCTGCGGTAGTTTTTGATTTGTGTTGAGAAATTTATCCAAGATTCCCTTCAGCAATTTTGACACATCACTTTCGTTTTGTATTCGTTATTTTCTATGTATGTAAAAATTCCTTCCATTCTATTATTAAACAAATCTATAAAAAAACAATACTTTTAGCACGCTTTTTTGGATATTTTGTAGAAGAATGGTGTTGTATAAGGATTATTTTTGTATTAATTTAGGTCAAGATTCCTAATTGTAGTATAATGGAGAAAAATGCAGATTTTGGAGCTGTTATTATGGCAATTACAATTCCTGAGACAATCAGATCATCTGCCACTGCTGGAGAGCGGCTGTTTTTCCGTACTCTAAAAAACTATTTACCAGATGATTATATTGTTTATTTTGAACCAGAAATCCAAGGGAGAAAACCAGATTTTGTGATTATTGGTCCCGATCTAGGCATGGTTGTGTTGGAAGTGAAGGATTATACCCGAAATACACTTCTGCAAATTAATCATGATGAATGGCATATCGTGTCAACAAATGGCGATCAAGCTATTATCCCAAGCCCGATGAACCAGGCGAGGGACTACATGTTTAAAATAGCTGATGTTCTGAAAAAAGATAAAAACTTAATAATGGCAGATGGAAAATATAAATTAAAATTGAAGTTCCCGTATGGTCATGGGGTTGTTTTTACGAGATTGTATACCAAAGACTTTATTAAAGATGGTCTTTATACCGTTATTGAACCCAACTTATGCTTCGCACGGGATGAAATCGATCCCGAAAATGAGGGGTTTTCGGAAGAAATCTTGATGGAAAAGATTATGAATATGTTTGTTGTTCCATACCGATTAAAGGAACCGCTTACTATCGAAGACATTAATGCCATCCGCTATCATTTGTTCCCTGAGGTACGGATTAGCGCTGAATTTAAGGCACCAGTTCCATATCAGGATCAACTGCTCTTATCTTTACATGATATTAGGACGATGGATTTGCATCAGGAGAATTTAGCGAAACAGATTGGTGACAAGAACCGCTTGATTCGTGGTGTTGCGGGGAGTGGCAAGACGATCATATTGGCCAGCCGGGCAAAGATGTTGTCGAAACAAAATCCAGATTGGAAGATTCTTATTCTTTGCTACAACATTTCTTTGGCCACTGCCATCCAGCAAATGATTCATCATATGCTGAATGAACCAGAGGACTTATTTGATTTTGATCCTACTGTTAAGGCGATACAAAACCAAAACATTATCGTTCGTAATTTTCATGCATGGCTAAAGAATGATTTGAAAATTAAGGAGCAGAACCTTTCAGAGATAATAGATAAAATCGAGAAGAATGAAACCATTCTTCCTTCATATGATGCGATTTTGATTGATGAAGGCCAGGATTTTGATGCAGATTGGCTGCGTCTTGTTAGTGTTCTACTAAACACGGATACTCAGTCACTTTTACTGGTTGAGGATCGAGCGCAGACGATTTATCGGCGGAAACGTTCGTACTTGCAGGATACCGGGTTAAGCTTTAAGGGTAGATCCAAGGTATTGTCCATCAATTATCGGAATACACAACAAATTGTTACGTTTGCCTGGGATTTTTACCGTGAGCATTCGATGTTTAAAAATAAGGTTGTCAATCGGGATCTCGAAGGAGAAATTATTGCTCCACAAAGCACAAAACGAAAAGGGCCGGAACCAGGTATTATAAGGGCAGCCAATTTCTTTGACGAAATAAGATTGGTTGCTAGGCAAATGAAAAAGCTGCATGAAGAGCGTAAAGTTCCTTTTGAAGAGATGTTAATTTTATATCGTGTGAAAAAAACACATAAATATCCCATTATTGATTTCATTCAACGGTCATTGCAGGAGGCGAGCTTACCATTTTATTGGATTACGGAAAATGATGTCTCCAAGCGATCTTTTAAAAAGGATGATGGCAAAATCAAAATTAGTACTATAGATAGCAGTAAAGGTCTGGATTTCCAAGCGGTATTTATCGTCAATATTGATTCCATGCCATTTCCACTTGAAGACGATAGGGAGAGGGAAGTTTCCTTATTCTATATCGGAATGACCCGGGCGAAGGAATATCTATGTTTGTCTTATTCCGGCGAATCTGAGTTTACAAATTATCTGGATCAAATCTTGCTAAAAAGGCAACAGAAAAAGTCCGGAATTGAGAAAATCAATTAAAAGTCATGGGGGAAGGTTACAACTATCTAAACCCTCCCTGGCATTTAATTACTTCTCACAAATGAAAAATCCAAAATGAAAAAATTCATCCATTGGTAAGTTTTATCGACCATTTGATTGAGCTCTCCAAAGAAATCTTCATTGAATATTAATCTATCCGTTTAATGGTAAAGAAATAGTAACAATTTCATAAAATAGAGGATTTTTTAGCTTTCGTAAAGAATGAGTAATTTAATAGCAAAATATCCTTCGATTAACAAGCCTTGAGAGAAGCGAATAGTTAGCTGAGCATGATAAAATGAATAGGAAAGACTTGCTAAAAAAACGAAGGATTTCTAATTTAAGGAGGGAATGGAATGTTTACTTCAGTAAATGATTTCTTAAACGAATGGAAACAAGAAGCAGCGGTTACCCAAAAAGTGCTGGATGTGCTGACAGATGAATCGTTGAATCAGGAAGTTTCTCCAGGATTATACAGCATTGGAAGCGTGGCCTGGCACATAACTGGAGCAGTTTACTACTTTCCTTCACAGGTAGGATTAAAATTCGAGATTCCTAATCTTCAAAAAGAAGCACCGAAATCAGCTGCTGAAATCAGCGAGACCTACAAAACAGTAAGTCAGCGGTTAACACAAGCATTTTCTGAACAGGTTTCAGATGAAAAAATGAACAAAATGGTGAATTTATTTGGAATGGACATGCCAGTTCAAGCTGTTTTCCGTCTGCTCATTCAACATCAGGCCCATCATCGCGGACAATTGACTGTCCTAATGAGACAAGCAGACTTGAAGGTTCCTGGCGTATATGGTCCGAGCAAAGAAGAATGGGAAGCAATGAATGCTCAAAAGAGCTGATATCATCATTGAAGCAAAAAAGCCGCAGCCGGTTTTTTGTACCTCCAGAATTTTTTTGATTGCTTAACTCTGTTTGCACACTGAATCCGTTTTTATATTCATTGAAGAAAAAATGATATTTAAGAATCGGGCGCGATTATCTAAAGATAATCGCGCCTATTTCATGTTTAGAGCCATATGATAGCGATTTCTCATTTTGGAGGTAATGATTTGACCTGAGTTTCTTTTTTAGTACTGTTCATTTTAGATATATACAGTTTTTTAGTATTATCTAACCCAGCATAAAAAATTTCTGAACAATCTTTGATATTTTGTTTATTAAGTTCAGATGTTAGCCATTCTTTATCTAGTCCAGCACTTGTTAAGTTTTCCTCTATTATCGTTCCATCAATGATTATATCCTTTTCAAGACCTGAACTTGTTGTTTGAATGTTCATATGGTAAGGGGTAAGTGGTTTTTTATCTGATTTGGGTAATACAGATAACTTACCATCCGTTTCCATTATAGCGAATTCTACGTCCGCCACATTAAAAGCATCTTTTTCTCTTAATTTCATCTTTAATTCATTTATGGTCCATTTCATTTTCTTCATATTTTCATCCACAATGGTTCCATTTTCAACTAAAGTAATCGGTTCAGAATTGATTAGCTTCCTTAATGAGAGGTTTTTCAAGCTTAAATATCCAGTGAACACAGTCAAAATGGCAAATAATATTAGGGTAGTAATAGCTGATAGTGTTGCAAATTGCTTATCAATAATGGCATTAGCGACGATTGAACCCATTGAAACTCCCATAATAAAATCAAATAAATTCATTTGTGAAATAAGTTTTGTGCCTATTTTTCGGGTTAAGAATAATGCTAAAACGTATATTACAATACCTTTTAGTATTGTAATGAAGAAAACATTTCCCATATAGTACTGCCTTTCTTTTATCTAATTATCATTTATAGGTAGTAGTATTAGAAGGAAGTTAACTGGATATTCATTTCTCAACCGATATTATATTTTACATAAATCATGGAAATTCAGACTAACGGAGGGAAGAAGAGTGAAAGACTCTGTTAAGTCCCATTTAACTTAAAGGGCGTCGTAAGGAAGTACAAATCTTTTAATTTCGACGTACTGATGCTTGTAGTGGGACAGCAGGGGCTGTTAGAGAAACTGTTGAAGTTCCGATTGTAGTATATCCAGCATGAGGGAGACGTGGTTTTGTACCAGACCCACAACCAATTTGTATAACGCCAGCATTGGCGATTATGCCAATCTTTAAAAAATTTATATCAAATGTTTGTTTAAGATGTTTATCCATTTCATTCACCTCATATTAGTATATGATCAAAAGTTAGGTTTAATTCCGATTATTAAGTCATCGAAAAGAATTATTTGCACACTACGATTAAAATGCGACATTCCTAAAAAACAGAAAATTATTCAATTATTGTTCCAAAGTCAATTCTGGGTTAAATTTCCCCAAGCCATCTATACAAGAATTAATTTCCCAATTGATTAACTTGTATCATAATTTTGGTGACGTATTGTTCCTTATGATTCATTACAACCGTATCATAAATATACTCTTCAAAAACATAATCTCCAAAGGTTAAATTTAAACGTTCCAGCTCTGAAAAAAGCCGCTTATATGTTTTATGTATTGTGTACCCATCGCCGATATGATAACCAATGAGGAAATCTCCCTTAACACCTTGAAAATACGGATATCCTTCCTTTGGATGTGGCTGCTCAATATATAAATAACTATAATTAGTGAATTCACCCTTTAATATTTGCTCCCGTTTCGTTATTACACCTATTGGATATCCTGTATCAAGATGAGATACGTTCAATTCATTAATAAAGTCTGATATGACCTTTACAAATTCTTCATCGGTTATATTTTCAATATTTTCACTTAAATAAAGTGTTGCTTCTGGTAATTGTTCAAGCGTAACTTGATAAAAATCAAGGTGTGACGCTTCTTCCATTAAGGCTATTTTTGCCTCAATCATTATTTCCTTCGTTTCAATCTCCTGCCGAATTTTCACAATCTCCTCTTTTTTTTGATACATTAAGGACAAAAAACTTTCAGGTGATCTATTTTGCATGTATTTTTGTATCTCGTTTAGCGACGTACCAAGTTCCTTTAATAAATCAATAACAAAGAAAAGATCTATTTGGCGAATTGAATAATAACGGTAACCTTTTTCATTCTTGAATACCGGAGACAAAAGTCCTATTTGGTCGTAATAAAAAAGTGTCTGTTTGTTTACTTTGCAGAGCTTTGCAAATTCACCTGTCGTTAAATACTTTCCGTGATGTTTATCCATTTTTTACAACACCGCCCTTGACTATATAGTTACTATATACACTAGGATTTAGATTGTAAACAAATGAATACCAAACAAGGTTGTTTGCAGTAATTAGTTTTGTAAGGAGAATGTAGAAGATGAAGACAAATAAAGTCACTTTATGGTTATTGTTAATGAATTTATTCATTGCATTTTTGGGAATTGGATTAATAATACCTGTCTTACCTACGCTGATGAATGAATTAGGCATAACTGGAACAACAATTGGTTATTTAACAGCAGCGTTTGCCATTGCTCAATTGATCGTTTCACCATTTGCAGGGAAAGCTGCAGATCAATTCGGCAGGAAGATTATGATTGTCATTGGCTTATTTATTTTCGGTATATCAGAATTACTGTTTGGGATCGGAAAAGAAATCGAAATGTTATTTATTTCTCGTGTTTTGGGAGGAATAAGTGCTGCTTTCATTATGCCAGCCGTTACTGCTTTTATTGCTGATATAACCAATTTCGATACACGCCCAAAAGCACTTGGTTATATGTCAGCAGCAATTAGTACAGGATTTATTATTGGTCCAGGTATTGGTGGATTTTTAGCGGAATTTGGAACACGTATACCATTCTTCTTTGCAGGAGCCCTTGGTACAATTGCGGCTTTACTTTCTTTTATTTTATTATCTGAGCCGAATCGTAAAGAAGATCATAATGAACAAGTCTCAGAGGGTAAGAATGGCTTCAAACGTATTATTGACCCCAAATATTTCTTTGCGTTTATTTTAATTTTTATTGCCTCATTTGGTTTAGCAGCTTTTGAATCGTTCTTTAGTCTATTTGTGGACCATAAATTTCACTTTAAACCATCCGATATAGCCATTGTTATCACAGGTGGTGCAATTTTGGGTGCAGTTTCACAAGTCCTATTATTTGATCGGCTTACACGAATTTGGGGTGAAATTAAACTGATTCGATATAGCTTACTATTATCGGCCTTACTTGTCTTTTTAATGACTGTTGTTCATTCCTATTTCTCTATTTTACTTGTTACATTTATTGTTTTTGTTGGATTCGATTTATTCCGACCATCAGTTACTTCATACCTTTCAAATAAGGCCGGGAATGAACAAGGTTTCGTTGGTGGAATGAACTCTATGTTTACAAGTTTAGCAAACATTAGTGGTCCAATTTTAGGGGGTATATTATTTGATATAGATATTAATTACCCTTACTACTTTGCGACTCTGATACTATCTCTGGGAATAGTTATTACATTGTTCTGGAGCAAGCAAGTACGTGATTCTTCTATCGAAGTGAAGGCTAGTGTAGCTAAATAATCAAATTGAAGTAAAGATGAAAATTGTGAAACAATGTACCTAAAATATCGGGTGCCATTGTGAAAAGGTAGCGGAGTATCCGCTCATAAATTGGCTCACAGTTCGGCAATTTAACCCCTTGTATAGCTAAAGAGAATATTTATGATACCATCATTATAGGAAAAAAATGTCGGTTGGAAATTGGAGGTTGAAATGAAAAAATCTAATAAGCAAACCTTCATCCAGATTCCGTATGCCTCGTTCATTGAAATGATTCGATACAAGGCTGAACGTATAGGAATTCAAGTTATCGACCGTGAAGAGAGCTATACCTCTAAGTCTAGTTTCTTGAATCATGACCCAATCCCAACTTTCGGAGAGGATAACTATCCTAATTTTAGTGGGTATCGAAGTAGTAGAGCTTTTTACAAGATAAAAGGCTCAAAGGTGCTCATTCATGCAGATGTAAATGGCGCCTTTAATATTGTTCGAAAATATATAAAGGATGCCTTTGAAGGACTTGAGAGAAAACAGTTCCTTCAAGCCCCAAAGAAAATCATCATCATGGAGAAAAAACATGCAAAGCTGAAGGCTTCGGCCTGATGTATTAGCGGGACTTGTGGTAGCCCACGCAAAGACAATGCGGCTTTTAATGCCTATTCTTTCGAAACCCCTAACTTAATTTATGGGGATACTCATGTTGTAGGTAGTTCCACTGCAACTTGCATAGAAAGTGGCTGACAAATGCCATCTTAAAAGGAGTAGGTTACTCCTTTGTTAACATATGTTTGAAACCAAGTAAAAGGTTTCGTTTACTTTCATTAAGAATTTTATCATTGGAGGTATCTATGGGTTATTGTGAAGATTTAAGAGAAATGATTGGGGATTCTCCATTAATCATAGTGCGACCTAGTGTAGCTATCATTAATGATAAAGGAGAAATTTTACTGAGTCGAAACGTAGGTGGAATGTGGACTATTCCAGGTGGAATTTTGCAGTTAAATGAGTCAGTTGAAGGGTGTATTACACGAATTGTCTTTGAAAATATGGGCTTAAAAATAAAGGCGTTAAAATTGTTTGGTGTCTATTCAGGCAAGGAATTAATAAATCGAGTCGATGAAAGGTATCATACTGTTGCAATTGGTTATTTATGTAACGAGTACGAAGGAGAAATAACTTCTGGGAGTGATCAAGGAATAGAAGCCAGATTTTTTAGATTAAATCAATTACCCGAAGAAATCGAACCTTTTATTAAGAACAAATTAATTGAATTTAAAGGTCACTTAAAAAAATAACATTCTATTTTTCAGTTAACTGGGTGCTTATGTTCAATAACGGGTTCCAACGGCGGATCCGTTTTCTTATTGAACAAAAGGGCAGGATACTTAAAGAAGCATTAATCTAATTAAAAGATTTGACATAATAAAAAAACGACATCCGTGGAAAGAACGTCGTTTACTAATTACTTAACATATTATTGTTTAATTTATCTATTTTAATAATATCCCTTACAATATCCTCCAAGGTTACATTTTCAAGAGCCTTCTCTAACGCACCTTGGGCTAACGAAAATTGTTGAACAATCGTATCTTGAATATTTCGACCAACAAGACAATCGGGGTTGGGATTTTCGTGAATACTAAACAATTCATTGTCTTGCACAACATTTACCGCCTTATAAACATCAAGCAATGTAATATCAGATAAATTCTTTTCTAATTCAACTCCCGCAATGCCTGGGCGTGTCTTTACTAACCCTGCATTTCCAAGCATTCCTATGATTTTTCTAATCAAAGCTGGGTTTGTATTTACACTATCAGCTAAAAACTCCGAAGTGCTAACTCCATTTTTATTTATCTCAATTAGTGTCAATATATGAATACCCACTGCAAACCGACTGCTAATAGACATCTTTCTCCACCTACTTTAATTAGTTACACTACTATAATATACCTGTAATTAGTTCTATTACAAGGTATAATTCCTGTTAATATTTTCACACTACATACAAGAAAGGCTTTTAAAACTATTGACAAATAAACAATATGTAATTATTATGATTACAGGTAATCAATTTAATTACAAGTGAATGTTAATAACGGGAGGACTAAAAATGAAAATTGGAATTATTGGTGCAAGTGGGAAAGTAGGAAGCCTTATTTTGAAGGAAGCAGTTAGTCGGGGACATCAAGTTACGGCTATCGTAAGGGATAAGTCAAAACTAAAAGACACGAATGTTACGGTTCTCGAAAAAAATATATTGGATCTCACACAAGATGATGTTAAGCAGTTTGAAATAGTCGTAAATGCTTTCGGTGCACCACTTGGTGAAGAGCAAGCACATGTGGATGCTGGACATGCTTTAATCGAGGCTTTAAAAGGAACTAATACAAGAGGAATCATTGTCGGTGGTGCTGGAAGCCTTTATGTCGATGAAAATAAAACTGTTCAGTTAATTAATACACCTGAATTTCCAGATTTCGTGAAACCAACTGCAAAAGGTCAAGGGAGAAATTTACAAGAATTACAGACAACAACTAATATTACATGGACATTTATCAGTCCTTCAGCGGTATTTGATGCGGAAGGAAAAAGAACTGGATCTTATAAGTCAGGAAAAGATCATCTACTTGTAAATTTAAAAGGTGAAAGCTATATCAGTTATGCGGATTACGCCATTGCAGTTTTAGATGAAATTGAAAATCCACAGCATATAAACGAACGTTTTACTGTCGTTGGCGAAGCAGAGTAAGTAGTAACGACGTAAAGATAGGCTTGAAAGGTGATTATACTATGAATAACAAGGAACTTACCCTACTTTAAGATTAGGCTGCCTTAATTGGCGGCTTTTTATTATGCACCTATCGACGTTCTTTAGCTGCATAATAAAAAGCAGAGATAGACTTTATCTAACCTCTACTTTTTGAAACATTACTATATTAATGCTGGAATCTGCAAAGTTGCAACTTCGTGCCTATTTTATTTTTAATCAACACTTGTCCATTCGCTTTTATTCTAAATGCATATATTATTATTACCTCCGATGCTACAAGTCCAGACATATAGTTACACCTCCAATGGAACGTTTGCATGTATTGCATACGTTCTATTTCTTTTTAAGAAAAATTTTTAGGAAAATCGCTGACTTTTTCTTACTATATGACGATTGTCCAAGCCACCCTTATCCCCCAAAAATATATATACATAGAAGAAGTATTCTCTCTTCGCATAAATTCAATAGGTGGTGATAAATATGTGCTATGGATATGGCGGATACGGCGGTTATGGCTACGGCGGTGGTTATGGCGGCGGTAGTACATTTGTTTTAATCGTAGTTTTGTTCATTCTGTTAATTATCGTTCTAGCTAGTGTCCGTTAATGTTTAATAAACAAAACAGTATGAATTTGGGTGAGTAAAGTCCTTTTAAGGAGGTGATATACATGGAAGAATTTAGACACGAACATCGAGAAAGAAACCCATTTGCGTTAATCGTTGTATTGTTTATTCTGCTAATTATTGTAGGAGCTTCTTTTATGATGAGCGGCTACTAATTTGTACGGAACAAAGGGCAGGTTAAGTTAACTGTCCCTTTGTCATATAGGCTCCAGAAATGAAAGGAGGAATAAGTAAATGCCATTTTTTGGATTTGGACGAAGAGACATGTTTTTTCGTGACGGCTTTAGAAGAAGACGGTTTTTTCCCATTGAAATTGAAATTGAATTAGAGAGAAGAAGACGTTTTGAATTCGAAAGAAGACGACGCAGATTCTTTTAAGCACAAGATTTAAACAGTGTTTCCATGGGTCTACGTAAAAGAAAAGTTGTCATAAGCAGCTGTTCTTATTGAACAAATTGAAAGTTATTAAACATAAGGCGTTTTTTCTTTAAGATTAGGCTGCTATAATTGGCGGCTTTTTTTTATTAAACTAACGGCATTCTTCACTTTTCTTCACTAAATTCGCACTGCTTTTCTGGAAAATACACAGTATCTGGACTGGCTACTTCGGGGCTCACAGGCCTCTTTGGAGTATGGCGTTTTCATATTGATACTTAAGCATTAAGGAAGTTGAAGAAGCATAAAGCCTCTCTCGTATGAGAAGGGCTTTCTTTTTTTTGGAACTAGCGCAGCAGGTTAATTGAAGTAAAAAATATAAATTATGGTGCAGGATTCTAAAACTATCAGATTTTAGTAATTGGAGAAGTTATTTTGAAGGTTGCTACTTAAACGGATGTTTTTCTTTAAGAACGGGCTGCCATATTGTGGGCTTTTTCTTATCCAATTAACGGGGTTAGCCTAACAAACCAAATTAAAAAGTCGTTTCCTTAGCGTTTAGGAATTCGACTTTTTTTAGGCAGAATTTGCTTAGCGTATAATATCCGCGTTTTGTCGGTAGGCCCCCATTATGAAATCATCCCCTCAAATAGTTTGAAAATGCTTATACTGATATTACTCATCAATGACTCGCTAAACGTTTTTCAAAATCCGCCTTAAACAACAGAATAGCATCAATATTTACAGCAAAATCGTGGTCACTGATATTAAAATTAGTTATAAACTCGTCAGATCTCTCACGAACCATAATTGTCGGACGGATATTGTCTCCAATAGCGTCCTTGGTTACAGCACTTCCATAGAAATACCAGTTAGTTTGAGTAGGCGCATTTGCTGCATTCTTAGATAAGTCATTTTTTATTAATTCGCATAATTGATCCATAAAATCTTCATTAAGCTTAATGGTTTTTCCATGGTGACCATCAACAGATATATCAGCATATCCATACCAAATATTCCTGCTTGTAAGCTTTCCGTCTTTTGAAGTGTATGTTTCATCAAACAAAATCTTCATTTCATACCCTCCGTTAGTATAAAATTTCTTCACACTATTATACACCAATTAGAAAATGTAAAATAGCTTGCTGTTAGTCTCACTATACTTGTAAGAGTTAGGCAAGCTAACTTCATGGTAGGGTTCCTCCTAAAGTTGTGAGTTAGAGTGGTGTCTATACTCATATCTTACTGAGGGGCTTTATTTTTTTCAAACCTGATATTTAACGATCTACAGGAATGCTATCGTATCTGACGTAATCTGCTTTAGGAGACAAGGTCATCTCACCGTCTGGTAAACGAGGGCTATGGCTCCAGAATCAAATGTCTTGTTTTCGATAAGTTTAAGATTGATCTTCTCCTTGTGACCTTGGAATAACGGCAACCCGCTGCCGATCAGGACGGGAGAAACCGTAATTTTATACTCATCTATTAAATCAAGCTGCATAAGGTAGTGTGCTAACCTAGGACTACCGAGGATGACCATATCCTTGCCTGGCTGCTGTTTGAGGTTCTTGATCTCTTCCTCGACATCTTCTTTCACCAGTCTGGAATTGTTCCATTCGACTTTCTCCAGCGTCGTGGAAAAAACGATTTTGGCTGTCTTTTCGATCCACTCGGCATGATTCCGTTCATGCTGCGAAGCTGAGGGGTTCGAAGGAACAGATGTCCAGTAACTGTGCATCATCTGAAAAGTCCCACGTCCCCATATGACAGTGTCGGCAGTACTCAGAATTTCTTTCGCGTGTTTCTCCAAGTCAGCATCGTAGGAAACCCAGCCGATGTCCATTTCACCGTTCGGACCTTCTACAAAACCGTCAAGCGATGCGTGCAAAAATAGAACGAGTTTTCTCATTTTTAGTTCTCCTTTGTTCATGAGGGATATTTTTTTCATACTTCTTTACTTACCTCCAATGTAAGTATAACCAATTTTTTATAAATTTGGGTAAAAAAGTTCTATAAGTTACACTAATTAAAATAAAAAACAGGCAATGCCTGTTTTATGCTTTTGTCCAATATTCCAGACTGTTCGATTTCATACTAACGCTTTCTTCATTTCAAGGAGTGCAGCAGTATCGTCTTTTTGCCATAAAAAAAGAATATCTATAGATACTTATAAACAAAGATAAATGGCGCACCATTCGAAGGTTTTGTATCTGATACTGTATATAAAAAGCAATTTAGTATAATAAGATACCTTCCGTCTGTTTAATTGAGTGCCATCTCATGTTATAATGAGTAACTTAGGATAATTACTACTTTTACTTACAATTGAACGGATGCCAAGAAAAGCCTCCGCAAGCGATAAAATATGGAGGTGTAAGAGAATGAATAAACGATGGACAATTGGTAAAATTAAAGAATTTGTTGAGAGCAATTCGGAAAGTAAGTTGCTAACGACGGAATATAACGGTTTTTCTCAAAAGCTACTATTTAAATGCGCATGTGGTAGCAACTTTGAAAAAACATTAACGAAATTTAAAAATAATAACCAACGTAAATGTGACGTGTGCCAACCGCCAAAAGCAGCACGATAAAGTATAGGGAATAAACGAAGTGCCAATTTCTATTAAAGAGAAGTTGGCACTATTTTTATTTTATATGGGATAAAAGTGGAGGTTTAGTCGAATATTCCATCTTAAACTAAACATCCAGACCAATGACTGGATTCATGATCAAATCTCCTCCTCTGAAAAACAACAATTGTCGGTATCCCCTAAGGCTTCTTGTAATGTCTACATAGGCAGGTTAGCTTAAGAAGGAATTTTCACATTTTTACTTGAATATATCTTAGCAAAAGACTATAGATGGACGGCTGTTTATGGCATTAGTTTTAATCTATACTGTTGGTAGGCTAAACCACCCTATATCTCTGAATTTTTTCAAGTGGGAGATGAAGTATATCGTAAGGCAACTAAAACAGGACTTATTGAGGTGTTTTCACCTGAAGGAGTTCCTTTCCCTTATTCAAGTAAAGGTCAAGATTGTTTAATAAAATATATGGATTTATGTAGAATTTCCCAAAAGATGGGAGGGAATTTAAATAAAAAAATGTATTCTTCTAATGCTATTTTGTTTTCCCTTTTTCTTATCTGCTTGTTCCCAAGGTAAAGAAGATACACAGGAATATTCAGGGATTATTGGTGATGGAAAAACTTTGGGTTATAAGTACACCGTTACAAAAGAACAAAATAAATTTTATTGGAAGGTTGGCTACAAAGGAGATATATCTATTATCGAAGAGAGATCTGCTAATGAAGACGATTTAGTAAATTATATGAATGCTGTAAATGATAGTAAATTGGTATTAGCAAAACTAATTTTATCGATATCATACTTTTTAATTGTTATTATGACAACGCTTATCCTTTATAAGAAAAATAGAAAAATGCTTAAAGATGGCGTTGTAACTATAACTATATTAGCAGGTATTGCAATATATATAGCCTTCAAAGCATCATTTGATTTAAGTAGTTTATTACAAGATGCAAAATCATACTATTTGATACTAACTAATTAAAGTAACGGGTGCTTTCGTATTATAAGGTCAGTTTACTTCAATAGTGGTGAATTAATTGGCTAAGTCACCGTTCGGCCAACTTGGTTATAATTGATCATCCTTAAAAGTATCGATAAAGCCCTTGCACACTTGGGAAGATGACATTTCCGATAACAGCGACCACTACGCTGTAATGATCGCAACACTTGAACATTCACAAACAATATTTGGCTCGAAGCAGGTGTTATTGAAATTTTTGTGTAGTAACCGTATTTTACAATTTCAAAAAATGGGTTTAGTAAAAATAAAAACTGTTTTGATTATCGGATTAAGATGGATGCCTTGTTGTTAAAAGTTTTGTTCGCTGCGTATTTTCTTGATTAATGCCCGGCAGCCCGTTGAAACAAGACGATAGGTTTCATCAAAATCACCTGTGAAAAATGGATCAGGGACATCTTTCCTGTATTTGGTCAGGTCGAGCAGCCTAATGATCTTTGGATGATTTGGCTTGCCGGTTATCCTATAAATATTTTTTATGTTGCTTTCGTCCATACCGATAATATAGTCGGACTTCCAAATGTCTTCTTTCTTTAGTTGGCGACCAACAAGCCCAGCAGAAGAGATATTGTATTTCTTTAGAATATCAAGAGTTCCCTCGTGCGGAGGGAAGCCGATTTGCCATGAACTGGTTGCAGCGGAATCAACTGCAATTTTGTTAGTCAAATTTTCCTTTTTGACTAAGTCGCGAAACAAAGCTTCAGCCATCGGTGAACGGCAAATATTCCCCAGACATACAAATAAAACGTGGATCATGTACTTAACCCCTTTTAATTTATCTTATTTTTCTATTTAAACAGATTTACAAAATATGGATTAGACAGATGTGTTGTTTTTCACACCACCAGCGATTATTGGCGGGAACCCTGCAAAAGAAGTAAATAAGCGTTTTTCAGATGAGGAAATTGCGAAGTTAAAAGAGATACGTTGGTTTGATTGGAAAAGAGAGTCTATTGAAGCAGCCACTCACTTACTAACTAGTTCTTCTATTGATGAGTTATATGAGTACTATTTACGAGAAATTAAGGAATGAGATCCTATAAATATAAAGCTAGGTAGAATATTCTGCCTAGCTTTTTACTATTACGGTGATCATAAGATACTTACCAAGATATTCTGTTAGGTTCCAGTTGATTCGGATTTTGTGAAAAACGGTAGTATGTAACTCGTTTTTTGTTATTTGCTTGATGGGCATGGGGTTTACCATCTTACAGAGTTTGAAGACAACTCGGACATCACTGTTACTGTGGTTGCTGACCATCGTACTGCTTTTTCTTCATTCTTGTGCCCAGTATGATGAGGGCGACATAGATTACGATGGCAAAAGAATCTATAAGCGTATCCGTAAGCCCCGATACGTCAAGCAATGCCGTTACACCAAGAATAACCATCAGTCGGACGATCAGGATCGCCGCGATCAACCATGCTGCAAACCGGATCTTTGATCGCTCGGTTTGGAATGACATGAGAATGAAAGCGATGCCGAAGATCAGATTTTCCGCCGTGATGATGTGCCAGACATACGTGAATACTGTCCGGGTACCCACGGATATCTCCTCAATGTTGAGCGTCGGTAGCACAGCAGATTGCCCGTTCCATGCGTGCGTGACGGCAAACAGCATCGCAAGGATGCCTGTAATCAGATAATAAAAATTCCTAACCTTGATGTTCATCACAACCTTCTTTTGAAATTCCCGGTTCCTTCTTTTTCTTTTTTGTTTACCTCTTTATTTATTTTCAATATATTTTCTTAAAGTGATTTTATTCACTTTAAGAAAATAAAGAACGTTACTTTAAATAAAGTCGCTCATTTCCGTGACCTTGTCATTTTATGCCACAAACGGGGGCTATCCTACAACAAGGAAAAACGCTCTTTTTTAATTTATGGCCAGATTGTGGTGCAACACAGTTATGGTATGATGCTACGATTAGGAAGATATTGTAAAGAAATGTACTAAAAGTAATGGGAGCTTTACTATTATAAGGAGTAAAGCCTTTTTCTTATTCAAGTAACATAATAACTGTATGCTATAAAAACTAAGAATCTTATTATATAGGCAATGACATGAATGTATGCTTTTTTTCATACATTAATTTGAGAGGTGATGAAATGCCAAGAGTAAGGGCTAGAAGTCATGAAGTAGATGAAATGGCAAGAATGATGAGAGCAGAAGCAGAAGGCGAAGGAAAGCAAGGAATGTTATATGTTGGAAATGTTATAATAAATCGTGTTGTAGCACAATGCTTAGATTTCAAAGGTGTAACCACTGTTCATGATGCAATATTTCAAGTACAAGGAGGAAATTTTTCTTTTGAAGCAGTGCAAAAAGGGAATGTATTTTATCAAAGATCAAGAACTTCTGAAAAAAGATTAGCACAACAAAATATAAATGGTTGGAGAGATCATCCTGCGAAATTTGCTCTTTGGTATTTTAATCCAACGGCGCCAGGGTGTCCTCCTACATGGTACGATCAACCTCATACTGGTGCATTTAAAGAACATTGTTTTTATGAACCAAAACCTGGAACATGTGATAGTGTTTATAGAGGTTAAGCTTACTCTTTGAGTAAGCTTTTTTACATAATTAGAATATCTACACAAAATAAAATAAAACTTTCATTAATAGTTTTTTTCCAAGAAAGCAAGATTGTGAAATGTTGTACTTAAACTATCGGGTGCGATGCTTGTGCGAAATGTTTCTAA
>NZ_AJLS01000058.1 GCF_000307875.1 Neobacillus bataviensis LMG 21833
GTGTTTCCTTTATCTCAGTTGGAGCGCTCCAGGCCATACGCCGCTGACCAGGGCGCTTGCGCTTTTCTTAAAAATGTTTCACCGCTCCCACAATCATCAGCACCCATGCGGCTAAAAAGCACACACCGCCAATCGGGGTAATCGCACCCAGCACCCCTACCTTCGTCAAGCTCAACAGGTACAAGCTGCCGCTGAACAAAATAATCCCGGCAAGCATTAACCAGCCCGACCAGCTGAATAAAGAGCTGACCCCGGCTTTCCCAAGCAGAATCCCGAGGATTAAGATCCCCGTAGCATGAAACATTTGATAGGTTACACCCGTTTTCCAAATCTCCAGGTAATGGGCATCGAGCCTGTCCTTTAATCCGTGCGCACCGAAGGCACCAAGGGCAACGGCCAAAAAGGCATTAATAGCGCCCACAATTATAAATGTTTTCATTTAAAATCCCCCTTTTTAAAAGTCAAATAACGAATCGCCATTGGCTTCATCGTCCATCTCTATTTTTTTCGCCTGCGGTAGCGCCGCCGGCTGCTTAAAAACTTGCTGAGCCATCATGGGCTGTTGAAATACCGGCTGCGAGATGGCGGGTGCCGGTTGATTTAATGGCATTTCTGATTTTTCATCTAAAATCAATTCGCATAATATTTTAATAGAGTACACTTTTTCCCGCAAGCGTTCTTGCTTGGTACTGCTTTTCGCCAGCTTCAATTCTTCGTCAATTTTTGCAAGTAATGTTTGGATGGAGATATTCACTTCGACATTTCCTTTCCATTTCTCTTATTTCACCTGAGGCTTCGGCAACTTTCGAATGTTCCACGTGAAACAAGTCAATAATTGTCAAATAAATCCCCATTTACTTTTTCTACCTCTTATTGTATCTCATAACTTTTAAAAAAGCATTTTGTGATGTTTTTCATTCCATATCGTATTATCCCTCGTTATGAGTATCCCCATAACTAAAGTTAGGGGTTTCGAAAGAATAGGCTTATAAAGCCGCATTGTCTTTACGTGGGCTACCACAAGTCCCGCTAATACATCAGGCCGAGGCCTTCAGCTTTGCATGTTTTTTCTCCATGATGATGATTTTCTCGGGGGCTTGAAGGAACCGTTTTCTTTCAAGTCCTTCAAAGGCATCCTTTACATACTTTCTAACTATATTAAAGGCGCCATTTACATCTGCATGAATGAGCACTTTTGACCCTTTTATTTTGTAAAATGCTCTGCTACTCCGATACCCACTAAAATTAGGAAGTTTATCATCTCCGAAAGTTGGAATGGGATCACGGTCCAAGAAACTAGACTTGGAGGTGTAGCTTTCTTCTCGGTCGATGACTTGAATTCCTTTTCGTTCCGCCTTGTAGCGAATCATTTCAATGAATGTCGCATGTGGTATTTGGATGAAGGTTTGCTTATTAGCCTTTTTCATTTCGACCTCCAATTTCCAACCAATATTTCTTCCTATGATGATGGTATCAATGTTTCTTTCTAGGGCAATTTCTACCACTTTTGCGCTTGATTTATGTAAATAATCCATAACGCGGTTATTCCTTTTTCGATCCAAAGAAATCAAGCGGTTTGTGGTAAACCTCCCCTCTCTTGGATTCTTACCATTTCTTAAAATACACATGTATTTTGCTCTTAATTTGTTATAGTATTGATTTGTCGATTTTAACCCTGTGCCCTTGATAAGCAAAGGCTTATGCCCCGTGTTATCGACGATAGTTGCAAGGTTATCTACGCCTAGGTCAATACCCATTACCCATTTTGGCGGAAAAACAAATTCATTTTTTCGTTTATCCGTTCTTTTGATCTCTTTTTCTTGTTCACCCTTAAAAACGATCTCAATTACATAGCGACCATAGGACGGTACAACCCGAACCTGTTGTAATTTCCCTTCAAAATGAGCAATCTTTCCAAGGTTTAATTGAAGAGGAGTCCCTGGTAATTTCAATATCCTATCTTTTATCTCAGTAATTTGATTCGTTAAATAGCAAATTGTTCGGCCATTCTTCGGTTTATATTTTGGAATCTTTGGCTTTCCGGAAAAGCTGGCGGGATTGATTTTATACTTCTTAGAGGCTTCAAAAAAGCTTTTCCAATCATCATATACTTTCTTCATCGTTTGTTGATTGGACTGGGAGGACATAGTGGTGTAATCGATTTGTTTCATGACCTTAAATAACGCTTCTACAAAGGCATAGCTTATGAATGATCTCTCTTGGGTTGGCATTTCAAAGAGCTTTAACTTTGGTTCAATTATTTTGCCCTTTTTGTCTATCTTTTTAGGTTTCGCTTTTGCCCTTTCATAGCTTTTCATTCGAATCCCATTCATTTGGGGTAAATAGGTTTCAATATCGATTAACACTTGAAGTTGATTTTCATTTTTTATTTCTTTTCTTAACGCTGTGTAAACTTGACGAATATAGTAATTGGTGATGTTGTACAAATTTTTTGCCTTAAAACAAAGTAAATCGCAGTAATTGAACAACTCATGTTGAGGATGAATTTGTATTTTATAGGTACGATACATAGTCTTCACCTCTTTTTGTCAGAACTAATGTTCCTATTTAATTTAATTATAGCAGAGATTATACTAAAAAGTATAGTGAGAACACATGATTTTCTTGTAAATAATCAACAAAAAAACAGCTATATCCCAATGTCTAAAGCTAGGGGTTTTACTCTACTTTTCGATAATGAGGTAAAAGGGGCGAGGTCATTGAAAAAAGGTTATCTGTTTTTAGCTGCCATTTTGTTTGTTTTTACGGGTTGTTCTGCTAAGCAGGATGATACGCAGGGTGCCCCTAAAAAAGACGTTGAACTTACGATTTCCGCAGCGGCAAGCTTGCAGGATGCCTTGACTGAGATTACGGATAATTTTTCTGAAAAAAATAAACAGATTATAATCAATTATAATTTCGGTGCATCCGGGGCGCTGCAGCAGCAAATTTCACAAGGCGCACCAGTTGACCTTTTCTTTTCGGCAGCAGAAGATAAATTTGAGAAATTAGTCTCGGAAGGATTAATTGAAAGTGGGGTTAATCTTGTCGGAAATGAATTAGTGCTCGTTGTGCCAAAAGGGG
This sequence comes from Neobacillus bataviensis LMG 21833, assembly GCF_000307875.1. Lineage (GTDB taxonomy): Bacteria > Bacillota > Bacilli > Bacillales > Cytobacillaceae > Neobacillus > Neobacillus bataviensis. The sequence goes on from NZ_AJLS01000058.1 coordinate 3,085, forward strand.
CAAAAAAGGAAATTAAATCATTTGCAGACCTGCCTAAAGCGGATAAACTTTCGATAGGGACTCCAGAAGTTGTACCAGCAGGCAGTTATGCGAAAGAGGCATTAACGAACTTGAAAGTTTGGAACTCCGTTGCAGAAAAGGTCGTCCCTGCCAAGGATGTTCGTCAAGTCCTTACATACGTAGAAACCGGTAATGTCGATGCCGGCATGGTGTATAAAACTGATGCGTTAACCTCTACAAAAGTGGAGATTGCGGCAACTGCCGGGGAAAAGACCCACACGCCAATCGTTTACCCCGTGGGGATTATTAAGGCTAGTAGCCATCCGAAAGAAGCCATGCTATTCTATGAATATCTGCAAACGAAAGAAGCCATGAAAGTGTTTGAAAAATACGGATTTAAAGGACTGTAAACGATAAACATGACAGACCACTTTTGGGATCCTGTAAAACTATCGCTCGAGGTCGCGGTTGTTTCAGGATGCATTGTACTAGTTTTAGGATTATTTATTGGGCACTGGATGGCGAAGGCTAGCTTCAAAGGAAAAGCCGTAATCGAAACGCTCTTCCTCTTACCATTAGTTTTACCGCCAACCGTTGTCGGCTTTTTGTTACTAGTGGTCTTTGGAAAAAAAAGTCCTGTAGGCCAATTCATCGAGTGGCTCTTTCATCAGCCTATTATTTTCACGTGGTGGGCGGCGGTGCTCGCAGCTTTGGTTGTAGCCTTTCCGCTTATGTATCAATCAGCGAAGGCCGGGTTTGAAGGAGTAGACCGTGATGTTGAGGACGCCGCCCGTGTGGATGGAGCGAACAACCTTCAGCTATTTTTGCTCGTTTCCATCCCACTTGCGCTCCGGTCGATTATTTCGGGGGGAATCTTAAGTTTTGCCCGTGCGTTAGGTGAATTTGGCGCGACGCTCATGTTCGCGGGCAATATTCCCGGGAAAACACAGACCATCCCTACCGCCATCTATGTTGCGATCGATTCCGGCAACATGCAGTTGGCCTGGTTATGGGTGCTATGCATGATCGGGATTTCCTTCTTGATGATTTCCTTCATTCAGCTTGCGAAAAGGAAAAGTTAAACCCGTACCATTATTGGTACGGGTTTTTACCCTAAAATCCGCTGATACAGTGATTTGGCATGAGTCAAATCCTTCGTCCCATGAATGAGCGCACGGCCATCTTGAAAAATAACCATCCGTTCTGCGCCAATATCCACCGACAACAAATACGGATTGCCTTTCACCGTGTATCCTAAGGCGCTAAGCTGACCGGCAAGCTGCTCAAGAGAAAATTCACCAATCGTGGACGGGCGGATTTGCACCGTATCGCGGCCGCACAACACTGTTGTCTTCGTCCTATTTTCATGATCCAAATACGGATATGTTCGTTCCTCACCGCACGACAAGCAGCCGGAAAACCTTGCCTTCGACATTTTTAAACTTGTATATTGGTTCCTCCACAAATCAAAACTAACAAAGGTGGTGCGAACTGCCTCCCAATCCTCAACTAACATTTTTAGCGCTTCAGCTGTCTGATGGGAAATAACCATTTGCACGGTTGGTGAAATAATCCCGCCGGTATCACAGGTCATCCCCTGTAGCGGGATTGTCCTTAGTAAGCAATTTAAGCAAGGGGTTTTCCCAGGAAGAATCGAAAAACTCATGCCAAAACTGCCAACACAAGCCCCGTAAATCCATGGAATCCTGTATTTTTGCGATATATCATTCATAAGCATTCTTGTCTCAAAATTATCTGTTGCATCCAGCATCAAATCGACACCGGCGGCTAGTTCTTCCATCATCTCCGCGGTGGCGTCGCCAATTACCGCGCGGATCTCCACATCGGAATTAATCGCCCGGAGGCGTTTTTCCGCTGCTGCCGCCTTTGGAAGCTTCAAGGCAACATCCTCTTCTGTGTAGAGCTGCTGACGCTGAAGATTGCTCGCTTCGACATAATCACGATCAACAATGGTAATTTTGCCGACGCCGGCACGAGTAAGGATCTCGGCGCTGCCTGAGCCGAGAGCACCGGCACCAATAATAAGCACATGCTTTCTACTTATCTTTTCTTGGCCCTCTTTGCCGATTCCCGGAAAAAGAATCTGCCTAGAATATCGTTCATTCATATATACGTGACCCCTTTCGAAAGAAAAGCTCTAGGGTGCTGGAGCTAGACAATTCTCAAAGCCGTAACTAATAGATTCTTATATTTTAAGAAATCTCGCCGAGTGGCGAGCTTTTAGGGCGTTAAGTAACATCAACCGCCGCTAACCGGCGGAATAAACGCAATCTCGTCCCCTTCATGGATGATCTCATCATTTGAAGCGAACTCTTCATTAATTGCCGTCATCACAGTTTCCAAACGTGGCAAATCATACTTCACCGAAAGCTCAGCCTTCAGTTCGGATACTGTTTTCCCGCTGGCATCCAATGACAAAAACTCCGAGCCAACTGCGTCACGCAAATGAGCGAAAAACAATACTTTATTCATCTAAATCACCTGCCTCAGGCTTGCCGCTTGGATAAGCAACCTTTTCAAGCTGATCTCCCATCCACGATTCGCCGTCTTCCCAATGCTCTTTTTTCCAAATTGGGACAATTTCCTTTATCCGTTCAATCGCGTAGCGGTTGGCTTCATAGGCATCAGCGCGGTGCGGCGTTGAAACAGCAATCACAACGGCAATATCAGTAATATCTAAGCGCCCGACCCGATGTGTAATCGCAACACGGGAGCCCGCCCAGCGCTGTTCAATTTCCGTACCGATCTGCTCAAGCTTTTTCACCGCCATCGCTTCATAAGCTTCGTAGATTAAAAACAATGTTTTCTTTCCATGGGTCAATTCGCGGACGGTTCCAATAAAGGTCGTAATCGCACCGGCCTCACGCTGAACCACTTTATCAATCACCGCTTGAATATCAATCGGTTCTTTGGAGATTTCGTACATCTTCATGATTTCACCTCTTCGGCCAAACATTTTAATACCGGATTCTCAACCACCTGGTAGCCGCCAATTTGTTCAACCTGCTCCCGGAAGGCGGCCGATTGAATAATCGCCAGAAGCTGTCTGCCGCTTTCACTTTCATAAAAGCTGCGTGTCATCACTAAATCATATTCTTCATCTGCAACAGGAACAAAGTCCAAGCCCATCGCCTTTGCCGCCGGGTAAATCCCAAGACCGGCACAATTTGCATCACCGTTCACTTCAGCTGCTACCGCTAAATGAGAGAACATTTCCCGTTCATAGCCGGTAATCGCCTCTGGCTCCAAACCAGCCTCTTCCAGAAGCAAATCAAACAGGATACGCGTTCCGGCTCCTTTTTGGCGGTTAACAAAGTTGGCCTCCGTCCGGACTAAATCTGTAACTGCAGCAATTTCAAGAGGATTTCCTTTTGGCAAAATCCAGCCTTGCTTTCTTTTTAAAAAGGGGTAGAGAACCACGTCTTGCCCGGCTAACATTTTCCTTACGTATGATACATTATATTGCTTTGTGCTTGGGTCAAGCAAATGAATGCCCGCCACATGGGCCTCTCCCTTACGAATTGCCATAATGCCGGCCATGCTGCCGACATGGGAGGAGACAATTTTCATATCTGTCCGCGCTCGTTTCAGCCCAGAAGATAACAGGTCTATCGTCAAATCGTGGCTGCCGCAAAAGACGATGGCATGTTTGATTTCCTCAAGCGGGCGCAGCAATTCAACCTCTGCCGTTTCCCCTTGCTCATAGCCGATCACGTTTGGCGGCACGATTAACAAGCCGTCTGCTCGGACATAAGACATCGTGACCCCTGCCGCTCTTGTCAGCGGATTGGCGACATATTGGCCATCCACATAGCCGATATTCATTCGGACAAAGTCCTCAGCTCCCATTGATGAAACAATGCGGCGCCCAAGTTTTACTGTAACGGTTTGCCTGAGCGGTTCCGGTATTCCTAAATACTGACATACAAGCGGCCGTACGAACCACTCAAGTGCCAGGTAGGCGGAAACAGGGTACCCCGGAACACCAACGACGATTTTCCCATTTATTTTTCCTAAAACGGTTGGTTTCCCAGGCCGCGCGGCGACCCCATGGGTATAGACCTCGCCGAGTTCAGCGATGATGTGGACCGTGAAGTCCTTTCTGCCTGCCGATGAACCAGCATTGATGACGATAATATCGGAGGTTTCAGCCGCCTCCAACAACACTTCCTTAATTTTCTCCGGCTCGTCCTTCACGATCGAATGGAGCTTCGGCTCACCGCCCCAATCCTTGATAAAACCGGAAAACACCGTACCGTTAAATTCAATTATTTTTCCGGAGGAAAGCTCCGCATTTGCTTCGACAAGCTCGTTACCTGTCGGGATAATCGTGACCACCGGTTTTTTGACAACAGGAATCACGAGCTGCTGCGCGGCGAGCAGCACACCTAGATCCGCCGGCCGCAAGGTATGTCCTTGCGGGAAGAGCATTTCCTCTTGGACGATATCCTCGCCAATTGGGCGGATATGCTGCCAAGGGGTGGCCGGTTCAATGATTTCAATCGTATCCTCATCCACAATATGAACATGTTCAATCATAATAACGGCGTTGAACGGGGAAGGAATGGCATTCCCGGTATCAACAAAACAAAATTCCGTCTCTTTTTTTAGAAAAAGCGGATGTTGCTCATGCGCTTGGTAGGTGCTTTCAGCAACAACGGCGATCCCGTCCATTGCTGAGGCGTGGTAGTGCGGCATCGAGACCCTAGCAAAAATTGGCTCAGCGGTCACACGCCCCAAAGCGTCAACCGTCCCGAGATAATCAATTTCGGGTGTCAGCTCACAAGCTGCCAGGATTTGCTCTAGTGCTTCCGCTCGGGGTTTATCTTCTAAATAAATTTTCCGCTTATACTGTTCCATGATTCTTGCTGCCCCCTACCTTGAGGGAATCACAGGTACATATTCCCCCTGTGAAACCCCTTCTTTTTCTGAACTAATCTCCACAATGCCATCACTTTTGACCAATGTTGTAATCAAGCCAGACTTTCCAATAATCGGCTCTGCCCACCATTCGGCTTCTTTTTCAAATAGGCGAACGCGAATATAATCAGCTCGTCCCATCGAAGACGGAATGTTTTTAGTGATTTTTGCAAAAATCCTCTCCGGTTTGCGCTCGATTTTTTCACCCTTTAGCTTTCGCAAAATCCGCTCGCCGAACAGCTTGAAGATAATCATCGCGCTTGCAGGATGTCCTGGCAGTCCAATAACCGGCTTGCCATTTGCCATCGCTAGAATCGTCGGTTTCCCCGGTTTAATCGAAATCCCATGCACAAAAACACCAGGATCTCCTAAGGATTGAATCACATCTGTTGTATAATCCTTTGCCCCGACCGAGCTGCCGCCGGAAAGAACCAAACAATCGACCTGGTCATAGAGTTCGCGCGCCCGCCCGCGAAATTCTTCAAAATCATCGCGGACAATGCCGCCGTACACGACATCGACATTCCATTCGTTCGCAAGTCCGGCAATCGTTAAATAGTTAATATCACGAATTTGCCCTTCTACAAGTGTTTTCGTTTGATAAGGAACGATTTCATCACCTGATGAAAGGTAACCCACCTTCAATTTACGAAAAACTGGCACCTCTGCAATCCCTAAAGACGCAAGTGCCCCTAATTCCTGCGGCCGCAGTCTCGTTCCCGCTGCTAAAAGAGTTTCCCCTGCTTTAATATCTTCCCCGGCGCGAATCACATTTTCACCGGGTGCGACTTGCTTATATGTATTTAAGAGGCCCTCTACGTCCTCGCAGTGTTCAATCATAATCACGCTGTCGCTGCCCTTTGGCATCATCCCGCCTGTCGGTGCATAAACGGCCTCGCCGTGGCGGACAACAGCATCAGGAACCTCGCCCATTTTTACTTCTCCAGCTACTGTTAAGAAGCCGGGCATGGATTCAGAGGAACCATACGTATCCTTCGCGCGAACGGCATATCCGTCGACAGTTGAGCGATCAAAGCTTGGCACATTTTCCTTCGCCACTACAGGCACCGCTAAAATATCATTTAATGCCTCGCCAAGCTCCCTAACCACTGTTTGTTCGATCGCCGGTATGTTTTCTTCGATTAAGGCAAATGTCTCTTCAACTGTTTTCACTTTGAAAAATTGCATGGTTCCCTTACTCCCCCTTATATATCTTTCTCAGCCCACTTTTTCGCCTCTTCGTATTCATTCGGGCGATTCATATTAAAAAAGACCCGTTCCATATCAAGATGACTGTAAGTCTGCAGTTCTGTTTCTGTTACGTACAGGACATTTAATTGGTCAAGCAAATGCTTCATGCGCAGCCGTCCTGCCTCAATACATGCGGCAACTTCTTCGACCAAATTCTTTTGAAAAACGGCAAATAACGGATGCTGTTTTCCATTAATAACAGGAATCACCGCATCATAATGTCCGCAGTTGTTGACCAGCGCCTCGGCAAGCTCCGTTGAAACAAACGGCATATCACAGGCGACAATAAAGTTTACATCGTAATCGGATGCGGACAGGCCGGCATGGACCCCGGCAAGCGGGCCCATCCCCGGAAATTGATCCGGAACCATCCTCAGTCCTAAAAATTCATATTGTTCAGAATCATTCGTTACTAGAATTATATCATCAAAAAGCAGTTTAAGTGTATCTGCTATTCTTTCAATGTTCGTTTTCTCATTTATTTTTAGCAGCGCTTTATTTGTGCCCATTCGGCTTGATTTTCCGCCTGCTAAAATAATCGCTGCAGCTTTCATTTGAAAAAACACCTTCTTAATTTGTCTGTTTTTTTTCACCTAGCGAATTATAACCGTTTTCCTGTGCCACAAAATCGAGGTGAATGAAATTTAAATCTAGTAATCCTGCTGACGGTTTCGTGATATATTGCCTCGTATCTATAATTTTAATATAGCCCTTACACTCTTCGCAAACTTGAATTTGTGAGATGGCATCGCCTTCAACCGTCAAAAACTGGATCGTCTTATGGTCTTCATTGCCGCAATGAGAACATTCTAAGCGCTTAGCATGCCAGTTAGCGAGGCAGCGAGGACAATGGATGGCTTTTTTTCCCTCTTCTTCTAGGATAGCCAGTCGTACGGGTTCGCCGCAAACGGGGCAGCCTGCTCCCGGCACAGCGTGGTTAATCATGGGCTGAACCATTTCTGCTGTTAATTGTAAGTATGGGCGAAGGGCGGTTTCTGCCAAGAATTGCGGAATCCATTCTTCGAGGCCGTGCCCTTCGGCAAAACTAGTAAAATACAAGTGGTTATAGGAAAAAGCCTCGTCAATCCAGCGAATTGCTGTTTCTTCAGTAAGAAGACTCGGAATACTAGCAAGTTTCGCTTCAAGTTCAGGTTTAAATTTAACAAGTGTGGTATTTATTTCCTCTATCCACTGTAAGAATAGTGAAATTTCAAAATCAATGGTCGTTAAGGCGGCAGCCGGCACTCCTGCCTGCATCGCAGCCTTATCAAGAATCGGCCGAATCGTTTCCGGATCTATTTGAAGCTTCCACTGTTCCTGAAGCTTAACGATTTCTTTTTGAAGTTCCTGATATTCTTTTGAAACAACGGATTTAATCATCGTTGTTGCACCTCTTTTTTTGATATTTTTTGATTCGCTCATTGACTGCTTAAATTCGCTCATTGAAACTATTTATTCGCTCATTGACTGCCTAAATTCGCTCATTGAAGCTTAAAATCCGCTCATTGACTATCTAAACTCACGAAAGAATCCCCATACATCCGATTTATGTCTCAAAAAAGATGACTTTTTAAAGAAAAAGGCTGTCGTAAACTATGACAGCCATTCCTTTTGATTATAGTATTGAAAACGAATGGTTTAAGCGCCTTTTTTATGCTTTGGATCATCTAAATCAGGGAAGTTGCCCTTCTTCGCTTCTTCGTCATACCAGTCGGCATAGTGGCCTTTTGCCCACCAAGCCGGAACCTTTCCGGTTACAACACCGGAGTAGCCAGGTCTTGAATGTTTATGGACAACAGAGAGGTAAACGTGTCCGACAATAACAGCGATGCCTAATCCGAAACCAATGTTATGAAGGAGGTAGCCCCATTGCACAAGCGCTCTTGGGAAATACTCAGGGAACCACATGGTGAAACCTGAAGCAATAACCAAGATGGCACAGAAAATCTGAAGAATCGAGTTAATTTTTTCCCCAGCGTTAAAGAAGGTTTGTCTTACATGCTTAAACTTGAAGCCGAATAATTCTTTCACGAATTCACCAAAGAATTGAAGATCGCGCTTCTTCCATGTTACTAATTCTTTCATCCATTTAATAAAGAACTTCGGACTAAAAATCAATAAGATGAAAGTAGGCGTTATGAACGCTACTGCAAAAATTCGGTGTAACAACCGTGCCATGGCAGGGCCGCCAAAAACCGGATACAGCCAGTCAAAGAATTCGGTATACATTGGCAGGGCCGTGATGTAAAGGGCAAAGAAGGCAATTCCATTGATTGCGTGCGCCCAAACAAACGCCTTCGGAAAGCGTTGAATCTTTACATCCGCTTTCGGGTGCTTCTGATCATTACTCATGGCTGCCACCTCCATTTTCGTCCTCATCATTGGCTTTTTTACTAAAAAACTTATTAGCCACAAATGCGCCGACAACCGCCATTGTGGTTGCCCCAATCATGGCTTTCCCAATTGGCTGGGCATAGTCCTTCCATACAACTGCTGATGTTGGAACTTTCGGGTTCTCAGGCAAACCGTATACAGATGGACGCTCTGCTAATACGTAAACCGTGTGCGTACCGCCAACACCTTGTGGATTATAGACCATGGCGTTTGGATAACGGTCTTTGATTTCCTTCACTCGCTGTTCTGCTTTTTTGATCATCGCATCTTGATCGCCAAACTCCATTGCCCCAGTATGACAAGTCGTTACGCAGGCTGGCTGTAAACCTTCATCAATCCGGTCGGTACACATGGTGCACTTGTGCGCCTTGCGATATTCCTTCCCGTTTTTGTCTTTATATTCCTTTAGGGAAATGACCTCAAACGGACAGTTCTGCACGCAATAGCCGCAGCCTACACAGGTATCTTGATCGATAACAACCGTGCCATACTTAGTGTAGCTGATAGCATTTTCCGGACAAACCTTTTCACAGGCGGCATCTGTACAATGGAAGCAGGAGGAATGGCGGAAAAGGTATTCCAAATCACCTTTGCCATTCTCGTGCTCAATAAACTGAAGAACATTCCATGTATCCGCTGTTGTTTTCGCATGTGATTGGACACTGCCCAGGAAATCTGTCGGCTCCGCCGGCAGGTCATTCCAGTTTTTACAGGCAACCATACAAGCACGGCAGCCGTCACACTTCGTTACATCGACATATTTTACATACTTACTCATACATCAGCCCTCCTAACGTTACAGAGGAATGCTTTATATTCAGGAATCATCGTATTCGCATCCCCAATATGTGGAGTTAGGCGGTTTGCTGTATCCCCAGTGGCAAAGCCCTTATAGCCAAAATGCCATGGCATTCCGATTTGGTGCACCTTTTTCCCTCTCACGGCAAATGGCTTATACCGTTTTGTGACCATTGCATAGGCCTTGATTTCGCCGCGTGCTGAGCTGACAATGATTTTGTCTTTATTCTTGATGCCTTTTTCTTTTGCAAGATCTTCACTTAATTCGACAAACATATGACCAGCAAGCTCTGAAAGCCATTCTTGGTTCCTTGTCATCGAACCGGACTGCCAGTGTTCGCTTAGACGGTAGGTTGTGGCCACGATTGGATAATCCGCTTTAAAGCCCTTCTTATTAAAGTCACCGTCCATGATCACTGTTGCCGGGTTCATTTCCTGTCCGGAGAAAGCATTTGGAACAGGGCTTTCAAATGGCTCATAGTGTTCTGGGAACGGACCGTCATTTAAGGTCGGGGCAAACAATAACGCCACACCGTCTTTATTCATCATAAAGGCACCTGTACCACCCGGTTCTGTTGGTGCGGTTACGGCCTTAAAATCTGGGACATCATTGCCAACCCATTTCTTCTGGGCATCATCCCACCAAATAACAGCCTTATCCTTGCTCCATGGCTGACCGCTTGGATCGGCGGAGGCACGGTTATAAAGAATCCGGCGGTTCATTGGCCATGAATAGGACCAGTTCAAATAATGCTCGCCGCCTAGGTCTTTATTGTCACGGTTCTTCGATTTATTTTTTCCTTCCTCGGGATAGAAGCCGGAATAAATCCAGTTACCGCTTGAAGTCGAACCGTCATCTAATAAGGCCCCAAAACCGGAGATTAATTTACCTGTTTTCAAGTCATAGCCATTGATTTCTTTGGCCACAAGGTCGATATCCGGTTCTTCTCCGGTGCCATAGTTCCAATCAAGCGCTAAGAACGGTTGATCCGCTGATTTAGGACTATTAGCGTATAGTTTTTTCAATTTTAAGGCTAGTTCATGAATGATATCAAGGTCTGGTCTTGCTTCGCCTCTTGAATCAATCGCTTTCCAGCGGTATTGCATCCAGCGTGAGCTGTTGGAGATACTGCCTTCTTTTTCGAAGGAGGCAGAAGCTGGGAGCAGGAATACCTCTGTATTGATCTTTGCTGGGTCGCTGCCGGCTTCTTTTTGCCAGAATGCCGATGTTTCTGTTTCCCAAAGGTCAATTGCTACCATCCATTTCAGATTTCCAAGAGCCTCTTTTTCCTTTCCGGCGTTCGGGCCGCCGACAACCGGGTTTGTTCCGAACAGGAAGGTACCGTCAAGTTCGCCATTGTACATCGCTTTAAAGAGATTGATATGGGAATAGTTTTTATTTCCCTTTGGTAAAAATTGATAGCCGAATTCATTTTCTGCTGTAGCATTTGCGCCATACCAAGATTTCAGCAAGCTAACAACGAACTTTGGCTTGTTGCTCCAATAACCTGTTTTTGGTGTTTCTTTTTCCAAATAGCCTTTAAGGGTGGCATGTTCTGGAACGGTCGCTTTAGGTGCACCAAGGTAGCCTGTTAGGTTATCGAATAATAATCCAAAGTCTGTCGAGCCTTGAACATTGGATTCACCGCGCATGGCATTGATTCCGCCGCCAGGGATTCCGATATTTCCTAACAATAGCTGCAGGATGGCATAAATGCGGACGTTTTGGGAACCGACTGTATGCTGGGTTGTTCCCATTGCATACATGATTGTACCGGACTTTCCAACCTTACCTGTTTCACAGAAGGTTTTACAAACCTTTAGATAGTCTTCCTCTGCTGTCCCTGTCACCGTTGTTACGGTTTTTATATCATAACGGGAATAGTGCTTTTTCATTAGTTGAAACACAGAGCGCGGATGCTCTAAAGATTCATCGACGACAGGCTTGCCGTCTTCCGTTGCTTCAATCGCCCATTTTGTTTTATCATATGCTCGTTTCTCTTCGTCATAGCCTGAGAAAAGACCATCGTTAAAGTCATAGCCCTCCTTCACGATAAAGGAAGCATTTGTATATTTAGCCACATACTCTTTGTGAATAAGATTTTTTTCAAGCGCATAATTGATCATTCCGCCGATAAACGGGATATCCGTACCGGAGCGGAGTGCTGCGTAAACGTCAGCCTGTGCCGATGTTCTTGTAAACCGCGGGTCAACAGACACAATTTTGCCGCCGTTTTCCTTTGCTTTTGTCAGCCATCTAAAGCTGATAGGATGGTTTTCCGCAGGGTTTGCGCCAATAATCAATGCACAATCGGTATGCTGCAGATCATTCCAATGGTTAGTCATTGCTCCACGACCAAATGTAGGTGCCAGACCGGCAACCGTTGAACTATGTCATATTCGTGCCTGGTGCTCTAAGTAAGTGACACCAAGCCCTCTCATTAGTTTCGCAAGCAAATAGGTTTCTTCATTATCAAGTGCTGCGCCGCCTAGGCTGGCAATTCTCTCTGTTTTATTAACAGTAATACCGTTTTCCACTTCAACAAACGATTTGTCTCGTGTTTCTTTTGTGCGCTTGGCAATGGTGTCAAGCATCCATTCCCAGTCTTTTTCCTCCCACTTATTGCTTCCAGGAGCACGGTAAAGCGGTTTTGTTAAGCGTTTCTCCGATGTATATAACTGTCTTAAAGTTGTACCCTTACTGCATAGCTTACCTTCATTAATTGGGTTATCCGGATCCCCTTCCGTATAAACCACAGTATTGTCTTTGGTGTGGACAAGGATTCCACATCCGACACCGCAGTAGCAGCAAATGGTTGGTGTTACAGTAGCTTTGGCAATTTTGAATTCTTTCGTTTTCGCATAGGCCTTTTTCTCGTTAAAGCCGAGTTCGACAACCGCAAGTGTTGCTGCAGTGGCGCCCGATAGTTTTAAAAATTGCCGACGATTTAAGTTCATTTCAACCATCACTATTCTCCTTCCCAGAATTTGATTAGAACATCCCATTTTTCTCTCTACGTCTTAAAAGCCTTAAATTCCCCCTTTCAGTACATCTCTACAGCTGACTCGGCATTTACATCATTTTCGACTCTTTCTCCGTCGGTATAAACAGTAGCCATTTTCCCTCGTAAATAGCCAATGACCTCGATATTTAAGTACTTTGCCAGCTGCACAGCCTGCTTAGTAGCGGCCGTACGCGAGCCAATGACAGGAAAGCCAAATTTGGCAGCCTTTGATAGCATTTCATATGAAACCCGGCCGGTTGTCAGCAAGATTAACCTTTCGGGCTGTAAACGATTTTTAAGTGCATGACCAATAATTTTATCGACAGCATTATGGCGGCCAATATCTTCCCTGATGGTAATCGAGCCGTCTTCTTCGATAATACATGCCCCATGCATTCCGCCTGTTTCGATATAAAAACGGGAATTTTGGGCAAACTCACTTCTCTTTTTTAATAGATAGCTTAATTTGCAGGTTTGGCTTGACGCCACCTTGGCAAAATTCTTCACATCTGTCATCGAAAAGAATGTGACACCTCTGCCGCAGCCGGCTGTGTAGTGTTTCTTTTTAGAAAAGACTTGTTCTTCGTCAAAATGGGAGCGGAGTTCGACATGGATCCTGCCCATTTCTTCGTTGACCAGAATTGACTCGATCTCACTTGCATCCTCAATAAATCCTTCCGAAAACAAATATCCATATGTCCAATCCTCTAGGTCGAATTTTGTCAGCTGAAATACAGCAATTTCATAACCGTTGATTAGTAAGGAAATGGGATATTCATCAGGACACCCTTTACGGTTCATTCTTTTCACATCCCCTCGGGAAATTATTTTTCCTTATTTATTCATTGTAAAAATAGTACCAATAACGCTCAGCGACATTTGTCACTTTGTCGAATGATGGTAGTAACATCTTTCAGTTTTTACTAACATTCACTTAACAAAGAACGTACCTGTACAATAGACCACGTATTTGTGACAAATTTCCTACAATTTCAGCAACTCGAATTTTCGCAACGTATAGTAAACGGTTTCATTAATTAAATGGATGACCTTCTGAATCAATCGTACTTTTCCTTTTATTATTTGAAAGTAATATTTATCACGGAAAATGCATGTATCTAGTACAAATGGAGGATTTGTCATTTTTCTGTCAACATTTGTTCGGGTAGAATCCTAGGCGTAAATGATTACTGATTTCTGTTAATTTTTCAAAAATGATTTATAATAATAACGAGGATTTAGAAGGAGGAAGACATAATGACCATTAAAAAAGTAATGACCATCGCTGGCTCTGATACAAGCGGCGGGGCGGGGCTTCAGGCAGATTTAAAGACATTCCAAGAACTTGGCGTTTACGGGATGAATGCCCTCACCTGCATCGTAACAATGGATCCAAAAGATAATTGGCACCACGATGTGTTTCCAATTGAGGTAGATATTTTAGAAAAACAACTGGAAACGATTCTTTCTGTCGGGATTGACGGCATGAAAACCGGTATGCTTGGAACCGTTGAAATCATCGAATTAGTCGCTAGAAAAATCGATGAGCATAAATTAGAACGTGTTGTTATCGACCCTGTCATGGTATGTAAAGGGGAAGATGAAGTCCTAAATCCAGAGACAGCCGATGCGCTGCGGGAACTTCTTGTGCCCCGCGCCTTCGTTGTCACTCCGAACCTTTTTGAGGCGGGACAGCTTGCCAGTATGAAAACACCGCACACATTAGAAGAGATGAGACAAGCTGCTGTGAAAATTCATGAGTTAGGAGCAAAAAATGTCCTTATCAAAGGCGGCAGCAAGCTGCAAACAGAGGAAAAATCGCTTGACCTTCTCTATGACGGAAAAGAGTTTAGAGTGTACGAATCAGAAAAAATCGATACTACCTTTACACACGGGGCAGGCTGTACCAACTCCGCTGCCATCGCTGCCGAGCTGGCAAAAGGAAAATCAGTTTACGAAGCAGTGGAAGTATCCAAGGAATTTGTTTCAGCAGGCATTAAGCAAGGCTTCCGTTTGAACGAATATGTCGGCTCGACATGGCATGGTGCTTACCGCAACGCTAAAAATGTCACGGAATACTGCGAAGATTGTAACGAATAATATATTGCCGAAGAGCCAATCACCAGATTGGCTCTTCGTTTCATGTGTCATTCATGGTGTCAGGCACCGTTTCTCACATTTCAAGCATGGATTTAGCATTTTTTTACTGATTTTAGTATGATAGTTACATTATAAATGAAAAATAGTTTATAGCTTCGATAATGGACTTTAATGGGGAAGGAGTTGTTTGGTTTTGCAGATAATTGAGTTGGAACGCGTCCAGAAGGCGATTAATGACTTTGCTAATAAGGATGTATACATTCACCTTGAAACCACGAACGGTGCCTATGCATCGCACCATAATCAAGAATTCTTTTCCGCGGGGGCTTATATCCGCAATGCCCTTGTTCGATATGACTTGGGGAAAATCACTGGAAATGGACCGCACCGTGTGGGTCTTAAACTAGATCTTGGCTGGATTTACGCTGAAGGGATTACCCATTTTGAAATTGATGAAGAAAATCATCTATTAATGGCGGGCCATGACCATAGTGGCAAGCTGGCTGTTGCTTTAGAGATTAGTACGACTCCATTTGAATAATCGGAAAGGAGAATAAATAATGGAAAAAGAACGCCATGTTTTAGTCGTTTTCCCGCACCCGGATGACGAGGCTTTTGGTGTCTCCGGAACCCTTGCGACCCATGTACAGAACGGAACTCCCGTCACATATGCTTGTTTAACTTTAGGGGAAATGGGACGCAATATGGGGAATCCCCCATTTACCAATCGGGAAAATCTACCAAAGATTAGAAAAGAAGAATTAAAGGCAGCTGCCCGCGCTATAGGGATCCAGGATCTTCGCATGCTTGGCTTCCGTGATAAAACGATTGAATTTGAAGATGAAGATTATATGACGAACACCATGCTAGCAATCATTGAGGAGGTAAATCCTTCCCTCATTATTACTTTTTATCCGGGCTATTCAGTCCACCCTGACCACGATGCCACCGGTGCGGCAGTCGTGAGGGCTGTAGAAAAAATGCCTGCCGCCGCACGGCCAACCCTACACTGTGTGGCATTCTCGAATAATTGCATCGAGGAGCTTGGCGAAGCAGATATTATCATCAATATAACCCCTGTTGCCGACAAAAAGCTGGCCGCCATTCGCGCCCACCGCTCACAAACAGAGCAAATGTTGGTCGGGATGGAAGAGAAATTGAAAAATCAAGATCCGCAAACGATGGTATGGATCAATAATGAACGGTTTTGGACATATAAGTTTACAGATTAAAAGCCCTTCTCAGCGAAGGGCTTTTTTCTATCTTAGTATTCCTTATGCAGTAGTGTGCACAGGCTGCACCAGTCAAGGATGATGATCTTTCTCGACTTCATATCGATGATTCCATCCTTTTTTAATTTCGAAAAAACGCGGCTGACGCTTTCCCGGGTTGTACCGACAACCGTAGCAAATTCCTGTACGGTCAACGGAATTTCAATTTCCCATCGGTTTTTCCCTGTATTAAATTTATTCCCCAGCCGTTCGAGCGTTTTTACCGTTTTCGCATATACATCCAGCAAGGCAACATCTCGCAGCTGCGAGGTCATTTCCCTAAGCGCATCACTCATATAACTGATCAATTGCATCGATAGTTCAGGATAATTATATAAATCCTGTTCCAATTCATGCTTATCCAAAAAGAGAATCTCTCCATCTTCCAGCATCGTTGCCGTCGCCGGATAGAACTCTGTCTTTCGTGTAAACAAGCATGCCTCCGCAAATATATCCCCTTTTTGCTTAATACAGACAATAATTTCATTCCCATTTTCATCCTGTTTGGTCAGTTTGACCGCCCCGGAAACCACAAAGTAGACCCCTTTTGCTGCCTCATCCTCTGCGATTATTTGTTTTTAGGGGGGATTGACTCATGAAGAAACGACTCTTGTTCGCCTTACTGCTGATAGTCGCGATGCTCGCCGGCTGTGGATCCGGGCCTGACTATACGGTCAAAGTGACAAAGGAGCTTTTTTACCAAAAGGATACGGCAGCAAAGTTTGAAATTAAAGTAACAGAGGGGAAAAAGGCTGTCAAGGGGCTTGAGGTTTCCGCGGAATTTTCCATGGCCAATATGGATCATGGCACAACCGATGTGAAATTAACCGAAGGAAAAGACGGAGCCTATTCTGGTGAGGTTGCGCTTCCGATGAGCGGTAAATATGAAGTGGCGTTTACGTTGGAAAAGGACGGGAAGAAATCCGAAAAGGTCATTGACATCAACGTCGTGAAGGCCAAGGGTGTCGCAAAATTGAATGGTGAATGGATTACGAATGACGATGTTTCTTTTTATAAATTGATTAATCAGCTGCAGCTAGCGATTTCACTGGAAACAGCGCAGAAGAAATACAGCGGGGCACAATTAGAGGAAGAACTAGCCTATCTAAAATCACAAGAGAAAGTCATCGATGATAAAAATCAATTAGTCACGCAGATTATCCGCCTCCGTTCGATGGCACTGCTTGCCGAGGAAAAGGGCCACAAAGCGGATGTGGCGGAGGTTGATGCGGCCTTGGGGAAAGTACGTGACCAATATAATGGGTACGAATCCGCCCGGAAGTTGATTGGTGACTACGGCGAAGATAAGTTCTGGGCAACGGAAAAGCAGCAATATGAGATGATCGTTCTCGCGCAAAAGGTACAAAAGGATTTAGTTGACCAAGTCAAAAAGGAAAATCCAACAATGGGCGAGCAGGAAGTCTACTTCCAGGCGCAAAAAAAATACGAGGAACTCCTCGTCTCCCAAGTAAACTCCTTAAAGATCGAAATTCTTTAGGGAGTTTCTCAGTTTTCCCCAATAGCTATCTTCAAAGAGCCCTTATTAAAGACAAAACTGTTCGGTTTTCCCCAAAAATGTCTTCTAGAGCCCTTATTAAAGACAAAACTATTCGAGTTTCCTCCCAAAATGTCTTCAAGACCCCTTATTAAAGACATCTTTTCAGTTATTTGGCCTAAAATGTCTTTAATCTCCTTATTTCAATTCCCCCAACTGAACCCGATAAAACTTATCATCCTTCTCGTCCGGATTCCCTCGGCCGTCGGTATTATTGCTGACAAAGTATAAAAACTCGCCGTCAACGAACACGTCCCGGATCCGCCCAAAACCGCTAATCACCACGCGAGTTTGTTTCCGTTCCAAATCGAACTCCCGAACGGCATTTCCCTTTAATGTCGCCGCATAAAGCTTGCCGCCAGCGGCTGCCATTCCGGATGGTGCCCACGTTTCAGCCATACCTGATTCAAAAATAGGTATCTTCATTCCAGCTTTCTTTTCCTTACCCTGAATAACAGGCCAGCCGTAATTCCCGCCGGCCGCAATCCGATTGATTTCATCATGGGCCGATTGCCCGTGCTCACTCGCATACAAGGTCTTCCCAATCCACACCAGTCCCTGCGGATTCCGGTGGCCATAGCTATACACATAGGAATTCGGAAACGGATTATCCGGAGGAACCGTCCCGTCCACATTCATCCTCAGAATTTTTCCATTTAATAAATTCAGCTTTTGAGCGACCGAAGGCGTTGTCGCGTCACCCGTAGTGATATACAGCTTCCCATCCTGGCCAATCTTCAGTCTGCCGCCATGATGATAGGCGGCGCTTGGGATCCGGTCAAGAAGAATCCGCTCCTCCGTCCATGCACCACCATTATACCGTAACACCACAACCCGATTAAATTGCCCGCCCCCGCTGCTATCCTCATATGTATAATACGCAAACGCCTGCTGGTTCTGCGCAAAATCTGGATCCAACACAAAACCCAACAATCCCGCCTCAGCTGCCCCGGACAGCGGCTTTTCTAACTGAACATGCTGGCGTTCTATTTTACCGTTATCAATTTCGACGATGCTTCCAGTTCGTTCACTAAGATAGAAGGTCTCCCCCACCTTATCAATTGACCATGGGACGGATAAATTTTCCGCGATTACTTCTAAATCCAACTGACGATGAACGGGCAACTCCGCTTGCCTTTTATCTTTATCTTTTTCAAAAAAAGAACAGCTTGAAAGCAACAAAATTAGCACCAATAAAACGGAACCAACCCGGTACATTAGCCACCAACTCTCCTATAACACTTCTAAAATGGCCGTCGCTACACCATGATCATTATTCGTATCCGTAATCACATCGCATAATGCCTGAATTTCATAGTTTGCATTTCCCATTGCTACTGATCTGCCGGCACGTTCAAACATCGATACATCATTATAATTATCGCCAATCGCCATTGTCTCGGAAATATCGATCCCTTTCAACCTTGCGAGGGACTCAAGCGCAATCCCTTTCTGTGCCTGTTTATTGGTAACTTCCAGATTTTCATCGCCTGATGCAGAAACAGCAATCTCCGAAAATTCGGCAAGCGATTTGCCTGCGGCTGCAAGTTTACTCGCATCAAACGAAAAGACTAACATCTTATAGATTTGAACGGATTCGTCGGCAAAAAGAGTTTCATAATCCTCCACAACCTTGACCAAACCATCGCGCAACCTCGCCCCGGCAGCATACATGATCTCATCGCGGTCTGCTTCAGGATTCGCGCTGAGGATAATGTCGACAAGCGTTGATACCGCCTTATCACCATCGACAGTACAGGCAGCCTTGTCCGTATATACCTCAAAATAAATATCAAGTTCATTAAGCTTTGCCGCTACCTCACGCGCCATTTCCTTCGCTATCGGAGTCGCAGAAAGAATCTCTCCTTCCTTCGAACGGATCTCTGCGCCATTCACACAAATAATCGGACACTTCAGACCCGCCTCTCCCAGGACGTA
Source organism: Neobacillus bataviensis LMG 21833 (assembly GCF_000307875.1). Classification (GTDB taxonomy): domain Bacteria; phylum Bacillota; class Bacilli; order Bacillales; family Cytobacillaceae; genus Neobacillus; species Neobacillus bataviensis. The sequence goes on from NZ_AJLS01000058.1 coordinate 22,338, forward strand.
GGTGGCCTCCTGATACGACCTGCCCGTCGCAACGACAAATTCAACCCCTTGTGCCTGTGCCTTTAAAATGGCCTGCTTATTTTCCTCACTGATTTGTTGAACCGAATTTAATAATGTCCCATCCATGTCTGATGCTATCATTTTAATCATGCTGATCCACCTTCACTATTTTTTCCATTATCGCCATTCTAACATGAACCTCCGAACATTATTAGCGTAACGCTCGATCCAGATACTTACTGCCTTCGCGAACACTTAACGGCGCCAAAGACTGACCCTCAATAAACACCCTCACCGATGACGGATTCGTCTTCGAGTATTCCCGTAATGCCCAACCAATTGCCTTTTGGATAAAAAATTCCTTACTGTCAGCGTTTTGCCGTATGTATTGATAAAGCTTCTCTTCATTTGTCTTTTGTTTATACTTTAATTGAAAAAGAATTGCCGCCCTCCTGAGCCACATATTATCGTGAACGGCCCAGCCATCAATCGTTTCCCCTACCACCTCTGGAAACTTCTCCGCGATTTTACCTACAGGTTTAGGGGCAATCGCATCAACAGTATCCCACCATGATTTTGAAGTAATGAGCTGCTCCATGAAGGACAAATCGTCTCTCTGCAGCTTGTTCATCATTTTTTCTAAATAAGTCAAGGCAGTATATTGGTATTCTCTTTCATTTTTCCCCCAAAGTTCAGCAACTAATTCCTTGTTAAACGGCTCCTGTAAAACCCCCGGTTCCTTAAAAAATTGCTTTTCTAACTGCTTCCGCAAAGGCGACTTGATTCCTAGAAAAGGAAAATGGCCTTTCATATAGTTCTTCATCGGTTCGGCATTTGCTTCGTTGCGGTTTTCCCTGAAAAGCTTTGTTAATAAATCGATACTTGATGTTACCATTACCCGTCCTCCTAAAAGAGATCCTCTGTACTAGTTCTACTTTCTTCCATTTTCTCCTTTATTTAAACGGCATAAACCAATCGCCAGTTGCCACACTAACATTAGCTTAAAAAGGAGGGAAACAAGATGACCAAGAAGTTCAATAAGGGAAGCCAAAATCAAAATTCCCCGCAGGCCGGGCATGCTGAGGCTGAATTTGCTACGGAGTTTGTCAGCGGTGATAACAGCAAGGGGAAAAAGAGCAATCACACACAGAAAAAGAAGAAGTAATAAACAATGGGTGCCGGTATTTTTCATAACCGGCACCCATATTATTACCCCTTAGCGTTCGCTAATTCCTTTATTTCCTCCGCAATCCTCCCTTGAATCCTTTCCACTACAGAAAAATCCATCGCGGCCACATAAATCTCCTCCAGCTCATCATGTAGATCCTTTGCCTTCGCAAGATAGCTAGTTGCCTCGGTCATTTTGCTTTTATATCTTGCGGCAATTTTACTGATGATCTCCGCAAACAGGTCATCTGTACCCGGCTCAATCAAAATCTCATACATATCAATGATCTCATCGCCATCACGGCTTGGGAAATACTCATGCGGTGCCGTACTGTCAAAAATCGCAATACCGAGCTCTCGTAAGATCAGCATATCAAGGCTATGCGGGTCAAAACCGCAATGGTAAATTTCGATATCGACGCCGCGCTCTTCGGCCGCCGCGGCTAATTTTTTCAACATCGTCGATTTACCAGACCCCGGACGCCCCTTAACGAAATAGCGCTTCGGAATTTCCTCGGTTAAATTGGGAACAAAATCAACTGCCCCCATCGGTGTCGCTGCCCCTAAGAAGCGATGGCGCACATCCGAAGTCTTATGCAATTTCATTTTTCCAAAAAAGGTTTCAATTAACTTGTTCGTCAGTTTGTCTGCCTTTTTAAAATCCATGCTATTAATATAAATTTTTTCCCAATCATCGTGGATCTCTAGCGCTTCCTTAAATGTTGCGTAAGCCTTCTGGAAGGACGCACTAATCTGGTCGGTCAGCTTCTGAATTACATTTTTTTGAACACTAAGGGCGCGGGCATCCCAGGCCTCGCCAAGGTTTATATATTCTTCGACCGCTCCGGGTGCTTTCGGCTCAATCACATGCGGCGCCGTTCCGTCGACAATCCCCACCTTCAGGCTTGGGATCAGAACACCATCTATTGAATTATTATCTGAGGCACAATGAAGAAACTCGACATCGTATCCTTGTTCCATCCACTCATGGCCAATTTTCTTCATCAGTGATGATTTGCCTGTTCCAGGGCCGCCCTTTAGAATAAATATCCGGTCTAAGCCTTGGAGATTAGAGTCGTAAAGGCTATGGAAGCCTCTCGCAGTATTCCCGCCGGCAAAATAATTTTTAACTTTCCCTGCCACTCATCAACACTCCCTTTTACATGACAATCGCTAAGTTCATTTCACCTTATACTATGCTTTTGCTGTTTATGGGTGAGTGCCTATTAAAATTTCTTACTTCACAAGATCGATGATTTCCGCTTTCGTTAGTTCCTTTAAATCGCCGGGGGCAAGTACAATTTGCACACCAATTTTACCGGCACTGACAATGATCGAATCAATCTGCAGGCTGGTTTCATCAATAAAGGTCTTATAGTCCTTTTTCATTCCAATCGGTGAACAGCCGCCCCGGATATATCCCGTCCATTTTTGAATATCCTTCACGGGAATCATCTCCACATTCTTTTCGCCCGCCGCCTTTGCTGCCTTTTTTAAATCCAACTCTTCTGCAACAGGAATAACAAAGACATAAATCGCCTTACTATGGCCCTGAGCGACAAGCGTTTTAAAGACCTCTTTCACATCCCGGCCAATTTTCTCCGCTACCGAAATCCCATCAATTTTTCCATCTTTATTTTCATATGTAAGCATGCCATAATTGACCTTTTTTGCATCCAGAATGCGCATTGCATTTGTTTTTACTTGTGCCATTTTGATCATCCCTCTATTTTTTCCTTTTATTGTACCAAAACCATACACAAATTCACCCAAAATTTGTCACCCGATTGTCACTCTCTTAGTCCATGATTATAGTAAACTTAAATTATCTTAAAATACTTACCATCAAATCCCTATATGTGAAAAATATCACAAAATTTAAGAAACCAATATCAGAGGTGATTGTAAATGAAATACGACCTAGTTCTGTTACATGCACCAAGTGTATATGACTTTCGAAAAAATTCCTTGCTCGCTGGCCCAATTAGTGATGTTGTCCCGTCATCGCCTGTATTTGAAATGTATCCGATTGGGCTGACAAGTATCGCCGATTATTTGGAGCGCTATGGGCTGCGGGTAAAAATTATCAATATCGCCAACCGCATGCTGATGAGTGAAAAATTCGATGTTGAAAAAAAATTAAGGAAAATCAAAACGAAGGCCTTCGGGATTGATCTCCATTGGCTGCCGCATGCCCATGGCAGTATTGAACTTGCCAAAATCGTGAAAACCCTCCATCCGGAAACACCGATGATCTTCGGGGGCTTGTCCGCTACCTATTATCATAAAGAATTAATTGACTACCCATTTATCGATTTCGTCATGCGCGGCGACTCCACAGAAAAATTGATGCTCCTATTGATGAACAAAATTGAGGTAGGCAACACCCATTATGCCGACATTCCCAACCTTACCTGGAAAAAGGGCAGCGAAGTGGGCTGCAACCCGATTACTTATGTACCAAAGGATTTAGATGATATTGATGTGCCGGGGTATCGTTACACCATCCGCTCCGTATTTAAATACCGCAATTTCCTTGACCCACTGCCATACAACGGCTGGCTGCAATATCCGAACACCGCGCTGTTGACCGCAAGAGGCTGTACACAAAACTGTCTGATTTGCGGTGGTTCGAGGGAGGCATATGACCAAAACTGCAACCGCAATTCGCTGGCATTGCGGTCACCGAAAAAATTAGTGGAGGATATTCAATTTATTTCCCGCTTCAGCCGAGCGCCGATTTTCATACTCCATGATCTAAGGCAGGGCGGACGCGAATATGTTACAGAGTTTTTCAGCCGGCTAAAAAAACTAAATCTTAAAAATGAAATTGTCTTTGAACTTTTTCAATATGCAGACGAGGAATTTTTTAAACAGATGAATGACAGTGTCCCAAAATACAGCATTGAAATTACCCTTGAAACCCATGATGAGAATATCAGACGTTACAATGGGAAGTTCAGCTGCACTAACCAAAAAGTGATTGATACACTTAATTTCGCCTTGAAAAATGACTGTAAAAAGATCGATCTGTTCTTCATGGTCGGGATTCCGGGGCAAACCTACCAAAGCGCCATTGAAAATATTGATTTTTGCGAAACGATTCATCTTGCCTGTAGCAAGGATCCAAGGATCTTTTACTTCGTCGCACCGCTTGCACCGTTCCTTGACCCGGCAAGCCCGGCATTCGAGCATCCGGAAATCCATGGCTATAATAAACACTGCCATACACTCGAGGATCACCGCAAAGCGATCACCCAGCCGTCTTGGAAGCATATGCTCAGTTATGAAACAAGGGATATGACACGCGATGATATTGTCAATTCCACCTATGAAGCAGCTGAAAAACTAAATGATTTTAAACTAAGATACAATTTAATTGACCAGGAAGGTTATCAAGAAATTAAAGAAAAGATTGGGAAGTCGAGGGACTATATTGAAAAAATTGATCATGTCCTTTCCTTGCCTGAAGATGCACAAGCTGTCGAACTTTCAAAGATTCAAAAGGAGATTAAAGAAGTAAATGAATATAGCATTTGCGGGAAGAACGAATTAAAGTGGGAAGTTCAAAAGAATTATGCTAACTTCTTTTCGCTTGCAACGGTGGGCATCGAACAGCTTTATGAGGATTATATGATCAAAATCAGACATCGCCTAAGCCCACAAAGACGGCAACAATTCCAGCTTGATCCTGAGCAAAGGAAAATGAAAATATAAATATGAAAAGCGGAAGCGCCTTGCCCAGGGGCGACAGGCATAAGACGAGCCGGCGAGAAGGTTGTTCTTTAACCTTCTTGACGGATTGGCTTATGACCCCGAGCCCCTAGGCGCTGAAGCTAGACACGGAAAGGTGTTGGGGGCTCCCCAACACCTTTTTAATGCCCACCCAAGTAGGCAGCTCGTATTTGATCACTTTGGCTTAATTCTTCCGCCGTACCGGCAGCGACAATTTTTCCTGTTTCAATGACATAAGCCCTGTCAGCAATGGAAAGCGCCATATTGGCATTTTGCTCAACTAACAAAATGGTTGTCCCCGTTTTATTAATTTCTGCAATAATATTGAAGATGGTTTTGACTAATAACGGTGCAAGACCCATTGAAGGCTCATCCAGCAGCAATAAACGCGGTCTGGCCATCAACGCCCTACCCATTGCCAGCATCTGCTGCTCACCGCCTGAAAGGGTTCCTGACAGCTGCTTCCGGCGCTCATAAAGGCGGGGGAACAACTGATACACCTTTTCAAAGTCTTCCTTAATACCTTTCTTATCCTTCCTTAGGTAAGCACCTAACTCAAGGTTTTCCTCTACTGACATGTTGGCAAACACTCTGCGGCCTTCCGGTACCTGGGAAATACCCCTTTTTACAATCGCCTGCGCCACCTTACCAGCAACGTGCTCATTTTCAAAGGCGATTTCCCCATTTTTAGGCTTAAGCAACCCGGAGATCGTCTTCAACAGCGTACTTTTTCCGGCACCATTGGCCCCAATCAAAGTAACAATTTCCCCTTGATTGATGTCGAGGGAAACGCCCTTCAAGGCATGAATATTTCCATAATAGACGTTAATATCACTGATTTTTAGCATGTTACGAGACCTCCTCGCCGAGATACGCTTCGATGACTTTAGGGTTATTTCTGATTTGCTCCGGTGTACCTTCGGCAATTAATTGACCATGGTCTAGTACATAGATTCGCTCACATACACCCATAACAAGGAGCATGTCATGTTCAATGAGGAGAATCGTCAGGTCAAACCTTTCACGAATCAAGGAAATCAAATTCATTAATTCATCTGTTTCCTGCGGATTCATCCCCGCTGCCGGCTCATCCAGCAAGAGTAGCTTGGGATTTGCCGCTAATGCCCGGGCAATTTCGAGGCGGCGCTGCTGTCCGTACGGCAGATTCTTTGCCATCTCATGCATAACCCCATCAAGCTTGAAGATTTTTAAAAACTCAATTGCCTTTTCCTCCATTTCCTTCTCACCGGAAAAGTGGGAAGGGAGGCGGAAGATCGAGCTTAAGATAGAATGCTTGGCAAGCGAATGATAGGCGACCTTTACATTATCGAGTACCGATAGATCGCCGAACAAACGAATGTTTTGAAACGTTCTGCTGATCCCTTTTTGGTTAATTTTATAGGGAGCTTGGCCGTTTAATTTTTCGCCGGCTAATGAAATGCTGCCCTCAGTCGGAACATATACACCCGTTAACAGGTTAAAAAAGGTCGTCTTTCCCGCGCCATTAGGCCCGATTAAACCGACAAGTTCACCTTGTTTTAATTCAACATTCACATCCGAAACAGCCTTTAAACCGCCGAAACGGATGCCGGCATTTTCAACTTTAAGCAGTGGTGTTTTTGCCGTCATGGTGCACTCCTCCTTTAGCGGATTTGCCAATTTTTAAGAAAGAGGTGATTTCTTTTGTTCCCATCAATCCTTGCGGGCGGAACAGCATCATCACAATCAGCACAAGGCTGTAGATCACCATCCGAACCTCCGGATAATTAGAAAGGAAGGTTGAAATAATCGTTAACAGAATCGCCGCAATAACGGAACCTGACATACTTCCCAGGCCGCCTATTACGACTAAAATCAAAATATCAAAGGATTTTAAGAAACCAAAGTTTGTCGGCTGGATAATATAAAAGTTATGGGCATGCAAGGCACCGGCTACACCGGCAAAAAAGGCGCCAATGACAAAGGCCATTACTTTGTAAAAAGTTGTATTGATCCCCATCGCATCTGCCGCAATTTCATTTTCGCGAATCGAAATACAAGCTCGCCCGTGCGTCGAATTCGTGAAGTTTACAATCACCACAATCGTGATAGCCACACAGGCAATCAGCCAAGGCCATGTCGTTAAGTGAGAGACAGTCATACCGCTGGCACCGCCGACATAATCAAAATTCAAAAAGACAATCCTGACAATCTCGCCAAAGCCGAGAGTCGCAATTGCAAGATAATCGCCGCGCAGTCTTAAAGTTGGAATCCCGATAATTAATCCGGCAATCGCTGCGGCTAAACCGGCAGCAATGATAGCAACTGGGAAGGGCAGACCCAATTTCATCGTCACAATCGCTGAGGCATAGGCACCAACAGCAAGGAAGCCGGCATGTCCAATCGAAAACTGTCCGGTAATCCCGATAATTAAATGGAGCGAAGCAGCAAGGATAATATTGATTCCGATGGAAAACAAGGCATTTACATAAAAGGAGTTTAATGTCCCGCCATTAATCAGAAATTGAGTAACCACTGAAAAAATAACGACAACAGCCATTGTGCTCCAAAAACCTTTTGCTTTTTTCAAACTATTCATTCCCTCTGCACCCCCCTAGACCTTTTCCCTGACATTTTTACCAAAAAGGCCAGCAGGACGGAAAATTAAGATTAAAATTAGAACAATAAAGGCTACAGCATCGCGCCATAGTGAGCCGCCTGTCGCGCTCACAAGGGCTTCAATGACACCCAGTAATAATCCGCCGGCCATTGCCCCCGGGATAATCCCGATACCGCCAAGTACTGCGGCAACAAAAGCTTTAAGCCCTGGAATAATCCCCATTAATGGTTCAATTTTTGTATAGTACATCCCGAACACTACTCCCGCTGCACCTGCAAGGGCTGAGCCAATCGCAAAGGTGGCAGAAATGGTGTTATTCACATTAATCCCCATCAATTTGGCTGCATCCATATCATGTGAAACGGCACGCATGGCTTTACCAATCTTGGTTTTATGAACGATAAACTGGAGGACAATCATTAAGAAGAGCGAGACAGCTAAAATTAGGATCGACTGGCCGCTAATTTTAACACCGAAAATCTCTAAACTTTTTAAAGGAACGATCCCATTTGGATAGGCTTCCGGCTGGGCGCCGCGAATATAAATGGTCCCGTATTCGATAAAGAGCGAGACACCAATCGCTGTAATCAGAGCTGCAATCCTAGTGGCATTTCGTAATGGCTTGTACGCAATTCGCTCGATTAACACACCGAAAAGGGCGCAGGCAGCCATGGAAATAAGTAATGCAGGGAAAAAACCTAAATCTAGTATAGTAATAGAATAAAATCCAATAAATGCACCGACCATGAAGACGTCCCCATGGGCAAAGTTAATTAATTTTACAATACCGTAAACCATTGTGTAGCCTAGGGCAATCAACGCATAAATACTCCCTAGGGAAATACCGTTCACTAGCTGCTGGATAAATTGTTCCATGTTTAGACACTCCTTAGAAAGGACTCTTTAAGACGAGAATAGGGAGAAGAGCTCTCCCTATTCTTTTAGTATTTTATTCTGGATCTACTTTCGATTTAAATGTTTGCTCGCCGTCTTTGAACTCTAAGATAACCGCAGATTTGATTGGGTTGTGGTTCTTATCCAGCTTCAATTTTCCTGTTACTAGCTCTAAGCCATTTGTTTCAGCCAAAGCCTTTTGGATCTTTGTCGAATCACTGCTGCCGGCACGCTTGATTGCATCGGCAATGAAATATGCAGAATCATAACCTAAGGCATTGAACGCATCAGGAGTTTTATCCTTGTATTTTGCTTTAAATGCTTTTACAAACTCTTGTACCTTTGGATCATTGTCAGCAGGAGAATAGCTGTTAGTAATAAATGTATTGTTCAAAGCGTCTTTGCCGGCAAGTTCAACCAGCTTCGGAGAATCCCAGCCTTCGCCGCCCATCATTGTCACATCGATTCCTAACTCTCGACCCTGCTTGATGATTAGACCAACCTCTTCATAATAGGCCGGTACGTAAACAAAGTCAGGATGTGCACCCTTAATATTGGTTAACTGCGCACGGAAGTCTGTATCCTTGGCCACAAAGGCCTCTTCCTTCACAATTTTCCCACCTTGCTTTGTGAACGTTTCCTTAAAGGAAGCAGCTAAACCTTTTGAGTAGTCGCTGGCGCTATCAAGAATAATAGCCGCTGTTTTGGCCTTCAAATCTTTAAAAGCAAAGTTCGCCGCTACCGTTCCTTGGAACGGGTCGATAAAACAAGTACGGAAAACATAATCATTCAATTTGCCATCTTTAAATGTCACGTCTTCTGCTGTTCCACTTGGTGTTAAAAGTGGTATTTTATTACTCTGTGCAATTTCAATTTGTGCCTTTGTATTTCCGCTAGTAGCAGAACCGATAATGGCGACAACCTTATCTTGACTGATCAGCTTTGTCGCACCAGAAATAGCCTCAGGTGCTTCAGACTTATTATCAAATGGAACAAGCTCAATTTTTTTGCCGTCAATGCCGTCTTTATTAATTTCCTCCAGTGCTAAATCAATACCCTCTTTAATCGATTGGCCGTAAGATGCTACACCGCCAGAAAGCTCCAGGTTGGCACCAATTTTAATCGTTCCGCCCTTGTCCGATTCCCCGCCATTACTTGAAGAAGTTGAAGAAGAATTACATCCCGCCATTACACCTGCCGCTAACATGAGCGACATAAAAATACCAGCTGTTTTTTTCTTTCTCATGGCAATACCCCCTGTTTTTATAAAAATTTTTCTGAACCAATTGTCCCACTGTTGCCAAAAAAGATAATATTCTGAAAACATTGTACCCAATATTTCTTAGTTCGTCTAGTCTATTTACGAGCTATTTTAAAATAATTTGCAAAATAACAAAAATTATTTTTTTATTTGATGAAAACGCTTTATAACTGTAAAGATAAGAAGGATTTTCCTGTAAATCGAATGGAAATTACTTTTTTAAATATTTTGTCTACATATGATTCTTCTTCTTGCCTTCCGAAAAAGAGACCCCCTAAATCAGGGATCTCTCCGTTCAAATTATTATACTAATTCTTTGTTTTTTGTTTCCTTCCCTAAAAAGAAGACGGCAAAAGCACCAATGAGGACGGAAATACAGAAGATCATAAAAATGGTCGAAATCGATACCTTTCCAGTCACTAGATAACCAACTAATAAAGGCCCTAAAACACCGCCAATCCTGCCAAAGGACGCAGCCATACCTGTTCCCGTCCCGCGAATAATGGTTGGATATTGTTCAGGGGTATAGGCATAAAGTCCACCCCAGGCACCCAAATTAAAAAACGATAACAGAACACCTGCTGTCATCAACATGGCTGTTGATTCAGCGGCGCCAAACAAATACGCACTTGCAGCTGTTCCAATTAAATAGACAACTAAGACAAATTTCCGGCCAAATTTCTCAATAAACCAGGCAGCCGTAAAATAGCCCGGCAGCTGTGCCAGCGTCATGATGAGCACATATTCAAAGCTTTTAATTAAACTAAAGCCCTTCATAACCATCACACTTGGCAGCCATAAAAACATCCCATAATAGGAGAATACCACACAAAACCAGACAATCCAGAGCATGGCGGTTGGCCGTGCGTACTCCTTTGACCATAATTTCTTCATACTTTGAACGGCTGAGATTTTCTCCTTGTTCTTCACCGCTGTAAAACGCGGCGAGTCCGGCAGATCCATCCGTAAATACAACGCATATAATGCCGGAACGGCACTAATCAACAGGGCAACCTGCCAGCCAAACCTCGGAATGATAAAATAAGAAATGACCGCAGCAACCAGCCAGCCCCCCGCCCAAAAGCTTTCAAGTAAGACAACTATTCTGCCGCGCTTTTCTGCGGAAACACTCTCTGACACAAGTGTAGAAGCAACCGGAAGCTCCCCACCTAAACCCGCTCCAATGAAAAACCGTAACACTAAAAAAGCAGTCAAGGTAGTAGTAAAGGCTGAAGCACCACTGCCAATTGAAAATAACAATAACGTAATGATAAAGACATATTTCCGGCCGATTCTGTCAGCCATTAGGCCAAATACGAGTGCCCCTACGGCCATACCGATTGAATTGATGCTGCCAATCCAGCCCATCTGACCCGGCGTTAACTCCCACTCCACCTTTAATGCCGCAATAATGAAGCTGAGCATGCCGACGTCCATGGCATCAAACATCCAGCCCATTCCGGCAATTCCCAGCAATTTTCGACTTGATAATTCCCTTTTCTTATTCATCTGATCCTCCTATGTACCATCACTATTTACATTATTCCCCATAATCCGTGATTTTTAGAGAAAAAAAGTAAATCTATTAACATAAGAGTATTCTAACAGTTGTCTTTACACCTGTCATTATATTTTAATATTTACTTCCATTATTTCACCATTATTTCACCTAAAGTGTATCTTCCATCATCTCTCCTGCCCGCCATTTCAAATTGAATTCCTGGCTTCCCAGTAGCAGGGTCTAGTATCGTTACTAACATATTGTATTTCCCTGAATTCAGTTTAGTAGGAAGCGAGATATCTTCAGAAATTTGATGTTTACCCGGAAGCCATTTTCTAATATCTGCCTTTAATTGTTGTTTGTAAACAATTTCCCCTTTTTGATCTGCTAGTGATATTTCTAACGGCCAATCAAAATAGAATGGGGCAACTCCTGTATTTTCCCATTCCATGCTTAGCCTAAAAGTCGTGCCAGCTGTGACGGATTCCGGGTGGGTTTCATTCAATAAACAAAAATGATAGCCCATCTTATTCATAAATTGATTCATCCTTTTTTGCATCTCACCGTTCATAGGATAATCAGCGGGGGAACTGGGGCCTAACCAGCTTACATGTGTTAGCTCCAGTTGTTCCATTGTGTTTGAAAAATGGGCAGAAGAAAAATAATCCTCCCAATAATGTGTTGGCGCAAATTCCCCTCCTGTTGGTGCATACTTCCAAAACCCTTCCATTGAAGGGTTTTTTTCATTTGTTAACCAAAACGTATACCCCTTTGTTACCCATTTCCAAAATTCATCAACCGTATCTGGCTTTTTTCCAAACATATCATTAAACAGACCCATCTTATTATCTATGGCAATTTGATGAGGCCTTCGCATTAAAAGGATCTTTTTATCAAAGTATTTTATATACTGTTTTACATATGTTTCAACGACGGGCAGCTTAGGAAATGGTATATAAATACCATCTTGCTGCAATGTGTGGAATTCTGCCCAATGCCCGATACTTCCTATTTCAATGAAGGCAATTTCCGAATCGTTATTATATTGTTCCGCCAACTTTTTTATCAAGTTATTATGATAGGCTATAAGTTTTTTATTCGAATAGTTGGGACTAAATCCCTTTCCCCACTTATGGTCATACCAAGTGCCCTCCTCATTAATTTCTTTATACAGCCAATCCGGGATATCCATATGCTTTTTATCTCCTGGAGTATCCATAACTACTCGAAATATAAGCTTGATATTTTTCTCTTTCCAATAGTCTAACCTATATTTTTTCTCAATTCCTGCAAAGTCAATATGACCTTTCTTCGGCTCTAGATCCCTCCATGTGAAATTTGCATACACTAATGAATGGGGCTGTGTGTATGGACCACCGTCAGCAGGCGGCGCAAAGCCTGTATAGGGATTTACGATTACATTGTTAACAGCTCTTTCCGGTTGGAAGGTAACCTGTCTGCTCCTTTTTGACACAGTGAAGGCTACTATGATTAACAGAATTACAGCTATGAGGATTAGTATCAGCTTTTTCATTATTTATCTCAATTCCTTTATGCTGCATAGTCGCCATTATAATTGATTAATGAAACGTCCCTAACCCCTTCCACCGCAGACAACTGATGGACAAAGGCGGTATTATCGCCTTTTATTTTTAATTCTACTGTCAACTCGGTAATATCATTTCTGACAATCTTTGATTTTAGGCTGTGTTTCAGTTTTGCTAGTTGATATTTAATAGAATCTGCAGCTGATTCATCATGATGGATTACTAATAAAAAGATGAAATCTTTCCCTCTTTTTCGAGTCATGATAAAAACAACTAATCCAATTAAGAGTGATCCGAGAATCGCCAGGGAGTAGACACCTGCTCCAGTTGTAATCCCTCCTGATATGGCCCAAAACATGAAAATGACATCCAGCGGATCCTTGATCGCTGTACGAAAACGAACAATACTTAAAGCGCCAACCATTCCAAGTGAGAGAACGACATTTGTACTAATTGTCATGATGATGAGTGTTGTAATCATAGTCATTAGAATGAGAGTGACGTTAAAGTTATGGCTATAGACAACCCCCCGAAATGTCTTTTTATAGATATAGAAAATAAATAGTCCAATCGCAAAAGCGATGAGCATTCCAAGGATAATATTTTGCAATGGCAATTTTCCGAATATCCCTTGTTCTAAAAAACTCTTTTTTAGAACATCATTAATAGTCACTTGATTGTTCATGTTTCTTCCCCTTTATTTATTAATTTTTATAGTAATACATGCCTTCTTCTCTGCAGATGACATATTTTGAGATGGCTGAACGTTGATGGCTTTCCAGTTGCAGTATACCGCGAATATGGGATGGCAAATATTCATTGTATTTTATTTCCAATACCATAAATTTGTCATGGATTGCATTGACGGTTACTAATTCTGGATTAAAGATATCAAATGAGCTTACTCCTGCCATCAAACGTTTATCAAAGGTAATCCGTACATCCCCAAATTCGTATGTATAAGCTTCTCTCACATAGTCCACAATGATTCTAGGCTGCATGTTTTCGCTCGTACATTTAATATAAAAGGCTTTGCCAAGCTGTGAATCGCTCACTCTTAAAAACTCAAAGTCACGATTCATGATTTTTTCATATTCTTCACGTGTGAGATTCATAGATTCCTTGCAAATATAATCTCCAAATTTACTCTTTCTTTCTAACTTAATATGCCTATCGCTCTCATTATAAATTCGGATACGATACTTATCCCGCCGATGTACGCCTGCGAGTTTTTCATACAGAGCAGTATCGAAAAAATTGTCAAAATAAAGGCTCCGAATATGGTAGCCATCTTCATTGACTGAGTTCTTATCCGGCTGTACAACATAACGTAATCGTGAACGCAGTTCTTCAAATACATGATAGGAAATATAGTATTTCAATTCATGCCTTAATTTTTTATTTCCATATTTCATATAGATCTCCTTTTTATTGAAGGGTATCAAAAAGCTTCTCAAGATCCTTCTTGAGGTAGTGTGGTCTGTTTTCGGCGAATTCTTTTAACTTGCTAACATTTAGCTCCCATTCCGCCATTTCTCCTCCCCATTTTTCTAAATGGTTCGGCATTTCGGGCTCGATTTGTTTTTGCAGCTTAGTAATCGTTGCGATAACACGCTCTGGTTGGAAGGTTTCAGCTAGATGATAATCTGCACGACTGCGAAATTCCTTCCGAAACTGGTCATTTTTCATTAATTCACGAAATAAAAAGGATATATATAAGGAGTCGTCTCCTTTTCCTTTATAAGTAAATAATCTATCTACTGTATTTTCTTGATAGTTATCGAAACTTAAATCACTGTCATAAAGAATCCAACGCCACTTATCAAATTCACCCTTCGCCTTCCAAAAGCGGATATTATGACTGGGCCAATCCGTATTGGCAATATATAGCTCGGTTATGACATAATCGATAAAATTGTCCATATCCATCTGTTTTTTCACTTGATTATAATTGTCTGCATCCATTACATGATTCTTTTTGATAAAATCAATAAGTTGTAAGTAATCTTTGTTACTCCCATCTTTCTCAATGGCATTCGCTTCCAATAAATCAACATCCTTTTTCTTTACTCCATGATTAGCTGCAAGGAAGTTGTCATCAATCTTTTCCCGTAGATCATATATGCCCCAATATTCATCATTTAAATAGACAACAACTGGACGATATGCCTGGTGATCAATCGTTGTATCCCTGACAAGGGTGGAGACTAAGCCATCAAGCATGTGTGTCTTTGCAAAGTCCTGGCCACCATTGCGAAGAACAAATGATTTATATTTATCGAGTGCCTTTTCAGGAAAAAGTGGAAAGTTAAAGGTTTTACTTCCTTGTTTCTTCTTTGCAAACAGGGCAAAGGATCTTTGGGGAAGAGTCCTTGTTTCTCCCCCAAAAATCGCCATTTCAGCTGATACGCTGTAGACAGCTTTACTGTGTTCGATATATTCTACATCCACAGGAATACTCCAATCCTGCCAGTAATTTGCTCCTTTATAGGGATACTTGCTTGAGGCGTGATCGCCAAGAATGTATATTCCTTTTTCCTTTGACCAAAGATTATCTGGATCGGTTGTTATTGAAAAGGCTGGTAACGCAGCATTTTCAATAACGGCCTTATTATTCCCCTTTTTAGAGACCACTTTAGCGTTTTCTTCCTGCTTGACTTTATGATCCTTCTTTTGAGCCTGTCCTCCAGGGTCTAATCTAAAAATTGCCACTACCAGCAGTAGACTGGCGATAATAAATGCTGGTATTTTTATTTTCTTTAATTGATTCATTGTCTATCTTCCTTATTTAACATAAAATTCCCTCTCGCCATTATGCCAGCTGTCGTCTTCACCCTTTAATCGATCAAATGCAATCTGCGTATTTCCCTTGGAGTCCTTCACAGTAACTCTCCAATAGTTCTTACCTTGTTTCAATTGATTGGCTTCGACTTTTAATGTTGTGTTTGTAAGGTCCTTCTGTTCGATATACACGGAACTAAAGTCTGCCGATTGACTGACTTGGAAATCATAGGTTAAATCGTCCGCCTGGAAGTCATAGGATGGATCCCAAGTAAATTCATATGAATCATCCTTCTGCACTAAATCACCTAGGTAGATTGGCATTGGATTTTCTAAACTGGCATAATAAAATTCTTTATTCTGTTCGGGTACATTGATTAAGTTTTTAAAGCTCTTATCAAGATCTTCAATTTTATATGGCAAGCCTTGTAAATCAGGTGATGTTTTGATATAAGAGCTGGCAATAGGGTAATACTGGTCAACATATTCTTGGATTTTCTGTTTGTTGAGGATTTTTGACACTACCTCAATTTTTTTGTTTAAGTCATCAATGTTTTTCGGATCTTTGAAAAATCGTTGATGTAAAACTGCTCCCCAATAATTGCTGATTCCTAGCTGCCATTTTGCCGTAAAGCCCTTAATCCTTTCATTCTCTTCGGCTTGCTGCCCCCAAGCGGCATCATAATCCCACGGCAGGAAGTAAAACTTTTCTGAATTTAATGGATTATATAAATAAAAATTCTGGGCATCCGTATCCATATTTCCCAATAATAAATTCACAGCCAGCCAGGTTATGTAATTTTCGCGATTAAAATATTGGTCGATTACATCATTAATATTTAACTTATAATTATTGACTGCATCCAACATTTTTAACAGTTTATCGTGATCCTCGCTCCCTTTAATTTGCAGGATACTTTCAAATTCCTCCTTATTGTAACTTGGATCTGTTGCCAATTTTAATTGGTCTGGATAACGTTGGAACTCAAAGAAGTTTGCTTTATAAAGGTTGCCATTCGGGTCAAGCCCATGGGCGTAAAGAAAACGCTTATTAGGTTGTTCAACTTGGGTAAATAATCCGTAATCAATAAATTGCTGGTCGGGCGTTTGTCCTGATAAATCCTTAACATGCAGGTGTACAAATTGAGTTCTTAGGCTTGTAAAATCAGGTATTTCCCTAAACAAATCAAAGCTTAGTTTTTGTCGCACTCTTGTCACATCATATTGGTGTTTATTAAGATTAATTACCGTTTGACCATGCCATAAACCAGCACTTTCGGCTAACTTAAGTTGATAGGATTTTTGCGGGACAAACCTGCTGGAATTGCCACGGATTTTAATAACTGAATTAGGTATATCCGTTCCGTAACCCCAATCCCCCTTTTGTGGTCCAGACGGGCTGCCTTCTTGCACAATCGCATTTAATTTCGGTGGATCACCTTTTCCACCGTTATCGTACCAATGATTAATTGTATAAAAGGTATCATTACTTTCGTTATTAAGAACAGTTACATATAAATCTATAACACTATCCATTTTATCGTTGTCATATACCCTTCTATCTTCCATTAATTGGTCTACACGAGGTTCTGCATTAATCGACTGCTTAGGTTCCTTTGCACTATTTGCTGACTTGACTGTATCTGAAGCCCCTAACGGAAAAGAACAACCTGTGAGTGTAATGGCTAAAGCGAGCAATAGAAGACCGCTTTTATTCTTTTGTTTCATATTTGCCTCCTACACCATTTAATAAATTTAATTTGTCTATAAATCTTGTAATAACTAGTTTTTCTTCTTTAACCATAATTGGCTGTGAACAAAAGGTATAATAGCCAAAGTTTTTGCTGAAATGGGATATACGGCTAAGTGCTAGTATTAAGCCAATAAAGCCTGCGAAAAAGCATGATACCCCGTAGCTTTCAATGCTTGCTGTAATCACTGTTATCAATAGGCTAGATACACAATAACTGGATATGACAAAGAGAGCTCCTTTCCGATCATCAAAATACAACAAAATTTGGATGATGATAAACATCATGATAAAAAAATAATTTCCCACTGTAACAATATTAAAGATATCTACTTGGTCGTTTGATAAAGGTAATAATCTTGTTCCAAGAGAAATGGCACATATAGTAAAAAACAACTGAAACTCCATAATAAAGGCAAACTCTCGGGAAAGAACATTAAACATTTTTGCCTGGGCATCCTTTATTTCATTTAAGGATGAGCGTCCCATAAGTAATGAATAAAAGTTTTTATATTTTTCATAAAATGACGTTTCTACTGAAACAACAAACATGACCATGGCTGGAAGGATGGTTAAGTAAGCATAAAAAACTGGGGTATCATAAATGATTGACATAGCAAATGTATCACCCACAAACGTCCTTAGCCCACTGCCCCAGATGATAAAACTATGGCCGTACAAACCTAAGGTGTAGAATAAACCAATTAGAAATAATGAAGGGTACTTTTCGATATAGGTAAGAAAATCAAAATAGCGTTGATTGTTTTTTGGAAAATGCTCCTTAATACTTCTAAAGAAAAGCATAATGATCACGAAAAACCCAATATCCATACAAACAAAGATACTTGCAGCTGTATTAATATTTAGCCACATAAAGCTAAACCAAATGAGGACAGCTGAAAGGACAACACCGATTACAAACCCCATTATGATCTGCAGGTACTTTTTTAATGCTGAAATATAAATCGAGAGCAGCCAGATCATCATTAACTCAAGATAAAAAAAATAGGAAGAGACCTTGAAGACAATTGACAAGGGTGAAAAGGAGTAGAAAACAATCCCAGCCAAGCCGCCCAAAGAGAGGCAGATAGCTAGAATTCCATATAGAGAAGCTAAGATGTTCTCTTCCTTGTCAGCATAAATTTGATCGGCCAAATAGCGGGAGAGTAACATGGTAAATCCGCCAGTAAGCAGCTGTGAAAAAACAAAGCTATATAATGTTCCTCCAAGAAATATTTCCTTCTCGTAATAGGGCGTATACATTAACTCAAGAAAGAATTGGGATAGGGTAATTAGTAAAATGCATAGAATCATCGGCCCTGCAATGACAATGGAAGAAAAGGCGAAGGCTTTTATTCCCCAAAAAAAGCTATTGTCCTTAAATAAATGTTTTAGTTGGAAGCCAATTCCTGCCATTGTAAAAACCCCATGCTTTCATAGATTTGTTTATATTGTTCGATAAATCTTTCTCTCGTATAGATTTCTCTTACTCTCAGCTCTCCATTAGCACCCATTTCTTTGCACATATCTGGATTTTCGGCTAACTGAATAATTGCCTCTGCCATTTCAACATAATGCATAACAGGGACAATAATACCTGCTGGCCCAATTCCATCATTGACACCATTTAATAATTCACTGCAGCTTCCTACATTTGTACTGACGAACGGTTTCCCGCTTGCCATTCCTTCTAAAAGTGCTAATGGCTGACCTTCACTAATACTTGATAAAACAAGAATGTCCATCCTTCCAATATAATCTTTTATATTTACCGCGCCGGTAAAATAAATATCTTTAGTCCCGAGTGATTCTAGTAATTGCAAACATTCTTCATAGTATTCCAGATCTTCTTCAAATGGACCGAAAATATAGAACCTCGCTTGGGTCACTGTCCTTTTTACGATGGCAAAGCTTTGAATCATTGTCTTGATATCTTTTATTGGTACAACCCTGACAACTGCACCAATATTAATATAAGCCTCTTCTTCTTGACTCTTTTGGGGCAGGTTAGCAAAACCTTCGGGATCCACTCCATTTGGGATGATTTTAATTTTCTCATCATCGCAGCCAATCTCGGTCTGAATTTCTTTATTCTTATTAAATAAACTGATAACCCCGTCAGTACTCGAATAAGCACATTGAGATAAACTATAAAAATATCGGATCCATAGGTCCTTAAAATACCCTTTGATCCAATCAGACTTAATGATTTCCTCTTCCCGCTCCCTTGTATAAATACCATGCTCCGTTAATAAATAAGGTCTTTTATTTAGGTATTTTCCGTATCCTGCTACAACACCTGCATAACCAGTCGATACACTATGATACAGATCCGCCTCTGGTACAGGGTTACTTAATAGCCAGAATAACGGCAGGAGCATTGCCCTCACTGACCAAAATAGTTCTGTGAACGGAATTTGGGAATATCGCTCAACACATAGCTCATGGATGATATCAAAAAGATCCCGGCTCATGATAAAGTTTGAAACGGAATCCATTTTCCTGCTTCTAAATAAGGAAAATAACAAATCCCAGTCTGTAGTCCCACTATCCAATAAGGATTTAATGGCCCTTTTTTGGAGGGGATTCAAGCGATAATCCTTCCCAGGTTCTCCAGTTTCAGATAAATAAGAATCCAAAAAGATTTCCTTTACCTCTATTAGATTGGGAGGCAGCTTGTATTTGAATTTCCCCCGTGTTTTTTCGTGTGCACCGATTGCATAGAGGATAAACTCGTGTTCAGGCATACACGAAACCAGCGTTTGAATCCAGCTCGATACACCTCCAGTTACGTAAGGGTAGGAGCCTTCTGCAATGATACATATCCTCATTACTTACCCTCCAATTGAATGACAAGCTTGTTAGCCTTTGCATGGACTAAATAACGATCCTCACTAACTTTTTCAACATCGCAATTCTTTGCCGTCTTTATTTTTTTATCTGTTCGAAGTAAAAAGTCGAGATTCCCCGAAAAATGATTAATATAAACATTCAATTTACTATTTTTCTCGGAAATAAACACCTGTGCACTAGAATAGTCTTTCAGTATTTCGGCGCTCTCCGAAGCGGTCATACTGCTCATCCATGGATAGTTTTTCTTTACATCATGCATCATTTGACTAAATTGCTTGGACAGCACATTCCAGTGGTCACCACGATTTCGCTCCTCATCAAGAACATCATCTGGATGAATGAAATGTGAAAATGACCCGAACATGGTTGCTGAACTTGCAATCGTCCATTTATTAATATCCGAATAATGATAATCAGATGATAAACGCGGCAGTTCAATAAATTGTTTACCCACTTCATATTCTTGAATATAGGAGACCTTAGCTTCATCATCTACATATAACGAAGCAAGAATATCAATCGACGGAATAGCCTCTTTAATCGCCTTTTTCCCTTCCTCACTTAATATATTTGAAGGCGGTACGTAAGTACGAAGGGTGTAATTGGGGAAAATTTCATCAAAATATTTTTTCGCTTCTTTTAGGGATTCAGCCATATCCTTTTCACTGCCCCATGCCCGATAACCTAGTTCCTTTACTTGATTTTGATCTTTCGTAAGTGATTGATGGTTATATCCATGAATTCCTATTTCTCCGCCAGATTTTATTAGTTCCCGGCCAAAGATTTTTAACGTTTCTTTGCCAATACGGTCCTCAAAGGGGCCGTTCACGCGATCGTTATAGGACTCAATCAGAACACCTGTATATTTCACATCATCTTTGACTGCTACTTTCGCAATATCCGGCCACCAAATTTCGCGGAAGAAACTCGCTATATTCCGTTTGTAATCATTATAGATGTCATCATTATGCCCTTCCGGAAATGGTGCAGGGAAATCATCAATATAGACAACTTTGGAATTCATAATAGGATAAATAAAATCTTCATTTAGATAACTAAGAGACCCAACAATCAAACCGCGGTTAAGCTTATCACCCAACATCGTCCCGTTTAGTACCATGAAAGTACCCTTTCCATATGGTGTACTCCATAGCAGTGGTAACCCCTTTAGAGAAGATGCATACACTTTGCATGCTTCATTTATTTGAACTGACAAGGAATTGTTTACAATAAAGCCTTCTTCGATTTTTAACTGATTGCCTTTTAATAGAAGATCTGAATCCATCTGAATTCCTTTTATTTTTTCAAAATCATGCCCCAGCTCGTAAATTCCGAGTTTCCGATAGATTGCAAATAAACCATCCGTTAATTCAGGGCGGATTTCAAAAAAGACTTTGCCGCCTTGATCCACATAATTTGTTAACCTATTCATATCGCTCACTTTTTCCAAAGATGAAAAAGCAATGATGACATTCTTATATTCCGTAAAATCATCGGGTATGTTCGACACTGGAACCACTTCTAATGCTTTTCTCAGATACTCAAATGTTTTTACATTATTGTCTTTTAATGCCATACTTTCTGAGTCTTCCGGATCATAAATCAAAAGGAACTTATCTTCGTTAAACGCCTTCACTTCCTTTGCTGAGAGTGCAGAAGTTCGTTCAATTATCTTATTATGAAGCGGTTCATTTCCAGTGTTCAATTGCAGTACATAGTTAGACCTTGATAGTTGAATGACGATTCCAAAAAGAAATAAGAAACCGATAATGATCATAATGGTTTTGTTGATTTTAAATTCATAACCCACTTTTTTCCTCCTGCAACCAGAAGCGTATAACTCTTAATCCATCTGCAGATAATCTAACTGGTTGTTTTCTTAGCGTTGTAAGAATGCTTTGTAATTGACCTGAATTGCGTAAATTGTAATGCAGCTTCATTGCCAAAATATAAGCCTTTTCCTCATACGGATACTCATTTATAAATTTCTCACTGTGGTACTTCGCTGTTTCATATTCCTTCAAAGCTAAATCACAATTTATTTTATCGATGTAATGTTGTTTTTGGCTTTGACCGCTTAAGAGTATTTTTTCTAAAATTTCGGAGTGAAGGTACTGGTATTGCTTATATGTCCCTTCATCCAAAAAACCACTCCTTAGATACCTATTGATCACCTCTTCATAGGACATCAATATTTGGGCATCCTCTGGATTTTCCTCTAGCTGTGCAGCCAGTTCCTGAATGGAATTCATCAGTTTACGCTTCATTTCCATTATTGCTGTAGCAGCGTAATGGGATGTTTCTGAATCATCAGATTGCAATGCCTTTTCGAGTACCATTGGGTTTTGGATTGAGTTTTCTTTTAAGCTATGGATCAATAGCTTTCTTTTTACCCTGTTTTCATTTAGAAGTAATGCATCTTGAATTGGTACTAAATTAATTTCACTTTCAATATCAATGGAATGGTATACGCTTGCGGTTTCCTCCAAATCAATTGGTGAAAGTGCTCCCCCCGTTTCCACCGCTTGATGAGATGCCGATGACTTTACTGGTTTAAATAAATAAAGAGTAAGGACAACACCTGCTACGGGCAGAAAGTTAATTAGTAAGACTTTTATTAATCCATTCTCTTTTTTCCTTCTTAGTAAACTAAAGCTGTATACAGCAGAGAATACATAATACAAAAGGATAAATAGTTTAAACATATGCTTCTTCCTTATTTTTGAAGAGTTTATCTCTACTGATATCTTTAGATATTAGTAGACTTTCATGTTCATATGCACGAGTTAATGCTGAAGAAATAAGATTGGCTGTGACGAGAAACAAGTTTTGATACGATAATGTCAGGTACTCAAATTCGGGATGATACATGGATATTACTCCAATAATATCTTCGCCAATTGAAATAGGTGCCAGCATTGTTGGCTGGTTAGGATCTAAGTCTTTGTTTACCTGAACCGTATTTGTTTTCATCACTTCCCACAACGTTCTATACTCGCTTATTTGCATGGAACTTGGAATGACCAGCATGTTTGTCTTAGCTTGTAATAGTAACTTTTTTTGTGAATCATCAAGCAGATATAATGCTGCTCCATTTGATTTCATGACACTTTCCACTATATTGATAGATGCAGAGTAAATATCATTTGAATCAAGACTATCCAATTCCTTCATAATACTGTATACCGTACCAATACTATTATTGGTGTAGAGCACTTGCTCCTGTAGTTCATCCTTAACAATCAATGTATCTTTGTATATGGATGATAACGATTGAAACTTTTCCTGGGCCGTATCAACTTCAGCGCGAGAGCTTTGGATTAGCTTTTCTTTTTTGTCCATAATATAGCCAATCGTGAGACCCATAAAGATATAAAGGCCAACATGAACAAGGGTGTTATGGTCAATCAGTTGGGAAATAACTTCCCGACCATTAAGAACATTCTGAAATAGATACCAGAACGTAGCTAAACCGATTGATAGAATCGATTGGCTTCTCCCAAATAGAACGGAGGCAGTAACAATGTAGAAGAGTCGATAATCTATTAAATTCAGTGAATTTTCCAATAACATACTGACCAAAATGGCTAGAGTTAAAATAGCTAGATTTTCGAGGTATGGAATGAATGGTCTTATTTTTGTAACCCATCCTGATTTAGTCTGAGCAGTGCTGTCCTTTTTTTTTTTAACCCGATTATTTTTAAACCATTCATGTGTTTTCGCTAAGCCCTCCTGGAAATTGTGAAGCGGCACCCAATCTAAATCCTGTTTAATCTTTGTATTATCTAATCTAGAATATTTGATATCCCCTTGCTTTGGCTCTTTATAGATGATGTCCTTTACCACATCTAGGTTTTCAAGAGTATTAATAAAATCGTTAACGCTTGTCTCTGTATTAGTTGATAAATTATAAACACCTTTCAGATCATATTCGACACCACGATAAATGGCATAAGCAACATCTTCAACAAATATAAAGTCCCTAGTTTGCTCACCATCACCAAATACCTGTAAGGGCTTTCCGTCTAAAACATTGTTAATAAAAATGGAAATTACTCCGCCTTCACCGACTGTTCCTTGCTTAGGGCCGTACACATTTGAAAACCGGCAGCACAGCGTTTCAACCCCAAACAATTCATTCCATTTTTTGCAGTATAGCTCTCCCACTAATTTATTGATTCCGTAGGGTGATAGAGGATCACATACAGCATCCTCCTTTAATGGAATATCTTCATTAAGACCATAGACTGCTGCTGAAGAGGCAAATACTACTTTTTTTACTCCATATTTGTTTGATAATTGGAGAATATTCGCCAGACCTAATACGTTCGATTGTGAATCTAAGTAGGGATTTTCCATAGATGTTCCGACATTGACTTGTGCTGCCAGATGAATGACAACATCAAATCGATTGGATCGGAAAATATCTCCACAAGATGGATCCTCTACGTTTACTTGATAAAACTTATGTTTGAACGTTACATTTTCCTTATTTCCAGTTGAAAGGTTATCGATTATGTAAACTTCATGACCTTCTCTAAAAAATGTCTCAGCAACAAAAGAACCAATAAATCCATAACCACCAGTAACAAGAATCTTCATGTTTCCACCTCTGTGTTTTATTTTTGCCCTTTTTACTTCACTGTTTTAGAATTTCGAATTGCTTGAAGTATTTGCAGCCAAAATGTATCATCAACAATTCCTGATTCAAGTGCATTTTCTATTAGTTGACACCACCCTTTTATATCCGATGATTCCTCCAAATTAATGGAGGAATTATTTGACTTAATTAAGGTTTGAATATTTACATCTAGTGCAAGTGAGAGCTTCATCAAAATATCAATTGATGGGTTCTTCTGTATATCTCTCTCAATATGACTTAAGTATGATTTTGAGATTCCAGTCTTTTCAGCAAGTTGAGTTAATGTCAGCCTTTTTCCCCTTCTTAAATTTTGAATCTGAGTTCCCAGCATATTTAACCTCCTAAAATTAGGTCCTATTTCCCATTGGAATTTATTATAAAGAATTGTTTGTTCTTAGTAAAGAACTAATAATGTCGAATTTCATTTTTTTACTATTTGTGGGATTTTACCCACCCCCAGCCCAAAAAAGAGAGAATGCAAATTGCACTCTCTCTTCCAAGCATATAAGTTGACCCTGGCATCTTCCTAATCAAGTGCCGCTTCGACATTTTTAAACTGGTTAAAAAACATCTGATAATAACGGCCTTTTGCACTCATTAACAAATCATGGCTGCCTTTTTCAATGATTTGCCCATTGTCAATTACCATGATGGTATCGGCATCGCGAATCGTATTTAACCGGTGGGCAATGATAAAACTCGTCCGCTTCTCCATCAATTTTAGCAAAGCCTCTTGAATATGCAGCTCTGTTCTGGTGTCAATGCTGCTCGTGGCCTCATCTAAAATAAGCAACGACGGCTTTGCTAAGATGACCCTGGCAATCGCTAATAGCTGGCGCTGACCTTGACTTATATTGCCGCCATTTTCTGATAGAACCGTTTCATACTGGTTCGGCAGCCGTTTAATAAACACATCCGCATTCGCCAGTTTGGCAGCTTGCTCTACCTCTTCATCACTGGCATCCGGTTTCCCGTATTTAATGTTCTCCTTAATCGTTCCTGAAAATAAATACGTATCCTGAAGCACAAAGCCAAAGCAATTCCGTAGGCTGTCCCTTGTGTAATCGCGAATATCACGGCCATCGAGCAGAATTCTTCCTTCTGTCACATCGTAAAATCTCGTCAGCAGGTTGACGATTGTCGTTTTCCCGGCACCTGTTGGGCCGACAAGGGCTATACTGCTGCCCACACTCGCTTCGAAACTGACATTTTTTAAAATAAGAACATCCGGTCGGTAACCAAAGCTGACATTTTCAAAGACGACATGACCTTTAGGTTTTTCCAAAGCAGTAGCCTTTGCCGCATCTGCCGGCTCCTCCTGTTCATCCATAACCTCAAACACGCGCTCCGCTCCAGCCACACCTGACTGCAGGATATTAAAAATATTAGCAAGATCATTAAGCGGTCTGCCAAACTGCCTTGAGTAGGTTAGAAAGCTGGCAATCGCCCCCACGGTGATTAGACTCTTTACAGCAAGGATGCCGCCGATGACTGCCACTATCGCGAAGCTGAGATTATTAATCACGTTCATAATCGGCATTAAAAAGCCTGACCAAATTTGCGCCTTGAGGCCGACATCGCGTAGCTTACTATTCACCGCTTCAAACTCTTCAATCACTTTATCTTCATGATTAAAGGCTTTAACAACCTCAATTCCAGAAATCGTCTCCTCAATATGACCATTCAATTTGCCAAGCTCAATTTGTTGATTTTTAAATAACACACTTGTCCGTTTCGCAATCGTCCGCGTCAGTAAAAAAACGAGCGGTACCGTTAGTAAACTTGCGACTGTTAGGACAGGACTTAGAATCAGCATCATGATCAGGGATCCAGTGAGAACCATCAATCCGGACATTAATTGCGTGGTGGACTGCGAAATGGTGTTACTGACGTTATCCACATCATTTGATAGCCGGCTCATCAGTTCCCCGTGTGTTCGGGAATCGAAAAAGGAAACGGACAGCTTTTGCAGTTTTGCAAACAAGGCATCCCTGAGGCGCTTGACAACCCTCCCGGCGACACCGGCCATCAGCCAGCCTTGTAAAAAAGTAAGAACGGCATCCGCCACATAAGCGGTGGTCAGAACAATCATCACGATTTCAAGAAAATGAAAATTGACCTTTCCATTCTGCAGACTCATCGCATCCACGGCCTTCCCGATTAAAAACGGGGCAATCAGCATGAGTACTGAATCAATAATAATAAAGAAAAAGATCAGGGTAAGCATTTTTCGCTCATTGCCAAAATAAGACCAAAGGCGCTTTAATGTCCCTTTAAAGTTTTTTGGTTTAACAACTGGGCCGCGAAGACGGTGGGCACCGCCAGGCCGTAATGGCGGAGGGGTAGGGGAGGCGGTGTTGCCTGTCGTTGCAGTTTGCTTTGCCATTTTACACGACCTCCTTACCGATCTGTGAGTGGTAGATTTCTTTATAAACCGTACATTCCGCCATTAATTGTCCATGGGTGCCGACCCCAACAAGTTCGCCTTTGTCAAGGACTACAATCTTATCTGCATCCATAATCGAGGTAATCCGCTGGGCAATCAGTATACATGTAAGCCCATTTGCATATTTCTTCAAGCCCTCTTTAATTTTTGCCTCCGTCGCGACGTCAACCGCGCTGGTACTATCATCTAAGATTAATATCTCCGGCTTTTTCACTAAGGCTCTGGCGATCGAGATCCGCTGCTTTTGCCCGCCGGAAAAATTAACGCCTCCTTGGCCAATTTGCGTTTCATAGCCTTCCGGTGCCGCCGCAATAAAATCATGGGCACCGGCAATGGCTGCCGCGGCGATGACTTCTTCCTGTGTGGCTGTTTCTTTTCCCCAGCGGATATTCTCCGCCACGCTTCCGGTAAACAAGATATTCTTTTGCGGCACCATGGCGATTCCTTCACGCAGTTTTTTCGGATTCACCAGTTTACTATCTTGCCCATCCACTTTAATCGTACCGCTCGTGACATCATAGAAGCGGGGGATCAGCCCGACTAACGTGCTTTTTCCCGAACCGGTTGAGCCTATCACACCGACGGTTTCCCCAGGAAGGATGGTAAGATTAATATTTTTTAAGATAGGCTCGCCGCTTGTCCCCTCGTAGGAGAAGGTGACGTTCTCAAAATCAATTCTTCCCTTTTCAGCCTGCGGCCGCTCGGCGATCCCATTTTCCCAGGTAATACCGTCCTTTTGCATAAATACTTCATCAATTCTCCCGGCCGAAGCCTTTGCCCTAACAAACATATTGAAGACCATCGAAATCATCATCAGGGAAAAAAGAATCTGCGTCATATAGTTGGTAAAGGCAATGATATGCCCCACTTGAATAGTTCCGTGTTCGACACCGATGCCGCCGATCCACAGGACGACCACGATGCCAAGATTAACCGTAAGCATAATCGCCGGGCTAAAAACAGACATAAGTCGCCCTGCGGCGATGGATTGATTTTTAAAATGATCATTTGCCTTGGTAAATTTGCCAATCTCGACATCAAAGCGATTGAACGCCTTGACCACACGGACGCCTGACAGGTATTCACGCATCACCCCGTTCACCCGGTCCAATGCCTGCTGTACCTTCGAGAAAAGGGGAAACCCTAAACGTAAATTTAGGATGATGAACAGCGCTACAATCGGCACCACCACCGCTAATACAACTGATAAATGCAGGTTCAGCCGCACCGCCATCACCAGCCCGCCCAATGCCAGGAGTGGAGCCTTGACGAAGATGCGCATCGTGCCATTGACAAAGACTTGCACTTGGGTAACATCGTTTGTCAGACGCGTGATTAACGACGCACGGTCAAACTTATCGAGGTTTTTGAACGAAAGGGTTTGCACCTTTTTAAACAAATCGCTCCTTAGCTCGGTGCCAAAGTTTTGTGAAACAATGCTTGCCATAATGCTTCTAGTTGACGCACTCACAGCACCAAAAGCGGTAATGGCGAGCATCAGACCTCCCATTTGTAACACATAGCGGATGTCCCGATTGGCAACCCCCTGATCGATTATTTTTGCCATAATCGTTGGCTGCATCAAATCGCAAATTGCCTCAAAGGTGAGAAATAAAACGGCAATACTAAATGACTTCCAATACTTCTTTATGTATTTTGAGAGAAATTTCATAGGAGGAACCCACCTTTACATGTCAGCTACTTCCATTATAATTTTGTTTTCTGCGATTAAACAAATGATTTACCTGTAAAAGTGGCTTCCGACAGTAAGGTTGCGTTATCCGACAGTAAAAGTGTCTTATCCGCCAGTAACCCTGCGCTATCCGACAGTAACGGCGGCTTATCCGACAGTAAAGCGTCTTCCGACAGTAACCACACCACATAGCCAAAAAAAAATGGACCATTCATAAAAAATGGACCATTTGCATTGCATCTCTATTAAGCTTCTACCGGGCGGAATTCGTGAACCCAGACGCGCATTTGCGGCAGCCACGGCATTCCCGGGTGGTAGGAAAGGATTGATTGTTTATACTCTTCCACCGTTTCGAAGCCCTCGCGGCGGGCATCATCATCAGTCAGCTCACCTAAGCTTTGTGAGTAAACCTTGTCGACCACGAACTGACGGCCTTCAAGCGTCATGATTTCGCCTGGATCCGCATATCTGCCATTTCTACGTGTCGCTGTTTTTTCTCCTGAAAGAACCTTTTTAACATCCGCTTCCACTGTTACCAAACGCTCAACAGAACAGGTTTTTGGCGGCAGCGTATTATTTTCATTTTGCGTTGTCATTTATATTCTCCTCCTCGTGCGGTTTATTTTTCCATATTAACACTAGTGGTATAGTAAAATCCAATTCCAAGAACGATTCTTAGAGATAAATAACTTACACGACCTGGCCGCCTGACTCATGATACTTCAAAATTCCTTCCGCCGCACGGTAGGATAATGCGCCCACAGTCCCCGTCGGATTATAGCCCGCATTTTGCGGGAAGGCGGATGCACCGACCACAAATAAGTTATCAACATCCCACATCTGCAAGTAGCTATTTACCGCAGATGTATTCGGGTCGGCTCCCATAATGACGCCGCCTGTATTATGGGTGGATTGGTAGGTCGCAACATCATATGGCCCCAATTCCTGCATATAATCCACATGATCGGCGCCCATTTCCTTTAAGATATCGGCACATTTACTAGCAAGGAATTTTGACATACTCCTGTCCTGATCCTCAAAGTCAAAAGTAATTCGAATCAAGGGGTCACCGTAAGCATCTTTGTAGGTTGGGTCCAAGTCTAAAAAGTGATGACGAAAGGCCATTGATGAACCCTCGCCGCCAACCGTCAAGGTGCTATTCGCATATTTAAGCGACGTCTTTTTAAACTCCGCCCCCCATGCAGGTGTTCCCTTTGGCACCACATTGTTTTGGATTGGCCGTTGACCTGTCTGCCCCAAGATAATCATACCGCCATGAATGAAATCCAGATTTGAATGGTCAAAGTTATCGCCATTATAATCGTCTAAAATCATCCCCAGCGCGCCCGCTCCAGCAAAATTGTTGAAATTTTTCTTATCAAAAAATCCAACAGCATTCCCTTTTCGCACTTGATATGCGTAATTTTTACCGATTGAGCCCGTACCGGTCGCAGGATTATATGGATTGCCGATATTTGATAATAACAAAAGGCGGACATTATTGAACACAAATCCAGTTAAAACAACAATATCTGCAGGCTGTTCAATTTCCTCGCCAGTTGTTACATCGGTATATAACACACCTGTTGCCTTATTTCCCGTTTTTAGGATTCTTCTAACATTCGAATGGGTTCTAATTTCAAAGTTTCCTGTCTTCTGGGCTACCGGAATAACCGTTACAACAGGATCCGCCTTTGCACCGTATTCACAGCCAAACCGTTCACAATACCCGCAATATTGGCAGGCTGCCCTCGAGATCCCATCAGGATTTTTATACGATTCCGATAAATTAGCTGCCGGTTGGACATAGGGATGGAGCTTCAGCTTTTTTGCCGATTCCGTAAATAGCTCCATCGCCTTCGTTTTTTTCAACGCCGGGGTAGGGTATTTGCTCGACCGCTTCCCAGCAAGCGGGTTTTCCTCCCCGGAAATACCAGCCATTTTTTCAAAAGTATCATAATAAGGCTCCAGTTCATCATAGGTAATTCCCCAATCCTGAATGCTCATTTCAGCAGGGATTTTCTTTTCCCCATATTTTGCAATCGTTTGGCTGCGAATTTGAAAATCATAGGGCAGGAAGCGGAAGGTTTGTCCATTCCAATGGACACCGGAACCGCCTAATCCATCACCGATCAAAAATGAGCCGTATTGCCTCATTGGCAATGCCCGGATATTTTCATTGCTGCGGAAGGTGATCGTTTCTTTTGACAAGTCCTGCATCATCTCATAACGCAAGGCATAGCGCAGCTCATCATGAACCATGAAGTAATCTTCCGTTTTCCGTTCCTTGCCTCGTTCCAACCCAACCACCTTAAGCCCCTTTTTAGTTAGCTCAGAGGCAATGATTCCGCCTGCCCAACCGACGCCAATGATTACAACATCCACTTTTGGTAATTTCCTTGCCATGTCTGCGGCCTCCTTGATTTGTGAAAAGTAAAAACTTTGAACTTGAGAATGATCCAGCGCAAGCGCTTTTCTTAGTGATTCATATGCGATTCTAAACTTTGTGGATTAATTTTCTTAAAATCCTTATCAATAATGTCTGTATAGGCCATTTGACTGCCCGGATAATTCCGCATTTTCCAGCCTTCCATATTTTTATTTCCGCCATATAGCGGGTCACTGTAGGCCCCTTCTAATGTCGCACTTCTCAGCATTTGAAAAAAACCGCTTGCGGAAATGGTTGTTAAATTCACTTTATCCTCTTCAAAGTCCTTAAGGATCGCATCTTGTTCCTCTTCTTTTAACTTTGTGAAATCCGCTTTATGAACCGCCATACTGTGATTTTGAATTTCCCTGAGGCCGATATCAAAAATATCCCGGCGCTTTAGCCGGCCTTGGTAGCCTTGAACCTTTTCACCTTTAAAAAAGGGCGCCTGCATATATTCCCTTGCATTAAAGCCCCAATCACCAGCTAACTGATGGTCAATATAAAAGGCCACACCAAGAGCCTTTGCACCTGGACCAAGGTCATCCTGAGGAAAAATCCGCTCAGTTGCTGCCTCGGTAATCCGAAATTGTTCAGGTGTAAAATACATTAACGCCTGATTAAAGTTTTCTGCCTTTGTAGGTGTTCCTTTTTTGCCCTTGTCACGATTTAAGGGGAGGAGACTGCCCAAGATACCGCCAACTGCTAGTCCGCCAACAGTAAAACCGGTATTACGAATAAACTTCCTTCGTGATAATGATTCTGGATTTTCTTTATTTTCTTCAGCCATTTTTGTACCTCCTCAGTTGATTCAACTAGAGATTTTTCCACCTTATTATGTTCCCAAAATAATCCATTCATACTTAGAAAAGGAAATGGGGAAATTAATTTTAAAAAGGAGGCGTACTTTATGTTTAAACAAAAATGGAAAATCTGGGGCTTGCCTTTAATTGGAGCGTTTTTCGTTCTATCGGCATGTTCTGGTCAACAAGGGATGAAGGAACCAAAGGTAGGGACAGCAGAAAACCTGGGTTATCATGACCAGTCCATCAATCAAAAAGGAAACGGAAATGTCCATGGGCAAACGGATAGTGCAAACGTCATTCCGAGTGTTGATCGGGCTAAGAAGAAAACAACCAACCGAAATAACCAAACCACCAGTGGGGTTGGAACAAATGTCTATAGTTTAATTGGCAGCTCCAGCCTCCATGACGGCGGAATTTCTTCCCACTTAGAATCAAGGTTATCAGGAGAAGGCATTCCTGGAATTAAGGTTTTTGTTATCGATGACACCATTATTCTGGCACGGGCAAAGCAGGAAGTTACCTCCACCAGCTATGATGAATTGCAAAACAAGGTTTTGAATAATACGGCCGGGGCTTCCGGCAAAGGCGATCTTGATGGGGTTGACCCAGCGAAGTTGAATACGGATGATAATTTGGATAAGGCGAAAGAAGTAATGGGCAAGGCCTTTAACGGACAGGTTCAAATCTTAACAATCACCAATCCACAGGCATTGCCGCTCATTGACGGTATTAAAGCAAACATTAAATCGGCTACACCGAACTATTCTTCTTTATCTAGCGATATCCTTACACTGGTTAAGATGTCGAGGGAAAAATAAAGACCGAGCTGCATAGCCCGGTCCCTTTTTTACACATGTAAATCTCTCTTTTTATAAAACGAATAGGTCACAAATGAAAGTACGGTAATCAAGACGGCGGATAGGATCACAAAAACGACATCCAAACCGCCGCCAAACATCACATCTTTTGCTTCAAAATATTTAAAGGGCGTCAAGTATTTCAAGCCTTCAATCTGTTCATTTATATCGATTGCAATGGATAGCATATACGTTAGTAATAGGATGCCTGTGGCTGCTGACGCCGCTGCTTTTGCCTTCTTTTTCACTGCAGCAAGGGCGCTGCCTATTACCATAAACAACAGCTGTAAAATGAACATTCCTACCATTAGCAGGCCAATGTCTCCATTCACCGCTTCACCGGTGTTGTATCTAGCGATTAAGCTGATCGATGAAACATAGGTGACGAGATTAAAAACAACGATATTGACGAAGGCTGCTGATAGCTTTGCCGTAATGATCGTCGTCCTGGAAACAGGCTTTACAAATAGAAACTCAAATGTTTTATCCCGCTCTTCTTTCGCGATGATAGTGGCGCCCAGCATCGCTGCGTGGATGGTCGCCATCAATAATAAATAAAGAAACAGTAAGGAATAATAGCCGCTGACCTTCGATAAATCCACGGCACCAAACCCCAATACGGCTCTCAGTGATTGGGGCATATCCGCCACCAGATCATTAATTGATTGACCAGATGAAGAATAGGCATCATATTTGGCCATTCCTGAAACTACCATAAAGAAAACACCAATACTCCAAAAGATGAGCGATTTTCGATGGGACTTCAATTCTTTTAAAAATATATTCACGGTTGAATACCTCCATTTTTAAACGGCATGAATATCCTTTTTGGTATAAAAGAAATAACTCGCAGCAATCGCAAGCATCATCACAATCGCTCCTGCTATCAAAAAGGACGCTTCGAAGCCGGAGTGTTTAATGATATAGGCAGTGTCAAAATATTTAAATGGCGAAAAATAACGTTTCACATCTTCGCCAGACGTACTGCTGAGCATTCCAATAAAGTAAAACGCAAAAACAGTCGCAAGTGACACAGTTAATACAGATTTAATCTTCGGCACAATGACCGAAATAATGATGCCCACGGCCAGAAAAATCAGCTGAATAAAAAACATCGTCAGTGACAGCATGATAAATAGTTTGAGGCTAAAATTATCCGGCTCCACTTGAAATGCCATGATACTCGCAGCCGCCATATAAACAATATTCGTGATCACGATTGAGGCGAAAGCCGCAAGGAGCTTTGCAGTCAAAACAGTTGACCTGGTAACAGGCTTTGTTAACAGAAAGTCAGCCGTTTTTTCCCGAACTTCCTTACTTACGATGCCGGTTCCCAGATTCATCGCCTGAATCGCACCGCAAAGGGTAATAAACGATAAGGGAAAGCAATAGAATCCAGTGAGTGTAGATAAATCCCCCAGGTTGAAAGCATCCCTAATCGGCTCTGGATACCCCTCCATAATTTTGTTGAATTCGTCTGCATCCTTTGCAAATGAAGGATAAAAGGACATAAACAGAACAATGATCAGCACTAAGGAGATGGACCAGATGACCGTCGACTTCCGATAAGCCTTCAATTCATGTAAAAAGATATTCATAGCTTCCTAGTCCTCCTTTTCGTAATAGTGCATAAAGATCTCCTCAAGGTCCGGCTCCTCAATCCACAGATTGGCGATCTCAATCTCGGCAATCCGCTTCATCACCTCATTAATATTTCCTTTAAAAATAAAGCTTGTGACGTTGTTGCTCACCGCTAAATTATTAACACCGCTGAGGTTGAAGTGGTTAGGGTCAAGCGGTGACTTCGTTTCAATCTTGAACTTTTTATAGTTGTTTTCTTGTAAGGTACTGATCTTTTCAACGGTAACAATCTTACCTTCTTTAATAATGGCAACACGGTTACATAAGCGCTGCACCTCGCTAAGGATATGCGAGGAAAAGAGAATCGTCGCACCTTTCTTATTCTCCGCTTCAAGTAATTCAAAGAATTTCTGCTGCATCAACGGATCAAGCCCGCTCGTAGGTTCATCGAGAATGATCAACTTCGGTTCATGAAGCAGCCCCTGGACAATTCCGACCTTCTTTTTATTTCCCAGTGAAAGGTCATCAATTTTTTTAGTAAGGTCGAGATCCATAATCTCCGCCAATTCCTTGATTCGCTTGCTGCAATCCTTTTTATAAAAACTCGCAGAGTATTTTAATAAATCCTTTACCTTCATATTGTCATAATAAAAAACCTCAGACGGCAGGTAGCCAATTTCCCTTTTTATTTCCGGGGCAAATTGGATGCAGTCCTTGCCAAAAATGGCGGCACTGCCGCTGGTTGGATAAATGAGCGACAATAACGTTCTGATGGTCGTTGATTTACCGGCACCATTTGGCCCGATGAACCCGAAAATCTCGCCTTCTTCAACATGAAAGCTGATGTCAGTGATTCCTCTTGCTTTCCCATACGTTTTAGTCAGGTTTTTAATTTCGATCACATTCATCGTGGAGTGCCCCCTTTATTTATAAAAACATTTAGTGAAAATCTCAAAATAGTCTTCTGCCTCTTGGAATACCTTTTCATAATCAATATGATGCGTCGGTGATAGTTTTGCCTTTGAGAACTCCTCTTCGCTCAGCTTTTCAAACGTATAGGTAATAATCTTTAGCACCTTTTTGATATCCATATCATCACGGAATTTTGAAAAATCAATGCCTTCGTATGCTTTACCAAAATTGGCGTCATTCAGTCCCTTTACCTTTTTATCGACCTCGACTTTAACCTCGGGTGAGTCCTCTAAATAAGCCTCTTCAATAAATTTAAAGAGCTCCGGGTAGGTGGTGAGCAATTCCATTTTGATCATGACTGCTTGCCGAATTCTTGTGAAAAAGTCCTTTTCAGCTAGGTTTATTTTTTGATAAAACTGTTCGGCAATAATTTCGTAACAGTAATCAAATAAAAATAAAAATAGCTGCCTTTTATTGCCGAAATAATGAAACAGCAGTCCTTTTGATATACCCGCCTCTTTCACGATTTCATTGGTCGAGGCTCGGTCATATCCTTTCAGTGCAAACTCTTTTATCGCAGCGTTGATGATTCGATCTTGTTTTTCCTGATCTAGGTTGAGGAATTTCGAGTACACTTCAGTTGATCCTCCTTTAATTTGGCGTTGACCACACGAGTCAATTGGCTGTTATTGGGATCATTATATTCCCGTTGACCCCCTCGGTCAATGGTGGTCAATGAATATTTTTTACAATAATTTGAACTTTATAGTATGGACTTTGGAAATGTGCTACGATGCTTGGTGAAGATTCTACTTTTTGGAGGTGAACGATTATTAATACGCTCAAAGATAAGGATCCATCGTTGCAATTGGAGGGTTTACGAGCCGCGCAAAACCGATTACCAGGCGGTCATGCGATGCTGCCCATTTTAGCATCAAAGCAAGCTTCTTTGGAGGCGGGTATTGGCGGCGAAGAAAGGGTCGCTGAAGTGCTCCGAAATCACCCCCTACCATTCGAAAACCGCATCATCCACGATGTATCCCCCACAGCAGATGAGAAGTTTCAAATGGATACGAATATGTTGACCCCCTGGTATGTTTCGATGTTAGAAGTTAAGAATATTAGTGGTGTTTTGGAGTTTAAGGACAATCCGGCCCAGCTAGTACGAACACGCGATGATGGGCACAAGGATGGTTTTGAGAGCCCCGTCATTCAGCTAGAACGAAATTGCCGATGTTTGAAAGATTGGCTGGGCAGCCGTAACATCCAGCTCCCCATTTATGGTGCGGTTGTACTCGCATACCCGAAACAAATTGTCGCAGTTCCCCCATTGAAAACTAAGCTTTTATATCCTTACTTGATTCCCTCATATATTAAAACCATTCCACAACCTGAGAAAAGATTGGATATAGAGACGTTTAATTGGCTCTCTACCGAACTTCTTAACAGTCACCGGCCGTTTATTCCGAAACCCATTTCCGAGACATATAAGATACCTTTTGGGGATTTCCAAACAGGGGTGCAGTGCGTGTTGTGCGGTCGTTTTGGGATGATCAAATCACCAAGAACCTGGCATTGCCCTCATTGCGGGACTGTTGACCATCTCGCCCATCAAAGAACGTTGCTGGAGTGGTTTTTGATTAATAAGAGGACGATTACGAATAGGGAGTGCCGGGAGTTTTTGCGGGTGGATGACATTCAGGTCGCCAAGCGAATCTTACAGAGTATGAATTGGCAAACAGAAGGGACATTTAGAAACTGCAAATATCTAATGGAATTCAATATTCATGATTCTCTCCAAAAGGTTGGGAAGCCGCTGTTCCGACAGTAACGGAGCCTTAT
>NZ_AJLS01000059.1 GCF_000307875.1 Neobacillus bataviensis LMG 21833
TACGTTGGCTTAGTTTCTTAATAGAAACTAAAAATATTGTTTGTTGACGTTTTTGTTTGTTTAGTTTTCAAAGATCAATTTCTCAATCGCCTAAAAGCGACTTTCATAATATATCATCTACAAATCGTAATGTCAACAACTTTTTTTAAGTTGTTTTTGTTACTGTCAGCAGCGACGTTTATTACTATAACAAGATAATAAATATATGTCAACGGTATTTCAAAAAAAGATTACCCCTTTTTTCTATCTTTCTTACCTCGTCTCATATATTTCAAACATTCATTTGGTGAGGCCACTCTTTTAAATAAGGTAAAAAGGATCTTATATCTTTCTTCCATTGCCCTTTTGACAATATGTTCAATCCGCTCATCTTTTAAATCAAATAATATTTCGTCCATTTCCCTTTTAATTAGGTATTCCATTTCTTTTACTTCCCTGTCGTTTATAAGAAGCCCATGCATTGAATTACCTCCGCAAAATTCCTAGTTATAGTAGTCTTTTCCAATTATTGAAATTTTATAATAAAATTTTTAGTTCATATTTAGAAAAATACAAGCATAGGTATGAAGACAAGGAAAGTTTTGGACGAGGTGGGTGCCGTTATGAATTTCTTCTTTATTTTAAATGGAAAGTCTTTGAAAAATGTTTCACTTATATTAATTGCCGCTTTTTTTACAGCATGGTTTCTCTATATAGAGAACCTGTCGCAGATTCCAGTCTTTTCAACGAAAGACGGGGCCAAAGCAATTTATCGAGGTGAAAAGGATCTTGCCCTCACATTTAACATTGGCTGGGGGGATGAAAAGGCAGAGCCGATCTTAGATACATTGAAAAAGGAGAATATTAAGTCAGCTACTTTCTTCCTTGCTGGGTCGTGGGCTGAACAGCACCCTGACATAATCGCTCGAATTGTAAAAGAAGGCTATGAAATCGGGATGCTGGGCTACGATTATGTGGATTACATGGATTTAGAGGATGCTAAG
Organism: Neobacillus bataviensis LMG 21833; assembly: GCF_000307875.1. Classification (GTDB taxonomy): domain Bacteria; phylum Bacillota; class Bacilli; order Bacillales; family Cytobacillaceae; genus Neobacillus; species Neobacillus bataviensis. The sequence goes on from NZ_AJLS01000059.1 coordinate 984, forward strand.
ATTTCTAGAGATATCTCCAAAGCCCAAGAGGCCTTTAAAAAGTTAAATGTAAAGGATATAAAGCTTTTACGTGCACCAACAGGACATTTCGATGAGCGTACCTTAAAAATCGCAAAACGGTATGGGTATACCGTTGTTCATTGGAAAATCGATTCTAAGGATTGGCAAAATCCCGGGGTAGCAAAAATTGTGGAAAATGTAAAAAAGGCGGAAAAGGGAGATATTGTTCTTCTGCATGCCTCCGATTCTGCTAAACAAACAGCAAAAGCTTTGCCGCTAATTTTGGAGGATATTCGCCAAAAGGGCTTAAAGCTTGTGTCAGTTTCAGAAATGATTACAAACGGAGAAGTTCATTCTGAAGAAGTAAGATAGTCAGTCTAGAGACGAAAAACCGCCCCTTATTGGGACGGTTTCTTCTTGTTTTTTTTATTTGCCTTAGAACCGGATTGGCTTAAACGTCTTTGTCTATCCTGTTCCGATTGCGCATTCAATTTATGAAGGATTAATATTTGATAGGCATTGCATGCTAGTAAAGCAAACGCCATTGGATAGAACCAGTGCTCCGCATTTTCTCTTAAAACTGGTACCCACTCCACTAACGTGGCAACTATCATAAAGAAAACAGCCGGAATAAATGCTTCGCGGTTGGTTTGCCTGCTTTTTAGCCATGCTACTGTCAGCCCGACGACTAATAGAAACAGGGCAGGTATTAAATAAGGCAGAAAAGAATCGCCTGTTTTCGCAAAGTTTGTATATCGTAAGTAAATGAGATCAAATAGGCCAAAGAGAATAAGGACAATTTGAACAGCATTCCAAAGGGAAACCGATTTAAAAATCCCTAATCCAAAACGATGGATCGTTAAATACGCAAAAAAGCCCATTTGGCTAATCACGCTAAAGAGAAAGCCCATTACCATTAACCAAATTATTGCAGAAATAATATCAATTATTTTAAAGTCAATAAAAAAAGGCTGCAACTCATGCCAGCGTACAAACAGTCCCACAATTATTGTCGTGACCCCGCCAACTAATAATGTATTCCTAAATAATTTCACCAAATTACGGCTTGTCACACTAGAAACCTCCAACAAACAAAAATAAATTCCAACCTGATTGTACCAATCAAAAGATGAAAAATCCATAATTTGATTTACAACGAATAATCTCGCTTGATTTTCTTCATCCTAAAATTAAGGATATATATGTGAAAGGAGCTTTTTGAAATGAGAAGGAAAAGTAGGTTGCTCCTCCTGCCCATCATGTTGTTTCTGACAAGCTGTTCTGCAGATGATACAAGCAGCGGAGGGCAAATTGATTATGATCAAACAAAAAAAATGGTCGTGGATATTCTCAAGACAGATGATGGTAAAAAGGCCATTCAAGATGTGATGTCCGATGATAAGATGAAGGAAAAGCTTGTGATGGATCAGCAGGTTGTTGCTACCACCATTGAACAAACCTTAACATCGGATAAAGCAACGGAGTTTTGGAAAAAGACATTTAGCGATGCCAAATTTGCCAAAGGCGTTGCTAAAAATATGCGTTCCGAGAATGAAAAATTATTAAAGGATTTAATGAACGACCCTGAATATAGAGGTATGATGATTGAGGTTTTTAAAGAACCTGAAATTCAAAAAGAATTGGCGGACGCCTTAAAAAGTAAAGAATACCGTGAACATCTGCAAAAGGTCATTTCCGAAACGATTGACAGTCCGCTTTTCAAAGCGAAAATGGAAGAATTGCTCTTAAAAGCAGCCGAGGAAACAAAAAATAAGGCCAGTGGTAAGGATGAAGGCGGCGACCAAAATAAATCGGGCAGCAGTAGCTAATCTAAAATAAGAATGGCCTCTTCCTAAATAGAGAAGAGGCCTTTTATCCTTACTTCTCGAGCAAGCTAGACATTTTTTCAGCAATTTCTAAATATATTTTTCCAATCTGATGATCTTCCTGGTAGATGGATGGCGCAAAATCTTCATCATTCCAGTCAGGCTGATTTAGCGGTAAGCGGCCAAGAACTTCCGTATTTAACTCTTCGGCTAACTTATCTCCGCCGCCACGGCCGAAAACATATTCCTTTTCGCCGGTAAGCTTACTTTCAAAGTAGGCCATATTTTCAATAACACCCAGCACTTCATGCTCAGTCCGTAATGCCATTGCACCTGCACGTGCGGCAACAAAGGCCGCTGTTGGATGCGGGGTAGTGACGATAATTTCCTTACATGCAGGAAGCATCGTATGCACGTCTAGGGCAACATCCCCTGTGCCTGGCGGTAAGTCTAATAGTAAATAATCAAGATCTCCCCACTCTACTTCATTGAAGAAACTGTTTAACATTTTTCCAAGCATTGGGCCGCGCCATATAATTGGAGCATTATCCTCAACAAAGAAGCCCATCGAAATAACCTGAACGCCAAAACGTTCTACAGGGATAATCTTTTCGCCGCGGACAACCGGGCGTTGTGTAATCCCCATCATATCAGGAACGCTGAATCCGTAAATATCCGCGTCAATAAGGCCGACCTTTTTTCCTAAACGGGCTAATGCAACGGCTAAGTTAACGGAAACGGTTGATTTCCCTACCCCGCCTTTTCCACTAGCAATCGCAATAAAGGTGGTATCTGTCGAATTGAGAAGATTCTTCTCTTTTTCAGGTTCTGCCTGACGATTTGCTGCTAACACTGCTTCAGGAAGCTCACTAAACCGAATTCCTACTGTTGCTGCTCCAGCTTCTTTTAAAAGATTAACGATTTGAGTTTGCAGCTGCAGCTGTTCGCTTGTACCTGTTCTGGCGACCTGCACCTTCACACTAACGTGGTTTTTTTCTTCTTTAATTTTAACTTCCTCGATTGCATTTAATTCTGCTAAAGTCTTATGTAAAAATGGTTCTTTGAGGCCACCAAGAACCTCGCGGATTCTCACTTCTGTTAACATAAAAAAGACACCTCACCTTTTGAATTCGTTTCCATCTCTAAGTATACCATAACCCGCAAATGAAACAGTTATTTGAATCACACTGTTGTCGATGAACATAAAAATGGAAGGTGTTCCCACCTCCCTTAATCTGTTTCTTTTAGCTCTTTTTCATTCGTAAAATAACGCATAATTCCAATATTTATGGATGCGGCTACTTTTTCCTGATAGGAATCCTTTTTTAATAATGCTTTTTCTCCCGGGTTGGAGAGAAAGCCAACCTCCACTAACACCCCTGGTTTTTTGGCATTTTTTAAAATATACACCTGATTAATTGGCTTCGCTTTACGATTTGTATTTTCCAAATTCCTTCTCAGCTCTTCTTGAATAAATTTAGCCGCCCTAGCATTTTCCTTATGCTGTGGTGCATAAAAGGTTTGAGCCCCGCTCCATCTTGAGGAAGGAATGGCATTTAAATGGATACTGACAAAAAGGTCATTATCGGTGCCATTGATCATTTTTAATCTCTTTTTCAAATCCTCTACTTTTCTGCGGCTATAGCCTCTCGTCCCAGGGTCGGCTAAATCTTCATCCTTTTCCCTTGTCATGATGACCAACGCCCCTTGCCCCTGAAGATAATCCCGGACTTTCTTGGTAATTTCAAGGGCTATATCCTTTTCCAAGGTTTCACCTGTTCCTGCTCCGCCATCCGGACCACCATGACCTGCATCTAACAAGATTATTTTCCCAGACAATGGGATGTTCCATGTTTTCGATGAGTCATTCTCAATAAAGTCGTGTTGCAGTATGAAAAATAACGCAAGTAATCCCGCAATAAAACTGATCATTTTCCATTTACGCTTTAACACCCAGATCATCCTTCCCGCTCGTCCATGTTCAATAAAATATATGGGACAGGAAGGGTATTTAGAACTGTAGAATAGATGTTAGTGAAGTCGAAGCTTATGGCGCATCTGGCCTTTTTCGTAGCCCTCGCGCCACCAAACGTGGATATATTGTTCACATAAATAATAAAGCGATTCGCTCATCGTTCCCTCTTCCCCATTTCCCCAATAGAGGAAAAAGTTATAAAGCGTATCAATGAGGTGTTTTTCTTCTCTAAAGCAGCGCAAGCGTACTGCTTCCATATCCTCACCATGATAGCCAAACTTACTGAATTTAGCGCCAAGAAGGAAGGCTTCAAGGGCAACATCATAACACGCCTCTTCTATTCCTGTATTCATGACAAAGCTCGAAGTAATTTTCGTGGAGCCAAAGTATTGTTTTACCCGCTCTTTTAATGTAGTAATCGATAACTCCTTTAGTACGGAGCGTTCGTATTTTATTTGTTTTTCCCGTCTTTTTTCTTTAAAGGTTGTAATCACAGTCACTTCATCTTCACCTCTTAAGAATAGTCTTTATCCGGGGTTCTGAAGAAATGCAAACGTCGTGACTATTTTCATTGCCAATTTTTATATACTTATCTAACAGCTCCATCCGAGTTTAATTTTACGTTGACAGATACATGGATAACGGAATCAGCAAGTGCATTCCCCCAGTCGTTATCCACCTTTTTAAATTGCTCATATTGGTATGCACGTGCATAAAGACCAAATCCGATTGGGTCAATTTTATTTTTTTGAATTTTTTTAAGAAGGGCCTCGAATTGATCTTGCAGTTCTTTTTCCATCAACTTTATTAACTCAGCTTTTTTAACTCTATCCTCCGGAAATATACGTTCTACAATATTTGCCGTCATATTGACTTTAATATCAAAATGAAATTTATTTTGTTTAAATCCCGTTTTTATCTTTGTCTTTACTCTACTAGCATCGAAACTCATCAGGTTTTCATGGAAAATGTTACGTTCCTTTTCCGGTGAGAAAATCGGAATGGTCAGGGTGACTTCACGTCTCTTTTCATTCTTTAACACAAGAAGTAAAGTTGATTCAGGAACATCCAGTGAGGCAGCATATTTCCCTTTATTATAAAGGAGAGTCATTCCCGCTAATTCCAGCTTTTTACCCTTTTTCACTTCGGAAATAGTGGGAGTCAATCCCTTTTCGTAGACCTCTCTGTGTAATTCTTGAAGCGTGCCTTTTACCGCCCTTGTTCGATCATAGCTTTTATCAATCACTGCTTTCAAATGTAAGGATAACTGCGGTTTTTCTCCAGGATTGTAAAATATGACATCCGAGACAGGACCTTTAACCGCTACGACTCTTGTGTTCATGGAAAAATTCGGATTTCGGTACACTGTATCTAAAATAGAAAACCAGCCCGCATGACCCAAGACACGTTTGCCAACAAGTAATACTTGAATTTTTCCAGCGGCTACTTCTCCAGTCGTTAATCCGTCAAATAATCTTCTGGAATCTCGAATTGTTTTTGCCTTTACCTCATATGCCTCATTTCCTTTCTTGGCACCTTTATTAAATACAGGATTTAATTCATAAAAGATTAGATTATTTTCATCATCTAAGTCCACACCAAGGATTAAGGCAAGTGTCAAATCCTCTAAAGGAGCTTTACTACCGCAACTAGAAAGGATGAAGACTAGGAGGATAGACAACAACACAGGTAACCAACGTTTCATAAATGGGCTCTCCTTTTAACGAGATCACGAAGCCAAACATACACCAATAAACAAAACGGAAAAATGTAGGCAAGAGCTATTGTTAATGGCTGAACTAGTTTTTGAAGCTGATCATTTCTATCAAACGATGGTGAAGTAAACAAAAGATACACAAGATTTAGAAGGAGATACCAACCCACATATTTACTGTGATTTTGTGAACCAAATAATTGACTGAAACAAAAAACAGTTGAATACATTAAAGGCAGGACAGTCGTAGAGATGACAAATACATAAAAGGACAAAAAGACAATTTCAATTCTTTCTAAAAACTTAAACTCAACGATTTTTAGCACACTAATGGTCGGTTCTTTAAATTGAGTAATTTCGTCAGGACTAAAAAAGGCGAAAATGACAATCGTTATGGTCAAAAATACAAGTAGTGTAAGTGTATTTGCAATAATCAACCCGCTTGCTGCTTTTTGTTTTTCCTTTAGTGAAGGATAGAGAAAGTAGACTATTTCAAAGCCTGTAAAGGAAAAAATCGTTATCTTAACTGCAATAAAAATGGGGTTCCAGCCTTCTTTTACAATTGGAAGGAGATGGAGCCAGTGTGCCTCCTTTAAAGGCGAAAAATAGAAGAAAACTAACCATATAGTCATAAAAAATACCAATTCGGAGTACCTGGCTAATACCGTAATATTATTCCGCACAATAAGGTAAGTCGGGATGGATAATAATAACATCAAAATAATCAAACCTGTTTGTGGTAAAATCCAAAATTGGATAAAGAGACATTCCCTAACAAAAATGATGGATGCCAAAAAAGCAAAATACAATCCAAAAACGAAAGCAGCCATCTTTCCGACCCACTTTCCAAAACAATGGGTTAGTAGATCAAGAATGGTCCCATTTGGGTATTTTTTCATTACCTGAACAATGAGTAAGCCAGCCAATGTAGATAAGAACCAGCCAATAATTATGGAAATCCAACCGTCCGTCCCTGCTTTTTCAGCTAACTCACTTGGAAGTGTTAATAATCCGACCCCCGCTTGCACACCATGAATTAAAAGAATATATTGCATAAATGTAATTTGGTTCTTTTTATGCTTTATCACTGTTTATCACCTTCAGGACGACGAGAATTTGCCTTTTTCCTTTGAATGGGTTTCGTACTCTCAGGACGCTTTACGATAGACCAGAGTGGAAATCGAATAAATAGATCCTTCCAATCCGTAAATCGTAATGGAGCCATTGGACTGCCATATGGTGTACCCAAGGATTCAAGGGCAACAAAATGGACAATTAAGGTCATTAACCCCACTGTAAGTCCCACGAATCCGAATAATGAAGCGGCAATCATCATCGGAAATCGGAGCATCCTTATCGCTGAACCCATATCATAATTGGGGATTATAAAAGAAGCAATTGCTGTCAGGGCTACGACAATTACCATGATATTACTAACAATACCTGCTTCAACAGCTGCTTGACCAATGACAATACCTCCAACAATGCCAACTGTCTGGCCAATTTTTGCCGGGAGGCGTATTCCCGCCTCGCGAAGCATTTCCAATGTGATCTCCATTATGATCGCTTCAATGAAAGGCGGAAATGGAACTCGCTCTCTCGAGGCACCAACAGATAAAAGCAGCTTTAATGGAATGATTTCAAAGTGAAAGGAAATCACAGAAATATAGGTAGCCGGTAGAAAGATGGCAACTAAAAATCCAAAATACCTCATAAGCCGTAAAAAGGAGGCAGCCATCCAACGAACACTATAATCATCCATACTCTTGAAAAAGGTTTCAAATGTTGCCGGGCCAATGAGGACATTGGGTGATCGATCGACAACGATAACGATCCGCCCTTGAAAAATTTCTGACGCTGCAAAATCAGGACGTTCTGTTATAAATAATTGCGGGAACGGCGAGTACGGGTTGTCCTCAATGTATTCTGCCAACGAAGCCGTATTTAAAAGGCAATCGATTTGCAATTTGTTAATCCGGTCAATTAGCTCTTGCAATACTTCAGGATTGGCAACATCGGCTAAATACATAATGGTAAGCTTCGTTTTTCCTCTTTCACCAATTTTCATTTCTTTTATTTTCAATTCACGGTTTGGAATATGCCTGCGGATTAAGGCAATATTCGTGCTGCCTGTTTCAACAAACCCTTCATGTGCCCCACGTAAAGAAGACTCGATCGACGTATCTTCGATTCCCCTTTGAGGCCATCCTTGTGTATCTAATTGGTAAGCCACTGGCTGCCCATCTATAAATAAGACACTGCATCCTTCTAAAATAGTATCTTCCAATACCGACCAAATGTTACTTTCCTTTATTGAACCCAATGATACCTTTACATCAAAATCCTTGTCCAAATCAGCTTCAAATAATAGTGGCTTTAATACATCATTATTTATCGTTTCTTTATCCGAAAGTCCATTTAAATAAACAAGCGATGCTTGGTTCATTGTTTGTTTTATCAAAAAGTTCTTTATTACTAGATCAGGTGTATCGCTAAATATATCCTGAATAACCGCAAGATTCTCCATTAATTCCGCACTTATAAGCTTTTGACTTAAGATTTTTTGCTGTTTTTGCAATAAAGGTTGATGCTTTTTTTCTCGAGTATATTTTTGAAAAAAAGGCATGGAGGAATCCCACCTATTATGGAATTTGATAGGATAGTTTGTGTTTTTAAATGGATGGATATACCACTCCTAAAAACCCCTTTTTTCAGCCAAAAGTTGTAGATAAAGTTCAAGCTTTTTTCTGAGGAAGGATTTGGAAAGAACCGGTATGCTTAAGACATCAAGTAATGAATGGGAGATGACATTTATGAAAAATAAAGTAGTAATGATAACTGGAGCCTCAAAAGGTTTGGGCAAAGCGTTAACGTTGGCATTCGCAAAAGAAGGAGCAGTGCTAGCGATTTGTGCCAGGACAACGGAAGGCTTGCTAAAGGTAAAGAAAGAGGCTGCTGATTTAGGTGCTGAAGTGCTGGCAGTAACGGCTGATATTTCCAAGTCAAGGGATGTGGAGCGATTCGTTGCAATGGCAGAAGAAGAATTTGGCCATATCGATGTTCTCATTAATAACGCCTCAATTTTAGGGCCCAGCCCCATGCCGTTGCTGCTTGATTACCCTGAAGACGATTTTGACGAAGTGCTCCGGGTAAATGCAGTTTCGCCATTTCTCGTCACAAGAAGGGTTATTCCGGGAATGCTTGAGCGTAATGTTGGCTCCATAATCAATGTGACTTCCGAAGCTGGTCATACGGGCTTCGCCGGTTGGGGCGCCTATGGAATTTCAAAATTTGCTGTTGAGGGTCTTACCCAAACGTGGGCAGATGAATTAAGCGAGACGAATGTTAGGGTCAACATGGTCGATCCAGGAGAAATGGATACAGACATGCATCAATTGGCTGTTCCCTATTGTGATTATCCATTGGCGAAACCGGAGGAGATTGTGGACATATTTTTATACCTGGCTTCCAATCAGGCTGCAGGCATTAATGGACAGCGTTTTGCGGCTCAATCAGAGGAGGTGTAAGGAAATGGCGGCGACTAAAGCGTTGGACTTTTACCTGCCGGATGAACTAAATGCCTCCCATCCTCCTGAAAAACGAGGCTTACGAAGGGATCATGTCCGGATGATGGTTCTAGACCGGTCTATGGGAGATGTACGGCATGACTGTTTCTTTCACTTGGCAGATTATCTCGAGTCAGGTGATCTCGTTATATTAAATAACAGCCGAACGATCCCTGCAGTTTTATATGCAGAATGGTACCGAAACACCGTTCAACTAGCACCTAAAGTTGAGATTCGCTTGGCAAGGCGCCGCGGTGAGGATACTTGGGATGCGCTCGTTGTTGCAAGCCCTGTAATGACGGGCGACAGCTTGCACCTTTCACCTGAATTATCAGCCACTGTACTAGGTGAAAAGGAGAATTCCCCACTAAAGCTCATTCAGTTTTCTAAAAAAGGGGCGGATCTATTCAATATCATCTATGCACTAGGCGAACCGGTACGATATGAATATATTGAACAACCATGGGACTTAGATTTCTATCAAACGGTTTTCGCCAGTCATCCGGGTTCAGTGGAGATGCCTTCTGCTGGCAGGGCATTTAGCTGGGAACTGCTATTTAATTTAAAGCGGAATGATATTCAGGTTGATTATATCCGGCTGCATACGGGATTAAGCTATTTATTAGATGATCAATGGATCCAGACACCCGAAGAGAATGAGGAGGAGTATCATATCTCTGACGGTACAATGGCGCGAATTATTGAAACAAAAGCAGCCGGAAAAAGGGTAATCGCGGTTGGTACGACGGTGGTTAGGGCACTTGAGACTGCAGCTAAGAACGGAGCGCTATCTGGAATGACCAATCTCTATATTAATCAACATTATCCGTTAAAAATAGCTGATGGTATCATCACTGGTTTGCATGAACCAAAGGCCAGCCATCTCGATATGCTATCCGCCTTTGTATCCGAACACCATTTGCTTAAGGCCTATGGTCAAGCAATCGATACCGGTTATTTGTGGCATGAATTTGGAGATATGAATCTTATTTTATGATTGGAGGCACCCCATGCGATTCCACCATTATGCATTAGAGGTGAAAAATATCGAGGAAGCCATCTCATTTTATAAAAGATACTTGGGTTTTCAGGAAGAAAATCGAATGTTGTTCATGGAAGAAGAGATTGTGTTTCTGGTCATGGGTGACTTTAGACTGGAGTTAATTTCCGGTCGACAAGCGGTTGAGCAAATGGCTCACATTTGCTTTGAGGTAAGCAGTCTCTGTGAAGTGATGGATCGGTTCGCTGACGTTCGAAAAATAGAAGGACCCTATGAGTTGGATAATGGCTGGAATACCGTTTTTTATGAAGGGCCCAATCGGGAGATTATTGAGTTTTTGCAGACTAAACCAAATACGTGAGGCTGACTGCTTGTTATGAAGGACGTTTCTCTTGCTCCATTCAGGAGTTTTGGTCTTCATCGGCTTTATGAAGACCTCTTTTTCCGGGTTTTTTAGAGTTTTGGTCTTCATTAGCATTATGAAGACCTTTTTTCCCGGATTCTTTAGAGTTTTGGTCTTCATCGGCTTTATGAAGACCTTTTTTCCCGGATTCTTTAGAGTTTTGGTCTTCATCCGTAATATGAAGGACGTTTCTCTTGGTTCCATTTTAAAATCTGTCCTTCATAAAGAGTGGGAGTCTGAAAATTGTAAATAAGCTATAATAATATATAGAAACTCACTTCGGAGGGGAAACTGGATGTCTGTAGGAACTGGATATGAAGAAATTGGCATCTTAAAGGAAATCGCGGAGCTTTTAAATGAAGGAACGGACACCAAGGATGTGCTTTCTGGTGTACTCAAAAGACTTCTCCATGTAACCGGACTGCAAACTGGTTGGATTTTTCTAATCGATGAAAAAGGTGTGCATCGGCTTGTAGCGGATGAAGCCTTGCCGCCCGCTTTGGCCAATGACCATAAACAGCGGATGTGCCAAGGTAAGTGCTGGTGCGTCAATAAATACAACAATCGACAACTTACAAAAGCATCAAATATTATGGAATGTAAACGAATTGAAGATGCCATTGAAGAGAGAGCCGGAGAAACATGCGGCCTGACTCATCATGCCACCGTCCCGCTTAGGGCCGGACAGGAACGGTTCGGGATCTTAAATGTAGGCTCGCCAAACAAAACCCACTTTGAGAAAAATGAACTTGCATTACTTGAAGCGGTTGCCTTTCAAATCGGCACAGCATTGAAACGAATAAAACTAACCCAGCGGGAACAAGAGACAGCACTTGCCGCCGAGCGGAATCGGCTTGCAAGGGATCTCCATGATTCCGTTAATCAGCTTTTATTTTCCTTAAGCCTTACAGCAAGGGCGGGGGTTGAAATGACCCAAACCAATGAAATCAAACAAACATTTAGCTATATTCAAGATTTAGCCCAGGAAGCCCTTGGTGAAATGAGAGCCTTAATCTGGCAGCTGCGACCGCAGGGTTTGGAAAATGGTCTCGTTAGTGCATTGAGAAGTTATGCTGATATGCTTGGCCTATCCATTGAAACAAAGGTAACAGGAGCTGCAAGTATTCCCGGAAAAGTAGAGGAAGCTATGTGGCGAATCGGACAAGAGGCTCTGGCAAATTGTAAAAAGCATTCCCAGACCACGGCAGCGGTTTTACTTTTTCAAGCTTCCAAAGAAGGAGTAATGATGACCATTAAGGATACGGGCTGCGGCTTTCATTATGATGAACAACTTGAAATCCCCTCATTGGGATTGAAAAATATGAAAGCACGGACAGAAGCATTACATGGGCATTTTCATTTAACAAGCAAACCGGAAATGGGGACAGAAATAGAGATCCATATTCCGTTCTAGGGGGGGGACTTCAATGAGTATACGGATATTAATAGCTGATGACCACCATGTCGTCAGAAGAGGCTTGGTCTTTTTTCTACGGACGCAAAAAGGTCTTGATATTGTAGGAGAAGCCGCAAATGGGGAGGAAGCTGTCCATCTGGCAAAGTCACTAAAACCAGATCTTATTCTCATGGATTTGGCAATGCCAGAAATGGACGGAGTCCAAGCAACAAGGATCATTAAGAAAGAGCAGCCAGAAATCAAAATTATGATGTTGACCAGCTTTTCCGATCAAGATCATGTGATTCCCGCACTTGAAGCAGGTGCTTCCGGATTTCAGCTTAAGGACATCCAGCCTGACGAGCTTGTAGCATCGATCAGAAATATCATGAACGGTGAAAATCAGCTGCATCCCATGGCAACCTCACATTTACTGGCCAATTTGTCCAATAAAGGCAAAACCGATAAAATGGAGGAATTAACAAAAAGAGAGTTGGATGTGTTAAAAGAGATTGCTAAAGGGAAAAGCAACAAGGAAATCGCCTCCTCCCTCTTCATTACCGAAAAGACCGTTAAAACACATGTATCAAATCTCTTAGCAAAGCTTGAACTACAGGATCGGACACAGGCTGCGCTTTATGCAGTCAAAAATAAAATATGAGACTAATCGATAATAAAAAAGGTACCTAAACTCGTTCATAAGAGTTGGTACCTTTTGATTTAATAATTAGCACTAAAAATATCCATTTGCTCCATTATTATTTGTTCTTCTTCGTTTTTATTATATTGAATAAGATTTGGTGTTACTATTTTGTTCATAGTATGAATCATTGCTAGTCCAACATGACGAGCCAATTCAGCAGGAACAGCATTTCCAATTTGTTTATATTGTTCTGTCATGGAACCTTCAAAACTCCATGAATCAGGGAAACTTTGAATCCGTGCATATTCTCTAACTGTAAATGGTCTTGTTTCATCTGGATGACACCGTTCTGTCTGTTTCATGTCAGGTGCTGTTGTTAGTGTTAAACAAGGTTCATCCCATGAAATTCTTCTAGCCATCCCGGTCTTACCTCCACCTAAATAGAAAGAACCCTTCATGTATTCCTTTTGGAGCTCAACTGGAAGGTCTCTCCAGTATCCTCCAGGTGGAACCAACTCCATGATTTGCCGTTTACGTTCTGGATATTGACGTCCTGGTGATTCAGGTACATTTTGTAACACATCACGAAGAACCGGTACATAGTCTCTAGGTGCAGGAAACTTAAATTCTGCATTGAGATCCTTACGAACCCCAATGATAAAAATCCGCTCTCTCTTTTGTGCTACATTGTAATTAGTTGCCTTCAACACTTTATATGTTACGGTATATCCAATCTCATCAAATACATCCAACATGCCTTGAAGTGTTTTACCTTTTTCATGACTAACAAGTCCTCGTACATTTTCAGCAAGGAACATTTTTGGTCTTAATTCATTCAAGAGTTGAGCATACCAATAGAACATTGTTCCACGGGCATCTTTAAGACCTAGCTTCTTTCCTGCAAAACTGAAGGCTTGGCACGGGTAACCACCTGATAAAAGGTCAATTTCTTCATCGCCGATGTAATTTCTAATTCCTTCCTTAACAATCTCAGCAATGTCACCCTCAATAACATTTAAATTAGGTCGGTTTGTACGAAGTGTGGAACAGGCATGTTTATTTATCTCAATTGCTGCTGCAGTTTCAAAACCAGCTTCTTCAAGTCCAAGCATTAAGCCGCCACCGCCAGCAAAAATTTCTAACACCCGATAGGGACGAACAGGTGTAATGGTGTTATCTACTACATCTAGGAAATTATCACTTGCTTCGCGTTCTCTGTAATCAATTTGTGGACGTTCTCTACTATCTAAATCAGTAGGTGTAACCCCCAAAAAGCTACATAAATCATACAGCTCCTCTTGAGATTCCACTTTTCCTGAGTTAATTATTCTATTTAATTTTTCTTCTGTGATTCCTAACTTTTCAGCCCATTCTTGATTATCTGCAAAATTTTTCTCATCAATTAATGTTTGTAAAGTTTCAACTTTTATTTTGATCTCCATTAGATATAGAAGCCTCCCCTCAACCAAACACGCATTCTATATATAATATTTTATCATAGGTTCCTGTCGAAATGTGATAGTAAATACTACTATTATTCCTAGTGACACACTAATATTAAAAAAGACCCTTTCCACAAAAGTGAAAAGAGTCTTGAAACGTTGATATTAACGTTTTGAGAACTGAGGTGCACGACGAGCGCCTTTAAGTCCGTATTTCTTACGTTCTTTCATACGTGGATCACGAGTTAATAATCCAGCGCGTTTTAATGTTGGACGATATTCAGGATCAGCTTTAAGTAATGCGCGAGCAATACCGTGGCGGATTGCTCCAGCTTGACCAGTGTATCCACCACCGCTTACGTTTACAAGAACATCATAGCTGCCTTTTGTTTCAGTAGCTACTAATGGTTGGTTTACAACCATACGTAAAGCTTCAAATGGGATATAATCTTCGATGTCACGTCCGTTAATTGTAATTTTACCTGTACCTGGAACTATGCGCACACGTGCAACAGAGCTCTTACGACGACCAGTACCAATATATTCAACTTGTGCCAAGTAAATTCCCTCCCTCTTTATTAACCGCGAAGTTCGTAAACTTCAGGTTTTTGTGCTTGGTGCGGATGTTCTGCGCCAGCGTATACGTGTAATTTTTTGAAAATTTGACGACCTAGAGAATTCTTTGGAAGCATGCCTTTAACAGCAAGCTCGATCATTTTCTCAGCATAGTTCGTACGCATTTCAAGAGCAGTTCTTTGTTTTAAACCACCTGGGTGCATTGTGTGACGGTAGTAAATTTTGTCATTTAATTTATTACCAGTTAATTCTACTTTAGATGCGTTAAGAATGATTACATTATCACCAGTGTCAACATGTGGTGTAAAAGTTGGTTTGTTTTTACCACGTAAGATTGATGCAACTTCAGAAGCAAGACGTCCAAGAGTTTTGCCCTCAGCATCAATCACGTACCATTTACGCTCGATATTGTTGGCATTTGCCATAAACGTTGTACGCATGAGTTTCCCTCCTAATTAAATCCATTAAAGATTATGATTTTCGCACTATTATAAAGCAACCAGTAATCCATTCTGTTCCGGGAACGAACGACTAATGCCCTTGTGCGCTTAAGTTTCAATTCATATATTTTCAATCACGATGAAGACTTTCCGGGGCTTTATCGTGGGATTAAAAACACACACATATAATATAATAAATACTTACGGGCTAATTGTCAAGAAAATGTTACACCAGGTGGGGTTGCTTTAATTATTTTACTCATAAAAGACTTCCCAGAGATACAAACCGTTAGCTGGCGCTGTTTTCCCGGCTACACGCCGATCTTTTTTTTCCAGAATAACCGGCATATCCTCAGGTAAAAAGTCTCCTGAGCCCACTGCCAATAATGTTCCCACTAAAATGCGAACCATATTATACAAAAAGCCATCCCCGACAAAGCGTAGAGTAAGGTGATCATCCTCTATCATAAAATCAATCGCCTCAATCGTCCGGATTTTATCCGCCACTTCTGTCTTTGCTGAGCAAAAACTAGTAAAGTCATGGCTGCCAAGGAAATATTTACTTGCCGCCTGCATGTCCTCCAAATTTAAAGGATATGGGTAACGGCAGGCATAATTCCGCTGAAACGGATCCCGTTGCGCAGATAAATGAAGTACATAGCGATATTCCTTTCCAACCGCATCAAAGCGGGCATGAAAGGATGATTCAACCTTCATAACCGAGCGAACCGAAATATCCTCAGGGAGCATAGAATTCAAAGCGGTCTCCCATCTTTCTTCCGGTATCAGAAGCGGAGAATCGAAGTGAATTACCTGACCTTTTGCATGGACACCGGCGTCTGTTCGTCCCGAGCCTAATACCTTAATAGGATTCCCCTTATGCATCTTTGCTAAAACCGCTTCGAGCACTGATTGCACCGTTCGTTTATTTGGTTGAACTTGATACCCGGAAAATCCCGAGCCATCATAAGTGATGATGCATTTATACCTTTGCATGTCTTCGCCGCTCCATTATGAACGTAGTATTATTAAAAGAATTGTTATAATTGCTAAAACAATCAGTTGTATGGAATCTGCTGCTTTCCAGCTCAATTGTCGGTATTTCGTCCTACCTTCACCGCCGCGGTAGCCCCGCGCTTCCATCGCAATCGCCAGCTCTTCTGCTCGTTTAAAGGAGCTGACAAACAAGGGGATAAGCAGTGGAATAACAGCCTTAATACGCTCTTTAAATGGACCGCTGGCAAATTCCACTCCACGAGCAATTTGCGCCTTCATAATCTTGTCCGTTTCCTGCATCAAAGTAGGAATAAAGCGGAGCGAAATCGACATCATCAATGCCATTTCATGAACTGGGAAACGAACCTTTTTTAAGGGATTCAAAAGCGTTTCAAGTCCATCAGTAATCTCAATAGGAGTCGTAGTTAATGTCAGTAACGACGTCATTAAGATCAAAAAGAAGAATCTTAATGAGATAAAAATCCCCATCCTTAAGCCCGCTTCATAAATTTTTATCGGGCCTAATTCAAAAAGTAACGCCCCTTCTTTTGTAAAAAACAGCTGCAACACAAATGTAAATAAAACGAGCCATAAAACCGGCTTCAGTCCGCCATACAAAAAACGAACAGGTATCCGGGACATGCCAAGCATAAAAAAGGTATAAACTCCAATTAGTGCATAGGTAATCCAATTATTAGCTAAAAAAATAATACAAACAAAAAGAAAGATAATCATTATTTTTGAACGAGGATCCATCTTGTGAACCAATGAATCCGCAGGAACGTAGCGGCCAAAAATCATTTTCTCCATCATGAGCGCACACCTCTGCTAAAAGATTCTGTTACAGCAGTAGATAATTCCTCTAGAGAAAGGTAGATTTTATCTAATTTCAGTCCTGTCTTCTCTTCAAGCTTAAGCTGGAAACGTACCACCTCGGGAACATCGAGGCCCATTTGCACCAAGTCAACCGGCGATGAAAAGATTTCTTCCGGTGTTCCTCGTTTTACGACCTTCCCTTGCTGCATAATGACAATTTGATCTGCGTATCTTGCAGCATCCTCCATACTGTGCGTGACGAGTATGGTAGATAGGTTTCGTTCCTTATGGAGCGTATAAAACATATCCATAATTTCTTTACGACCACGAGGGTCGAGTCCCGCAGTAGGCTCGTCCAGTACGATCACATCCGGTTCCATTGCCAGGACACCAGCAATCGCGACACGACGCATTTGTCCACCTGACAAGTCAAACGGTGACTTTTCTAAAATTTCTTCTGCAAGGCCCACTTGTTGTAAAGCGAGTCGTGCCCTCTTTTTTGCCTCGGCTTCAGAAACACCAAAGTTCATTGGACCAAAGATAATATCCTTTTCCACTGTTTCTTCAAACAATTGATGTTCGGGAAATTGAAACACAATCCCTACTTTTTGCCGGACTTGCTTTAAGTTCTTATTTTTTTGCTGTGCTTTGATTTCATGTGCACCAATCTTCACGGTTCCTTTTGTAGGCTGCAGGAGGGCATTTAAATGCTGTAAAACCGTTGACTTACCAGATCCCGTATGACCAATAATCGCCATATATGTTCCAGACGGAATATCGATCGATACGTCCTCAATTGCCAAATGTTCAAAAGGAGTATTTGCTTGGTAGCGGTACTCTATTTGCTGAAGTGAGATGTCCATAGCTCTGTCACCAACTCTTCTTCCGATAAATAATGCCTCGATAGCTCTATCCCATTTCGCCTGAACGCTTTGCTCATTTTAACGGAGAAAGGAATATCTAATCCTAACTGAATCAATTGCTCATCCATTGAAAAAATTTCTTCCGGTGTTCCTTCGCGGAATACTTCGCCTTTATTCATTACAATAATCCTGTCTGCCTTTGCTGCTTCCTCTAAGTCGTGAGTAATCGAGATTACGGTTAAAGCCTTCTCTTCTTTTAATAATCTAACCGTCTCTAATACTTCTTCACATCCTCTTGGGTCTAGCATCGAGGTTGCTTCATCAAGAATAATAATAGAAGGTCTTAACGCTAATACACCGGCAATCGCTACCCTCTGCTTCTGTCCACCCGATAGATGGTGGGGCTCTTGATATAGAAATTGATCCATCTTTACTTTTCTTAATGAATCTTCGACCCGCTGCACCATTTCATCTCTAGGTATCCCATTGTTTTCTAGACCAAAAGCCACATCATCCTGTACAGTCGTGCCAACAAATTGATTGTCAGGATTTTGAAAAACCATTCCGATTTTCTTTCGAATATCCCAAATCGATTCCTCGGTAAGCTTTATATCCCCAACAATAATTTCTCCTTGCTGTGGAAATTGCAGACCGTTTAGTAATTTTGCCATCGTTGATTTACCGGAGCCATTATGACCAACAATCGCCAGCCATTCCCCATCATAGATGTCAAAGCTCACGTTATTTAGTGCATAGCGTTCCTGTTCATCATATTGAAAGGAAACTCCTCTAAGCGATACAATTGATTCTTTCATTGATATTCCTCCCCTCAGCTAACCTTTACTCGGGCTTATCTATCTAATAATACAAAAAAAGCCCGCACCTCGTCCCCAGGCAGCAACGAACCAACTGCAAAAAAAGGGATTTCTTTAATAGAAATGGGAGGAGGTGCATGAGCTAGACGGGGCGTGAAAGAGAATAGAAGTAAACTTCCCGAAAATTTAAAATCCTCGCTCCATTGATGGAGTCACGCTCATCATAACACTCGTTTTGGCTTGTGTCGAACGATTATAAAAGATGTGTATTACAGAAAAAGGGCAAAGAACAAGTTTGTTTGTAAACTGTCCAGCGCCCTTGTTGTGTGTAAAAAGGTATTAAACTAACTCGATAATAACCATTGGCGCACCGTCACCGCGGCGTGGTCCAAGTTTCATAATACGAGTGTATCCACCTTGACGCTCTTGATAACGTGGAGCGATATCAGCGAAAAGTTTTTGAACTGCATCTTGACCGTTTTCGGCATTAGCAACTTCGTGACGAACGTATGAAGAAGCTTGACGACGAGCATGTAAATCGCCGCGTTTACCTAGAGTGATCATTTTTTCAACAGTCACACGTAGTTCTTTCGCGCGAGTTTCTGTTGTTTCGATGCGCTCGTTGATAATTAAATCTGTAGTTAAATCACGTAGCATAGCTTTACGCTGTGCACTTGTGCGTCCTAACTTTCTGTATGCCATGAAGGGTTCCCTCCTTTGTTGAAGTCATAAAGCGGATTATGAACAAGTCTAAAGACTAGTCGTCTTTACGCAAGCCTAACCCAAGCTCTTCTAGTTTTGCCTTCACTTCTTCGAGTGATTTGCGTCCTAAATTACGAACCTTCATCATATCTTCTTCAGTTTTATTTGCTAATTCCTGAACAGTGTTGATTCCAGCACGTTTTAAACAGTTATAAGAACGAACAGAAAGGTCTAGTTCTTCAATTGTCATTTCTAGAACTTTTTCCTTTTGATCTTCTTCTTTTTCGATCATAATTTCAGCATTTTGTGCTTCATCAGTTAACCCAACAAAGATATTTAAATGCTCGGTCAAAATTTTCGAACCTAGAGCAATCGCTTCTTTTGGCCCAGTGCTTCCATCTGTCCAAACATCAAGCGTGAGCTTATCAAAATTTGTCATTTGACCTACGCGGGTATTTTCTACTTGATAGGACACACGTGAAACCGGCGTGTAGATTGAGTCAATTGGAATTACACCAATCGGCTGATCTTCTCTTTTGTTGTTCTCAGCAGGTGTATACCCCCGACCGCGTCTAGCCGTTAAACGCATGCGAAGATGACCGTTTGAAGCTAACGTTGCAATATGAAGATCGGGATTTAAAATCTCAACATCACTGTCATGGGTAACATTCATTGCCTTGACAGGTCCTTCACCCTGCACATCAATTTCAAGAGTTTTCTCTTCATCAGAGTAGATTTTTAACGCTAATTTTTTAATGTTTAAAATGATGGATGTTACATCCTCTACGACGCCTTCAATTGTTGAGAACTCATGAAGTACCCCATCCACCTGAATCGATGTAACAGCGGCACCTGGGAGTGAAGATAATAGGATACGACGTAAGGAGTTACCCAAAGTGGTACCATATCCACGCTCAAGTGGCTCTACGACGAACTTCCCGTACTTGGCATCATCGTTGATCTCAATCGTTTCAATTTTTGGTTTTTCTATTTCGATCATCAAATAACCCTCCTTCAAAACGTCGAAACCTCAATTAGACTAAGAATGCTAATTGAAATTCCCCCATGTATACGTTCCCGTTTTGTGCACAACAACTGGAATAATTTATCCTGTATAAGTTGTAAAAAATAGTATCATATCCATTATAGACGCATGATACAAGTTCTATACAGAAAAATTAAACACGACGACGTTTTGGTGGGCGGCATCCATTATGAGGAACAGGTGTAACGTCTTTAATAGCTGTTACTTCAAGACCAGCAGCTTGAAGAGCACGAATAGCAGCTTCACGGCCTGCACCAGGTCCTTTTACAGTAACTTCTAAAGTTTTCATACCGTTTTCAATAGATGTTTTTGCTGCAGTTTCAGCTGCCATTTGTGCTGCGAATGGAGTAGATTTACGAGACCCTCTAAATCCAAGCGCACCAGCACTTGACCAAGAAATTGCATTACCATGAACATCAGTGATAGTTACAATCGTATTGTTAAATGTTGAACGGATATGCGCGATACCTGATTCAATATTCTTTTTAACACGACGTTTACGTGTATTAGTTTTACGTGCCATTTAAATTAACCTCCTTTGCCGATTACTTCTTCTTGTTCGCAACAGTCTTACGAGGACCTTTGCGTGTACGAGCGTTGTTTTTCGTATTTTGTCCACGAACCGGTAAACCACGACGATGACGTAATCCGCGGTAGCAGCCGATTTCCATTAAACGCTTAATGTTAAGAGAAATTTCACGGCGAAGATCACCTTCAACTTTCAACTTGTCGATGATGTCACGGATTTTGTTTAATTCGTCTTCTGTTAAATCACGCACACGAGTATCTTCAGAAACACCAGCTTCTGCAAGTACTTTTTGTGCTGTATTTTTACCAATACCATAAATGTAAGTTAAAGAGATAACTACACGCTTTTCACGTGGAACATCTACACCAGCAATACGTGCCATATTTTAGCGCACCTCCTTCAAAATTAACCTTGTTTTTGTTTATGTTTAGGGTTTTCACAGATAACCATAACTTTTCCGCGTCTACGGATAACTTTACACTTTTCGCAGATCGGTTTAACAGATGGTCTTACTTTCATTAGTATCCTAACCTCCTTAGTAGTACGGAGTGCTGATTATTTAAAGCGGTACGTAATTCTTCCGCGTGTTAAGTCATATGGAGAAAGCTCAACAGTAACCTTATCACCTGGAAGAATGCGAATAAAGTGCATTCGTATTTTACCAGAAACATGTGCTAGCACAGTATGACCATTTTCTAATTCTACCTTAAACATCGCATTTGGCAAAGTTTCAATTACTTTACCTTCAATTTCAATTACATCATCTTTGGCCACAAGTCTCGTCTCCCTTCTTTTTCAAAAATAGCGTTCAATAAAATGCAAGCGAGTCCTAATAGTTCGTTCGACAGTATGCAACCTTATAATAATAACATATTATAGTGCACTTTGTCCGCAAGGAATTTTATCAAAATGAGGAATAGTAAGGTCCTCATGTCATTCTTGCCCAACTCTCGGTCCTGCATACTAAAGCACAATAGAAAAGTCTATCGGCCTTCACATACTTTTGAATCAAATTGGAGAAATTCGAGAGTCGAATGGCAGATTGTTTGAACTTTGCCTTTCACCACTAAGCTAAGCCTCCAAGTAACTGTTCAATATCAGCAAATACCTTTTGAATATCCTGCTGACCATCGATTGTGCGGAGATAGCCTTTTGTTTCATAAAAAGTAAGTAATGGTTCTTGTTGTTTGATATTGACATCTAAACGGTTTTGAACGGTTTCTGCATTATCATCTGCCCTTTGATAAAGCTCCCCGCCGCAGCGGTCGCATACACCCTCTTTTGTAGGAGGATTAAAGACTAAATGATAAGTCGATCCACATTCTTTACAAATCCGACGTCCTGTTAAACGTTCCATTAAAATACTCATATCAACGGTAATGTTGATGACAAAGTCGATCTTTTTATTTAAATCAACCAATAGATTTTCCAAAGCATCTGCTTGAGGCACAGTTCTAGGGAAGCCATCTAATAAGAAACCTTTTTGACAGTCTTCTTTGCTTAATCGGTCACGAACAATGCCGATTGTCACTTCATCAGGTACAAGTTCGCCTTTATCCATGAATGATTTCGCTTGTAATCCTAGTTCCGTTCCTTCTTTCATCGCTGCACGGAACATATCTCCAGTAGAGATATGAGGGATGCCGTATTGTTCGACGATTCTCTCTGCTTGAGTACCTTTACCGGCACCTGGAAGCCCCATTAATACTAAATTCACACGTGTTCCCCCTCGTGCTTAATTTAGGTTCTGGGGACCCCCCAGTAGGGGCCCAAAAACCTTGTACTACTTAATAAAACCTTTATAATGACGTTTAACCAATTGTGCTTCAAGCTGTTTGTACGTATCAAGTGCAACACCGACAACGATCAACAAGCTTGTTCCTCCGATTTGTGCCGATTGCGGTAAATTCGCTATTTTAATAAAAAGCATCGGAAGTACAGCAATGACAGTTAAGAAGATCGCACCAACAAAGGTTAAACGATATAATACGCGAGTTAAGTATTCCTGCGTGCTTTTTCCTGGACGAATGCCAGGGATGTAGCCGCTTTGCTTCTGTAAGTTCTCCGCTGCTTGTTCAGGGTTAACTTGGATAAAAGCATAGAAATAAGTGAACGCGATAATTAAAATAGCATATAACGTCATCCCGATTGGATGTGAGTAGTCTAGATTCTTATTAATCCAAAGTGTAACGTCATTGGTTCCAAAAAACGATGCAATCGTTCTTGGTGTGACAATGAATGAAACCGCAAAGATAACTGGAATAACACCTGCAGCATTAACCTTTAACGGCATGTGTGTGGATTGACCACCTACAGGATTACGTCCAGCCACAACACGCTTTGCATATTGAATTGGAATTTTACGATTGGCTTGTTGGATGAAAATAACACCCACTACGATTGCAATAACAGCAAGAGCGATTAATACAACCGTTACAATACGTAAAAATATGGCTTCTCCTGCGTTTTCAAATTGCTGTACATATATTTGATTAATGACAGAAGGCATACCAGCAACGATCCCCGCAAAGATGATAATGGAAATTCCATTTCCCACACCTTTTTCAGTGATCTGTTCGCCCAGCCACATCAAAAAGGCTGTTCCAGCAGTTAAAGTAACCGCAATTAGGAGATACGTACCAATACCAGGGTTTTCAATCAATTGTCCGCTAGCTAAGTTATTAAAGCCATAAGACATCCCTAATGCTTGGATAAATCCAAGGACTATGGTGAAATAACGGGTGATTTGAGCAATCTTACGACGCCCTGATTCCCCTTGTTTCGACCATTCCGTAAATTTAGGAACAACGTCCATTTGTAAAAGCTGAATGATAATCGAAGCCGTGATATATGGCATAATACCCATTGCAAAGATGGAGAATTGTTTCAATGCTCCACCGCCGAAGGTATTTAAAATGCCGAATACACTTAACTTATCTTGATTAGCAAGAACATCAGCATTTACATTCGGTACCGGAATAAAAGTACCTAGTCGAAAAACGACTAACATTAAAAGGGTGAATATGATCTTACGTCTTATATCACCCACGCGCATAAAATTGGAGATTGTCTGGAACATTAGATCACCTCAGTAGTTCCACCAGCAGCTTCGATTGCTTCCTTAGCAGCAGAGGAGAATTTGTGAGCTTTTACAGTCAACTTTTTCTCTACGTTCCCTTTAGCAAGAATCTTGATTCCTGCCTTCTCGTTGCTTACAACGCCTGTTTCGATAAGAAGTTCTGGAGTAACTTCTGTACCTTCTTCAAAGCGATTTAATGCATCAAGATTAACGATCGCAAACTCTTTACGGCTAATGTTAGTAAAACCACGTTTTGGTAAACGACGGTATAAAGGTGTTTGACCACCCTCGAACCCAGGGCGTACACCACCGCCGGAACGAGCATTTTGACCTTTATGACCTTTACCTGCTGTTTTTCCTTGACCAGAACCGATTCCGCGACCTAAACGTTTGCGTTCTTGACGAGAACCTTCTGCAGGTTTTAATTCATGAAGTTTCATATTGGCACCTCCTTATGAAAGAAAAGAATCAACTATTGTTCTTTAACTGTTACAAGGTGAGCAACTTTAGTAATCATACCGCGAATCGCAGCGTTATCTTGATGCTCAACTGTTTGATTTAATTTACGTAATCCTAGCGCTGTAACTGTTGCACGTTGGTCCTCAGGGCGACCAATTACGCTGCGGTTGAGGGTAATTAATAGTTTCGCCATTTGATTTCCCCCCTTATCCTAACAGTTCTTCTACTGATTTACCACGTAGTTTTGCTACGTCTTCAGCACGTTTTAGTTGTGTAATACCATCAATAGTAGCACGAACCATGTTGATTGGTGTGTTTGTTCCTAATGATTTAGAAAGGATATCAGCTACCCCGCCTAATTCAAGAACAGCACGAACAGGTCCGCCAGCGATTACTCCTGTACCTTCAGAAGCAGGCTTTAGAAGGATTTCGCCAGCACCAAAACGTCCAATTACTTGGTGAGGAATAGTTGTTCCAACCATTGCTACTTCGACTAAGTTTTTCTTTGCATCTTCGATGGCTTTGCGGATGGCATCTGGTACTTCTTGAGCTTTACCAGTACCGAATCCAACATGACCGTTTTTATCGCCGACTACTACAAGGGCAGTGAAGCGGAAACGACGTCCACCTTTAACAACTTTCGCAACACGGTTAACCGTAACTACGCGTTCTTCAAGTTCAAGTTTGTTTGGATCAATACGACGCATCTTTATGTGTCCCTCCTTTGTCTATTAAAATTGTAAGCCGTTTTCGCGGGCAGCATCAGCTAATGCTTGCACACGTCCGTGGTATAGGTATCCTCCACGATCAAAGACAATAGCAGAGATACCCTTTTCTACCGCACGTTTAGCGACTAATTCTCCGACCTTTTGTGCAGCTTCAAGATTGCTTGTAGATTCAAGACCGAAATCTTTTTCTATTGTAGAAGCACTCGCTAAAGTTACTCCATTCATGTCATCGATAACCTGCGCATAAATGTGTTTGTTTGAACGAAACACATTTAGACGTGGACGAGCTGAAGTACCGCTTAGTTTCGCACGGACACGAGCGTGTCTTTTCTTGCGAGTAGCGTTCTTATCAAGCTTCGTAATCATTTACGTCACTCCTTTCGTTTACCCAAAGGGCGATTACTTACCTGTTTTACCTTCTTTACGACGTACGAATTCACCTTCGTAACGAATTCCTTTACCTTTGTAAGGCTCAGGCGGGCGTACTTGACGAATATTGGCTGCTAATGCACCAACACGTTCTTTATCAGTACCTTTTACAATAATTTTTGTATTGCTAGGTACTTCTACTTCAAGACCAGCTTCTGGTTCAATTTCAACTGGATGTGAGTAACCAACGCTTAATACAAGTTTGTTACCTTGCTTTTGCACACGGTAACCAACCCCGATTAATTCTAAGCCTTTTGTAAAGCCGTTAGAAACACCTTCAACCATGTTCGCGATCACCGCGCGAGTTGTACCGTGCAATGCGCGGTGCTCTTTTTGGTCAGATGGACGAGTGATTGTTACTACGTTTTCTTCAATGTTAATTGCGATATCAGGATCAAAAGAACGACTAAGTTCGCCTTTAGGCCCTTTAACCGTAACAGTACTGTTGTTTAATGTAACCGTAACTCCTGCTGGAATTTCGATTGGTTTTTTTCCTATACGAGACATTTAAGTAGCACCTCCATTCATTCAGAAACTCTTTTACCAAACGTAAGCTAATACTTCTCCGCCGACTTGTTTTGCACGAGCTTCTTTATCTGTAATAACACCTGTTGATGTTGAAACTAATGCGATACCAAGACCGTTAAGTACGCGTGGCACCTCATTTGATTTAGCGTAAACTCGAAGTCCAGGCTTGCTTATGCGCTTAAGACCAGTAATAACGCGTTCATTATTAGCACCGTACTTTAAGAAGATACGGATGATCCCTTGTTTGTTGTCTTCGATAAATTCGACATCACGAACGAAACCTTCGCGCTTTAGGATTTCAGCAATTTCTTTTTTCAAATTAGAAGCAGGCACTTCTAATTTTTCGTGACGCACCATGTTCGCATTACGAATGCGAGTAAGCATATCAGCAATTGGATCTGTCATGACCATTATTTTTACCTCCTTCCCAACTTCTAGTTTTACCAGCTAGCTTTTTTAACACCAGGAATTTGTCCTTTGTATGCTAATTCACGGAAACAAATACGGCAAAGCTTAAATTTACGGTATACAGAGTGTGGACGTCCGCAACGTTCGCAGCGTGTATACTCTTGTACTTTGAATTTAGGCGTGCGTTGTTGTTTCGCAATCATTGACTTTTTAGCCACGTTTTCGCCTCCCTTATTTAACGATTACTTTTGGAATGGCATTCCAAATTGAGTTAAAAGTTCACGTGATTCTTCATCAGTGTTTGCAGTCGTTACGATAACGATATCCATACCACGAACTTTGCTTACTTTATCGTAATCAATTTCAGGGAAGATTAATTGTTCTTTAATACCCAATGTATAGTTACCGCGACCATCGAAAGCTTTTTTAGAAACCCCACGGAAGTCACGTACACGAGGTAAAGAAACGGAAACTAATTTATCCAAGAATTGGTACATGCGCTCACCGCGAAGGGTAACCTTTGCACCGATTGGCATACCTTCACGAAGACGGAAGCCAGCGATAGATTTTTTCGCACGAGTTACGACTGGCTTTTGACCAGTAATTGTTGCAAGCTCTTCTACAGCATTGTCAAGCGCCTTCGCATTTGCAACAGCGTCACCAACACCCATGTTAATAACGATTTTATCAAGTTTCGGAACTTGCATAACTGATTCATAGTTGAATTTGCTCATAAGAGCAGGAGTTACTTCTTTAACGAATTTTTCTTTTAGGCGGTTCACTTATGGTACCTCCCTTCTAAATTTTTACTATTTATCTAAAACTTCACCGGATTTTGCTACGCGTACTTTCTTGCCATCAACCGTTTTGTAACCTACGCGAGTCGGGTTACCTGATTTAGGGTCGATAGGCATAACGTTTGATACATGAATTGGAGCCTCAAAACTGATAATTCCGCCTTGTGGATTCACTTGTGAAGGTTTAGAGTGTTTTTTCACGATGTTTACGCCTTCTACTAGTACACGGCTGTCTTTAGGATAAGCTGCGAGGATTACGCCTGTTTTGCCTTTATCCTTGCCAGACATAACTCTGACTTTATCACCTTTTTTTACATGCATCAGTAAGCACCTCCTTAAAGGCAATTGATTTTAAAATTATAATACTTCTGGAGCTAAAGATACGATTTTCATAAAGTTGTTATCGCGAAGTTCGCGGGCAACTGGTCCAAAGATACGAGTTCCACGTGGGCTCTTGTCATCTTTGATAATAACACATGCGTTTTCATCAAAACGAATGTAAGAACCATCTGGACGACGTGCACCAGTCTTTGTACGAACAATAACTGCCTTAACAACGTCACCTTTTTTAACAACGCCACCTGGTGTTGCTTGTTTTACGGTACAAACGATCACATCACCAATATTAGCAGTTTTGCGACCAGAACCACCAAGAACTTTAATCGTAAGTACTTCACGAGCACCAGAGTTGTCAGCAACTTTTAAACGTGATTCTTGTTGAATCATGTGTGTAACCTCCCTTCGGAATGAAGCTTATCCGAACAATTAAATGATAACTGCTTTTTCTACTACTTCGACTAAACGGAAGCGTTTAGTAGCTGAAAGTGGGCGAGTTTCCATAATACGTACTACATCGCCGATTTTAGCTTCGTTTTGCTCATCATGAGCTTTAAACTTTTTAGAGTACTTAACGCGTTTACCATATAAAGGATGCTTTTTATGTGTTTCGACAAGAACAGTAACGGTTTTATCCATTTTGTCAGAAACCACGCGTCCTGTGTAAACTTTGCGCTGGTTGCGTTCACTCATTGTGTGAACCTCCTCTCAGGTAATTACTTATTAACGCTGATTTCTCTTTCACGAACAACTGTCTTCATGCGAGCAATCGCTTTACGAACTTCACGAATACGAGCTGTGTTTTCAAGTTGTCCTGTCGCCAATTGAAAGCGAAGGTTGAAAAGCTCTTCTTTTAGAGATTTTACTTTTTGTTCAATTTCAGCAGTGGTAAGGTCACGTAGTTCATTAGCTTTCACTTGATTCACCACCAATTTCTTCTCGTTTTACAAACTTACACTTTACAGGTAGTTTGTGCATTGCAAGTCGAAGTGCTTCACGAGCGATCTCTTCAGAAACGCCAGCAATTTCGAACATGATTTTCCCAGGCTTCACTACAGCTACCCAGCCTTCTGGTGCCCCTTTACCGGAACCCATCCGCACTTCTAATGGTTTAGCAGTGTAAGGCTTATGCGGGAAGATTTTAATCCAAACTTTACCGCCACGTTTCATGTAACGTGTCATCGCAATACGAGCTGCTTCAATTTGACGGTTTGTAATCCAAGAAGCTTCAGTTGCTTGTAAGCCGTATTCACCGAAAGTTACTTCAGTGCCGCCTTTTGCGTTACCACGCATTTTACCACGGTGTTGACGGCGATATTTTACGCGTTTTGGCAATAACATAATTATTTGCCTCCTTCCGCATTTTTCTTCTTAGTAGGAAGGATTTCTCCCTTATAGATCCACACTTTTACGCCAAGCTTACCATAAGTGGTATCAGCCTCAGCAGTAGCATAGTCGATATCTGCACGAAGTGTATGAAGTGGAACAGTTCCTTCGCTATAATGTTCAGCACGAGCAATATCCGCTCCGCCAAGACGACCAGATACTTGTGTTTTGATACCTTTCGCACCAGCGCGCATTGCACGTTGAATAGCTTGCTTTTGTGCACGACGGAAAGATACACGGTTTTCTAATTGACGAGCAATATTTTCAGCAACTAGTTTCGCATCAAGATCAGCTCTCTTGATTTCAAGAATGTTGATGTGAACTCGTTTGCCAGTTAATTGGTTTAATGCTTTACGAAGTGCTTCCACTTCCGTACCGCCTTTACCGATTACCATACCAGGCTTAGCTGTATGGACTGTAACGTTCACACGGTTAGCAGCACGTTCGATTTCTACTTTAGAAACAGAAGCATCTTTTAAACGTTTCGTGATATACTCACGAACTTTAAGGTCTTCGTGTAAAAGAGTAGCGAAGTCTTTACCTGCGTACCATTTAGATTCCCAATCACGGATGATTCCGATACGCAAACCGACTGGATTTACTTTTTGACCCACAGCTTATCCCTCCTTCTTTTCTGTTAAAACGATTGTAATGTGGCTTGTGCGTTTGTTAATTTGGCTTGCACGGCCCATAGCGCGCGGACGGAAACGTTTCAACGTTGGTCCTTCGTCAACGAATGCTTGTTCAACAACTAGATTATTAACGTCCATTTCATAGTTGTGTTCAGCATTTGCCATAGCTGACTTTAATACTTTTTCAACGATTGGAGAAGCAGCCTTAGGTGTGAGATTTAAAATCGCCACAGCTTCACCAACTTGCTTTCCTCGGATTAAATCAACGACTAAACGTGCTTTACGAGGAGCAATACGAACTGTTCTTGCAACAGCTTTAGCTTGCATTTGGATGCCCTCCTCTCTTAACGTCTTGTTTTCTTGTCATCATTGCCATGCCCTTTGTAAGCACGTGTTGGAGCGAATTCTCCAAGTTTGTGTCCTACCATGTCTTCAGTACAATATACAGGCACATGTTTGCGACCATCATAAACAGCAATTGTATGACCGATAAATTGTGGGAAAATCGTAGAACGGCGGGACCAAGTTTTAATAACTTGTTTACCCTCGGTTTCATTTAACTTTTCAACCTTAACCATTAAATGATCATCAACAAATGGTCCTTTTTTTAAGCTGCGACCCATGAAGGAACCTCCCTTCGTGACTGTTCTACGGTTCTATCTGTGAACCGTAGGAAAGCCCCGTTATTTTTTACGACGACGTACAATAAACTTATCTGATTTGTTTTTCTTCTTACGAGTTTTGAATCCAAGAGTTGGTTTACCCCATGGAGACATTGGTGATTTACGTCCGATTGGTGAACGTCCTTCACCACCACCGTGTGGGTGATCGTTAGGGTTCATAACAGATCCACGAACAGTTGGGCGTTTGCCTAACCAGCGAGAACGACCTGCTTTACCAATTTTAATAAGTTCGTGTTGTTCGTTTCCTACTTGACCGATAGATGCACGGCATTCAGCAAGAATCATACGAACTTCACCGGAAGTTAAACGTACTAATACGTATTTTCCTTCTTTACCAAGTACTTGTGCGCTTGTTCCAGCAGAACGAACTAACTGGCCGCCTTTTCCTGGTTTTAATTCGATGTTGTGTACAACAGTACCAACAGGGATGTTAGCAAGTGGAAGTGCATTACCCACTTTAATGTCAGCCTCTGGACCTGACATTACCTGCATACCAACTTCTAAGTTTTTAGGAGCTAAGATATAACGCTTTTCTCCATCAACATAATTAATCAACGCAATATTTGCGGAACGATTTGGATCGTATTCGATAGTAGCAACGCGTCCTGGAATGCCATCTTTGTTACGTTTAAAGTCAATTAAACGATATTGACGCTTATGGCCGCCACCTTGATGACGAACAGTTAACTTACCTTGGTTATTACGGCCGCCTTTTCTCGTTAAAGGAGCTAAAAGAGACTTTTCTGGAGTGCTAGTTGTGATTTCAGCGAAATCAGAAGTAGTCATTCCACGACGACCATTGGAGGTAGGTTTGTACTTTTTAATCGCCATTTTATTTCCCTCCTCTTCTTGTTAGGTTCTTATGCTTCAAAGAATTCAATTTCTTTGCTGTCAGCAGTTAATTTTACAATTGCTTTACGACGTTTGTTAGTGTATCCGCCGAATTTACCCATGCGTTTGAATTTACCTTTATAGTTCATGATGTTTACCTTGTCAACTTCAACGCCGAAGATTTCTGTAACAGCATCTTTGACTTGAGTTTTGTTGGCTCTAACATCAACTTCAAACGTATATTTCTTTTCAGCCATTAGGTCAGTAGAACGCTCAGTGATAACGGGGCGCTTAATGATATCGCGTGCATCCATTATGCAAGCACCTCCTCTACTTTTTCAACCGCTGCTTTAGTCATGATTAATTGATCATGATTGACAACGTCTAATACGTTGATTCCATCAGCTGTTACAACTGTTACTCCAGGGATGTTACGTGCAGATAATGCTACGTTTTCATCTAGATCAGCAGTAACAATAAGTGCTTTCTTCTCGACAGAAAGGCCACCTAAAACTGATTTGAATTCTTTTGTTTTTGGAGCTTCGAAAGCTAGGCTTTCTAATACCAAAATGTTTTCTTCTAATACTTTAGAAGACAAAGCCGATTTAATCGCTAAACGGCGAACTTTTTTCGGTAATTTGTAGCTGTAACTGCGTGGTGTAGGACCGAAAACAGTACCACCTCCGCGCCATTGTGGAGAACGAATTGACCCTTGACGTGCACGGCCAGTTCCTTTTTGACGCCATGGTTTACGACCACCGCCGCGTACTTCAGAACGAATTTTTGTTTTATGAGTTCCTTGACGTAAAGAAGCTCTTTGCATCACAATCGCTTCGAATAATACGTGTTGATTAGGCTCAATACCAAAAACTGCTTCATTAAGTTCGATTTCACCAACTTGTGAACCGTTTTGGTTTAATAATGCTACTTTAGGCATTCCTTTGTTCCTCCTTTCTTAAAAGGTAATTATGCTTTAACCGCACCTTTAATTTTTAGTAATGCTTTTCTAGCACCTGGTACGTTACCTTTGATTAAAAGCAAGTTGCGTTCTGTGTCAACCTTAACGATTTCAAGGTTTTGAACTGTAACTTGATCTCCACCCATGCGTCCTGGTAATAATTTACCTTTGAATACACGGTTTGGAGCAACAGGTCCCATTGAACCAGGGCGACGATGATAACGTGAACCGTGAGCCATTGGACCGCGAGATTGTCCGTGGCGTTTAATTACACCTTGGAAACCTTTACCCTTTGAGATTCCTGTTACATCTACGATATCGCCTGCAGCGAAAATATCAACTTTGACTTCTTGACCAACTTCATATGCTGCTAAGTCGTCTCCGCGGAATTCGCGAATGAAGCGCTTAGGAGCAGTATTTGCTTTTGCAACGTGGCCTTTTTCAGGTTTGTTAGATAACTTTTCACGTTTGTCTTCAAAACCAACTTGAACAGAAACATATCCGTCGCTATCAACTGATTTCTTTTGAAGAACTACGTTTGGAGCTACTTCAACTACTGTTACAGGGATTAAGTTGCCGTTTTCTGCAAATACTTGAGTCATACCAATCTTTCTTCCTAAGATTCCTTTGGTCATGTAAGTCACACCTCCTGAATATTGTTTTATTTATCTTGATTATAGTTTGATTTCGATATCAACACCTGATGGTAAATCTAAACGCATTAACGCATCAACTGTTTGTGGAGTTGGGTTAACGATGTCGATTAGACGCTTATGTGTCCGCATTTCGAATTGCTCACGAGAATCTTTGTACTTATGAACCGCACGAAGAATCGTATATACAGATTTTTCAGTTGGTAGTGGAATTGGACCAGACACAGCCGCACCTGAACGTTTTGCTGTTTCAACGATTTTTTCTGCAGATTGATCAAGGATTCTGTGATCATATGCTTTTAAACGGATACGAATTTTTTGTTTTGCCATTATTTTCCCTCCTTTATTCGCCTATTTTCAAAATAGACATTCTCAGTGGAAATTTCCCACACACTCGCCATGGCAAAGCGGCCGGGTGTGTCAGCAACCTTCCACATCATCGCAGTCAAAGACCAACATTGTCTATTATACATAAAACATAAATCAAACGCAACATTTATTACGATTATTTTTTTACGTTTCTGTGCTGAACACTTTTACTATTATAAAGGCTGAAGTTCATGTTTACAACACTTAAATCAAATCTCCAGAAATCTCCTAATTAGAATAGCAGAATGTTTCACAGAGTCAGCACAATTATATATATAGAAGAAACCCGTTATTATGCAATGGCTTATTTCTAAAAGATTATTGTTTTTGTTATTGGCTTTGCGAAATCAAACTATTGATTGCGGTTGATGGAGCGGAAGGTGCAGGCACCTGCGGGAGCAGCGGGACAAGTGACCTTCCTTGAGCGAAGATCAAACAATCTAGTTCATTAGAAACAAGGTTTACGAAAACAGCCTTTAAACATCACCTGATTAGTCCTTCATCAGGGCTATGAAGGACTAATCTTTTAAATATCACCGAGTTTTGTCCTTCATCAACGCTATGAAGGACTAATCTTTTAAATATTGCCGGGATTTGTCCTTCATCGACGCTATGAAGGACTAATCTTTTAAATATTGCCGAGTTTAGTCCTTCATCAACACTATGAAGGACTAATCTTTAAAAAAGGTTTTTCTAAAAGATTATCTCTATTGTAATAGGCTTTGTGAAAACAAACTATTGATAAGTGGTTGATTGGAGCGGAAAATACAAGACTCTTAGGGGGAGCGGGTAGAGGTGAGCATCCTAGAGGGGAAATCAACAACATTGATTTTTGATAAATAAAAACAGAGTTTACGAAAACAGCTTAGGCAATAAAAAAAGCAGGTGGATCGTCACCCACCTGCTTTTTCTATATTAATTACTCTTGGATTGTTGTGATTGAACCTGAACCAACTGTACGTCCGCCTTCACGAATAGAGAACTTAGTTCCTTCTTCGATAGCAACTGGAGCGATTAGTTCAACAGTCATTTCAATGTGATCGCCAGGCATAACCATTTCTACGCCTTCTGGAAGATTACAAATACCAGTAATATCAGAAGTACGGAAATAGAATTGTGGGCGATAGTTTGAGAAGAATGGAGTATGACGTCCGCCTTCTTCTTTAGATAAAACGTAAACTTGTGCTTTGAACTTTGTGTGTGGAGTGATGGATTTTGGCTTAGCCAAAACTTGTCCACGCTCGATTTCTTCACGAGCTACACCACGAAGAAGGGCACCAATGTTGTCACCAGCTTCAGCAAAGTCAAGAAGCTTACGGAACATTTCTACACCTGTTACAGTAGTAGATTTTGGCTCTTCAGTGAAACCAACGATTTCAACTACGTCACCAACTTTAACTACACCACGCTCAACACGTCCTGTAGCAACTGTTCCACGACCAGTAATTGAGAATACATCCTCAACTGGCATCATGAAAGGCTTGTCAGTGTCACGAGTTGGAGTTGGGATGAATTCGTCAACAGCAGTCATAAGCTCAAGAACTTTCTCTTCCCAAGCAGCTTCGCCTTCTAATGCTTTAAGAGCAGAACCTTTGATAACTGGAGTGTCATCGCCAGGGAAATCGTATTCAGTTAATAGATCACGAATTTCCATTTCTACTAATTCAAGAAGTTCTTCGTCGTCAACCATATCACACTTGTTCATGAAAACAACTAGGTATGGAACACCTACTTGACGAGAAAGAAGGATATGCTCACGAGTTTGTGGCATTGGGCCATCAGTTGCAGATACTACTAAGATACCGCCGTCCATTTGTGCAGCACCAGTGATCATGTTTTTAACATAGTCAGCGTGTCCTGGGCAGTCTACGTGTGCGTAGTGACGTGCATCTGTTTCATACTCAACGTGTGAAGTAGAGATTGTGATACCACGCTCTTTTTCTTCTGGAGCTCCGTCGATTTGATCGTATCCGCGAGCTTCTGCTTTACCTGTTTTAGCAAGAACAGAAGTGATTGCAGCTGTTAAAGTAGTTTTACCATGGTCAACGTGTCCGATTGTACCAATGTTAACGTGTGGCTTTGAACGGTCGAATTTAGCTTTTGCCATTTGGAAAATCCTCCTTTGGATTATAAAAGTTTAAGTATATTTTATAGAAACTGTGATAATGGTTGTCCATATTTCACAGTTTCTATACTTACATTAGTAGTTATACTTTAAAGATTGGTGAAAATCAATTATTCACCTTTATTTTTTTTGATGATTTCTTCAGAAATTGATTTTGGTACTTCTTCATAGTGATCAAAGTGCATGGAGAATACTCCACGGCCTTGTGTGCTTGAACGAAGTGCTGTTGCATAACCAAACATTTCTGATAGTGGAACCATTGAACGAACTACTTGAGCATTACCACGAGCATCCATTCCTTCAACGCGGCCACGGCGTGCAGTGATTTGTCCCATGATATCACCAAGATATTCTTCTGGGATTACAACCTCTACCCTCATGACAGGTTCAAGGATACATGGTTGACATTTTGTAGCAGCATTTTTAAGAGCCATAGAAGCAGCAATCTTAAACGCCATTTCAGAGGAGTCAACATCATGGTAAGATCCGTCGAACAATCTTGCTTTAATATCCACTAATGGATAGCCAGCAAGAACACCGCGACCTAATGAATCTTCTAGTCCAGCTTGAACAGCAGGGATGTATTCACGAGGAACTACACCACCGACAATACCGTTTTCGAATTCGAAGCCTTTACCAGCTTCATTTGGTGAAAATTCGATCCAAACGTGTCCGTATTGTCCGCGTCCACCAGATTGACGTGCAAACTTACCTTCAACTTGCGCTGAACCTTTGAAAGTCTCACGGTATGCAACCTGTGGAGCACCTACGTTAGCTTCAACCTTAAATTCACGACGCATACGATCAACAATGATATCAAGGTGAAGTTCACCCATTCCGGCAATAATTACTTGTCCAGTTTCCTGGTCAGTGTGTGCGCGGAATGTCGGATCTTCTTCTTGAAGTTTTTGTAATGCAGTCGTCATTTTGTCTTGGTCTGCTTTTGATTTTGGTTCAACTGAAAGTTCAATTACTGGCTCAGGGAATTGCATTGACTCAAGGATGACAAGGTTTTTGTCATCACATAGTGTGTCACCAGTAGTTGTATCTTTCAGACCTACAGCTGCAGCAATGTCACCAGCAAAAACCTTTGAGATTTCTTGACGGCTGTTTGCATGCATTTGCAGGATACGTCCGATACGTTCACGCTTGCCTTTAGTTGAGTTTTGGACATATGATCCAGACTCTAAAGTACCAGAGTAAACGCGGAAGAACGTTAATTTACCAACATAAGGATCTGTCATAACTTTGAACGCAAGAGCTGAGAATGGCTCTTCATCATCTGAATGACGTTCAACAATTACTTCTTCATCATCCACATCATGACCTTTAATTGCAGGTACATCTAATGGGGATGGAAGATAATCGATGACAGCGTCCAACATTAATTGAACACCTTTGTTTTTGAAAGCCGATCCACAGATAACAGGGTAGAATTCAACATTAACAGTACCTTTACGAATTCCAGCTTTAAGCTCTTCCTTCGTAATTTCTTCACCACTAAGGTATTTCTCCATTAATTCTTCATCTAATTCCGCAACTGCTTCTACTAATTTTTCACGGTACTCTTCAGCAAGTTCACGGTGTTCCTCCGGAATTTCACCCACTTCAATATCAGTACCTAAATCGTTGCCGTAAAATACGGCATTCATTTCCACGAGGTCAATGATTCCTGAAAATTGATCTTCAGCACCGATTGGTAACTGAATTGGGTGTGCATTCGCTTGCAAGCGATCATGGATTGTTCCTACAGAATATAGGAAGTCAGCTCCAATTTTGTCCATCTTGTTTACGAATACAACACGTGGTACTCCGTAAGTTGTTGCTTGACGCCAAACTGTTTCAGTTTGTGGCTCAACACCTGATTGTGCATCTAGTACGGCTACCGCACCATCAAGAACACGTAGGGAACGTTCAACTTCAACTGTGAAGTCTACGTGTCCTGGTGTGTCGATGATGTTTACGCGGTGATTTTTCCATGCTGCAGTTGTTGCTGCGGAAGTGATTGTGATTCCGCGTTCTTGTTCCTGCTCCATCCAGTCCATCTGAGATGCACCTTCGTGTGTTTCACCGATTTTATGAATCTTACCAGTGTAATAAAGGACACGCTCAGTGGTCGTCGTTTTACCAGCATCAATGTGTGCCATGATACCGATATTACGAGTGTTTTCTAAGGAGAACTCTCTTGCCATTGGGTCTTTCTCCTTCCTAGTATGAAAGTGTTTTTATATTGAAGGTTAAATTACCAACGATAGTGAGCAAACGCTTTGTTTGCTTCTGCCATTTTGTGTGTATCTTCACGTTTCTTGACAGCTGCACCAGTGTTGTTAGCTGCATCCATAATTTCGTTAGCTAATCGCTCTTCCATCGTTTTTTCACCGCGATTACGTGAATAATTCACCAACCAACGAAGACCAAGAGTTGTACGGCGATCAGGGCGCACCTCAACTGGAACTTGATAGTTAGCACCACCTACACGGCGAGCTCTAACTTCTAGTACTGGCATGATGTTTTTCATTGCTGCATCAAATACTTCCATTGGCTCTTTGCCAGAACGTTCACGAATAGTGTTAAACGCTGAGTAAAGAATTTCTTGAGATTTACCTCTTTTACCGTCAACCATCATTTTGTTGATTAGACGAGTAACTAATTTTGAATTGTAAAGCGGATCTGGTAAAACGTCTCTTTTTGCTACAGGACCTTTACGTGGCATGTATTTTCCTCCTTTCAAAGAAGCTTCTATTTAGAATAATTATTTTTTCGCTGCTTTTGGTCTCTTAGTACCATATTTAGAACGACTTTGCATACGGTTGTTTACACCAGCCGTATCAAGTGCTCCACGTACGATGTGATAACGTACCCCCGGTAAGTCCTTTACACGTCCTCCACGAATAAGAACAACACTGTGCTCTTGAAGGTTATGGCCAATACCAGGAATGTATGCAGTCACCTCAATACCGTTTGTCAAACGTACACGAGCATATTTACGTAACGCTGAGTTCGGTTTCTTTGGAGTCATTGTACCAACACGAGTACATACTCCGCGTTTTTGTGGTGAAGATACATTTGTTTGTGATTTTTTAAAGCTGTTATAACCTTTATTTAGCGCAGGAGATTTTGACTTCTCTGTCACTGATTGACGTGGCTTGCGCACTAGTTGGTTAATAGTAGGCATTTTTGTTTCCTCCCTTCATTATTTGTAAGTCCACACATCCAGGTGGTTCATTTTTTTGCAAAAAACAAAGTTCTTGCAGACTTCTCTATCTACAAAAACAGTTTTTAACGGATAATTGCAACGGCTGCTGCACCCACTTCAATCCCACATGCTTTGCCGAGCTTTTTCATCGAATCAACATATAGAACCGGAACATCGAACAAGTTAGCCTCTGCAACAACTTTTGCTGTAACCTTTGGTTCAGCATCATTTGCTACGACTAATTCTTGTACTTGACCATCCTTAAGTGCTTTAACCGTTTGTTTTGTTCCTATAACGACTTTCTGTGCCTGTAATACTTTTTCATAAGACATCGTTCATATCCTCCAAAGTATCAGGTGAATAGGAGCACCTTTGATATAGTAACATCTTAATAAAAAGATGTCAACCGATGTTTTTACTTTTTTATACAAACAAAGTATATTCTCTTAAAATACGGTACCTGCTTTTGATCGCAGGTACCGCGAAATTCACTTAGTCAATTGCCACTGTTTCTTCTGAAGTTGTATCACGAAGGACTGGCTCCGCTTTACGGTAGCGCTGCATTCCTGTCCCAGCTGGAACGAGTTTACCAATGATAACATTTTCCTTCAAGCCGAGTAATTCATCGCGCTTGCCTTTGATCGCCGCATCAGTAAGAACTCTCGTTGTTTCCTGGAATGATGCTGCAGACAAGAATGAATCAGTTTCAAGTGACGCTTTTGTAATACCAAGTAATACTGGACGTCCTGTTGCCGGTAATTTACCAGCAAGCAATGCTTTTTCGTTTGCATCGGTAAACTGGTGAATATCAAGGAGTGTACCTGGAAGCACATCCGTTTCACCTGCATCGCTTACCCGAATTTTACGGAGCATTTGACGAACCATTACTTCGACGTGTTTATCGCCAATTTCTACCCCTTGCATGCGGTAAACTTTTTGTACTTCACGCAATAGGTACTCTTGAACAGATGTCACGTCTTTTACTTTAATTAATTCCTTCGGATCAATCGAACCTTCTGTTAGTTCTTGACCGCGTTCAACATGGTCATTAACTGCCACTTTCACGCGTGCTGTATATGGTGCATTGTAGGTACGAGATTCAACCTCGCCCTGAACCACGATTTCATGCTGGCGGTCTTTTCCTTCGTTAATGCCAACAACGACACCCTCAATTTCAGTAATAACAGCTTGACCTTTAGGGTTACGTGCTTCAAAAATCTCTTGGATACGCGGTAAACCTTGAGTAATATCGTCTCCAGCAACCCCGCCTGTATGGAACGTACGCATGGTTAACTGCGTTCCTGGCTCACCGATTGATTGGGCAGCAATAATACCAACTGCTTCGCCGACTTCAACCTCTTGACCGGTTGCCAAGTTGCGTCCATAACACTTCTTACATACGCCATGACGAGTATTACATGTAAATGCAGAGCGAATTTTTACTTCTTCAATTCCTGCTCCGACAATCACTTCGGCTAAATCTTCAGTAATCAGTCCGTTTTCAGGAACGAGTACTTCTTTTGTTTCAGGATGCTTGATAGCTTTACGTGCATAACGGCCAATTAAGCGTTCATCTAATCCTTCGATGATTTCTGTACCGTCTTTTAAGGCACTGATGATAAATCCTCTATCGGTACCACAATCGTCTTCACGAACAATGACATCCTGAGCCACATCTACAAGACGGCGGGTCAAGTATCCAGAGTCAGCTGTTTTAAGTGCGGTATCGGCAAGACCTTTACGAGCACCGTGTGTTGAGATAAAGTACTCTAACACTGTTAATCCTTCACGGAAACTTGATTTGATCGGTAATTCGATAATCCGTCCAGCCGGGTTGGCCATCAAACCACGCATACCCGCAAGCTGCGTAAAGTTAGAGGCGTTACCACGGGCACCGGAATCACTCATCATAAAGATTGGATTCGTTTTATTCAAGGATTTCATCAGTTTCCCTTGAATGGTGTCTTTTGCCGCACTCCAGATGGCAATAACGCGATCGTATCGCTCGTCTTCCGTAATTAAACCACGTCTGAATTGCTTCATTACGTTATCTACTTTACCTTGGGCATCATGGAGAATTTGCTGCTTTTCTCCCAATACGACGATATCAGCTACACCAACGGTAATACCTGCCTTAGTAGAATGTTTAAATCCTAAGTCCTTCATCCGGTCAAGCATTTTAGACGTTTCGGTAATTTTGAAACGTTTGAATACTTCCGCAATGATATTTCCAAGGATTTTCTTTTTAAACGGATCGATCAATGGCATTTCTTTAATCTTCGCCTTGATGTCCTCGCCTTTTTCAACAAAATACTTCTCAGGTGTCTCGACTTCTAAATTATGTCTTGTCGGTTCATTGATATATGGGAATGACTTCGGAAGAATTTCGTTAAAAATAAGCTTACCAACAGTTGTGATTAATAGCTTATTATTTTGTTCTTCGGTAAAAGTTTCATTTCCTAGTGAACCGGCATGGACAGCGACACGTGTATGATAATGGACATATCCATTTTGATAGGCAAGGATGGCTTCGCTTGTATCTTTAAAAATCATCCCCTCACCGACAGTACCTTCACGCTCTAAGGTCAAGTAATAGTTACCTAATACCATATCCTGAGAAGGAGTAACAACCGGCTTCCCATCTTTAGGGTTCAAGATGTTTTGAGCTGCAAGCATCAAGAGACGAGCTTCCGCCTGTGCTTCTGATGAAAGTGGCACGTGAACAGCCATTTGGTCACCATCGAAGTCCGCGTTATATGCCGTACATACAAGAGGATGGAGGCGGATTGCCCGGCCTTCAACAAGTGTTGGTTCAAATGCCTGAATTCCTAATCTATGCAATGTAGGGGCACGGTTTAATAGAACCGGATGCTCTCTGATTACATCTTCAAGCACGTCCCATACATCTGGAGATACCCGTTCAATTTTACGTTTTGCTGATTTAATGTTGTGAGCTAATCCTTTTTCAACAAGCTCTTTCATCACAAACGGCTTGAATAATTCCAACGCCATTTCTTTTGGAAGACCACATTGGTACATTTTTAAATTCGGACCTACAACGATAACGGAACGGCCGGAATAGTCAACCCGTTTACCTAGTAAGTTCTGACGGAAACGACCTTGTTTTCCTTTTAACATATGTGAAAGTGATTTCAACGGACGGTTACCAGGACCCGTAACCGGGCGACCGCGGCGGCCATTATCAATCAAGGCATCTACCGCTTCCTGAAGCATCCGCTTTTCGTTCTGTACGATAATGCTTGGTGCGCCAAGGTCTAACAAACGCTTTAAGCGGTTGTTACGGTTGATCACACGGCGATATAGGTCATTTAAATCTGATGTCGCAAATCGTCCTCCATCCAATTGAACCATTGGACGAAGTTCTGGAGGAATAACCGGCAGCACATCAAGAATCATCCATGATGGCTCATTTCCTGAATTACGGAATGCTTCCAGCACTTCAAGACGTTTAATCGCACGCGTACGGCGCTGACCTTGAGCCGTTTTTAATTCCTCTTTTAAACCGTCGACTTCTTTATTTAAATCAATATCGGAAAGAAGCTTTTTAATCGCTTCAGCACCCATGGCAGCTTGGAATTTATTCCCGTACTTTTCACGATAGGCACGATATTCTTTCTCGGATAAAAGCTGTTTCCTATCTAGAGCAGTATCACCTGACTCTGTAACAACATAGGAAGCAAAATAAATCACTTCCTCCAATGCACGCGGGGACATGTCTAATACAAGACCCATTCGGCTTGGAATCCCTTTAAAATACCAAATATGTGAAACAGGTGCAGCTAGTTCGATATGACCCATACGTTCACGGCGAACCTTTGCACGTGTTACTTCAACACCACAGCGGTCACAAACAACACCTTTATAACGGACGCGCTTGTACTTTCCACAATGACATTCCCAATCCTTCGTCGGACCGAAAATTCGTTCACAGAATAAGCCGTCTTTTTCAGGCTTTAATGTACGATAGTTAAT
Organism: Neobacillus bataviensis LMG 21833; assembly: GCF_000307875.1. Lineage (GTDB taxonomy): Bacteria > Bacillota > Bacilli > Bacillales > Cytobacillaceae > Neobacillus > Neobacillus bataviensis. Next base: position 43,321 of record NZ_AJLS01000059.1, read on the forward strand.
GGTTTCTGGCTTTTTCACTTCTCCGAACGACCATGAACGGATTTTATCCGGTGAAGCAAGACCAATTTTCATATACTCAAAATTATTAACGTCCAGCAAGGGGCCTACCTCCCTTTTGATCTCCAGGTTTTACCCTTATTGCGTTCCATAATCCCCAAGCGCACGGCCCTGCGTACGCTTGGGAAAGGATGAATAATTACTCTTTTGAACCGACCTTTTCAGATTCAAGGTTTTGTGACTCAGGAGCAATATTTAATGTGTCGACTTGCTGTAAGTCGTCATCGTCTTCCGTATCGCGCATTTCAATTTCCTCTTCATCACCGGATAGAATTTTTACATCCAAACCAAGGCTTTGAAGTTCTTTAATTAATACCTTGAATGACTCAGGGACGCCTGGCTCTGGAACATTTTCACCTTTAACGATGGCTTCATATGTTTTCACTCGCCCTACAACGTCATCTGATTTAACAGTAAGAATTTCTTGAAGCGTATATGCCGCACCGTATGCCTCAAGCGCCCAAACCTCCATCTCACCAAAACGCTGTCCGCCAAATTGAGCTTTACCGCCAAGTGGCTGCTGCGTAACAAGTGAATAAGGTCCAGTTGAACGGGCATGCAATTTATCATCAACCATGTGAGCAAGTTTAATCATGTACATGACACCAACAGAGACACGGTTATCAAATGGTTCTCCGGAACGTCCGTCATAAAGGACCGTTTTCGCATCACGCGCCATGCCGGCTTCTTCAATTGTTTCCCAAACATCTTCCTCAGTGGCTCCGTCAAATACCGGAGATGCCACGTGAATACCAAGGTAGCGGGCAGCCATACCAAGATGAAGTTCTAACACCTGACCGATATTCATCCGTGATGGAACCCCTAACGGATTTAACATGATATCAACAGGAGTGCCGTCTGGTAAATATGGCATATCTTCTTCAGGTAAAATTCGGGAGATAACCCCTTTGTTACCGTGGCGTCCTGCCATTTTATCCCCTTGATGGATTTTCCGTTTTTGAACAATGTAGACACGAACAAGCTGGTTTACACCTGGTGGCAGTTCGTCGCCATCTTCACGATTAAAGACTTTGACATCATGAACAATACCACCGCCGCCGTGCGGAACTCTAAGTGATGTATCACGGACTTCACGAGCTTTTTCACCAAAAATAGCATGTAAGAGACGTTCTTCCGCCGTTAATTCTGTTACACCCTTAGGCGTTACTTTACCAACGAGAAGGTCACCGTCTTTTACTTCTGCACCAGTGCGAATAATACCGCGCTCATCCAAATTACGAAGGGCATCTTCCCCAACGTTTGGAATATCGCGGGTGATTTCTTCCGGTCCAAGCTTTGTATCACGAGATTCTGATTCGTATTCCTCAATATGAATTGACGTATAAACATCGTCTTTAACAAGACGTTCGCTCATAATGATGGCATCCTCATAGTTATAGCCATCCCATGTCATAAACGCTACAAGTACGTTTCTTCCTAGGGCAAGTTCACCTAACTCCATTGATGGTCCGTCAGCAAGGATTTCTCCTTTTTTCACGCGGTTGCCGACAGCCACGATTGGACGTTGGTTATAGCAAGTACCTTGGTTGGAACGAATAAATTTTAGTAGTCGGTATTTTTTAAGGTCGCCTTTTACTTCTTGGCCATCTACCTCTTTTGTTTCTCGAACCCATACTTCACGAGCCTCTACATGCTCGACAATACCTTCATGCTTACAAATAACTGCTGCACCGGAGTCTTTACCTGATACGTATTCCATTCCTGTACCAACTCGAGGAGATTCTGGCTGCATAAGCGGAACGGCTTGTCGCTGCATGTTCGCACCCATCAAGGCACGGTTAGAGTCATCGTTTTCAAGGAATGGGATACATGCTGTCGCTGCAGAAACAACCTGCTTCGGCGATACATCCATGTAGTCAATCCGGTCACGGTTTACAACCGTGTTTTCACCACGGAAACGAGCAACAACTTCATCATCCAAGAAGGTACCATCGTCACCCAGACGAGAATTCGCCTGCGCTACCACATAGTTATCTTCTTCGTCAGCTGTTAAGTAATCAATTCGGCTGGTTACTTTACCGGTATCCGGATCTACTCGGCGGTATGGTGTTTCAATAAAGCCAAATCGGTTTACCTTTGCATACGATGATAACGAGTTAATTAATCCAATGTTTGGACCTTCCGGTGTTTCAATCGGACACATACGGCCATAGTGAGAATAGTGAACGTCACGCACTTCCATCCCGGCGCGTTCACGTGTTAAGCCACCAGGTCCTAGTGCAGAAAGACGGCGCTTGTGAGTTAATTCAGCAAGCGGGTTGGTTTGGTCCATGAATTGTGATAATTGAGAGCTTCCAAAGAATTCTTTGATTGAAGCAATTACTGGACGAATATTAATCAATTGCTGTGGTGTAATCGTTGCTGTGTCTTGAATCGACATTCTTTCACGAACCACACGTTCCATCCGGGACAGCCCGATACGGAATTGATTCTGCAGCAGTTCACCTACAGAACGAAGACGTCTGTTACCTAAGTGGTCGATATCATCGGTATCGCCTACTCCATGTAATAAATTGAAGAAGTAGCTAATCGATGCAATGATATCAGCTGAAGTGATATTTTTTATCGGTTCTGCCACATATGCATTACCCAATACATTAATGACTTTTTCATTTTCATCGCCAGGAGCGTAGATTTTAATAGTTTGAAGGATTACATCATCCGACACTACACCGCCAACAGGATTAAAGCTTTTGAAATTGATATTCTTTTCAAGAGCCGGCAAAATTCTGTCGAGGTTTCTTCTATCTAGAAGTGTTCCTTTTTCAGCAATAATTTCACCTGTTTCCGGGTCAGCCAGTGACTCCGCTAAGCGCTGGTTAAATAAGCGATTCTTAATATGAAGCTTTTTATTAATTTTATAGCGGCCTACATTTGCTAAATCATAGCGTTTAGGGTCGAAGAAACGAGATACTAATAAGCTCTTTGCATTATCAACGGTTGGTGGTTCACCCGGACGAAGTCGCTCATAAATTTCTAAAAGCGCTTTGTCAACCCCTTCCGTGTTGTCCTTCTCAAGCGTATTACGGATATACTCGTTATCCCCAATCAAATCAATGATTTCTTGATCGGAACCGAACCCAAGCGAACGCAAAAGAACCGTAACGGGCAGTTTCCGAGTACGATCTATTCTCACATATACGACATCCTTGGCATCTGTTTCATATTCAAGCCAAGCGCCGCGGTTCGGAATGACAGTCGCAGTAAAGCCCTTCTTGCCATTTTTATCAAGTTTTCCACTGAAGTAAACGCTCGGTGATCGCACTAATTGGGAAACAATGACACGTTCTGCCCCATTGATGACAAACGTACCTGTTTCCGTCATAAGCGGAAAATCACCCATGAACACATCTTGATCTTTTACTTCGCCTGTTTCTTTGTTTACAAGACGCACTTTTACACGTAATGGAGCAGAATATGTAACGTCCCGTTCTTTTGATTCTTCAACAGAATATTTTGGATCGCCAAGACTGTAATCAATAAATTCTAGTGATAGGTTACCAGTAAAGTCTTCAATCGGTGAAATATCCTGGAACATTTCACGCAATCCCTCATCCAGAAACCATTGATATGAAGAGGTTTGGATTTCAATAAGATTTGGTAATTCTAAAACTTCACTGATTCGTGCGTAACTTCTTCGTTGGCGGTGTCGTCCATACTGAACTAGTTGACCTGTCAACTGATTCACCCCTCAAATCAAGCGTTATTTAATAAATCTATTTACGTCTATCAGGAGAACTTTTAGGTTCAGCCTATTAGACAAAAAGAAAAAGGGTTTTTTACTCAAAAACCACATTTTCACATTTCGACTATTATTTTGTCATCATTTCCTTCAAATTCCATTTTTATACTTAAAAAATAAGTATTTAAAGGAATAAATCGGAAATTATTATGATGGCATTTTATAATGCTACCACAAATGACATTTCAGGTCAACTATTTTATCGCTCTAATAATAAAATAGCCTTTTGACTTGTTAATAGTCTCAACCTCGGAAAATAGTGACTGCAATTTTTCTAGCGTAGATGGTGCTCCTTGTTTCTTTTGAATAACTACCCAAAGAGCACCCGTTGAAACAAGATGTTCGTAGCTTTGTTCAAAAATATCATGAACTGTTTTTTTTCCCGCCCTAATCGGTGGATTTGTTAAAATAGCAGCGAAGTTATTTCCCTTAACAGATAACAACCGGTCACTTTCATAAATTTCAACATTTTCAATCCGGTTTAGGGATGCATTTTCACTCGCTAACTGGATTGCTCGTTCATTTACATCAACCATGTGAACCGTACGCCCTGGGTTGTCTTTAGCAATCGATAAGCCAATCGGCCCGTAGCCGCAGCCTACATCAAGCACAAATCCTTCAGCCTCCGGCATCACAAAAGACTCAATGAGTAATCGTGAGCCAAAATCTACTTCTCCTTTTGAAAAAACACCGTTATCGGTTTTAAAGCGAAAAGGATGATTTCTCAAGGTGTAATCCCAAAATTTCGGATTGCTCTCAACCTTCTGGGTTCGAGAATAGTAGTGTTCAGTCACCTGACTCACCTCCTGAGGAGAAAATAATTGAAGATAATTGAGGACTTTCCATTAAAATAATTTAAGCCAAAAAAAGCCCGCTTATACAGCGAGCTTTTCTATAGAAAAATTACTTAACTTCAACGTTAGCTCCAACTTCATCAAGCTTAGCTTTGATTGCTTCAGCATCTTCTTTAGAAACGCCTTCTTTAACAGCTTTTGGAGTGTTGTCAACAAGGTCTTTTGCTTCTTTAAGTCCAAGACCAGTGATTTCACGAACAACTTTGATAACTTTGATTTTTTGATCGCCAGCGCTAGCTAGGATTACATCAAATTCAGTTTGCTCTTCAACAGCAGCAGCACCAGCTCCGCCTACCATTGCTACAGGAGCAGCAGCAGTTACGCCGAATTCTTCTTCGATTGCTTTTACAAGATCGTTAAGTTCTAAAACAGTCATAGATTTAACTGCTTCAATGATTTGTTCTTTAGTCATGATTAAGTTTCCTCCTTAGTTTTCGTTCATATTAGTTTAGCGATAAGATTAACTTACGCGCCTTGTTCTTCTTTTTGATCTGCCACAGCTTTTGTAGCAAGAGCAAGATTGCGAATTGGAGCTTGTAGTACGCTGAGTAGCATAGAAAGCAAGCCTTCGCGTGATGGTAGATCTGCAAGAGCTTTAATCTCTTCTGCTGTTGCGACATTTCCTTCGATTACACCTGCTTTAAGTTCAAGTGCCTCGTGTTTTTTCGCAAAGTCATTTAAGATTTTAGCTGGTGCTACTACATCTTCAGTACTGAACGCGATCGCGTTCGGACCTGTTAAAGCTTCATTTAAGCCAGAAAGTTCAGCTGCTTCAGCCGCACGACGTGTCATCGAGTTCTTGTAAACTTTGAATTCAACGCCTGCTTCGCGGAGTTGTTTACGTAGTTCAGTCACTTCAGAAACTGAAAGACCACGGTAATCAACAACAACAGTTGATACACTATTCTTTAATTTACCAGCGATTTCGTCAACGATCTGTTTTTTTACTTCGATTGCACTGCTCATCTTTACACCTCCTGTAGATTTTCTACATTTATACCAGGCATGTAAATGCCTCCATATCGGTCTAGACATGGAGGCAGGATACAACAGCTGATTACACAGCTGAATCTATTCGCTACACCTCGGCAGGACATTAAGCCTAATGGCACCTGCTGTCTACAGTACAAATGTTTTTTATTTAAACAACAAAACTGATTATAGTAAATCTATTTTGTTTTGTCAATTGGGAAATATTACTTAACTGTAACAGATGAAGGGTCTACCTTCACACCAGGTCCCATTGTTGAAGCAACTGTTACGTTCTTCATGTAGGTTCCTTTTGCAGCTGCAGGTTTAACTTTTACCATTGTTTCAAATATAGTGTTGAAATTTTCAACAAGCTTTTCGTTTTCGAAAGATGCTTTACCGATTGGCACATGAATATTACCAGATTTATCTACACGGTATTCAACTTTACCTGCTTTGATTTCATTGATTGCTCTTGTTACATCAAATGTAACAGTGCCTGTTTTAGGGTTTGGCATTAAGCCTTTAGGTCCTAATACACGACCAAGCTTACCAACTTCACCCATCATGTCAGGAGTTGCTACGATTACATCAAAATCAAACCAACCTTGTTGGATTTTGTTGATGTATTCTGAATCTCCAACATAATCAGCACCAGCTGCTTCCGCTTCTTTCACTTTCTCACCCTTCGCGAATACTAAAACGCGTTGAGTTTTACCAGTTCCGTTTGGAAGTACAACTGCACCACGAATTTGTTGGTCAGCTTTCTTAGGGTCAACACCTAAACGGAAAGCTACTTCAAGAGTCGCATCAAATTTTGTGTAGTTTGTTTTCTTAGCAAGATCAATTGCTTCTGCAATTGGATATGCTTTTAAGCGATCTACAAGCTTTGAAGCTTCTAAATACTTTTTACCTTTTTTAGCCATGTTTATTTCCTCCTAGAATGTGGTTTTAGCGAATTATTCTCCCACGAATAAAGGTTGCGCAGAACGCAACCCCACTCATTAAACACTAACAGTTACATGGATTAGTCTTCGATGACGATACCCATGCTGCGTGCAGTACCTTCAACCATGCGCATTGCTGCTTCAACGCTTGCTGCGTTTAGGTCAGGCATTTTTTGTTCCGCAATCTCGCGTACTGTATCACGCTTTACTGTTGCTACTTTATTACGGTTAGGTTCACCAGAACCAGACTGAATTCCAGCTGCTACTTTTAAAAGAACGGCAGCAGGAGGAGTTTTCGTAATAAATGTAAATGAACGGTCTTCAAAAACCGTGATTTCAACAGGAATGATCAATCCAGCTTGATCTGCTGTACGAGCGTTAAATTCTTTACAGAATCCCATGATGTTAACACCGGCTTGACCTAATGCAGGACCAACTGGCGGCGCTGGGTTTGCTTTACCAGCAGGAATTTGTAATTTAACGACTTTAATTACTTTTTTAGCCACGAGACACACCTCCTTAAAGTCCGTGATGTGGTAACTGGGATCCTTTAGGAACCCTCCCACTCAGGCATCTGTCTTTATATACTAATCATAAAGAACTTAAACATTAGTCTAGTCTCAAATTGGAGACATACTGACCTATGAAATAGTAACATTATTTAAAAATGATTTCAAGTTTTTTTACATTATAATTTCTCAATTTGTGTAAATTCGAGTTCTACCGGTGTATCACGGCCAAACATATTGACTAAAACTTTAAGCTTAGATTTATCCTTGTCCATCTCTTCAATAGACCCGGTAAAGTTTGCAAACGGGCCTTCTTTCACGCGAACCGTTTCACCAATTTCATAGTCAAAATCCACTCGTTTTTCTTCTACGCCCATGCGCTTTAGTAAATGAGTCACTTCTTCCGGAAGCAATGGAGTCGGCTTTGAACCCGAACCAGATGAGCCAACAAATCCTGTTACACCAGGTGTGTTTCGCACAACATACCAAGAATCATCTGTCATGACAATTTCCACTAATACATAACCAGGGAAAACCTTTCGTTTTACAACCTTTTTCTTGCCGTTTTTGATTTCTGTTTCTTCTTCTTCTGGTACAACAACACGGAAGATTTTATCTGCCATGCCCATTGATTCTACCCGCTTTTCTAAATTCGCCTTAACTTTATTTTCATAACCTGAGTACGTATGGACTACATACCAATTCTTTTCCATATAAGAGGACTAGATGTCCGTCCCTCCCTATCTACTATCGATATACTGCTTTTTTATTGAACTTTGATAATCATCTAGCTCCAGCGCCTAGGGGCTCGGGGTCATAAGCCAATCAGTCAAGAAGGCTAAAGAGCAGCCTTCTCGCCTGCTCGTCTTATGCCTGTCGCCCCTGAGCAAGGCGCTTCCGCTTTTGTAATCCAAATTAAAAAACCCGTCAAAACGGGCTTTTAGCTGAAATTTCCTTTATTGATTACCATTATACCATGAATGATAACTATTTATTCAAGAATTAAGCGAATCAATTTTGAAATTCCTAAATCGAGAACCGCAAAGAATACTCCAAAAAATACAACAGTTGATAAAACAGTAATGGTAGAACGAGTCAGTTCGCTTCGTTTTGGCCAGCTAACCTTTCCCATTTCGCGGACAATATCACTGAAGAACTTCTTTAAGCGTTTCATTATTCGTAACCCCCAACTATCTTAAGTAGCTTTTGCTAGCCTCAATTAACATTATTTTGTTTCCCGGTGCAGGGTGTGGGTTGCGCAAGTTTTACAGAATTTCTTTATTTCCAATCGTTCGCTCTGCTCTTGCTTGCTGGTGGTCGAATAATTCCGCGAGCCACAATCTACACAGGCAAGGATGACTTTTTTGCTCAAATTCGACACCTTCAACCAGTTTTTTTAAAGAATAAACTAGGAAACACCTCAAAAATCGGGCAATACCGCTTATCCTTTTTCCCTCAAAATGTAACACGACCCCTAATTATTGTCAATATCTGCTGTGAGCAGATTCATACTTATGACAAAAATCTGCAATAAAATTAGAATGAAAATTCCCGGATTTCCAAGTAGCGTTCAAGCTTTCTTTTCACCCGCTGCAGGGCATTATCAATAGATTTCACATGACGATTAAGCTCCTCAGAAATCTCCTGATAGGATTGGCCATCTAAATAAAGTGCTAATACTTTCCGTTCTAAGTCACTTAATAATTCAGTCATTTTGACTTCTATATGGTCAAATTCTTCTTGATTGATGATTAATTCTTCCGGATCCAGTACTTTAGTGCCAGACAACACATCCATCAATGTTCGGTCTGATTCTTCGTCGTAAATAGGCTTGTCCAAGGACACATAGGAATTTAGCGGAATATGTTTTTGCCGTGTTGCCGTCTTAATTGCTGTGATAATTTGCCGAGTGATGCATAGCTCAGCAAATGCCTTGAAGGAGGTAAGCTTGTCCTCACGAAAGTCACGAATCGCCTTATAAAGGCCAATCATCCCCTCCTGGACAATATCCTCTTTATCTGCCCCAATTAAAAAATAGGATCTTGCTTTTGCACGCACAAAATTACGATACTTATGGATTAAATAATCCAATGCTTCACTATCACCTTGGTGCACCAAATCAACAATTTCTTCATCTTCCATTACGATAAAGTGTTCGTTGATCTTCGTCCCGAAGTCTGTACTCAAAGTAGATCCCCTCCACCGAACATGCATAGATATTACTAGTATACAGTACATATATATTGAAGTCGATGCTTATTTCTGCCCTCTGCGCCACTTTTCAAAAATTTCTGCCATTTCATCACTAATCGGAATTTTAGTACCTGGTTTCTTTTCTTGGATCTTTTTTACTTTCTTTTCAATGCCTTTTTCAATCGTTGACATTTCTAGAAGCAGCTCACGAGCGGACTTGCGTAAGGCGCCTTGTCCAAAAATCGCCCATTGCTCCGTAAAATCGGAGGTAGCCACATGGATTTGCGTTCTTCGATTACTTAAACTGATGGCCATTTTTTCAATCCGCTCATCTGCTGTTTCATTTTCCTTCGTGAAGATGACCTCTACTTTATGATTTTTATATTTTTTCTCTATCCCTTGCACATAATAGGCATCAAATACAACAATGACGCGGTAACCGGAAAAGGCTTGATATTCTGCCATTCTTTCCACCAAACGATCCCTTGCAGCAGGTAAATCTCGCTCTTTCAACGCCCTTAGCTCCGGCCAGGCACCAATAATGTTATATCCGTCGACAAGCAGGATATCCATATGCTACCTCGCAAGCGGGTGCCGTTTTCGATAAACCTCATACATGAGTAAGGATGCCGCTACTGAAGCATTTAACGAGGTCACTTTTCCGACCATCGGCATTTGAATCAGAAAATCACATTTATCTCGAATTAATCGTCCCATTCCTTTTCCCTCACTACCGATCACTAAGCCAAGTGGGAGCGTACCATCCAATTGCCGATAATCTTCCTTTCCTTTCGCATCTGTTCCAGCGATCCATACGCCCCGTTCTTTTAATTCATCAATCGTTCGCGCCATATTTGTCACACGGACAACTGGTATATACTCAATCGCGCCTGTTGAGGCCTTCGCAACGGTTGCTGTTAGGCCGACAGCCCTTCGCTTTGGAATAATAATGCCATGTGCCCCGACAGCGTCTGCCGTCCTCATAATCGATCCCAGGTTATGCGGATCCTCGATTTCATCCAGCAATAAAAAGAAAGGTGATTCATTTTTCTTTTCAGCTGCGGTAAATAAATCATCTAATTCTGCATATTGATAGGCAGCCACATAGGCTAAGACACCTTGATGATTTTGATCGCTGATTTGATCAATTTTTTTCTTGGGGACATATTGGACAATGACATGTGCTTCCTTTGCCAATTGTGTAATTTGCTGCATTTGACCGCGCTGCGAACCTTCCGCAATTAAGATTTTATTAATATCCCGCTCCGATTTAAGTGCCTCAATGACAGGGTTTTTCCCAACGATATAGTCCTCATTCACTGTACCGTTCCTCCTTTCTGTTCTTCAACATATAAAAATGCTTTTTCCACGAGCTCTTCTAAGCGCTCTTTCTTTTCTTCCAAAAATAAATAGCCCATTAATGCTTCAAACGCGGTGCTGTAACGATACGTCTGGACATCGGTATTTTTCGGAACCGTGCCGGACTTTGCATTTCTGCCGCGCATCACCACAGCTAATTCTTCTTCAGTTAATAGTTGTTCGTCCATCAGTTGAAAAAGAACTTGGCACTGGGCCTTCGCGGAGACGTACGTTGTCGCTAAGCGGTGCAATTGGTGCGGTCTTACCTTACCGTTATAAAGAAGGTGCCGTCTCACATATGACTCAAAAACCGCATCGCCCATGTAGGCCAAGGCGAGGCTATTCAATTGTTTGGCATTGACGTTGTTCTCATAATCAAGCATGAATTAGCCTCTTTTCCACCTTGTACCTTGTGCGGTGTCTTCTAAAATGATATTCATTTCCTTTAGCTGATCCCTGATTTGATCAGATAGTTGGAAATTTCGATCCTTACGTGCCTGATTGCGTTTTTCGATCAGTGCATCAATTTCTTCGTCCAGCATTTCTTCGCTGCCGAGTGTTAGCCCAAGCACACGGAATAGCTCTTCAAATTGGTTTGTAAAGGCATCAATGACCTCTATCGCAGTATTTTTTTCTAATAGATAATAATTAGCTTGCTTGGAAAGCTCAAATAATACAGAAATGGCTAAAGCGGTATTAAAGTCATCATCCATTGCCTCAACGAATGAGCCTTGTAAGGCAGCTATTTTATCCAGCCACTCTTGATTATTATCGGTTAAGTCTGTGCTCGCTTCTTTCCGATGTTTTAAATTTTGATAGGAAGTAGTTAGACGTTCATAGGCCGCCTTTGTGTTCTCCAATAATTCTTCACTGTAATTAATCGGATTACGATAATGAACGGATAACATAAAGAAGCGCAGCACTTGCGGATTATGCCTTTTTATAATGTCATGCACTAGCACGAAATTCCCCAATGATTTTGACATTTTTTCATTATCAATATTGATGTAACCGTTATGCATCCAATAACGGGAAAACAACTTCCCTGACAGGGCTTCTGATTGGGCTATTTCATTTTCATGGTGCGGGAAGGTTAAATCCTGACCGCCTGCATGGATATCAATCGTTTCACCCAGATACTTTTTCGCCATTGCTGAGCACTCGATATGCCAGCCAGGCCGGCCCGGCCCCCAAGGGCTATCCCAGAAGATTTCCCCTTCCTTCGCCGCTTTCCATAAAGCAAAGTCCAAATCATCTTGTTTCTTATCACCCACTTCAATCCGTGCACCGACTTGCAGGTCGTCAATCGATTGGTGGGAAAGCTTGCCGTATTCATCAAATCTTCGTGTCCGGAAGTAAACATCGCCTTCTGATTCATAGGCAAAGTCTTTTTCTACTAATTTCTGAATGAAATCGACGATTATATCCATATTTTCCATTACCCGCGGGTGAACATCCGCTTTTTCACAGCCCAATGCAGAAACATCTTCAAAGTAGGCATTGATGAAGCGGTCAGCAATTGTTGGGACATCTTCCCCTAACTGATTGGCGGCGCGAATCAATTTATCGTCCACATCAGTAAAATTAGAGACATATTGGACAGCAAAGTCGCGGTACTCCAAGTAGCGGCGAACCGTATCAAATACAATCGCCGGACGGGCATTGCCGATGTGGATATAATTATAGACGGTCGGCCCGCAGACATACATTTTTACCTTTCCTTCTTCTAGCGGGATGAAGGCTTCTTTTTTTCTTGTGAGTGTATTATAAATTTGAATGGCCATTGACTTTAATTCCTTCCTCTTTTAATTCAAACAGTTCCTCCTGGAGCTGACTTAGTTCTGCTTGCATTTCCTTTAAGCGGTCGGCAACCGGATCCGGCAGGTCACAATGGTTTAAATCTTTATTAATTCGCTTTCCGTCCTGTATGACGACTCTGCCTGGAATTCCCACTACCGTCGAATTTGGGGGAACCTCTTTTAAGACCACAGAACCGCCGCCTATTTTCGAATTTTCACCGACGGTAATTGACCCCAGCACCTTTGCCCCAGTGGCAATCAAGACATTGTCTTTAATCGTCGGATGCCGTTTTCCTTTTTCTTTCCCCGTACCACCGAGCGTCACGCCTTGGTATATGGTTACATTATCCCCAATTTCGCAGGTTTCTCCAATCACAACGCCCATACCGTGATCAATAAAAAAGCGCCTGCCTATTTTTGCCCCTGGATGAATTTCAATTCCCGTAAAAAATCGGCTTACTTGAGAAATGACTCGTGCCAGAAAGAATAATTTACTATTAAAGAATGCGTGTGCGATTCGATGTGACCAAATCGCATGTAATCCTGAATACGTTAAGATAACTTCTAGATAACTCCTTGCCGCAGGATCTTGTTCAAAAACAACCTCGACGTCCTCCTTAAACTTTTTGAACATCGCCATTCCCCCCCTTTGTTTTTTTGCAAAATATGAAAAGCGCAAGCGCCCTGTTCAGCGGCGTATGGCCTGGAGCGCTCCAACTGAGATAAAGGAAACACGATGAGCCGGAGGCGAATCGATGTTGACTTATCGTAGGGCGGAGAGCGAAGGACATTAGCCGCTAGGGCGCTGAAGCTAGACAATAAAAAAGCGCCCCTGTCGTATCGACAGAGACGCATTACGCGTGGTTCCACTCTGATTAGACCAATTAGCTAATTTCATGCTGTTCGTAATGAACACACCCCCCTAGCTATAAAAGTCTCACTCTAACTTGTTAACGGATGGCTCCGCCCATATCTACTCAGGAGTTGACCCTTTTCGAAATGGGGCTCAGAGGTGCATTTCAAATCAGGAGGGGCTTAAACCACTTTCAGCCGGTGATGGTTCTCTCTTTCAAGCATCCTTTTCCTACTTTTCCTCATCTACGCTTTAGACTATGAATTTACTTTCTTATACTATATTACATTTTTCTCTTATTGTTAACTAATAATTTTATGAATTCTGTTTTGCACTTTACTTTTGCCCAAAAGCTCAATTGTCTGCGGCAAATCCGGGCCATGTGTTTGCCCTGTTACTGCCGCACGAATTGGCATAAACAGATTTTTCCCCTTTTGACCAGTGGACTTTTGAACCGCCTTCATTGCCGCCTTAATGCCATCGGCTTGGAAGCTTTCAAGCTGGTCTAGCTCATGAGAAAATGCCTTTAATACTTCTGGAACTGTTTCCCCTGCTAAAATTTCCTTTGCCTCTTCTTCGTATTCTGCATCCTCTTTAAAGAATAGGTCTGATAGTTCAACGATTTCTGCACCAAAGCTCATTTTTTCTTGTAAAAGCGCTACTAATTGGCGTGTCCATTGATGCTGTTCATCAGTTAGATTGGCACTCACACGACCAGCCTTGATTAAATGCGGAAGGGCAAGTTCAAGCAGGCGGTCAACTTCAATCGTTTTCATGTATTGGTTGTTCATCCATGTCAGCTTTTGCTTATCAAATAATGCCGGTGATTTTGATAAACGGCTGGCATCGAATAGTTCGATAAATTCATTTTTTGAGTAAAGCTCATCTTCACCCGCCGGTGACCAGCCGAGTAAGGTAATAAAGTTAAATAATGCTTCGGGAAGGTACCCTAATTCTTCGTATTGCTCAATGAATTGAATAATCGATTCATCCCGCTTACTTAACTTTTTCCGGCTTTCATTGACAATCAGCGTCATATGCCCAAAGACCGGCGGTTCCCAGCCTAATGCTTCATAGACCATCAGCTGCTTCGGTGTGTTGGAAATATGGTCATCACCGCGAAGCACATGGGAGATCTTCATTAAATAATCATCGACCGTTACCGCAAAATTATAGGTTGGCGTTCCATCCTTTTTAATGATGACCCAATCACCCATACCTTCTGATTCGAAGGAAACTGAGCCCTTAACCATATCATCAAACGTATAGGTTCTTCCTTCTGGTACGGCAATTCGAATACTTGGCTCCCGGCCTTCTTGTTCAAGTTGACGGCGCTCTTCCTCAGTTAAATGACGGCATTTACCGGAATAATGCGGAGTTTCGCCTCGTTCCGTTTGCGCTTCCCGCTCTGCTTCAAGCTCTGCTTCGTTACAATAGCATTTATAGGCATGACCATCTGCTAATAATTGATTGTAGTAGGTTTCATATAGATCATTCCGCTCTGATTGGCGATATGGCCCGTATTCCCCGCCGACATCGACACTTTCATCCCAATCCATGCCAAGCCATTTTAAATACTTTAACTGGCTTTCCTCACCGCCGGCAATATTCCGCTTTTTATCAGTATCTTCAATCCGGATAATAAATTTTCCGCCTTGACTGCGTGCAAATAAATAGTTGAATAACGCAGTACGGGCGTTTCCGATATGTAAATGTCCCGTTGGACTTGGTGCATACCTTACACGAACTTCGTTTGACATAATAATAATGCCTCCATGAATAATTAGTTTGTTCTCAACTGATTATTTTATCATTTCTTTTTCAATAAAACTACTACTTGGGAGGCAATGCCTTCCCCTCTGCCAGTAAAGCCTAGTTTCTCCGTCGTAGTCGCTTTTACATTAATTTGTTCTGGTGCTGCCTCAAGTAATTCCGCAATTCGGGAGCGCATTTGCTCTATATAGGGAGCCATTTTCGGCTTTTGCGCGATAATGGTGCAATCCGCATTAACCAACTCGTAGCCCTTCTCCTTAACCAGCATCCATACATGCTCCATCAGCTTTGCTGAATCCGCATCTTTAAAATTCGGATCGGTATCGGGGAAGTGCTTGCCAATATCCCCCTCCCCAATTGCTCCAAGGCAGGCATCTGAAACTGTATGTAATAGTACATCTGCATCGGAATGACCCAAAAGACCCTTTTCATAAGGGATCGTAATGCCGCCAATAATAAGCGGGCGCCCTTCTGTTAATTGGTGAACATCGAAACCCTGTCCAATTCGAAACATCAACAAAACTCCTTCTCTCTCTTTTTCAGTATCGCTTCCGCAAAGTACAAATCTTCCGGTGTTGTCAGTTTGATATTGTCATAATCACCTTCCACAATGGCAACAGGCATATTCAGCCGTTCAACTAAACTGGCATCATCCGTTCCAAGGAAATGATCCGCTTCCGCTTTCTCGTAGGCTTTCCGAAGTAAAGAAATACGAAAAGCTTGCGGGGTTTGAACAGCCCACAAGCTTGAACGTTCGACAGTTTCCACAATCACACCATCTTGTACCTTTTTCATGGTATCTTTTGCCGGCACCCCAATAATGGCCGCACCTGTTTCTTCTGCTGTTTCTGCTAAACGGTGGATTTGTTCCTTGCGAATAAATGGTCGGGCCGCATCATGAACCAGGATAATATCATTGGTATTTACTGTTTTAAGGGCATTATAAATACTATGCTGGCGTTCTTCGCCACCCCGTACTAAATTCATTACCTTCTTAATATGATACTTTTTAAGCAATGCTTTAAACTCTTTTTCATCATGAGGGTGAATCGCTAAAATAATACCGCTACACCCTTCATCCTCATCGAACACCTTTAATGTATGGATTAGTACAGGCACACCATTTAGCTCTAACAAAAGCTTGTTTCTTCCTGCTCCCATTCTTTTTCCCTGACCAGCAGCCGGGAGAATGACTTGGTAAGTCATAAAAAAACCCCAATCTATCTATCTAGGTCCAGCTACAGCGCTTTTTCTAAAAGTTTTGGTTTTGCAAAAATCATCCGTCCAGCAGATGTCTGGAGCACACTTGTCACTAGTACCTCAATTCGCTTGCCGATATATTCTCTTCCTTCTTCGACAACAATCATGGTTCCGTCATCTAAATAAGCAACACCCTGATGATACTCTTTCCCATCCTTGATTACTTGAACGGTAAGTTCCTCACCTGGAAGGACAACTGGCTTCACAGCATTTGCCAAATCATTGATGTTTAACACCGTGACATTCTGCAGCTCACATACTTTATTTAAATTAAAATCATTCGTGACGAGGATGCCATTTGTTAATTTTGCTAGTTTCACGAGTTTCGAGTCTACTTCGCTAATTTCCTCAAAATCGCCCTCATATATTTCTACCTTGATGGCGAGTTCTTTTTGAATCCGATTTAAGATATCTAATCCTCTGCGGCCGCGGTTTCGTTTCAACACATCGGAAGAATCCGCGATATGCTGCAGCTCCTCAAGAACGAATTGTGGGATCACAATTGTTCCTTCCAAAAAGCCCGTCTGACAAATATCAGCGACACGTCCGTCAATAATCACGCTCGTGTCCAATATTTTTAAAGCTTTGCCGGCGGCTGCCTTTTCGGCCTCCTCATCCCCGGGCTTTTTCTTGTTTCCACGATTACCAAAAAGGCCTAATAGCTCATCCCTCTTTTTAAAACCTACTTGAAAGCCCATATAACCAAATAAAAGCGTCAACAAGATGGGAGCAACGGCATTCAAAATTGGCACTTGAACAGCATTAAGGGCAAAGCCAATTAAAAAGGCCACGATTAATCCGAAAATTAACCCAACGCTGCCAAATAACACGTCCGTTACAGGGATTTTCACTAAAGAATCTTCTGCCCATTTTATGAAATTAAAGACATAATCTACCGCCCAAAAGGTAATAAGATAAAAAATAATAGCACCTAAAATAGCAGTAACATATGAGTTATTGATAATCGGAATGTCGTCCATAGAAAATAATTTGAACAACTCCGGCAATAACAATATACCAAGCGTTCCTCCCATAATGAGGAAGCATGCTTGCACGATTCGTTTTAACATTCCTTCACCTCCTCTAATACATTATAAACATATTCCCAAAATTGAAACGTTGAATTTGTGATTATTTTTCCAAATTGTAAAGGATTTGAAACAGTTCTGTGATGTAAAAATCTTACTCCTCATAGGGTAGCATCTGTAAAAATTTGTGTCAAACAAATTGAAATTCACCATTTTAACACACGATATTTGCCTTTTCAATGCTTTTTATAGGTGACGGTCTGTATATAGCCGCTCTTTAATTAACTTAAAACCTTCTTTTATCTTTTTCGCACGTACTTCGCCGATACCTTCGACATCATCCAGTTCCTCTACTGTGGCATAGATAATTTTTGACAATTCACCAAATGAACTAATAAGATTCTCTATGATTATGGTGGGTAATCTTGGGATCTTATGTAAAATCCGATAGCCTCGTGGAGGTTTATTTTCATCGAGATGGACATAGCCTAGGTAGCCCAATAATTTTAATAAAACGACATCCTCAATTGTTCCGCTCGATGTCAATGCCTGCATGCGCTGCAGGATATCCCTTACCTTACTATCCCGTTCGCAGGCATAATCTTTCATAATCAGCATCATTTCTTCTTCTAAATCTGTTAGGATTTCATTCATTTGCAAGCGAATAAGTCGTCCCTCTGTCCCCAATTCATGGAGAAAGGTTAATAGTTCATTTTTAATCTTTAACACCATTTCAAAACGATGGAGAACTAGTAAAATATCGTTATAGGTAACAGATTCCTCGAACTCTAAAATACTTAAATTGGTCACACTTTTCTCAAGCACTGCCTTATATTTTTCAAGCGTTTGAATAGCTTGATTGGCTTTTGTTAAAATGACAGCAATGTCCTTTAAAGCATAACGGAAATTCCCTTGGTACAAGGTAATCACATTTCTTCTTTGGGAAATGGCAATCACCAAGGTTTTTGTTTGTTTGGCTGCTCTTTCAGCCGTCCGGTGCCGCATCCCTGTTTCGGACGATGGTATTTCTGGGTTTGGTGCAAGCTGGGCATTAGCAAAAAGGATCTTATTACCTGTTTCATTTAAAATGATGGCGCCATCCATTTTGGCCAGTTCATATAAAAAGCTTGGCGAAAAAGGACAATTGATTTCAAAGCCGCCATCCACAATACTTTTTACCCTTTCATTATAGCCAACGACAATGAGCCCCCCTGTATTTGCCCTAAGGACATTATCAATCCCCTCGCGAATAGGTGTACCGGGCGCAAGAAACTGCAAGACATCACTAATAGATTGTTCACCAAGCTTTTTATTGTCCATCTGCTATCCCCCTATGAATAATGGCAAGTTCACTGACAATATGTGCTAATTCAATTATATATT
The DNA here is from genome assembly GCF_000307875.1 of Neobacillus bataviensis LMG 21833. Classification (GTDB taxonomy): domain Bacteria; phylum Bacillota; class Bacilli; order Bacillales; family Cytobacillaceae; genus Neobacillus; species Neobacillus bataviensis. Next base: position 62,068 of record NZ_AJLS01000059.1, read on the forward strand.
ATATTCTATGGACCTATCACCAAACTGCCTTTAGGTTATTTAGAAGGGGTAATCACTAAAAACCTTATTAATGACCTCAGAAAGCGTATTACAAGGTATTACATCTATTTGTTTAAAGCTATTTGGATTTTTTAGTGCATTCTTAGCTATATACACTTTCTTAAATCCCATTCTCTCTAATTCCTTTACTCTAGACTCAAGTGCTGGAACTTTCTTTAACTCACCTGTTAAACCAATATCGGCAATAAACACAGTATCATTGGTGATGCCTTTATCTTTATAAGAAGATACAATACTCATCAACGCTGCAAGATTACTTGATTGCTCTTTCAGTCGAATTCCCCCCGTAGTCTTAATAACCACATTCTGATTGAGCATTTGCAGACTTGCTCTTTGTTCCAAAATAGCTGTCAGAGTGCTTATTTGGTCTTTTCGCATACATTCACCTATTCGGGAAGGATACGGTGTGAATGTTGGTGAAACTAAACTTTCTATTTCTACAATAATAGGTCTTGTACCTTCTTTAATTACGGTTAAGGCACTTCCACTTACGACTTCATCTCTTTGAGTCATAAAGAACTCGGATGGATTCTCTATCCCAACCATTCCAGTCTCCGTCATAGCAAAAAAGCCCATTTCCCCTGTGCTGCCATATCGATTTTTACTTGCCGAAAGAGCCTTTAGTTCTTCACCTTGTTCTCCATCAATGATTAAGACCGTATCAACTAAATGTTCTAATGCTCTTAATCCAGCAAGTTCGTCATCTTTGGTCATTTGTCCAACCATAATCACTGCACGTGGTCTATTAGCGCTTTTAGCCACCTTTAAAAGCTCATTTGCACACTCCATTGTCTGGGTTGGAGAGCCAGGTCTTGAATTGTACTCTTCCAGAACAAATGTTTGAATACTGTCGATGATGATTAAGTCGGGATCCACTTCTTCGATACAAGCAAGAACATTATTTAAGCTTGTGTCAGAGTGTACAAAGATATTTTCATCCACTCTTGGTAAAATACGTTCGGCTCTTCGCTTAATTTGACTATCACTTTCTTCACCCGAGGCATACAACACCTTTAACCCTTTTTGAGCAAGATCTTGGGATACTTGTAAAAGAAGAGTAGACTTTCCCGCACCAGGTTTAGCAGTAATAATGGTTATAGAATCTCTTACGATTCCACCCCCCATTACCCTATTAAACTCACCGATATCGGTGATAATTCTATCACTATTTTGTGATTTAGCTTCTGTTAACCTTTTAACAGTTGCAATCCCCTTTGCTACCTTCGTTGCAGTGGATTGTTTTTCATTATTTTCTTCCTGAAGCGTACTCATCGCACCACAGGCATTACAAAATCCTTGCCACTTTGGATGGTAGTGACCACAGCTGGAACAAACGTAGACTGTTTTTTTCTTTGCCATTGTTTTGCACTTCCTAATTAAAAATCTCCTAGTATTGTTCAAAAAACGGAAAAAGAGGTACACGGGTTGATTTTATTCACGTGTACCTCATACTTTGTTAAACGGTATTTATACGGCTATTTTACTAAGCTTGTTTTTTCTGCCATTCTTACAATAAATTCGCCTTGAGCTACATCAATTATAACATTTTGACCTGTTAATAATGTTCCCTTTAATAATTCTTCAGAAAGTCGGTCTTCAATATGCTTTTGAATCGCTCTTCTTAGCGGCCTTGCCCCGTATTCAGGGTCATAACCTTCCTGTGAAATCTTCTCTTTCGCAGCATCCGTTAATTCTAAGGAAATATCTTGCTCTTTTAAGCGTTTGATTAACTGTTCAGAAAGCAAGGTAACAATTTCATTCAGATGCTTTCTCTCTAATGCATGGAAGACAATGATTTCATCGATTCGATTCAAGAATTCCGGACGGAAAGCCTTTTTCAATTCTTCCATCACTTTACCCTTCATATCCTTGTAATCCTGCTGACCATCTTGAATATTAAAGCCAACATATTTGTTTCGTTTTAGTTGTTCCGCACCAACATTCGATGTCATAATCAGGACTGTATTTCGGAAATCCACTGTTCTTCCTTTTGAATCCGTTAATCGGCCATCCTCAAGTACTTGAAGCAGGATATTAAATACATCCGGATGTGCCTTTTCAATTTCGTCCAGCAGTATGACAGAATATGGTTTTCTGCGAACCTTTTCCGTTAATTGTCCGCCTTCCTCATAACCGACATATCCCGGAGGCGAACCTACAAGTCTAGATGTGGAGTGTTTCTCCATATATTCCGACATATCAATCCGGATCATCGCATCTTCATCACCGAACATAGCTTCTGCTAAGGCACGAGCTAATTCAGTTTTCCCCACACCAGTAGGTCCAAGGAAGACAAAGGAACCGATTGGGCGTTTTGGATCTTTTAACCCAGCTCTCGCACGGCGAACAGCCTTTGAAACAGCGATAACAGCTTCTTCTTGGCCGATAATACGAGAATGGAGTATCTCTTCTAAATTTAGGAGTTTAGCTGTTTCAGTTTCTGCAAGCTTGGAGACAGGAACACCAGTCCAGCTCGATACTACACTCGCGATATCCTCAACTGTCACTTCATTATTTTCTTTTCCTTGTTTTTCTTTCCACGTTTTCTTCGTTTCTTCAAGTTGTTCACGAAGTCGCTGCTCTGTATCTCGTAATGACGCAGCCTTTTCAAATTCCTGACTTTGGACAGCTGAATCCTTTTCTTTTCTTACTTCATCAAGCTTAACCTCTAATTCTTTTAAATTAGGCGGCGTTGTATAAGAGCGAAGCCGTACCTTTGACCCTGCTTCATCGATTAAGTCAATTGCTTTATCCGGCAGGAACCTGTCAGAAATATAACGATCTGAAAGTTTAACTGCTGCTTGGATCGCCTCATCCGTAATCGAAACGCGGTGGTGTGCCTCATAACGGTCACGCAAGCCTTCTAAAATTTGAATGGATTCCTCAGCTGTTGGTTCATCGACGCGAATCGGCTGGAAGCGTCGTTCTAGCGCAGCGTCTTTTTCAATATATTTTCGATATTCATCAAGTGTTGTGGCCCCAATACATTGCAGCTCTCCGCGAGCAAGAGAAGGTTTTAAGATGTTGGAGGCATCGATAGCACCTTCCGCTCCACCGGCACCAATTAATGTGTGCAGCTCATCAATGAATAAAATGATATTTCCCGCCTGGCGGATTTCATCCATCACCTTTTTCAAACGATCCTCGAATTCACCGCGATATTTTGTTCCTGCGACAACCGTTCCCATATCAAGGGTCATCACGCGCTTATCGCGAAGGATCTCAGGTACTTCATTATTGACAATTTGCTGTGCAAGCCCCTCGGCGATCGCTGTTTTACCTACACCCGGTTCACCGATTAGCACAGGATTATTTTTGGTTCGACGGCTTAGCACTTCAATAACACGCTGAATCTCTTTACTGCGTCCAATCACCGGATCCAGGCTGCCTTCTCTAGCAATTGACGTTAAATCTCTCGCAAGACCATCAAGTGTTGGTGTGTTTGCACTCGCTGACGCCCCGCCCTGATGGCCGCCAGATTCATTACTGCCTAATAATTGCAGCACTTGCTGGCGCGCCTTATTTAAGCTGACACCAAGATTATTAAGTACCCGGGCAGCAACCCCTTCTCCTTCACGGATTAAACCCAGCAGGATATGTTCGGTGCCAACATAGGAGTGGCCCAACTTTCGAGCCTCGTCCATTGATAATTCAATGACCTTCTTCGCTCTAGGAGTATAGTGAATCGTTTGGGAAGTTTCTTGTCCTTTGCCAATTAAATTTTCCACTTCTTTTTGGATTTTATCAGAACCTAAACCAAGCCCATATAGCGCCTTTGCGGCAATTCCTTCACCTTCGCGAACTAACCCTAACAAAATATGCTCAGTCCCAATGTTGTTATGTCCAAGTCGAATCGCTTCCTCTTGTGCCAATGCAAGTACCTTCTGTGCCCTTTCGGTAAAACGTCCAAACATCATATTCTCTTCCTCCTCACCTATTTTTGAAGTTCCATTTTTAGTCGTTCCCTAATTAATGCCGCTCTTCTAATATCCCTTTCGTACGGCCGCAATGGACCGCCGGCATATTGCTGAAGAAAACCCGGCTGGGTCAAAATCATTAATTCATTTAATATCGATTTTGGCATATTTTCTATATACCCCATATCTATGCCAATCCTTACATCTGATAAACATCTTGCTGCTTCTTTTGTTTCGATAATTCGGCTATTAGTCAAAACCCCTAATGAGCGGTACACCCTGTCTTCTAATTGTATGTTAGAAGTTTTTCGTAATGCTTCACGGGCAGACCTTTCTTGTGAAATTAACTGGCTTACGATACCCTTTAGATCGCGACAGATATCCTCTTCCGATTTGCCTAGAGTAATTTGATTGGAGATTTGAAAAATATTCCCCAGTGCCTCACTGCCCTCACCGTAAATCCCTCTAACAACAAGACCTAATTGATGGATAGCAGGTATGATTCGATTTATTTGCTGTGTTAAGATTAACCCAGGTAAATGCATCATTACGGATGCACGGAGGCCTGTGCCCACATTAGTGGGACAGCTTGTTAAATAACCGTGCTTCTCATCAAAAGCAAATTGAATATTACTTTCAAGCCAATCATCGATTTCATTCGCGGCTTCCAATGCTTCAGATAATTGTAAACCAGGAAACAAGCATTGAATCCGAATATGATCCTCTTCATTAATCATAATACTAACTTCTTCGTTTTCGGTTAATAGAACGGCACCGTGCGGTGATTCCTCAGCCAGTTTTGGGCTGATCAAATGCTTTTCTACTAAGACCCTTTTCTGAAGAGGCTGCATTTCATCAATTTTTAACAATTCCATCTGGCCAAATTTTTGAACATGGGTTTTACTTAAAATATCTTCCATATTTACAATAATCATTTTTGCTTCTTCATGTGAAAAAACAGTTGGAAATTTATAGTCCTCAAAGTTTCGCGCCAAACGGATGCGGGAACTAAGAACAATGTCCGAATCAGGCCCTTCCTCGTTCATCCAGGAACTGACAGCTTGATTTAAAAAACGTTCAAGCGACACGTTAATCCCCTCCCTCAACACTTTCGGCTAATTTTTTCTCTAATGTACGTATTTCATCGCGTATTTCCGCTGCCTTTTCAAATTCTTCATGGTTGATGGACTCTTTTAAATCACCTTTTAACTCTTCGATTTGTTTTCGAAGATGAATCCCCCCGCCAATTCGTTTTGGGATTTTCCCATTGTGGGTCCAGTTCCCACTATGAAGCCGCCTTAAAACAGGCTTTAATTGATCCTTAAAGGTCTCATAGCAATGTGAACATCCAAAGCGGCCAATCTCTAAAAACTGTGGAAATGTCATAGCACAATGCGTGCATTGAAGGATTTCCTCCTGATGAAACGGGCTTTGGCTCGGTTTTTGAAAAGTGGGGTCGATATTTAATAAACCTGCTAATAAATTATTAAACGCAAAACCCGACTCTCCATTTAAGATAAACATTTCGCCTTTTTCCTGAGCACATTTCTCACAAAGATGCACTTCTGTTTTTTCGCCATTAATGATTTTTGTAAAATGAAGTGCTGCAGGCCTTTGATTGCATTCTTGGCAAATCATATTTTCACCTCTCCGGCTGCGATAATTATTTATATTTTAAAGAAGTTAACATGGCTTTTAGCATTCTTGCTCTTAATTCATCACGGAACGGAAGATCAATATATAATACAGAGCGATCAATGACACTCAACATAATCTTCGCCTCACGCTTTGTAATGATCTCCTCTTGAACAAGTCTTACAATGACATCCTCGGCACTTGTTTGACTAATCCGATTTTGAAAAAGTGAAAGCAAATGGTCGATTAAATGGGCAAAATCGTGGGATTGAACCTTCATAATCCGAATATATCCGCCACCGCCTCGTTTACTTTCAACCATATATCCTCTTTCAATCGTAAACCGCGTATTGATTACATAATTGATTTGTGAGGGTACACATTGAAATTTATCTGCAATTTCACTGCGCTTAATTTCAACCAGATCCTCTTCACTCAGTTCTAGAACCTGCTTTAGATATTTTTCAATAATATCGGAGATGTTTCTCATCTTCCCACCCCCCATCATCTGACTTTGACTATATTTGACTTTAATTATACTGAAAATTCCATGGAGATGCAACGAATCACTACTACTGATTTTCTCCAAATTTCACGGTTGCGAAACCTATGAATGGTGGTAATAAACTACTAAATATTTTTTTGAGGGTGAAACGTAAAAAATTCAGGCATACTTTCTTTGTTGGAATTCTCATCTTTCTGTTATAACTGAATGTTGATTTTACTGTTTTTGAAAAATAAACGGGAAAATTCCATTTATATTGGGAAAAACCCATATTTTCTTAAAAATAAAGGTAGTTTTTCCGTTTATAGTGTCCAAATCTTTGGATTTTGTCCTATCTTGAGCAGTTAATCGGAATATCTTCGCTTATATCCGCTTCTTAAGCTTCCTCTATATACATTAGCCGGAAATTCTCCGCCTATGAATTCTCATACCCCCATGAAAATCAACAATTAAAAGTAACAGAACCTAACGCAAAAAGGACAATCCTATTGGATTGTCCTTTTCATTTGCCTGGCAACGTCCTACTC
>NZ_AJLS01000060.1 GCF_000307875.1 Neobacillus bataviensis LMG 21833
ATGAAGACCAAAACGCTCATCGAATACATGCAAAATGGTCTTCATCCCGCTTATGAAGACCAAAACGCTCATCGAATGCAAACAAAAAGGTCTTCATCTCGCTTATGAAGACCAAAACACTCATCGAATACAAACAAAATGGTCTTCATCATGTCGATGAAGACCAAAACACTCATCGAATGCATGCAAAATGGTCTTCATCATGTCGATGAAGATCAAAACCCCAAACGGATTCCCACAAAACGGTCTTCATTGAAGAAGTCGCGCTTGCGCAATATCCCGATTCACTTATTTCATTCCGCAAGGACCGTCCCCTTCTTCACTGCTTCCCTACCATTCCGCAATGCTTCCATCTTTGTGGCGCCAAACTGGATTTTTCCAGTTATGGCTGACTTCGGCTTGTTTTCTGACAAATTCCTCGTTGATTTCTATTCCTAAGCCAGGGCCTTGCGGGATGCTGACGTAGCCGTCTTTATATTCAAATACGGATTTATCGACGATATAATCTAGCAGGTCGCTGCCTTGGTTGTAATGGATCCCTAAACTTTGCTCTTGAATAAAAGCATTATGAGCTGTCGCATCCACTTGCAAACAGGCCGCGAGCGCAATTGGGCCTAATGGACAGTGCGGTGCAAGTGCGACATCGTAGGCCTCAGCCATCGTAGCAATTTTCTTACATTCGGTAATGCCGCCCGCATGGGATACATCTGGTTGAATGATGTCAACATAACCATTCGCCAGCACCGATTTGAAATCCCAACGCGAAAACATCCGCTCCCCTGTGGCAATTGGAATCGAAGTATGCTGGGCAATTTCTCGTAATGCTTCATTATTTTCAGCGAGCACCGGCTCTTCGATAAACATTGGTCGGAACTGCTCCAGTTCCTTAGCAAGAATCTTCGCCATCGGTTTATGTACCCGTCCGTGAAAATCAATCCCAATCCCTACGTATTGCCCGACCGCCTCCCGAACCGCGGCAATTCGCTCCAGCACCTGGTCTATTTTTTCATAAGAATCAATATACTGCAGTTCTTCCGTTCCATTCATTTTGACAGCCGTGAAGCCCACATCGACAATTTTCTTTGCCGCTGCACCAACATCTGATGGCCGATCGCCGCCAATCCAGGAATAAACTTTAATCGAATCGCGGCAGGCACCACCCAGCAACTGATAGACAGGCGCATTAAAGTATTTTCCTTTAATATCCCAAAGGGCCTGGTCGATTCCCGCAATCGCACTCATCAAAATCGGGCCGCCGCGATAAAATCCGGAGCGATATAACATGCTCCAATGATCTTCAATTCTGAGTGGATCCTTGCCAATTAAATATTCCATTAATTCTTCGACACAAGCCTTAACCGTGGAGGCTCTTCCTTCGATGACCGGTTCACCCCAGCCAACGATTCCTTCATCGGTTTCTATTTTTAAAAATAACCAGCGCGGCGGAACCTGGAAAAGCTCATAGCTGCGAATTTTCATCACACACACTCCCTTTTGAAGCATTTTTTAAAAATAAATCCTTACAATTGGCTAAAATCTCAGATGCCCCAAATACGAGGGAATCCTCTACCTGCTGATCCGTTGCCTCCATAACATCCCACTTCTTATTCATATAACTTAATAAATGGCTAAAGGCCTTTCGTAAAGGATCTGAACCCCCGACGATCATCCATTCTATTTCACCCATTCCTTCCTCCGATTGAGAAAGTGCTTGAAGGTCACTATAGATGACGGAACCGGCAAAATAATTTGCCCGCTGATTGGCATCCAAATCTGAAAATAAATCTAGCAGACGAATATGATAAAAACTTCTAGTTAGTCCATACTGCTTCGCCGCCTCGAACCCACATTCAAGCATCTTCTGATCGATGCTTTTAATCAGACTTGAACCCAAGGAATCAGAAAGAATGGTTTCCTTCTGAAGAGCACTTAGTGTTTCCCCTCCTAATGTCGACAAACAATACAACAAATCCTTCCGCTCACCCACGGCAACAAATTTTGTATGTGAACCCGGAAGAACAATCATTCCCTTGCCATTCACATCAAACTGTTTCAGCAAACCAAAGGATTCTACTTCCTCGCCGCGCATCACATCGAATTCGTTAATACACGCAACCAAATCCCGAGGATCCATTGAATCAATCGTATTTTTCATGCCTGGTATAAAAACACAAGGGATACTTAAGAATTCTTCCAACTGGGTCACTTTTGAAAACTGTGCAAACTCCTCCAATCCCGCCGGACTAGGAATATGAGGGATTTCATATATGCCTAAATTGGAAGTAATCATTCCGGATGCCGCAATATACTCGATATCAGAAGGTGTTAATTGATGTTTTGCCAATAATCGTTCCAGCCCCTGTTTTAATTGAGCCTTTAGGTTATTATTGCTGCCTGAAATGGCTGTGTCCTTTACACCAATTCTTATTTTCTCCGTATCAAGAACCTCGCTTGTTGTTTTGTCGTAAAGCCTTAGTCTAGAGTTAGTCGTTCCAGAATCAATCAGGATTACCTTCACATCCACCACCACTTTTCTCATCAATTCATTTAGGTGATTGAACTTTATGGACAATTTCTACAAAGCTAGCTGCCCGTCTTTCAATTTCTGTAAAATCACCTTGTTGTACCAGCTTTTCATCCACGAGTGAACTGCCAATTCCCAAGCAATGCGCCCCTGCCTTTAAAAAATCACCTGCATTCTCTAAGGAGACGCCACCGACAGCCATGGTTTCTACAAACGGCAACGGCCCCTTTAAGTCAGTCAAATACTTGGGCCCAAGCGGACGAATCGGGAAAATTTTGACCATTTTCACCCCGTATTCATATGCCGTTAACACCTCAGTCGGGGTCATAACTCCCGGAATAATCGGCACCTGATAGTACTTGGCCGTTTCAATGGTTTCCTTTTTCAAGGTCGGGGTGAGCAGGAAGCTTGCACCTGAAATAATCGCCAGTCTAGCAGACTCCGAATCTAGTACCGTCCCTGCCCCAATGAGCAGCTCCGGAAACTTTTGTTTCATCTGTTCAATTCCGCTGAGAGCTCCGGGGGTATTCAACGTGATTTCTACCGCCCGGATTCCTCCCTGATAAAGACTTCTCACTGTATTTTCTAGCCCCTCAGAAGAGTGACTACGGATAATGGCCACCAGTTTTGCTCTCTTTATTTCCTCTAATGCCGAGGTGCTCATTCTACTTCATCTCCAATTTTGGTTATGATTTAGCCTTTTACACTGCCACCCGTTAATCCAGCAATAATATATTTTTGGGCAAAGAGCGCCAATATTAGAACCGGTGCTGTGATGATCACGGAAGCGGCCATCAGACCTCCCCAGTTAATATCTGAATAGGAGATAAAATTAAAGACGGCAATCGGCAATGTCTTCGTCTTGTCACCGGCAAGAATCAAGGAAAACATAAAGTTATTCCAGGAGAAAATAAACGCTAAGATCGATGACGTTACAATTCCCGGTCCCGAGATTGGAAGCATAACTCGTACAAAGGCAGCAGGAATGGAACAGCCGTCAACACGAGCGGATTCTTCAAGCTCATGCGGCAATCCTTCAAAAAATGGAATCATGACCCAGATAATAAACGGCATGGTCACTAGCATATGACTGAGAATAAGGGATGTATACGTATCGATTAAGTGCAATTTTGAGAAAATAATAAACCATGGAATAAGGAAAGAAATACCCGGGACAATCCTCGCAACAAGGATTAACAGTCCGAGCCCCTGCTGCTTGTATTTCGCAATGGCATATGCGGCGGGTAATCCCAGAATGAGCCCAAAAATCGTCGCACCCACTCCAACGATAAAGCTGTTCCAAATAAAGGTCAGAAAAGAATATTCATTAAATACACTTACGTAGTTTTTGAAACTTGCCGTAATTTCAAATAGCTTTGATGTATCAAGTATTTGTACTTGCGTTTTAAATGACGCAAGGAGCATCCATAGGAAAGGGAGCAAAAACAAAAACAGGGATAAGTAGACACCTACATGAGTCAAGATGACTTTTACTGGTTTTGGTTTTTTTCCACTCATAGGTTTACCCCCGCTCTGTTCCGTAAAAGGATCGTAAAAATACTAATGGATAGGACAATAATGAAAAATACCATAAGTAAGGCGGATGCCTGACCAATTTTAAAATATTGAAACCCTAAAACATACCCGTAAATATTAATCGTCTGTGAGGATGTACCTGGTCCACCTTGAGTGGTCGCATAAATAATATCAAACGTTTTTAATGCATCAATCATTCGTAGCAGAACAGCCGAATAAAGCGTTGGCTTCAATAAAGGCAGAGTAATTTTTTGAAAGGATTGCCATGTGTTGGCGCCATCAATCATCGCCGCCTCATAAGGATCCTTTGGCAGTGATACGAGGCCTGCCAATACGATTAAAGCAATCATTGGCGTCCATTCCCAAACGTCAATAAAAATTAACGAAGGCATAACGAGATTCTGTGATGTTAACCATTCCTGACCTGGGAGTCCTAATTTTTCTAAAAACACATTCGCGATCCCGATATTAGGCTCGTAAATCAGAACCCAGATTAAACCTACCGCAACAGGCGTCGCAACCATCGGCAATAGAAATAACGTTTTTACTAGCCCTTTTCCGACAATATTTTGGTTCATCAGGACGGCTAGCCCCACACCTAATACCGTTTCAACAGTTACCGCCACAATTGTAAAATAAAACATAAGCTTCAACGATTTAAGAAAAAGCTCATCATGAAATAATTCGAGATAATTTTGCAATGCTACCCATAACGGCGGGGTAATATTCGACATATTCCAATCATGAAAACTCAGCCAAAAGGTGTATCCAACAGGCATAACCATCATGAGTCCTACAAAGATTACAGCAGGCATGGTAAAAACCCACTTGATGTTACGATCAATCCAATTTGTCATTCTTCTGCTCCCCCTTACCCACTTGCCTTTTAAAAAAACGGCCTCCAAGCGAGCATCCAGAAAATCCACCCCAGATTGCTAACCGAAAGCCGTTTCGAATTAGGTGTTATCGGTTTTATTATTTCTCGCTGTCAAGAATCTTTTGGAATTCTCCGTCTGCTTTTTCCGCAGCCGCTTTAACATCTTTGCCTTCAATTCCGGCTAGGATGACGTCACCGATCACATCACGTGCAGCTCCTACGTTAACAATTGCTGGACGATCGTAAGGGACGCCCTTATCGCCGCCATTCGCTGCAATCGCTTCGGCTAGATCTTTCGGGAATTTCGCTGTTCCTTCTGGAGAATTCCAGACAGAAATACGGGCACCAGGATTTCCATCAGCTTGAAGCTTTAGAACCATTTCTTTACTTTCAGCCCACTTAATAAATTCCCATGCTGCATCTTTCTTTTCAGAGTTCGCTCCGACTCCAAGCGCCCAAGAAGTGATATTATAAGGCTTCGCTCCATTTGGACCAGCAGGGAATGGGGCAAAACCAACTTTATCGGCTACCTGTGATTTTGAAGCATCCGTCGCGTTAGTAAATAGGGATGAAGCATCTGTATAGAATGCCGCTTTTCCTTGGGTGAACACAGCCATTGCTTCCGGCCAGCTCATGTTTAATGTCCCTTTAGGGCCATATTTATTTAGCATGTTGCCGTAGTAGTTAAACGCTTCAATCGCTTCTGGACTTGTAATGGTTGACTTGCCATCCTTCATGAAGTCACCGCCAAAAGCATACAAGTAGCTTGAGAACTGAGTAACAGCTGCTGCCCGCTTCCCACGAGAAACAAATCCGGAAACCCCATTTGCAGGATCATTTAATTTCTTTGCCGCTGCCTCAAGTTCTTCTAGTGTTTTCGGAACTTCGATTCCAGCCTTCTCTAAAAGATCCTTACGATAGTACAAAACCTCTGTTTCTGTTACGAGCGGCAAGCCATAAAACTTATCCCCATCCTTTACACTTCCAAGGGAGGAAGGAATAAAGTCAGCCGTATAATCCTTGTCTTTAGTGACATAACCGCTCATATCTGCAAAGTATCCGCTCTTATGGTACATTTTCCCGTCTTGAAGCGGGCGGAACATCACAACGTCAATCCCCTTTGAGTTAGAAGCAAACTCGACGGATGTTTTTTGTGTCAGTTGATCCTCAAAGTAGCTATCAATCTTAACCTTAATACCTGTCTCTTTCTCGAATGCAGGCAATTCCTTTTTAATCGACTCTGTCCACGGATGGTTAGCAGCCACCACGCGAATTTCTTGCACCTTCTTCTCCGCTTTATCTGGTGTTTTAGATGCAGTTCCAGATGATGAATCTGACCCGCCGCTGCAGCCCACGAGCGCAGAACTGATCCCAACGGCTAAAGCAAGCAACCCAGCTGTTTTTTTGAAACCTACGAAACTATTCCTCATGATCTTCCCCTCTTTCTAAATATAAAAATAATTACAAAAAGTGATAGCGGTTTCATTATATGGCAAAATTTTTTTGTTTCAAAAGTGACTTGTTAAGCGCTATCATAATTATTTTAAATGGTTTAATATAACCATATAATGACATATTTATATTTACTAAATTTATCTGTATCCAATGCTGCATGATATGTTCATAGCGGTTTCGAGCAGCTTTTCAACAATCATTTCCTTCTGTTTAAGCATTCGTTCTTTCGGCCCTGCTACGCTGATTGCTGCCTGAATTGTCTGGTCTACTCCATAAACTGGAGCCGCAAGACAATAGAGGCCTTCTTCATTCTCTTCATCATCAATCGAGTAACCCTGTTCTACAAACATGTCCAACTGCTGCAAAAGGTCTTCCTTTTTCGTAATGGTCTTTTGCGTGATAGGCTCAAGTTTTAAATGGCTTAAAATTTCGCCTTTCTTATTTTCGGGAAGAAAAGTTAAAAAGGCTTTCCCTAAACCAGTACAGTATAGCGGTTTGCTTTTTCCAGGCTCCGCAGTGGTTTGTATGGAGCGATTACTAGTTATTTTTGCCACATACACCAATTCAGATTGCTCCAGTGTGGCCATGAATACAGTTTCCTGAACCGTTTCCATTAATGACTTTAGAAAAGGCAATCCTTGTGCTGAAAGATCTAATGCATCCTTTGCTGCACCGCCAAGCTGGATTAACTTTGGCCCCAGCTTATATTTTCTAAAATGATCGGCTGTAAGGTAGCTGTTTTTATATAGCGTTTCAACCAAACCAGACGTACTACTCTGAGGAAAGGAAAGGATTTCGCTAATTTCCTTTATCGTTAAGCCAACTGGATGCTGGGCAAGTAAATCAAATACCCTCAATACCCGCTCTGCTGATTTCACCGACATCTTTACGCCTCCCCAAATCACATATGTGATTTAACATCATGTATGTGATTTACTAAATAAATCATACTATATGCCTAATTTTCTTGCAACAACTTATTGAAATATTTAGATATTTGCTTTTCCTTGGAATCTAAATCTAGAAAACTACTATGTAGAAGGGTTCTATTGGACATTTTCATCCAGATTCGTGAAGTTTTGTCCATTAGGACCTTTCTATCGGACATTTTCATCCAGATTCGTGAAGTTTTGTCCATTAGGATCTTTCTATTGGACATTTTCATCCAGATTCGTGAAGTTTTGTCCATTAGAACCTTTCTCTATCAATGCCCAAAAGACGAAGTTAAAATCTTGTATAAAAACAAGTAAGGAGAGGCTGTCTTAGCCTCTCCTTACTTGTTTTCATTTTATTAGATCCTGTAATTCTGGCACTACATGTTCCGGCACCTGTCCTGTAACTCCCGCTACTAGGTTCTTAGCAGCGATCATGGCCATGTCAAATCGAGTTTTTTCTGTAGCGGAGCCAATATGCGGCAATGTGACAACATTGGCCATCTCTAGAAGCGGATTATCCTTTTCAACTGGCTCTGCTTCATAAACATCCAGACCCGCTCCATAAATTTTGCCTTCTTTTAAGGCATGAATTAGAGCTTTTTCATCAACGACCTGCCCTCTAGCACAATTAATAAAAATCGCACTCGATTTCATCCTATTAAACTGCTCTTCTCCCATAAAATGATAGGTAGATTCATTCAACGGAAGCATCATTAACACAAAATCTGATTCCTCTAATAATGGGTTAATTTCACTATAATGAATGCCATACTTTTCCTCCAAAGCAGGCTTTCTTGTTGTACTGTTATACAAAACCTTCATCTCAAATCCCAGCGCAGCTCTACGTGCGATCTTTTCACCGATCCTTCCCATGCCAATAATCCCTATCGTGGCATGGTGAACATCCTGACCGTAAAGGAAGGATTCACTAATTGACTTATCCCACTTCTGATCCTTCACAAAATTATGTAACTCCGGAATTCTCCTGGCAGCAGATAGAATTAACCCAAAGACCAAGTCGGCCACAGTTTCATCTAGTACATAGGGGGTATGTGTACCTAATACCCCGCAGGCCTTCATGGCATCGGTATCTAAGTTATCATAGCCAACTCCAATTTTGCTAACAATTTTTAAACGAGGAGTATTTTTTAAAAACTCCATATTGATTGCTCCTTGGGATGTCATAAGCCCGTCTATGTCAGCTGCTTCCTTCAAAAGACGCTCTATCGGAATTGATTCTTCTTTATTCCAAATCTTGTACTCGCAATACTGAGCGATGTATTCCTCCACTTCTTTCGGAATAGGCTTAGCAATAAAGACTTTTGGTTTCATAATAACACTCCCTCAAATTCATTCCATTTAGGTTTCTTTTTATACATCTGATGATGATTTCTTCCGGTTATTACCAAGCATACCTTCAATCTTCGGACACATGGAAGGTAATGATTACATTTATTGTTTTCCATAATTTAGTCTAGCATCAATGGGGGTACTTTTCTATTAAAACATCCTGATGAAAGGACCCTAAAAACACCTGAAAGAGCAACCAATAAATGGTTGCTCTTTGTCCATTAAAGGCTTGCTACTACCTTTTTTTCTGCTATTAAATCTTCTAATCTTTCTTTTTGGCTGACTAGTTCTTCTACAGTGAGTTCTCCTCTAGGTGATTGAAAGCTCAATGTTGGCACATTACTTTGTACCAAGCTTTTAAGCTGGCCGCTGTTTTGTTCGTACAAACGATATCCTACCGCACCAACTACTGTTCCTGACAGAAATCCCATTAAGAAATCACGATTTAAAGCCATTTTGTTGCCCCCTAAGAATAATTTTTATATGTAAAGAAGTCTTTGACTTCTCCTCATATCATGAAAGATTTCTAGCGCATTCACGGCCCAAGTAATCATGGCAACTTGTAAAAGATTATTTACTCCTAACGAGAACATGCTCGCAATACCTGTGATCACGTCGGGGTGTCTGAATTTATTTTCCCCATGCGTAAGGACCATATAGGCTGTCGAAATCACAGCAGCGTACACGAAGAAATCAGGTCTAGGACTAAAACCTTTTCTTACATACGCAGCTAATATAAGCACACCCGTACATAGGGAACGAAAAACGTCCTTCCGTAAGTCGGATCCGGCTTGAAACCTAAAGCGGTCCATTGAATCGAACCGTGACTGTCTAAAAAATAACGAAATATAGCGAAGAATCATGTTTCTTCCTACTATTTCAGGTTCATATTCAATGACCATGGATTGAATAATCGGTTCAATTCTGACCTTGTTTATTCCTTTTAAGTTAGAAAACATCCGTTCAATCGTTATATAAGCATTGTTGTGATCGAGAGCAGGAATAATGACCCTTAACCTGCCGGGAATACTGTGAGCGATCCGATAATTAATTTCCACTCGCTTTTCCCCCTAGAAAGATGATTTTTCCACTGTTCAAGACGACAGCAATGGTTGCCGCATTATGAATAGCAGCACCAAGAACTGGTGATATATATCCTAATGTTCCTAATAAAATGGCTCCGCTATTGACTAGGATGGTCACAACAATATTTTGGTAAATGAGTTTCATTGTTTTTTGCGCCATTTTCATGACCTCCGCCAATGCTAGCGGATCATCTGAGGTCACAATCACATCCGCTGTTTCGACCGCAATATCCGTTCGTTTCGTACCGAGCGTGATTCCCACATTCGCATAGGCAAGCGCTGGAGCATCATTAACACCATCGCCAACCATCATTAACCCATCTGTTTTTTGTTTATAATTCATGACAAAGTTTGCTTTATCCTCGGGAAGCGCTTCCGCAATAAAGGCATCCATTCCCAGTTCGTCAACAATTTTTTTGGCAGGATAATAACGGTCGCCCGTTAACATAATGAATTCATCCACACCATGCCGCCGCATTTGATTAATGGATCGCTTCATTCCGTCTCTAATCTTGTCTTGCAAAATAATAATGCCGATTACTTGTTGATCATAAGAGACATAGACCATATTTTCTTCCTGATTGATCTGGCTGTTCAGCTTTTTTATTGGCTCAAGCGGGACATTCCAATCCGACAAAAATAATTTACTTCCCACGAGTACTAATTTTTCGTCAATGATTGCCTTGATTCCCTTTCCGACAATCATGTCAATTTCTTGATGTTCAGGTATCGAAAGCCCGCATTCTTTCGCTTTATTACAGATGGCTTCCGCAATCGGATGCGAGGAATGTTCTTCAGCAGATGCCGCTAAACAAAGCACCTGATTTTCCGTCATATTTTCTACTGTTATCACCTTTGTCACGATTGGTCTACCCTCGGTAATGGTTCCCGTCTTATCCAAAATAACCGTGTCAATTTGCGCCAGCTTTTCGATGGTTTGGCCGCCTTTGATTAAAATTCCATTTTTAGCTGCTAGACCTATGGAAGATGAGATGGCGGTTGCGGTTGACAACTTTAGACCACATACATAATCAATGACCAACATGTTCAATACTTTATTCCAATCTTTTGTGACAACGAAGATTAAGCCGGCAAGAACAAACGAGACTGGAACCAATTTCTCTGATAAACGGTTAGCTACCGATTGAATAGGAGCTTGTTTCGTTTGCGCTTCTTCAATGAGATGAATCATTCGCGAAATCGCAGTATCATCCCCGGCTTTTTCCACACTAATTTTTATGCTGCCTTCCACCGTGATAGACCCCGCAAAGACCTTTTCACCCTTTATCAGTTCCCTTGGGATATATTCCCCTGTGATCGATGATTCATCCACAATGGCCGTTCCTTCGATAATCGTTCCATCTACAACTACTTTCTCACCTTGAAAAACAACTACCTGATCTCCCGCCTTAACTTCTTCAATGGAAACTTTTACTTCTTTCCCTTCCTGATCTATTTTCCAAACATAATCTGCCTTTACACTTAACATATCTCTGACATAATTTCTCGTCTTATAGGCAGTAAAGTCTGTTAACCATTCACTAATCGTTGACATTAAATAAATGATGAGCGCAGAGTTTGGATTCCCTTTTAGGATGGATGCCAGTAATGCAGCCGCCGTTAGCGTGTCAGCATTAGGCCTTCCAGTTGTCATAACGGATAAAATTCCATTTTTTAAGATGCTGTAAGATGCAATCAGAACAGCTATAGAAGATGCTTTTGTCAGGTTTCTGATTCCTTGGGAAGGGACGGAAGTTGCTTTAAACGTTTCAAACATAAAGGCACTGAAACAGACCAGAATTTCGATCAAAGGGATGCTCGCTTTTGCAGGTTCCCTTTTTTCAACTACTTCTTGCCGTGGAAAAAGATGTCCTAGTAATAAAAAAAGATCTTTCCATGTCAAACAATCATCATGATAGAGAAGCAATGATCCAGTTTCATTAGTATAGGAAGCTGAGTACACATATGGCAGTGAACGAAACAATGCTTCAATTTCCTTCCCATTTGCATAGGTAACTCCTAAACTTAATCGGGTTCTTCCTGGAATGGAATGGATTAATGCCACATTATGTCTCATTGTTCAACCCTTTCTCTTTCGTCATAATCGTGTATGCCCAGTATAGTAAACTACTCGAAAAAGCGGGATTCGCTGAAAATCTAGTAACCCCAGAGATCAGTAAAAACAAGGATAGTAGCGAATCAACATCTGCCTTGCCAGAAGATCTTTTTTTAATGAGTCCATCTACAGATGACACGGTCTTTTTCATGGTTTTCATAAGCTGTGCTTCTACATAAGGATAGGCGTTTACCGAGGTGTCAACAGCAAGTTTCAGAAGCTCATCAAATTGTTCAGGAGAAAGCGCCGGCACGTTAAATTCAATTAAAAGACTCCCGGTAATGGGAGATCCACTCGCGGATTTAACAATGGTCAGTTGGTTAAATGTTTGTTCAAGATGATGTGCCACCATTTCATCTTTCCAGCGGTCACATTTTAGTCTTACTCTTCCGGGCATAGCGTGAACGACTTCAATTTTTTGATCATTTATGGACGATAATAGTTTAGGAGCGAGTAGTGAAGCTCCTAAACCCACTAGTGAAGAAATCATCGCTTCTCTCCTTCAAAAGACACACTTTCAATCTTTTCCACCCATGCTTCAAGCTGCATGACATGGTCTACTGGACTATGATCGTAGTTAATGAGTAAACTCCCTGTCTCAGCTGTATATTCGATTGAAAAAATTCTTGTCTCATTCTTAAATTGCTGTATTAATGGATTCACCATTTGCGGGTTATTTCTCCACACAGGAGACTTTAAGCGAATTCTCCCAGGAATCTGGTGGGCAATTTCAATCCCATGCCTTTTTAGGACTTTTTTCATTCGATTCGCTAGCTGTAGTTCTTTTACTTTATGTAACATAGATTTATACTCCTAAATAACATGATATGTTTGAGGTGGTCACTAATGTTGACTTTCACTTATATTGTTTCCCTAGCGCAAAATGGTTACCATTATAATAATACGAATATTTGGAAAAGTAAATAATAATACCCAAAAATAGGTATTTTTACATAAAGCCACCAGTGGATTTCATGCCCTAGTGGCTTTGCATTGTGAAGATTTAGTGTTGCTGAATCATTTTTTTCCTGCTCCATTTTTTTATGAGGATCCCGTGCTTAGGCGAGAAGAACAAGGCAATGATAAACAGGATGCCTGCCACAACCACCATCATTCCACCAATGGATGCATCTAGAAGATAGGCAGCGAAATATCCGAGCAGTGAACTAACAATACTTAAGCCGATACTAATCAGAATCATCCTGCTCAACTTATCTGTTACTAAATAGGCGGTTGCAGCCGGAACGATAATCATCCCAACCACCAAGATCGCCCCTACACTTTCAAAAGAAGCAACCGTTGAGATCGACACTAGACCCATTAATAAATAGTGGAAAAACACAACCGGAATGCCGAGCGACGCGGCCAACGCCGGGTCAAATGTGCTAATTTTAAACTGTTTATAAAACAGACTGATGACGAGAATATTAAGGAAAAAGCTTCCTCCTACTCCCCAAACGGCTTTCGGCCCGATACTAGTCCCTCCAATATGCAACGTATCCCACGGGGCATAGGCGATTTCGCCATATAAAACACAGTCTAGATCTAGATCTACCTGTCTTGTGTACAAACTAATTAACACAACTCCAACCGCGAATAAAGCGGTAAAGACCACGCCAATTGATGCATCTGACTGGACACCGCTGTTTTGAAACATTTGAATAAGAAAAACGGTGACTAATCCAATAGCAGCAGCTCCAAACATCATGATTAGCGATTCTCTTGAGCCGCTGATTAAAAATGCAATCACAATACCCGGAAGGACGGAATGGCTAATCGCATCGCCAATCATCGACATTTTTCTTAACACGAGAAAACATCCTAAAATACTGCACGATGCCCCAACTAACGACCCTATTAAGATGATCCAAAAATGATTCATAAGGATTTCTCCTTTATGCTCTGATGGTTTGTGAGCGGCCTATAGTCACTCTTGACCGAAGCTCGTAATCTCATTTTTGCTAACACACCGCGCTTCGGGGCAACCAGGACAGAAAGAATAAATAGGACCGTAGCAGATAAAACAATCAGTGGACCTGTTGGCAGATTATTTACCATTGAACTAGCTACCGTTCCAATAAAACCGCTGAAAGCCCCAAACACCCCCGCAAGAATGACCATCACATGCAGCTTTTCGGTCCAATATCTGGCCGCAACTGCTGGTGTAATTAATAATGCGGCCATTAACACAACCCCCACTGCCTGAATCCCGATGACCACAGCGGTCACAATGAGCAACATGATAAATTGATCTAAAAGAATAGTAGGCAGCCCAATCCCTTTGGCAAAACCGGGATCAAAGGAAGTGAGTTTAAATTCTTTAAAAAACAAGAAACAGAGAGCAACAAGAACGGTGCTAATACCGGCAATCGTATAAACATCTGCCCGGATCATCGAGGCTGCATGGCCGAACAAAAATTTATCCAATCCACTTTGATTACCGCTATTACTATGCTGGATTTGTGTTAAGAGGACAATTCCTACTCCAAAAAACACGGTTAAAATAATCCCTAACGCCGAATCTTGTTTAATGCGTGTATTCCTCGTAATATAGCTAATGGCTACCGTTGCCAAAATCCCGGCAATGATGGCACCGATGAGAAAGAAAAAGATCGACTTTGTCCCCGTTACCATAAAGGCCAGACATACCCCCGGAAGAGCCGCATGGGATAAGGCATCCCCCATTAACGATTGTTTTCGTAAATAGGCAAAGCACCCAATCACCCCGCTGCAGAGTCCCAGCAGCATCGTCCCCATTAATATCCATTGCGTATTCGGGTCAGAAAATAGCGAAAACCAATTCATGTCATCACCTCGGGCTGACAATGATAGGAGATGTGTTTGAATCAAGCATAGTTAAGCTCCCACCGTATGTCTTCTGTAAATAATCTTTTGTGAACAACTCTTCCGTAGGACCGATTCCAACGAGTTTGACATTTAACAGCATGATCCAATCAAAGTATTCTTTCACCGTATTTAAATCATGGTGCACAACAAGAACGGTTTTTCCTTGGCTTTTTAACTTCATTAACAGCGCAATAATCGCTTTTTCAGTTGCTGCATCCACCCCTACAAACGGTTCATCCATAAAATAAAGTTCCGCATCCTGCGCAAGTGCTCTTGCTAAAAAGACACGTTGCTGCTGTCCGCCGGAGAGCTGGCTAATTTGGCGATGAACAAACTGACCCATTCCCACTTGGTCTAAACATTCCAAGGCGACCGCTTTATCTTTTTTATCAGGGCGCTTAAACCAGCCTAAATGGCCATATCTCCCCATCATCACGACATCGAGAGCATCCGTTGGAAAATCCCAATCGACAGATTCTCGCTGCGGCACATACCCTACTCGTTTTCTTGTTTTTTTATAAGAGTCACCAAAAATCGCTACTTCTCCAGTAATGGAAGGGACTAATTCTAATATTGCTTTTATCAGCGTCGATTTTCCGGCCCCGTTCGGCCCAATAATCCCAATCAGCTTCCCTTCTGGAACACGAAATGAAATATCCTCTAATACTGGTTTTTTCTGATACGCCACCGTTAAATTCTTTACCGAAAGGGGAAACGCCATAAGCTATCATCTCCTTTTATTTCAATGCACTCACAATCGTATCGACATTATGTCTAACCATGCCTAAATAGGTACCTTCCTCCGTTCCTTCCGCTCCCATGGCATCCGAAAAGAGTTCGCCGCCAATTTTAATTTCATGGCCTTTTTCTTTTGCCCCTTCAATCACAGCTTCGATTGCTTTTTTCGGAACACTTGATTCCACAAAAACGGCTTTGATTTTATTTTTCACAAGATAGTCTCGTAGTTCACTAACATCCTTTGACCCATATTCGGAAGCCGTACTAATGCCTTGAAGTCCCATCACTTTAATATCGTACGCCTCACCAAAATAACCGAAAGCATCATGGGCAGTCACCAAGACTCGAGTCTGTTCTGGAATCATGGCAATTTGTTCTGTTACGTATTCATCAAGCTCTTTCAATTGATCAATGTACTTTTCGGCATTTTTTTTAAAGTCATCAGCGTGTTTTGGATCGAACGTTGAAAGTTCCTCGCCGATCGTTTCTGTTGCGGAAATCCAATGCTTCACATTAAACCAAACATGGGGGTCGAAGCCTTGGGAGCTATCCTGCGCGGAATGAAGTTTTTCTTCAGGAATATTTTTCGTGACGGCAATAGTTGGCTTTTTCTTTGCCATTTTTTCAAAAATATCAACCATTTTCCCCTCTAAATGGAGCCCATTGTAAAAAATAATATCGGCTGTATCCAGCTTCTTAATGTCTCCTTGTGAGGCTTTATAAAGATGCGGGTCAACCCCTGATTTCATTAAGCCCGTTGTGTCCACATGGTTTCCACCAACATTTTTCACGATGTCATTAATCATTCCGATGGTTGTGGTAACCTGGATTTTCCCGGATTCCCCCCCTTCATTCGACACATTCGCAGCGGAACAGCCTACCAATGAAAACACGAGGACAGACCCTATTAACGCCAACTTTTTTATTGCCTGAATCAAAATCAAACCCTCCAATCTAGTATTATGGCAATTATTTTATAATATGCCATGTTTTTTATATTGTGTAAAATATTTTTCCTTAATGCAACTTTATGTTAACTTGAAACCAAGATAAGGTCAATAGAAAACAATCGCAATATTTCGACATTTCAAAGTGCCACTTACCTGTGACTAGTTCGTGGCAAAACACCACTACGAACGAACCAATACAATCAAAAAAAGAAGCAAGGGTAATCACCCCCGCTCCCTAAAGTCCATTCGCTTCAATAACTTGTTTGTACCAGTAGAAGCTATCCTTTTTGATCCGACGCAAGTCATGGATTCCTTCTTCGTGCTGATTGACATAGACGAACCCATAGCGCTTTTGGAAACCATTTAGCCAGCTTAATAGATCGGTGAAGGACCAGACACAATAGCCCAGCATATCGACACCATCGGAAATCGCTTCTTGAATGGCCGCAACATGGGCGCGGAGGTATGCAATCCGGTAATCATCATGGATTAGATCCTGCCCCTCAAGCTTATCGTATTCCCCCAGCCCATTTTCACTAATCAAAATCGGCAAATCATACCGGTTTGTGATCCGGCGAAGCGCAATCCTTAGTCCTTGCGGATCAATATTCCAATCCCAATTCGTGCGTTCCAGGTTTGAATTCACCGTTGTTTTAAACAGCCCAGGAATGCCTGTATCCTTTGACGTCCCTTTGATGCCGGTTGTATTCATTTCCCCGGCACCAACACCGCCTTCTAATGGATTCGCTTCAAATGTCGTGGTCTGATAATAGTTTAAACCCATAAAGTCTGGCTTTCCTTCTTTTAATAAGGCAAAATCCCCCTCTTCCACTACCGGCGCAAGGCCTTGCTCAACAAGGTAATTCCACGCTGCTTTCGGGTATTTCCCCCAAGCATAAATGTCCATCCACCAATGGTTGTTTAGTTCCTCCGCATTCTCCGCAGCTAAGATATCTTCCGGCTTGGACGATGCAGGGTAGGCCGGTGAGTAGGCAAAGCTCGGGCCAATCTGGCCATTCGGGACAAATTTACGGAATTCCTTGATCACACTGGCATTGGCTAGATTTGCATGATGATTCACCTGATAAAACAACTTCTGATCGATGATACCCGGTGGATGTGTGGCGTGAACATACCCATGGCTTGTAAAAATATTTTGTTCATTCAGGCTGACCCAGTATTTCACACGGTCACCAAAACGTTTAAAACATTCCACACTATAATTCGTAAAGTCTTCAATAATTCTTCGCGATTCCCAGCCGCCATATTCATCCTGTAGCACCTGCGGCAAATCCCAATGATACAAGGTCAAAATCGGTTCAATCTGATTGCTCTGCAGTTCATTAATTAACTCGTCATAAAACGCAATGCCCTTCTCGTTGACATCGCCTCGTCCATTTGGAAAAATACGCGCCCACGATACGGAGAAACGATACGCCTTCAAGCCCATTTCCGCCATCAAACGGACATCTTCCTTAAAACGATGATAGTGGTCAACGGCCACATCCCCCGTTGTTCCCTTAAAGGTCTTACCAGGAATACGAACAAACTGATCCCAGTTCGTAACCCCTTTCCCATCTACATCCCATGCACCTTCAACCTGGTAGGCAGCAGATGCAGCCCCCCATAAAAAGTCTTGTGGAAACGGTTTAAGTGTTTTATGTATCATGACTTCAATCTCCCTTCCTTCTGCCGCTGCAAAAAGTGGTATAAGGCACCGATTAAATTAGAATCATTGCCGAACTTACATCTTTCCACTTGGATCGTTAAACCTTCTTGATCATATTTCATTTGCAATAACGTTTCGTTAAGCTGTTCAACAAAGCCCTCCCGATGACTGATGGCCCCGCCAATCAAAATCTTCTCCGGGTCGATAATGAATTGTAAATTATAAATACCAACAGCGAGCCGATGCAAAAACTTTTCAATCTCATCCCGTACGTCTGGATCCCCATTTTCAGCCAGAGCAAATATCTTTTTACCGGTAAGTTCATCGGGATCTACGTCTTTACGTTTGGCCACCTGATTAATCAAGCCGCCAACAGCAGCTAAAGAACTCCACGTTTCTCCTGACTGCCTCCTCGGGTAGTCCTCCATCAACATATAGCCAAATTCTCCCGCAAAACCATTTTTTCCATGGCGGACTTTTTTATCAAGCACCACCGCGCCGCCAATACCGGTGCCAATCACAATACAAAGAAAATCATTAACATCCTTCGCTGCACCAATCCAGCCTTCCGCCAGTCCAGCACAATTCGCATCATTTTCAAGTTCAACCGGTAACTGCGTTCGCTCCCGAAGCAGTTCCTTCATATTGGGTCCATGAATATAAGGGAGTGCCGTGACCCCCTCAATCATTCCGGTTTCAACATTCACCGCACCAGGCATACTAACGGCCAAGCCTTTTAACACATGGTGTTTTTGGAAATTCTTAACAATAGAATCAACTGTATCGATAAACATGTTGAGACTCATTTTTGGAGTGGGAACGGATGATTTTTCAATAAACGCACCCGATTCATCCATAAGGGCATATTTAATAGAAGAACCTCCAACATCAAGCACCGCGTAGTAATTCACCACATGACCTCCAATCAACCCTACTTCTTACTTTTTAAAAAAATGATCCCCTGCCCTTTAGCGGAGGGTGGAATGTGTTCCGCATGATTCCCTGATGATTAATTCAGAGTCAATAAAGACCGGTTTTAATTGTGACCTGCCATTAATTAAATCATCGAGCATATAGGCGGATAATTTTCCAAATTTCTCTTTATCCTGTTTCACCGTTGTCAGTTTCGGTTCACTGTAGCGGCAGGCGGCAATATCATCACAGCCAACAATCCGGATGTCTTGCGGACACTGTAAACCAGCTTCCTTGATCGCTTGCAACGCCCCGAGTGCCATTAAATCTGAGGTGGCAAAAACAGCTTCAGGCAGTTCATTACTTTGGAGTATTTTCTTCATCGCCGCATAACCGCTTTCCTCGTGAAAATCACCATACTGAATCCATTCCTCACGAATCTCAAGACCAAATTGATTCATCGCTTCCAGGAATCCTTGTTTGCGAAAAGTAGAAACAGCGGAGTCGAATTTGCCGCCAATATAACCGATTTTTTTTATCGTATGGAGGTATAAATATTCCACCACTTTTCTTGATAAATCCACATTGTCGGTCATGATGTAACTAGATTTTGGTCCTTTTAACTCAATATCGATCCCGATACACGGCAGACCCTCCAAAGCCAAATCGAAAGTGGACTCCTCCACTTCCTCCCCAGCAATGATCAAGCAGCCGTCGACGTGGAAATGCCGGCATCTAGCTAAATAACTGCCATTATCCGATTGAAAGCGTTCATTTGAAAACATTAAAATATCGTACCCAAGTAAACCAATATTTTTTTTAAAAGAGGAAATTACCTCATTGAAATAAGGGTGAGTCATATCCACATTAATCTTCCCGGCATAAATTAACCCGATTAAATTCGACTTTTTCGTTGCCAATGATCGGGCAGAAAAGTTAGGCTCGTAACCTTTTTGGTTAATAATATCCATAACCTTTTTCTTTGTACTCTCACTAATTCCTTCGTAGTTGTTAATGACCTTTGAAACGGTGCCTTGAGAAACACCTGCCAATTGTGCAATATCCTTAATGGTTAAATTCATCTTAATCCCTTCTATTTTCAAAAAATGTTATTTCACAGAACCATCGGTAATACTCGAAATGAATAATCGGTTAAAGAATAAGAAAACCACCAATAGCGGCACAGTTGCCCAGAATACTCCTGACATAATCATCCCAAAGTCCACATTTCGGGTATTGCTTAATTGAGCTAATGCCACCTGAATCGTATAGTTTTCCGGATCGCGCAAAACAGTAAACTGCCATAGGAACTCACCCCATGCAGCCGTAAAGACAATAATTCCTAAGGTGGCAAAGGCCGGCAGAATAATCGGCAGGACAATACTGCGATAAATTCGGAAGTTTGAACAGCCATCCAATTTGGCCGCTTCGATTAACTCATCAGGAACCGATTCACTGATATATTGTCTCATAAGAAAGATGCCCAGCGGATTTAAAAAGAACAAAATCATCACACCAGGTAAGGTATCAAGCAATCCCGCCTTCGATATCAGAAAATATTGCGGGATTAATCCTAATTGCGGTGGAATAATCATCGTTAACAGAATCGCAGCAAAGAAGA
Source organism: Neobacillus bataviensis LMG 21833 (assembly GCF_000307875.1). Lineage (GTDB taxonomy): Bacteria > Bacillota > Bacilli > Bacillales > Cytobacillaceae > Neobacillus > Neobacillus bataviensis. Next base: position 20,616 of record NZ_AJLS01000060.1, read on the forward strand.
TATTTTTTCCGCGGAATCGAAACTTCGCAAAAGCAAAACCCGCTAATGAACTAATAAACAAGACAACCAGCGTCACAACGCCGCAAATCACAAAGGAGTTCCACATCGACTGGAAGAAATCAATTTGATTTAAAACCTTTTTAAAGTTTTCAACCAACAAGCTCCCTGGCGTGATGGTAGGCGGAATCGAGTTATAGGCTGAGCTGGGACTCGTGGCCATCACAAACATCCAATAAAACGGAAATAGTGATAATAACGCAGCAAGGGACAAAAATACATACACGAGGAGTTTCCCGCCGGACAACTTTCTTGATTTTTCTAGTTTAATCATTGTCCTTTCCTCCTCTTTCGGCCGATACCAGACGTTAAGAATACATTGATTGCCGCAAACGCTGAAATCAACACTAATAAAATGATCGCGGTAGCTGAAGCAGTACCAAAGGATTGTAATTTAAAGGCATCACGATACAAATACATCACAATCGTCATCGCCTCATCCCTCGTAAAGGCACTATTCCCTAAAAATACGGTCGGTTCAGAAAATAACTGCAGTGCCCCAACCGTTGAGGTAAAGACGGTGAGAACAATAAACGGCTTCAGCATGGGCATCGTAATATAGAGGAGCTGCTGGAATTTATTTGCCCCATCAATGGTGGCGGCTTCATACAAATCATTTGGGATACTTTGAATTCCAGCGAGGTAAATAATCGTATTATAGCCAACCCACCGCCAAAAGACCATAATTGAGATTGCAATTTTCGTTCCCCATTCAGAACTGCCCCAATTCACCGGGTCAAGCCCCGCGAGACTTAAAACATAATTGGCCAAAGAGGATTCATGGTCACTAAACAGCACACTGAAAATAAGGGCTACCGCCACCATTGACGTAATATAGGGCATAAAAATGGTGACCCTGAAGAAGTTTTTAAATTTAAGAAAGGCTAGATTCAATAAATAGGCAAAAATGATTCCAAACACTAATTGCGGGGCAGTGCCCATGATTCCCATGACAATCGTATTATAAACCGATTTCCAGAAAAGGGGGTCTGTTAAGACAAGTTTAAAATTAGCCAATCCCACAAATGTCATCGGACTTAGGCCGTTCCATTTTTGAAACCCTAAATAAATACTAAATAATACCGGATACAAACCAATAATCGCAAAAATAATAAAGAAAGGCGCAATGTATAAATAGCCGGAAATCATGTCTTTCTTCGCTTCAGACCTATATCGCTTCTTTTTTATTTTTACATGATTACTGGCGGGATTCGCCTTCACTGGATCCATTTTTACACCTCGTTTCAGGTCAAGGTGGAAGTGGCGCATGCCATTCAGGATCCGCCAGATCCACCTTCCTTATTTCTAGTAAACTATCGAATTAGCGGCTTAACAAACCTTCGGCGCGCTTAACAGCATCTTTCCATTCTTTTTCAGGATCCGTCCCCTTATTTTGAACATTTTTCAAGGCATTCAACACTTCTGAATAGATTGGGAAGTATTTTTCCCCTTTATAAACCGCACCATTGATATCTTGTGCAGCCTTTGCAAATACAGGCGCAGTTGCTTGCCCGCCAAAGAATGCATCTTGGTTACTTTTAAAGGCATCCATTTCATATACCGATTGTGCAGAAGGGAAAAGTCCCTTGTCTTGGAAAGATTTCAATTGATTGTCTGGAGAAATTAACCATGCTGCAAATTTATAGGCTTCTTTTGCATGCTTGGTTTCGCTTGGAATCGCGATGAAGGAGCCGCCCCAGTTTGCTGCAAATTCAGATGGCAGTGTCGCCACTTTCCATTTACCAACAGCTTCCTTCGCGTTGCCTTCCATCCAGCCTTTTAACCAGCCAGCCCCTAATTCAGCAGCAAATTCCCCTTTATTCACGGCATTTGCCCACTCTGGTGACCACATTTCAAATTTACCAACAACGCCTAATTTGTTTAATTTCACGGCATAATCATAGGCCTTTTTAACGGAGTTTCCATCCTTCTCTAGCAATAACTCCCCTTTAGGGTTGAGGAATGTTTCTTTGGCACCGTCTAAGTAAGCTCTGAATGCCATTTCAATACTATCTACAAATGGCTTTCCTGTTTTTTCTTTCACTTTGAGACCAGCTTCTTCAAATGTAGTTGGTGAATTGATCAATGCTGTCACTTCTTCTGGATCTGTTGGCAGACCTGCAGCCTCAAAAACATCTGTCCGGTAGTATAAGGCTTTCGGGCCAATATCTGTTGGCAAGCCAATTAAGAAATCACCTTTGTCGTTCTCACCTGTTTTCCATTTCCAATCAAGGTACTGATCCTTAATATCCTTCGCACCTAGATCATATAAGTTTTCGAAGCGGTCTTGTGCCGCTTTAAAGCGATCTAGTTGGTCAATTTCTAACATGGTGATATCCGGTGCACCGCTTCCGGCAGAAAGGGCAGTAAATAAGGCATCATGATGCTCAGCCGTTTCGGCCGATCTCACCTTAATTTTGACACCAGGGTTTTCTTTTTCATATGCTTTCGCTAAATCTTCATATCCAGTAGCACCAAATGCCCAGAAGTTTAAGGTGACTTTTTTATCTCCGCTGCTTTCACCCTTGTCAGTAGAAGCCTTTTCATTGCCATTACACGCTGCTAGCGAAAAGGCAAGAGCTGTTGATAATCCTATTGCAGCCAGTTTTTTCAAGCTTTTCAATTGAGATTCCCCCTAAAATTGTTTTGTCAGGCTTTCAACAAATGGAATACTGCCGCAAAAATAAATCAGATCGTGTTATCTATGTACCCCCCACCTCCATTACTGTGCCGTTCTTCAAAAACGAGATAATAGCTTTATATTTTGGAAACCGGTTTCTATAATTAGTTTAGAAGGTTTATATATTGAGTATGGAAACCGCTTTCATTAGTGATTATAAATCTATTTTTCTGAAAAATCAATCGTTATTTCAGTGGAATGCCTTTATTTTAGAAACCGGTTTCCTAATGAAGCAGGGGACGGTTCTCTTGCTTCACTTTTCTTTTGTTTAATCCGTTCTATCGCCTGCCTCTTCTTATTCCCACTTCTATCCTCCATCATCGGACAAAACCCGGCCATTAAAGAAAAGTGCGAATGAATGCATCTTAGCTTTTTCCTAAAAAAATAGAGCGGAGACGATAACGTCTCCACCCTACTTAACTAGTTTAAGCAACCGTTGTGCCTTTTTTATGATGACCTCTGGTAGCAAAATACTTCCGTACATAAGGCATGGCATATCGATCTAAACCGAATTTACCAGCATTTGCTCCGGCAACTAGGACGAAGAAGGCTAATAGAATCATTTGTCCGTTTGTGCTTACGGTGCCACTGAATAAGAAAGAAAAATTCATGACCATTCCCATTAATGTCGCAAAGTTAGTAAGCAGGCCTAGGATTAATGCAATTCCGACTAACACTTCGCCCCATTGCACTAAGAAAGAAAACAGATCCGCGTTTGGCAAGGCAACTTGTTCTAAAAATGTGGCCCACCAGCCTTGGACAGCCGGATGGTCCCCAGTGCTAGACGCAATCGCCCCTTTCAAAAATCCACTGGCATCAAAGCCGCCGCCTGTTAATTTTCCATAACCTGCATGTAAAAATTGATAACCTATATAAATACGAATGAATGCCAATATCCCCGCAACAATAGTATTTTTTCTTAAAAGATTTAACATAATACTCCATCTCCCTTAGGATAAGTTTATGACAAGATTTTGTTTGTTTCTTACTACACTTATATATTATCACCTTTCCCAAGATAAAAAGAGTGATTGTGATACATTTCACAAGTTAGTAACAAAGTCTTGAAGTTATTGTGAACTAATGAAGCAGGGGACGGTTCTCTGCATCATGAAAATAAAGCAGAGAACCATCCCCTGCTTTACGTAATTTTTACTATTTTTTTGGTATAATAGGTTTAGTCAAAAATACCCTAGAAGATAATGGATTTTTAACTGGAATAATTCAACTATTCAATATACTCAAATCATCAATGAGGTGAAGGTCTTGCGTAAATCTCGAATCATTATAGTAAGTAGTGTTATTGGTATCCTCGCGATCGTGTTTGCGGGTATCTATTATCATCAATCCACCCAGTTTAACAAGCATATTACAATCAACAACACAAAAGTCGGCGGACTGACGGCTGAGCAGGCATTAAAAAGACTAGAATCATCTGTATTAAAAAATAAAGTGTATGTTGGGCAAGATCAAATTTTCGATGGCAAAGACACGAAAATGGGATTCACCTCTAAAGATTTGCCTAGTGTTACGAAACTATTAAAAAAGCAGCAGACCTTTTGGCCTTCCTCAAAGGCAAAAAATTATATGCTAAAGCCAAGCAAAAACGATCAATATCGGAGCCAAACCATGAAAAAACTTGTAGAGGATAAGCTTATTTCCATGAATACTAGCTTACTAGTCCCCAAAGATGCGGAGGCACGCTTGGAACAAGGGAAAATCATCGTCTCTGAAAGCGTGGATGGGAAGCAGCACGATGTCGCTCTGTTAATGAAGGCTTACCAAGACTATGATTATACAAGTGAAATCCATCTAGATCCCGCCTACATTCAGCCGATTAAAGCGGACAGTCCGATCATAAAAAAGGAACAGAAAACGCTGCAAGAACTTGTGCAACGAACCATTGATTATAAAGTACAGGATCAAGTTTATTCTTTAAAAGGCAGTGATTTAATTAAAAATGCCACCGTAACAAAGGAGTTGCAGGTAAGTATTGACCCAGCGGATATTAAAAATAAGGTGACGGAAATTAACAATTCTCAATCCACACTAAATAAAAATTTCACCTTTAAAACCCATTCCGGTTCGGTCATATCCGTAAAAGGACAATCCTATGGCTGGGCACTGAAAGTCGATAAGGAAACAGAGCAAGTGAAGGCAGCTTTTGAAAAAGGGGAAAAGTCACTCGAAGCCAAACACATTTACGGAGTGGGCTGGAGTACTTACGGCACCGGCTTTGATACGACCACCAACAATGGCATCGGCGACACCTATGCCGAAGTATCCATTGCCGAACAACGCATTTGGATTTATAAAAATGGAAAATTAGCCCTCACCACCAATGTGGTGACCGGCAGACATGACACCAAGGAAGATACCCCGCCAGGAGTATGGTATATCATGTATAAAAAAACACCATCCGTACTCAATGGAACGAGTGTAGGTCATGGGAGTTATTCGGTTAAAGTCCAATATTGGGCACCATTTACACTCAGTGGATGCGGATTCCACGATGCCAGTTGGCGGACAAACTGGGAAAGCACCGCCTATCTCACCGCAGGATCCGGCGGCTGCGTCAACACCCAGCCAAGCATCATGAAAGCCGTATATGACAACCTAAACAAAAACGAACCTGTTATTATTTATTGAAACTGGGGACGGTTCCCCAAAGTTTCGCAAAAAAAGCCCGACTAACTGATAGGAGTTAGTCGGGCTTTAGAATTTTGTAAAAGGCCAATCCACACAAAAGAGCCTTTTACAAAAGGGATTCTCTTCTTTTGAAATCTGAAGAAAACTTTCGATTTCCACTACTAGCACCGTTCCTCCTTCGGATGTTCAGCTAACCACTTTTAAAATTTCTCCCAATTTTACCTCTGCCATTGAGGGTATTTGGTGGATTGCTTCGGTGAAGTCCAAATGAGCGGTTACACCGTTTGGAACCATGATGCAGGGGAGGCCGGCCGCTACTGCAGCTAGCAGGCCATTTCGCGAATCTTCAAAAGCAACCGCTTCTGAGGGGGACACGGACAAAGCCTCGAGTGTTTTCAAATACAATGCGGGATGGGGCTTAACCTCAACCACATCATCCCTGGTTTTGATGGCATCAAAGCAATCAAAAATTTGTAATTTCCTCAGATAGCCTTCTACCCAATCACGACTGGAACTTGAGGCTAGACCTATTTTCAGTCCTAAATCATTTGCTTCCTTTAGGTAATTCTCAACCCCATCTCTTAAAACGGGATCACCCATTTTTGCCGAAAAAAGCACGTGTGCGGATCTTCGTATTTCCTCAAGAGAAACCGGAGATGGAAGGCTCCGCCTGATATAATCGTATAAAACATCGCCAGTCGTGCCAACTACATTCGAAAACTGTTCAATTGTTAAATCAAGCCCTTTGGCAGCTAGCACTTCCCTAAAACACTCATACCAGATTGATTCGGTATCCACAATTAACCCATCAAAATCGAAAATAATTGCTTTCACGATAATCACCTCATATAGAAAAAGAGACCTACACGTCATAGGTCTGCCTTTTAAAAAGTAACATTCTCATCCCAATCAACATCAATATAGAAATTTACCTTATTTGCCAGAAGATAATATAAAGAGTAATGGACAGGTACGTCATCCTGGTCCTTAATCAACTTCTTTATTTGAATGACTGCATCCATCCTCGATATTTCTAATAGCTTGCAAATATCTTGGGAGGGATTAAGAAATTCCATTTCTTTCTTCGCCCTTACGAACTTTATACCGTAATCATTATGAATAATGTTAAAGGTCGAAACATTATCCTTAATCTTATCGGAAATGCCTGGATAAATATCACAGGGTAAATAAGCAAAATCAACACTAAATATACTATTTCCATCTTTAATTAATCGAACGAGCTTGACGATTTCAAAAGGTTCCTCACGCTGAAAAATTTGCATCAGCTCTGCATCAGCAGTTTCAATTTTATTCAGCAGAACTACCTTTGTAAAACCGTTCTCACCCGCTGCCAGCCCGTCGGTAAAGCCTTGTAAATTCAAGATATGAATTTTTTGTTTCACACTTTTAACAAACGTTCCTTTACCATGAAGGATTTCTAAAACACCTTCACTCTCTAGTTCTTTCAGTGCCCTTCTAACCGTGATCCGGCTGGCATTGAAGGTCTCGCATAATTCCTTCTCATTTGGCAGCTTCTGCCCTGCAGCGATCTCACCCCTGCTAATCATTTCTTTGATTTCCATTTTCACCTGGTCATATAAAAAAACCGGGCTCTCTGTATTAACTGTTTTATCCTTTGTCATAAGACTACCTCTTCATAGTTAATTTACTTTACTATTACTATAGCAACTTTAAAGTAAATTTACTTGCAATTCGCAAATCTTTATCCAATTTATTGTAAATTCTGCGGATATCCAAACCCTCCATAAAAGCCACAGGTTTTGCATGCACATTTCGCAGCAAAATCCAACGCCTGAGGAAGGTTCTCCTGGTTGTAATAGGCGGTCAGAAACCCGCCAATAAAACTATCCCCGGCTCCCATGGTATCCACAATTTCTGTTTCATACACATCCTGGAAATAGCGGGCACCTTGATAAATAAACAAGGCTGGTTTCGCGCCGCGTGTGATTCCCACAGTTTCTAGATTATATTTTTCCAGCTCCTGCACTAACTTTTCCAATTCGTCGTCACTTAAATGTGCCCCCGAGAAAAATCCATGTGAGATGTGAGGGCAGACCTTGGCTAGATAGGCTGGATCATATTTATCTGAAAAATCGAAGGAAACTTTAATATGCTCTGCTAGGCCGGGAAGTTCTTCCTCAAGCGAAGAATAACAGCTAGTGTGGCAAACATCAAACTGTTTCACATATTCATAGTCCTTCGGAATCAATCTTAACTTGACCATATGTTGAACAGTATCCTTTGGTCCGCCCACGAATACACGATCGCCATCCTCGGTCAGATTGACTCCAGGCTGGCCGCTTATTCCTTCTACAACCCTCGATCTTTCAAAATGGATCCCCTCTTGCTTGAGGACATTTTTCAAATGAGCAGCTTTATCGTCGGTGGCAAAAATCCCGATATAACTAACTTCATCCGCACCTGAACGCTTGCAGTTTACCGCTACATTGACACAGTTTCCCCCAGGATAGTATTTCCCCTGATCCAAATAACAATCTACAACATTATCACCAATCGCAATTATTTTCATAAGATCCACTCTTCCTTTATCCTTTTACTGAACCCTCAGATAATCCTCTAACTAAATACTTCTGCAAGAAAATGAGCAGTGCTACCATTGGTAATGAGGCGATAACCATTCCTGAAAGGAGTACTCCCCAATCAGTTCTTAGTGCATCTCTAAAGTTCATTAACCCTGAAGGAATGGTCTTCAATGACTCGGAATCAATAAAAATCGTCGCGAATAAGAACTCATTCCAAGCAAAGAAGGCGGTTAATACAACGGTGGTCAGCAGAATCGGTGTCGACATCGGCAGATAGATTCTTCGATAAATGCCAAATTCTGAACATCCATCAATAATAGCTGACTCCTCCAGCTCTTTCGGGATGCTTAAGAAATAACCACGCAGCAGCAGGATCGTTAGCGGCAATCGATACGCAATATACGTAAAGATTAACGCCCAATGTGTATTAATTAAATGAAATGAACTCAGGATATTAAACAAGGGAATTAAGGCAACCTGAGGATTCATCATCATACCGCCGATGGTAAAAATTAGCGCCAAATCGATTAATCTGGTTCTGTACCTTGCCAGCGCAAAGGCCGCCATAGAGCCAATGATCAGGACAGCAATAATCGTTGTTCCTGTCACAATCAAACTATTTACGAAGTAGCCAGATATCCCTTTTGACCAGGCAAGTGAATAGTTTTCAACGATCCAGGTACTCGGGAGCCCCCAGACATCATTATAAATCTCTTCATAGCTCTTCATCGATGAAATGACCATCCAAATCAACGGGTAAAGGATGACGATGACAAAGGCCACCAGCACCAGCAAGGTTATAAATTCGCCTGTTCCAAATTCTCTAAATTTACGAGATGATCTACCGAATTTAGCCATTATTAATCATCCTTTCCCGTCCGTGACAACCGTATTTGAACAAGGGCAAGCACCGCTGTCAGAATAAAGATAACGATAGCTAGTGTCGATGCATAGCCCATATTATCTTTTACAAATCCAGTTTGATACATATGAACAGACATCGTCATTGAACTAAATCCCGGGCCGCCATTAGTAAGAATATACGGTTCGTTAAATACAAGCATGGATCCAGTAATCGTAATTAACGTATTGACAAAAATGGATTCTCTCACTTGCGGCACCGTAATACTAAAGAACTTTCTAATCTTGCCAGCGCCATCTATATCAGCAGCTTCATAAAGCTCCTTTGGAATTTTCTGAATCGCAACAATAAATAACATCGTAATAAAGCCAATACTTTGCCATTGAGACATGGCAATTACCGCATAAATGGCTGTTTTAGGTTTACCAAGCCAAACCTCGGCGAGGCTGTCCAAGCCAACTAGTTCTAAAAAACTATTTAATAGACCCATTTGAGGATTGTAGACAAATCCAAAAAGTAAGGCAATAACGGAAATCGAGATCATAACAGGTATGAAATAAACTACACGCAAGAATGGTGCGATTCTACTAAAAACCTTATCTTCTAAAATATAAGCTAATACTAAAGCGAAACCTACCTGTAACACAACAGAAATAATCGAATACTTTACGTTGTTTATTAATGCTATACTTACTACCTTATCAGCTAACAACACCTTGAAATTTTCCAACCCAACAAACGTCTTTGTCTGCGAGAAAACAGAGAAGTCAAAAAAGCTATTGTAGAAGTTTTGTAAAAGTGGAATATAAACAAAAATGAGTAGAAAAGCGAGACTTGGCAGCAAGAACAAAATAGGCAATATTTTTTTCTTTCTAAGCATTTGCTCCACCCCTGATCATTGACTCTATTTAGAAATTCCCCAAGATTCACAGTCGTTGCTGAATCTTGGGGAAGGGGACTCGATTTTACTTTTTCAAACGTTCAGCTTCATCTTGAACTTCTTTCATCACATCTTTTGGCTTCGACTGTCCGTTTGCTAAGGACTGTCCGCCTCTCATAAAGATATCTGCAAGCTTGATATTGACAGCGTTATCAAACCAAGGTGTCGTCTTAGTAGCATTTGAGACAATTTGGTAAGCTTCCAATATGGCCGGAGAAGCATTTCCTTCATCCACAGCACCCTTGATGGCATTCATCTGGCCATCTGTTTTCGTGAACTCGTAAGCGGTTTCTTTTGAAGTTAAGAATTTCAAGAAATCCACTGCTTCTTTAGGCGCATTCTTGCTTAACATCCAGCCTTCCGGTGCACCTGTAAGGGCACCTGAATCTCCCTTTCCACCCTCGATTTCAGGGAAGTCAAAGAATCCAAAGTCAAGCTTGGTTTGATCTTCTACCAATTTGATTTCAGCAAACTGCATGTAAACAATCGGGGCTTCCCCGCTGGCAAACATATTTCTTGCTGCTTCATGGTCAATGGCAGTTGACACATCTCCCATATATTTCGTTAACTCTTTAAAGATTTCTAATCCTTTTACATAGCCTTCATCCTTAAATTCGGCTGTTTTATCACTATAATCCTTAGCCGTTACCGCTGGATCAACTACCCTTTGGAAAATAGTCCCCATATAGTGTGAAATGGCCCAACCATTCGTTAATCCCTCAACTAGCGGTGTTTCATATCCGGCTTTCTGAAGCTTTTTAAGCACATCGATAAATTCTGAATACGTTTTAGGAACTTCTATATTATTCTTTTTGAAAATTTCCTTATTATAGAAGAAAGCTTTTCCATCAACCGTAAATGGCACACCATACGTTTTATCGTCGAAGGTAAAACCAGCAAACTGTGACTCAATAATATTATCCGACCATTCTTTATCTTCCGCCAGAATATCATTTAAAGGCATGATCCTGCCTGACGAAACAAGATTTGCTGCGAAAGAGTCAGACCAAGAGGAGAAAACATCCGGAAGATCATCGCTTGAAACCAATACCCTTATTTTTTCTTTATAAGAATCGTTCAAAACAGAATTCACTTTAATTTTTACATTTGGGTGTGCTGCCTCATATTCTTTGACTTTCTTATCATAGAAGGATTTCCTCGGCTCGTTTGGCCATCTGTGGAAGAAGTTGATTTCTACTACATCTTTATTGGATGATTTCTTTTCCTTGGTACTGGTTGAAGACGAACACGCTGCCAAAGATATAAGCATAATGACTGCAGTCAACACTGATATTAATCTTTTCACATCATTCACTCCTTTATATTTGCCTGAACTTTTTTAAAAAATCCTGACTGTGTGAAAGACTGTAGAAGATGGTTATTGGAGTAAGAAGTCTCCAGTAAATCAACTGGCACGTTCACACAGCCAAAAATGAATAATAAATGGAGTGAGTTCAATTAGGTGTAGAACCAACGCAAAATAGATTAACTTTCAACTGAACCATGTCCACTTGTAAATTGTTTTCCAATCGAATTCTACTGCATTCTATAATCTATTATGTTCCTGTTGCGTTGTGAATTTATGCAGTGTGAGATTAATAGTCCATTTTCCACATATAACGTCTTACAGATAGCGGGTGACCCGTGTGCTCTGCTAGTCCATCAGCATATTGTCGTAACACGGCTCCAGCAACTGCAGGTCCAAAGTATTCTTTGAGATCTTCGTCAATACCTGTAAAGTCTAGTTCTGCCACATCAACTACTTCTACTTTCTTACTGAATTTCTGAGCAAAGGTAATAGCTCTTTCATCTAACGAGCGGGTAGGACCTTCTCCTTTAATGATAAGTAATGGAACATCATAGTCTGTTATTTCAAATGGCCCATGGAAATATTCACCCGTATGAATCGCATTTGAATGAATCCATAACATTTCCATTAAGAGACAGCTTGTAAATGAATAGGCCTGGTGATAGTAGGCACCGCTTCCCATTGTGTAAATAAGTTTATCTCTCTTGTAATCGCTGCCAAATTGGAACGCTTGATCATACGTATTTTTCTTATTCGTTTCAAATAGATTTTCTAGTTGGTTTAATTGTTTAATGACTCTTTCATACTTCTCATTTGGAGCAACCGCATTCAAGATACCAAAGATCAGGCTATAATAGACTCCCGTTTCACCATCAATAACATCAGAACCATCTTTATAGTTGTAATGTACGGTATACTCGGCTTCTTTACAAAGCGGTGATTCTACTTCCATCGAAACAGCAATGGTGACTGCTCCTTTTTCTCTAGCGAATCGTGCAGCCTCGACTGTCTCAGGGGTTGTTCCAGAATGGGAACGAAGGATAACGACGCTGCCTTCGCCAAGTCCATTAGGATTAACATGAACAAACTCATTAGATGTGTAAACTCTAGACGGAATAGAAATCTCTCTGTTTAGGAAATAGTCCCCTGTAGCTAGGGATGCCATGGAACCCCCACATGCTACAAAATAAAAGTTCTTCACACTTGTTGCTTTTACTGCATTTACCGCAGCAGCAATTTGGTTAACGTGTTCAATTTTCACTATCATTACCCCCTAAAATTAATATGACATCATATGATATCCTAGTTAAATCATAAAGGCCTAACGATGAATTGTCAAACACTTTTTAATATTTAGTTTAATTATTTTGAAACATCTTTAAATTTTAAAATAGCGGAAATAAACCCAGTCCAATGAATCGTACCCAAAGAGAAATTCGGAAATTATGCACTAAAAAGGCACGACTTGCAATTGCAAGCGTGCCTTTACTCTCTTTAACACCAAGTCCCAATTTCCTTAAACCAGTCCACCATCTCGCGTTCGAAGCATTTTATACAGCGGCACGCAGCAAAGGGAACAAAGGATAGCCATGCCTGCGATAAATACATAGCCAACCTGGAGGCCAATCAGATCGTTCCCATGACCTTTTCCAAAAAAATGATTGATAAAATCGATAATGACTCCGATGAGCAAATTTCCGATTACACTTGCAATCCCCAGGATCGTAACCGTAAAGGTTATCGCAGTCCCTACACCTTTCGCATACCGTTTAGCAAGCAGCGCCATGACCGTTGGATAAATCGGGGCAATCCCAATCCCTGCAATCGCAAATAAAGCCGCGCCCGTTTCCCCTATAAAAACCGCCGCAAGACTGCATGCACCCGAAAAAGCAGAAAATAGCATAATTGACAGGGTATAACCTAATTTATCCGTGATTGGGCCGACAAACAGCCGTGAAAGCGTGAAAAGAAGGAAAAATAAGGACAACATTTCCGACGATCTTTTTAATGACCACTCATACGCATGTTGCAGATAATAGACAAGCCAACTGCCAATCGCCATCTCCGACACCACGCCGAACGAAAGAACAGCGACAATCAGCCAAGCAATCGGATCCCGAAATAGACCACGAAACGAGGTGGATTCCCCTTCACTTTGAAGTTCCTCCGGAAACCTTCCAAACAACGAAGGGATTATTGGTATAATAGATAAAGATAGAATAATGAAATACATGCCCCGCCAGCCCAGTTCGCCGCCCAGAACATGCCAGCCCATCATCGAGGCACCTAAAATCGGAGCCCCAATCGAACTAAGCCCATAAAAGAAGTGCGCTACATTCATCATCGTTCCCGTATTTTTCGTAAAGATACGGGCTGCCATAATCCCTAGGCCAATCTCAAGGATCCCGTTTCCTACGTACAGCAAAAAATACGAAGCGGAAAGCGATGGATACCCTTTAGACAAAAACATGCAGAAGCCCGCCAAAACCATCGAGGCAAACGCGAGAATCCCAACCCATTTCATTCCAATCTTATTGGCAAGGATGGATGTAAAGGAGCACGCCAGCAAATAACCAATCGAATTAAGGGCGAGCAGGACACCGAGCTGAGATTCCTTCAAACTAAATTCAGACTGCATGCTCGGTAGCGCAGGCCCTTTAATATTTTCCGATAAGCCGAAGATCAGAAATCCGCCAAAAACAACGAATAATAAAATGAAATAATTAACCCTATGATTTTTCAAAAACATCCCCCCTGGGTACCTAAAATCTATACGCATTTAAGGGATATTATACTATTTTTCTAACAAACAACCATAACAGGAAAAACCTAGATTGGATCAGCGCATCTAATCTAGGTTTTTTAGACTATTTCATTTTTCCATTGGAATATTTACCACAATGCTTCTAGAACAGAAGACTGGATGAGGTTGGTATCAATATTACATGTCTTCCCATCGATTCCATATTGCCAGATCGAAACATTCACATTTTCCGGTGCGCCTGGTTCAAAGGCAGGTGCCTGATCCTTTGGTGTGACACCAGGGTCTGGATTACTGCTCCATAGAATGGTTTGATCTTGAAGCTGTTTATTTTTTGAAACAGCCGCTTGATAAGCAGCAGACAACTTACTATCAGGGGTTAGTATGCCGTAGATTCCTGGCTTATAAGGCGATGCCAATAGCGTCTCCACCCATCCGCGAATAAAGGCCTCGTCGACTGGATATTTCGGTTCGATATCAGCAAAAAGTGCAACGCCCTCAGGAATTCCTAATTTTTGAGCATAGGAAATGGCTTCCTTGGCCTCTGTAACCCCATTTTCATATCCAGTAGCGTCTGTGAAATGGTTAAAGATCGGTAAAATCTTGGCTCCTTGCTCATGAAGTAAAGCTGCTTCCTCTTTTGTTAACCCCATAGATATGCCTTCTTTGGTCTCCAAATATCTCCCAAACACAGCTGGCTCTCCATAGTTATCCTTCACACACTGTAAAAATGCTTGGTCTATTTTCGAAGCCGTGTCGATTCCCCAAACAATCGTTGGTTTTTCTTCTGGAGCTGGTTGCTGTGGCTCAGCTTGTGGCTGTTCCTCTTCCTCTTGTGTCGCGGGGTCAGCTTGCGGCTGTTCTCCTTGGTTTCCTGAATCGGCTGGGGGTGGATCCTGTAAATCAGCTGAAGTTTCCTGACTCTGGTTCTCTTGAGAAGTTGATTCATTTTGTATTGATTGCGGCGGATTAGTGGCATTTTGAGTTGGTTGACTGTTGAAAAAAACAAGAAGTAATGGGAGAACCAAAATGACGGTACCTAAAACAACATTCCAAAACCATTTGCGGTTTTTCATATCATCTATTCCCTCCATATGACAATCTTTTTAACAAGTTATTCCAATTGTCATATGGGCGTGTGGGCAGGCAGCGAACCGTCTAAAAACATGGTCCTGTTATTATTCATTGTTGATTTTCGTGTAGTCCGAAAATTCATAGACGGAGAATTTCCGGCTAATGTATTTAGAGGTGGCCTAAGATGGAAATATAAGCGTAGAGATTCCGATTAACTGCTCTAAATAAGACAAAATCCAACGATTTGAATAATATAACCGGAAAACCTCCCTTTATTTTTATGGAAATAGGAGTATTTTTCAATTTAAACGGAATTCTTCCGTTTATTTTTCAAACACAGTGAATCAGCATTCGGTTATAACAGAGCCCCCAAAAAAGGTGCGCGTCCCTGCAGGACACGCACCTAGTAAAACGATATTCTACATAAAAAATCCAATCCCAATTAAAATGGCCTCAATCGCAACAACGGATAGGAGCAAGTTCATTTTGAACGCATTTCTTTTCTCAACGCCAGCCAACTCTTCTTTGCTAGGCATTTTATTCGAAATCGATTCTAGCATTTCCCGACTTTGTTTGCTTTGTGCCTGAATCAAAGCATCTATTTGCCTTTGCAGCTCCTCCCCCTGCTCGGATTGTTTTGCAGACCACTCTTCAAACTGACGCGTGACTTTTTCGACAAATGCTTCTTCCCGTACAACCATAATACTTTTGATGGATTCGGAATGCTTTTGGAACATGTCTTCATACGAATTGCGCAGCTGTTCCAAGTGAAGTTCGGTTCGCTGAAATGCCACCATATGGGCAGCCAACTTTTCCTCTGTTTGTGCGATCTGTCCTCTTGTGAGCGTAACAAACTCTTCGTTTTGCTCTAAAAATTGTCTATTCCTTTCGTCTGAAACCGATACCCTCTCGGTAAACTCCGTTACATGCCTAGAAACAGACTCAATCGAGGCAACAGCTTGATCCAATAAATCCTTGTTACTACTCTCAACAGCCTCCATCAGCTCGCGGATTTCTTGTTTCTGTGCTTCCATTTGCCCGAGTATTAGGTTAGCCTGGCCGGCAACATTTTCCGCTTCCTTTTTAAACTCAGACGCACTGCCCTTGGCTAACTGCTGAAGATTGCTCTCTAATAGTTTGATTTTCTCCTTAAAATCATCGTAAAAAAGATCTTCGTTTAACTTCCTTAATTCATCCATTGCTTTGTCGTATTCAGCGTTTGTTGGTAATTTTGTTGTAACCATATGTTGCCGCCCTCCTCATTCATGTAAAGCTTCAATTATTTCCTCGCCATCTTGCCTTAATAACTGCAAATATTGTCCCGCAAGCCAGCGCTCTTCCGCGTTTCCATACCGGAAATGCTGTTGTAACTCTTCCTTATACTCCAACCAATACTTGATCAAATAGCCTTGCAGCTGTGCTATATGCTCACGATCTTGGTTCCATACTTGGTAGACTTTCTGATAGCAGGCATCAAGCTCCACTTTTTGCCCTTGATAATTCGCTAATTCCTCTTCCAGCTTTGCCTTTTTTTCTGAATTCCCAAGCTTCAAGGCCTCAGCCTCTTGGAAAAATTGCTCTTTTAGCCCACTGGCTTCCTTAAGAATTGGCGCTAGAAGCAGATTATAGTTTTGATACATCTCGGTCACCCAATCATAGGCGATGCTGCGGATCTCGAAGATTGCCTTTTCATAAGTGCTTTTTAGCCAAAAGGCGTCAATCTTTTGCTCAATTTTCGGAATCGGAGGTAAATAAGGAAGTTCTAGTAAATGGCTAATCTCTATTTTTAACATGCCAGCTTCCTGTTTGGCTTTCCTAAACTTATTCTCTAGTTCCCTGGCCACATTTTCCTGCAATCGTTCCACATCGCCATTAATGATACTCGCCTTTCGATGATCGGGAGTATATCCGATAATGTCATTGACCAATTCCCTAATATGGTCAGGATCCATATTTTTTAATTCATTCTTTTTCAAAAAACCTTCATACGCATCGATTTCATTGCAAATCTGCTTTTCCTGCGCTTCAGCCTCTTCCAATTCCTGCCCTTGTAAAAATTGATGTCGTTTGATTAATTCATCCTGCTGTTTCATTTTTTCTTCGTACTGCGCGAGTTCAAGCTTACTTGCTACTTCTGCTTCTTTATACAATTTCGTAAGACGATTGATGGATAGCTCATTCACTTCGTGATTTTGTGAAATCTCCTCCATTATGGCGGGAGACTCTGTTTTCCCTGCAAAGCGCTCCAGGAATTCTTTTTCCGCTTGCAAAGCCCATTCAAATCGGCGGTTATGAAAATTAGTTAAGGTAGGATTCATTTCATAAGGTCAACTCCTGCATTTCTCCGCAAAAACACTGCGGACGATTCATTTATGACGAGTCTATTCGACATATATCGTTACCTACTTTTTGATTATTTCAATAGTTTCTACCAAATCATTCTACCATTTTTATAGATTAACGATAAGGGTCCATTCTTCCAAAATTTATAAATATACCTTTCAGGGCCGTGTTATCGCCAATCTTTTTATATTATTTTTTCCCACCCTGTCCTTTTTTCCGACTTCCTACTATATAAAAGGTGAAAGGTGGTGAGAGACAATGGCACAAGCGTTATTAGAAGGAACGAAGCTTCGCTTGGTGTTTGAGGCCGGCATCGATGACGAAGGCAAGCCAATCTACAAAGCGAAAACGTTTAACAACGTCACAAAAGCAGCAACCGCAGATCAACTAGCCCAGGCAGCACAAGCAATCGCTGCATTATGCAAAGACCAGCTAAACAAAATCGAGCGCAACGACAGCTCCGAGATCATCGGCTAGGTTCAGAAATGGTGCCTGACACCAATTCTACTAGTACTGTAGTGGAAACATAAACGACGGGAGGTGAATGGAATGGCGAAGACTTTGGAGTTGCAGTTTGGAACGGAGTTTGGGAAGACAGCGCGTATTACTGTCGATAGTCCTAAAGAGCCGATTGATGAGGAAGTTGTAAAATTATCGATGGCGCAAATGATTGCATCGGACGTGTTTACAACCACTAGCGGCAGGTTTGTTGCTGCAAAAGGGGCACGCGTGATCGACCGCAATGTAACAGATTACGAGCTTGCCTAAGCTTAATAACTGAGAGAGGCCGGATTCTCATGAAGCCGGCCTCTTTTTTAAAAGCCAGAAAAGGAGGTGTGAAAAGTGGAACAGCTCATTCCAATCATCAGCCAGGTGGGCTTCCCGATTGTCGTGACCCTTTATCTGCTTTACCGAATTGAAGCAAAGCTTGATTTAGTGGTCCAGTCGATTCAGACTCTTCCTGAGCGGATGCGGGAGAGACTATGAAACAAAAGGAACCAGCTGGAATCGTACCAGCTGGTTTCTTTGTTCTCCCCTCCCCCCGGAAAAATCCACCTCTTCACAAAATTGTCACATTCATGTATACTTTCATATGTTTACAACGGCCCGACTTTCATGAGGGTTGAAAGTCAAAAATAATAGAAAAGTAGAGGTGTTATTTTGTTGAATGTAGAGACAATTAAATATGAATGGTTCGGAAATATAAAGGGCGACATTCTGTCAGGTACGGTTGTGGCCTTAGCACTGATTCCAGAAGCTATTGCTTTTTCCATCATTGCAGGCGTGAATCCAATGGTTGGCTTATATGCGTCCTTTTGCATTGCCCTTGTGATTGCCTTTGTAGGCGGCAGACCTGCGATGATTTCAGCTGCTACTGGAGCAACTGCGCTATTAATGGGCGGCTTAGTGAAGGATCACGGATTAGAGTATTTATTAGCCGCCACCATCCTAACGGGGATAATACAAATTATTTTTGGATCTTTGAAGGTCGCTCGTTTAATGAAGTTTATTCCTCGTTCGGTCATGATTGGTTTTGTTAATTCATTAGCTATTTTAATCTTTATGGCACAATTAACCCATTTTAAAGGCCAATCCTGGGTCATGTACGCCATGGTTGCCGGGGGATTAGCGATCATTTATCTGTTTCCTCGGATCACAAAGGCCGTTCCTTCCCCACTTGTCGCGATTATTGTTATCACCATTATTGCGGTGGTAACGGGTGCACACGTCAATACAGTCGGCGATTTAGGGCAGTTAAAACAAGCATTGCCTGCATTTTGGCTCCCACACGTTCCTTTTACGCTCGAAACACTGAGTATCATCTTCCCATATTCACTTGGCATCGCAGTGGTTGGATTGATTGAGTCGCTGTTAACTGCACAGATTGTCGACGATCTGACAGATACCGGGAGTGATAAAAACAAGGAAGCCCGGGGGCAAGGGATCGCCAACATGGTTTCCGGATTATTTGGCGGAATGGCTGGTTGTGCCATGATTGGGCAATCCGGAATTAATGTGAAATCAGGCGGCCGCGGAAGACTTTCAACCTTTTGGGCTGCGGTGTTCTTAATGATTCTTATCGTGGCTTTAAATAATGTCCTTGTTAAAATTCCGATGGCCGCATTAGTTGCGGTCATGTTCATGGTTTGCATTGGGACATTTGACTGGTCATCTTTGAAAAAAGTGACCGTTATGCCGAAATCAGATACGGTCGTGATGATTGTTACCGTTATTACCGTCGTGGCAACGGATAATCTATCAATTGGCGTTGTGTGCGGGGTCATCCTGAGCGCCATATTCTTTGCCTCAAAAATTTCGAAGGTCGGCATGAAGACTGTTTCGCCAAAAGGGTCACATCGAAAAATTTATCAAGTATCAGGGCAGCTTTTCTTTGCATCCGTAACAGACTTTCTCAATCACTTTGATTTTAAAGAGGATGTAACTGAAATCGAAATCGATTTAACCAACGCCCACCTCTGGGACGACTCTGCCATAGGGGCGATCGATAAAGTGGTCATGAAATACCAGCAAAATGGAGTAAAAGTGAATCTTAAAGGGGTCAATACGGATAGCATGAAACTGCTAGAAAAACTTGCCGTTCATAAAACATCCGATGGACTTGAAAAGGCTTCAAACTTCTAAAAAAGACGAAACACGCTGAAATGAGTTCAGCGTGTTTTTTTAATATAGAGTGACATTGGACGAACCCCCAGTCCTTTTAAAAGGTATCCAATCTTCCAAATGGTTTCTCACAAATCATCAATAACAATATATGTCATGCACATTGGGCCGTGTACACCAACGACCAGGATCATTTCAATATCAGCTGAGTTGCTTGGCCCAGATATAAAGTTTATGCATGATGGTACCTTTTCACCTTGCAAAATTCGTTTGCGAATTTCAACAGCAGCCTGTGTCATCCTTGGAACAATGGTGCTCTTTGGTATTAAAATAATTGATTTCTCCGGCAAAAAGCTTACGGTGCGGCCATGATTTTTATGGCTTAAAAGGACAGCCGTTCCCGATTCAGCAAGTGTCTGCTCTGCAATGGTAATTCCGATATTAGCTTTTTCAGCAAGCGAGATGTTTTCACGACCGATTACCGGATCCCAGATGTGGACAGTTACCTGCTCTTTTGGCAGACGTTCATTGAAAAGTTCGGATAATCCGTACTGTTGAACGCGTTCATCCTGCCAGGCTATGACCGGGCCGCCGCCATATGATTGAATAGTCTCATAGACAGCCTCTTGCAAATCAGCGAGCTGGGTGACCTTACATGTTGTATTGATCAATTTACATTGCTTCTGCAGAACCTCGAGCAGTTCGTCCTGTGTTTTATCCCTCAATACATTATACTGCGGCGTGTATGCCCACTGTGGCCGTTCGATAGCGGACGGCACTTCACTGCGCTTAAGCTTTTGTGAAATTTTTTCTATAAATGCTTGGCGATTTTGAATTTGGCCTGTCATGATCCGTTTCCTCCCTTTGATCTGTTTTCAAACCAGTCGCGGAAACGCTCTTTATTTGGTGCAGGGAATTCGCGTGCTTCCATCCAATTTTTCAGCGGGCCTACTCCTTTGGAAATATGGCTGTCTTTAATAATTGGCTTTAATGCTTTTGAAGCAATTTTTGAACCCATGTTATAAAGGCCAGATGAAGAAGAACCCATTCCAAAAATGGACATTAGGAAGCGTTCGGATAATGGAGAGCGGCCTTCTTTTTCAACAATGACCTGACGATGTTGATGAAGCAATTCATGAAGCGGAATTTTCACCGGACAGACGTCGGTACATGCTCCGCAAAGTGTTGATGCGAAAGGCAATTCTTTATATTCATCATACCCTCCAAGCAGCGGAGAAAGCACCGCTCCAACTGGGCCAGAATAAATCGAACCGTAGGAGTGGCCGCCCACATGGCGGTATACAGGACAAACATTGGCACAAGCACCGCAGCGGATACATTGTAAAATCGCTTGAAACTCTGTCCCTACTATTTCAGAACGTCCATTATCAACAATTACTAAATGAAATTCCTCTGGGCCATCGACATCATCCTCATGACGAGGGCCGCTTAGCACCGTAACATAGCTTGGCAATTTTTGTCCGACAGCACTTCTTGTCAGCATGTTAACAAGCACTTCTAGCTCCTCAAAGGTCGGTACGAGACGCTCCATCCCCATCACGGTAATTTGCGTTTTCGGAAGAGAGGTTGAAAGATCCGCATTTCCCTCATTTGTTACGATACACACTGATCCTGTTTCGGCAACTGCAAAATTGCATCCTGTAATGCCGATATCAGCTGTTAAATAATCGTTCCGCAGCATTTTACGCGCATGCTTTGTCAAATCCTCAGGACGCGACGAACCTTCATAGCCATGATGATGGTGAAAGCTTTCCTGCACTTGTTCTTTATTGCGATGCAATGCAGGTGCGACAATATGTGAGGGAAGATCGTTATCAAGCTGTAAAATATATTCTCCTAAATCGGTTTCCACAACGTCGAGGCCGTTTGCCAGTAAATGATGGTTGAGATCAATCTCTTCTGTTACCATCGACTTTGACTTGACTATCTTTTTTGCATTTTTTTGCTTAGCAACACTAGAAATATATTCACGCGCTTCTTCAGCAGTTGAAGCAAAGTACACATATCCCCCAAGCTTGGCAACATTGTCGCTCAGCTGCGTCAGATAGTAATCAAGATTTTCAAGAACATGCTGGCGAATCTGCTCTCCAAGTAAGCGCCATGTTTCCCAGTCGCCCAATTCATCTACAGCTTTCAATCTATTAACCTCTAAACGATCCTGTGCACCTGATACAGCTCCGCGCATGAAAGTGTTTTGTATGCCTTCATCAACACGGCTCTTAAATGGCTCACTGCTTACTTTCATTGGCATATTATTTCACCTCTGTCTTACGTTTATTTAAGATTTCAGCAATATGCAGAACTTCCACATTTGCACCTACGCGTTCTGCCCGTCCGCGAATATTCATAAGGCAGCCTTCATCCGCTCCAATTAAATATTCTGCGCCTGTTTCAATGATATGCTGAACCTTTTCATCAACCATTTGTTCAGAAATCTGTTCCATTTTTACAGAAAAAGTTCCGCCAAAGCCGCAGCAAGTGTCATTATTTGGCAGTTGAGTGTATTTTAAGCCGCGCACATTCGATAAAAGTGTCATGGGAGCGCTTTTCACGCCAAGCAAACGCGTCATATGGCATGACATATGATAGGTTACATTCCCTTCAAAAACAGCACCGACATCCTCCACTTGAAGTACATCAACGATAAATTGCGTTAGTTCATAGGTTTTATCAGCGACCCTTTTTGCTCGCGGTTCCCAGATTGGATCTCCCTGAAATACATCCGGATATTTTTTGAACATATAGGCACACGAGCCCGAAGGACTGACAATATATTCAGCATCCTCAAAGACTTCTATCATATGCTTCATTGCCTCTTTTGAGTCTTTCACATAACCGGAATTATAGGCTGGTTGTCCGCAGCAAATTTGTCCCTTCGGAAATTCCACTTCACAGCCGAGATATTCCAATAATTCAACTGAAGACTTTCCAACATCTGTACGGAACATATCCACTAAGCAGGTGGCAAAAAAGGCTACTTTCATATTCATTCATCTCCATTTAAATTTAATAAGAAAAAGCGCGGGTGTCGCTTAGCGCCTGTGCTAGACTATTCTCCAAATCTTAACTTATATCCTGATAGTATAAAGAAAATTTCGATAATTAACAACAACTATAAAGTTATTGTCGAAAAGTGTTTACATTATTTGAATCTTATTATTTAATAGATTATATGGAATTTTCAAAAAAGGGGGAGATAGAATTGAAAAGGTATCTTAATAAGGGATTTCTATTAATGACTGTTCTATTGCTTTTGGCTTTAACGGCATGCAGCGGCAATAGTTCAGAGAAAACAAGTAAGACCAATTCGGCTAAAGGTGATAAGGTCAGTGCGAAACTTGGCGTAATCTCCTATATTACCGGCCCTGGTGCTGCTTATGGCGAAGCAATTACCAATGGTTTGAAACTAGCTCAGAAGGAAATTAATGCAAAAGGCGATGTCAAAATCGACCTAGTGACTGAAGACTCAGCTGGTAAACAAGAGCAAGCATTATCTGCCGCTCAAAAATTAATGAGTGATGATGACATTGTTGGAATAATCGGGCCAACTTTAAGTACAGAAATGAACGTAGTAGGTAAAGAAGCAGATATGAACGGTATTCCGATTATGGGTACGTCCACAACAGCAGAAGGAATTCCACAGATTGGTGATTATGTTTTCAGAAACTCATTACCTGAAGCACTGGCTATTCCGACAGCGCTCAAAAAAGCTGTTGATAAATACGATGTAAAGAAAGTTGCCATTCTTTACGGGAACGATGATGTGTTTACAAAGTCCGGATTTGACACGATGAAAAAAGCTGCCGAAGACATGAAACTTGACATCTTAACGATTGAAACGTTCCAAAAAGGGCAGTCAGACTACAACGCACAATTGACAAAAATTAAAGGGCTTAAGCCGGATCTGATTCTTTGTTCGGCATTATACAATGAAGGTGCGGTCATCATGGACCAAGCAAGAAAAGCAGGACTTGATGTACCGTTCGTAGGCGGAAATGGATTTAACTCGCCGCAGGTAATTGACATTGCCGGTCAAGCTGCCGATGGATTAATTGTTGCGACACCTTGGTTTGCAGACAAACCAGATCAAAAAGTACAAGATTTTGTAAAGAAATTTGAAGCTGAATATGGTAAAAAGCCAGACCAATTTGCTGCACAAGCCTATGATGCGCTTTATATTTATGCAGAAGCTTTAAAAAATGCAGGAGAAGCTGACCGTGATGCACTTCGCGATGCGCTAGCTAAAATCAAGAACTTCCCAGGCATACTTGGTAACTTCTCGTTTGATAAAGACGGTGACGTTGTCATGGAACCAACCGTTCTGATTATCAAAGATGGGAAATTCCAATTATTCGAATAAAAAATAAGCTGAACATGAAGGGCACTTTAATAGTGCCCTCCTTACATTACTTTAACCTGTTCTTGATGTGGCAGGAAATAGATGAACCGTCCCCATGCAAATCATGACGGGGGGAATTTTTTTAGTTAAAGGGTGAGATGAATTGCTGTTGGAGCAATTAATAAACGGAATAACACTTGGAAGCATCTATGCCATCGTTGCCCTCGGATTTACACTTGTTTTTGGAGTTCTAGGCATCATTAATATGGCACATGGCGAAATCTTTATGATCGGCGCTTTTATCGGCGTCGTGGTAACAGGTACATTGGGCTTACCCATTTGGATGGCATTTCTTGCTGCCATCATTGTCACCGCTGTTTTAGGGTATCTGCTTGAGCAATTTGCATTAAGACCGCTGCGCGGCAAAAAGGGTGTCTCACACCTTGCCCCATTAATCAGCACCATCGGGGTATCGATTTTTCTAGAAAATCTATCACACCATTTATTCGGTGCCGGAAACCATCCTTTTAAAAATGCTTTTGCCGAAGTTCATTTTACAATCGGTTCCATCACCATATATGTAGTGCAAATCGTGATTTTTGTGATTTCAGTGGTGTTAATGATGGCACTTTCATATTGGCTTTCCAAAACAAGAGCAGGGAAAGCGCTCCGTGCGACTGCGGAGAACTTAGACACTGCCAGTATCCTTGGTGTCAATACAAAACAGATCATCACCTTAACAGTTGTGATGGCCTCCGCTATGGGTGGAATTGCTGGCATTCTGGTTGGAATGGCATTTAACTCGGTGAATCCGCAGATGGGCTTATCCATCGGGCTAAAGGGGCTTGCCATTATCATCTTGGGCGGAATGGGCAGTGTGAAAGGCGCAATGGCGGGAGGATTAATTCTTGGTTTAGCTGAAACACTCATGGTTGCATATGGAGATTCAGGATATCGAGATGCTATTGCCTTCATCGCAATCATCGTGATCCTTTTAGTACGGCCGCAGGGATTATTCGGCCAAAAGACATCAGAGGGAAGGCCGTGATGATATGCTTGGAGATTTTATAAATCCATACTACCTTCAAGTTGGATCTTTTATCATGATTAACATTATTCTAGGCTTGAGTATTTATATTACCCTATCTTCCGGACAGCTTTCACTAGGGTCTGCCGGGTTCATGGGAATTGGAGCCTACACATCTGCGATACTCACCATTAACTATGATTTGCCGATTATCGCAGGCATCATTGCAGGGGCATTAGTTGCCGGGATAATCGGTATTCTAATCGGTATTCCATCCCTTAGGTTAACGGGGGTTTATCTAGCAATTGCAACACTTGGCTTCGGGGAAGTAATAAGGGTATTCCTAATCAATTGGGAGTCTGTTACCAAAGGGGCAGTCGGTCTTTCAGGTATCCCCCAAATTGGTAGAGAATTACTTAAGTTTTCTAGGGATGCTGGATTCAGTCCCCTTTCAATCGGTCTAAAAAACAATCAATTTGTTTATTTAATTGTCCTGATTCTATTGATACTTATTAATATTTTTCTCATCTGGTTCTTGATTAGACTAAATAAATCTCGTGTCGGCCGGGCTTTTGCAGCTATTAAAATGGATGAAAAAGCGGCAGAGGCAATGGGAATTAATATTACGTATTACAAAGTTTTATCTTTTGCGCAAGGTGCAGTTTTCGCAGGTTTTGCAGGTGCATTATTCGCACATATCATGGGATATATCAGTCCGGCCGATTTCTCTTATCATCGCGCAGTTGATATTCTTATTTTCGCGGTATTCGGTGGAAGTGATGTCATCTGGGGCTCTATTTTCGGGGCAATCTTTATGACTTTGATGCCAGAGGTCCTACGATTTATTAGCGAATATCGTTATATGATTTATGGGATTGTTTTAGTATTAATGATGGCCTTCCGTCCGCAGGGAATTATTGATGTTCCCCTTTTACAAAAGTTACAGTTGCGAAAAAGGAGGAGTAACCATGGTTCTAAACATTAAAAACATCTCTAAGAATTTCGGCGGCATCTCTGCTTTAACCGATGTTTCTTTTTCCATCGAGGAAGGAGAAATCTATGGTCTTATCGGCCCAAACGGAGCAGGAAAAACGACCATGTTTAATATGATTACAAATATGTTCCCCCCGACGTCGGGTGAAATTACCTTTCTTGATGAACAAATTACCGGTCTTAAACCGTATAAGATTACAAATAAGGGAATCTGCCGAACCTTTCAAAACATTCGCCTTTTCTCACAAATGACGGCTACGGAAAATGTGTTGGTCGGGGGGCACTCCCGCAGTAAATCTGGCGTTTTTAGCGGTGTTTTTGGGACAAAATCGCAGCGTACAGAAGAAGAAAGATTACGTGTAAAGGCAAAGGAACTTCTAGAATTAGTGGGCTTATCTGAATACGAAGAGACAGTTTCTGAAAACTTAGCTTACGGGCAGCAAAGAAGGCTGGAAATTGCAAGGGCTTTAGCCAGCGACCCTAAACTATTATTATTAGATGAACCCGCTGCAGGGATGAATGAATCCGAAACCGACGAATTGTATTTTTTAATTAAAAAGGTTCAAGAACGAGGCATTACAACCCTATTAATTGAACATGACATGCCACTTGTCATGAAGCTGTGTGATAAAATTACCGTTTTAAACTTTGGTAGAAAACTGGCTGAAGGCACGCCTGAGGAAATTCAAAACAACCAGATGGTTATTGAAGCCTACCTCGGTTCAGAGGGGGATGATGAGATTGCTTAAAGTTTCTGGAATCGAGACATTTTACGGAAAAATCCAGGCGCTAAAAGGTGTCAGCCTTGAAGTGGAACAAGGGAAAATTGTTGCCATTCTGGGTGCAAACGGGGCCGGAAAAACGACTACCATGAAAACGATCGCTGGGTTATTGAAACCTAAAAACGGTACCGTCGAATTTTTAGGGGAAAATATAACCGGGCTTAGGCCCGATCAGCTTGTGAAGAGAGGAGTCTCTTTAGTTCCTGAAGGCCGGGCGATTTTATCAGGCATGACGGTGATGGAGAACCTGGAAATGGGTGCTTACCAGCGTAACGATAAGGAAATTGGAAAGGATATCGAAGGGGTTATGGAGAGGTTTCCGATCTTGCGGGAAAGGAAAGCTCAGCTTGGCGGCACGCTTTCAGGAGGACAGCAGCAAATGCTTGCGATTGCTCGGGCATTGCTGTCAAAGCCTAAACTGCTGCTGCTTGACGAACCTTCGATGGGGCTCGCTCCTTTGATTGTGGCGGATATCTTTAAGATTATTAAAGAAATTAAGGATGCCGGAACCACCGTGCTTGTCGTTGAACAAAATGCTAAGCAGGCGTTGAAGGTCGCTGATTATGGCTACGTGCTAGAGACTGGAAAAGTCATTATCCATGGTCCGGCACAGGATTTATTAGAAGACCCGAAAATTGTGGAAGCTTATCTTGGAAGGAAATCTGGTGCCTGACACCCTGTCTGAAGCAGGGGACGGTTCTTCTGCATCATTTCGGATAGAAGCACAAAAAAATGAGCGGAAACCAAAAGTTTCCGCTCAATCAATTTATTTTGTACTTAAGCAACGCTCGTGCCTTTTTTATGATGACCTTTAGTTGCAAAATACTTACGTACAATTGGCATTGCATATCGATCTAACCCAAATTTACCAGCATTTGCTCCGGCTACAAGGACGAAGAAGGCTAGAAGAATCATTTGTCCGTTCGTGCTCACGGTGCCACTGAACAAGAAGGCGAAATTCATGAACATTCCCATTAATGTCGCAAAGTTAGTAAGCAGGCCTAGGATTAACGCAATTCCGACGAGCACTTCGCCCCATTGCACTAAGAAAGAAAACAGATCCGCGTTTGGCAAGGCAACTTGCTCTAGAAATGTTGCCCACCAGCCTTGTACCGCTGGGTGTTCCCCCGTGCTAGAAGCAATCGCACCTTTTAAAAATCCACTTGCATCAAAGCCGCCGCTTGTTATTTTTCCATAACCTGCATGTAAAAATTGATACCCTATATAAACACGAATGATAGCTAAAATCCCGGCAACAATAGTATTTTTTCTTAAAAGATTTAACATGGTACTCCATCTCCCTTTGGATTTTTAAAAATAAGTTTGTTCACTATTTCACATTTTGATTTACAAGATCTTGTTTGTTTCTTACTACACTTATATATTATCACCTTTTTAAAGGTAAGAAAGGTACTTGTGATGGTTTTCACAAATTAGTAACAAAGTCTTGACGTTATTGTGAACTAACTTTAAATCCACATGAAAAAGGTTCAGTCCCGCTGACTATGCAGCGGAATTGAACCCTTATTTATTACGATTGAAATGGAAATGAAGCGGAAGAACCGTCCCCTGCTTCACCACTGAGTTAATAAAAACGTTTCTTTAATTGTTCCGACTTGATTTCCTGCGTCGTTTTTTATTATGGATGGTTTTAGTTCTTTTAATCTGGTTATGGTTTCTTTGTTGTGGTAGTTGATCTGTTCTAGAATGGATGCTACGATAGCTGGCCATACATCTTCTGAACCGTTTAAGACTTTTAAGGCAAAGCCAAGTTTTTCGTCTTTCAAGCCGAAGCAATAAACCCCTTGCGCCCCGCCCTTAGCGATGATATTTGAATCTTGAAGCAAAACGGAACAAATAAATCGCTCCGAAGCAACCATCTGCGGATATTCATTCATCACGCTCGTCATTTCTTTAACAGCCTTTTGAAGCAATGGATCCTGGATTAAATCCGGGCATGCTAATTTTAAATAGGTAATCGCCATATTCTTTAATGGAATGGCAAAGACAGGGACACCACAGCCATCTTTGCCAATGGTAATATCGGAAACAGGTACTTCCGATAATTCGGAAAGGATCGTCAAAATTTGCTGTTGGAGTGGGTGGTCTACTTCCCAATATCCCTCAACTGGATACCCAAGCTCTCGGCAAACACTGACGAAACCCATATGCTTAGCCGAA
Organism: Neobacillus bataviensis LMG 21833; assembly: GCF_000307875.1. Lineage (GTDB taxonomy): Bacteria > Bacillota > Bacilli > Bacillales > Cytobacillaceae > Neobacillus > Neobacillus bataviensis. The sequence goes on from NZ_AJLS01000060.1 coordinate 49,820, forward strand.
CAGTTATGGTAGAGCCTTCTTTTCTCCATATTTTTTCGTAACATTTCCTCCCGGGGTGCTACATTTAAAGGATACGAAGGCGGGCAAAATAAATCCTCTTCTGAGACGGGCAATTTGGACAACATCGATTCAAGGGCATCTATATGATACGTTTCCCCTCTGTGCGAAGCAGTAAATAAGGCTGCTTCCTGCCTTGTCAGACCATATTTAGAAATAATCGTTGATAAAAAAACCGGAATGGCCTGAATGGGCTTTGATGCGGATCGATAAAAAGTATAATGATCCTGATCTCCTGCATGGCAGACCGTTTGGTATTGATCATTCACCCCGCAAATCATCCCGAAATGCACATTTTCAACCAGTCCGGCCCGTGTTTCTTCAATTAATTGAACATAGTTCATTTCCTACACATCTCCCAAGTAACAATTTCAATCTAAATCTAACAAGGAATTTTGCACCTGAAGTGCTGCTCCAAGTACTACCCCCTGATTGCTTAGCCCTGAATAAACGACTTTTAGTGTATCTTTTATTGGCTCCCAAATATATAACTCACATTTTCGCTCAATTTCTCCTTTTAATTCAGGAAGCTTTTCAATCGTATCTCCGCTTAAGATAATGACTTCCGGGTTATACAGGCATAAGATATTGCTTAGGGCAAGTGCGATATACGTTGTCGTTCGATCCATAATATTTATAGCCCACGAATCTCGTTTTCGATAGGCAGCAAAAACCTCATCAATCGACTGGATATTTTTTATCTTCTTGCTATCAGCAATAATGGCACCTTCAGAAATATACGTGGCAAGGCAGCCAATCTTTCCGCAATTACAGACATTCCCCGTTGGGTCAATGACCGTATGGCCAATCTCGCCGGCATTATTGGAATCCCCTCGATAAATTTCTCCATTTAGGATGATGGCTGCTCCAATACCTGATCCAATACCAACCAGAACGGCATTTTGTGAATCCCTTGCCATTCCCTTAAAATTTTCGGCGATAACTTTCATTTTTAATTCATTATCAATGATGACATCAAATCCGGTCAGCCGCTTCAGGTCATCCGCTAGGCGTGCATGTTTCCATTTAAGCTGATCCGATACTTTTACCAAACCATTCATATAGTCAATGGAACCTGGAAGACCTACTCCAATGCCAATGATCTTTTCAAAAGGGAGTTGATGCTTTTCAATTAAATCACGCATCCCTCTATTTACTTTCATCAGCGTTTCATCATAACTCTCAGCTTCATCTCGCGGAATACTTAACCACGCCGCCATTTCTCCCACATAATCGACAATACCGATTTTAATAATAAGTTTGTCGATTTCTACTCCAATGGTATAAAGAACATCTCTGCAAACATCCAGTAAGGTTGCCTTTCTGCCTACACCAGATGTAACCAGTTCCGTTTCTCTCACAAACCCCTGGGAATGTAACTCGCTGACGATTCTAGTGATGGAGGTTGGACTCATTCCCGTTACTTTCGCAACTTCCGTTCTAGAGATCGGAGATTTATTTTTAATAATATCAAGGACTAAGTTTTTATTTTGTTTTTTCATTAAAAGCTGATCTTGTTTTTCCATTGTTTACATTCCTTTTTTCATAAAAATTGAGTAGCCCTTAAAAAATCATGATGATGTCTCAACTGGGGTCGCATTAAACTCATGAGGCATCCTCATCATTTTTTAAACCTTTCCTATCCATCCGAAGAGAATCGCAAATGGAACTCCCTTGGATGGATGAGAAATGTGAGCGATCTTTAAGATAGACTTATCGAAATCCCTTAATAAATTCGATAGCCGTACAAATATCTTGAACCGGATTGGTATCGACCTCACGCTCTATTGTTAAATAGCCTTCATACTTAATGTCCTTAAGGGCTTGAAAGTAGGCCGGAAAGTCAACTCCCCCCTTACCCAACGGTAATTCTCTAAAATACTCTCCAGATGCCACCATTTGGGCAATTTTTTCATGGTCTGTACCTGCACCATAGCCGAGGGCACCATACACATCACGAGGATCTACTGGTTTTATTCGAATCCCGTCCTTAACATGTGTATGGACGATGTAATCTTTGAGGAGCTTAACACCGGCAACAGGGTCATCCCCGGTAACCATCACCATATTGGCTGGATCAAAATTAACAGAAACACCATTGGTACTTAGGCTATCTAAAAAGGATTTTAATCGTGAGGCTGTTTCAGGACCTGTTTCAATCGCAAAGTAGGCACCCATACTTCTGGCGTAAATACCCAATTCCTCACAAGCGGTTTGCATCGCTTCATAAACAGGGCTGTCCGTTTCCTCAGGCACAATACCGATATGAGTAGTGACGATACTCGTCCCCAGCTCCACCGCCAAATCCAAAATCCGTTTTGACTTTTCAATCTTCTTTTTGTTTTGCTGGGCATCCTGGAATCCATGGCCACCTAAATCCCCACAAAGCGCTGTGATGTCTAATCCTAAAGATTCGATATATGTTTTTAACTCCCTGCGAGAAGCAGCGCTTAAATTTTCCGGTGCCATTTCGCCGGTAACAGCATAAATTTGCACACCTTCTGCTCCCATTTCCTTTGCTGTTTGCAGCCCTTCACGGAGTGGCAGCCGCAGGCTATCGACCATTATTCCTATTTTATTACTCACCTTTATGGTTGTCATCAGTTAAAAAGTCACCTCACACTTTTTTTCAGAGGCCTCATAGATTCCCGCCAAGATTTTCATGATCTCAACACCATCTTCAACAGGTGCAAGTGGTTTTGTTCCCGTTAAGCAGCACGTGACAAAGGAATCAATTTCGTTTTGAAAGGCGTTAGTGAAGTCAAAGCTCAGGTGATCAATCTGCGGGTGAATGTTAATAATGGTATCATTTTCTTCACTAATTAACACCAATTCCGGTTCTAATTCAGCCCCGCCCTTCGTGCCGAACAATTTTACCTGGATTTCATCTCTCTTAGCATGAAGGGTAAAAGAAACATCAACGAGCAAGGAAGCACCATTTTCGAATGTGATCAAGGCATTGGCGGCATCTTCAACCGTATTTTTCCCTTTATCATAGTCTGCTGCCTTATAAAAGCGTAAATTCTCCACGTTCCCGCGGTTTCCTAACTGACGATACGTATTTCCGGAAATCGTCTTCACCTTTGGGCGCCCCATTAGATACCAGCAAATATCAATAATATGGACACCTAGATCAATCAATGGGCCGCCGCCGGAGCGTTCTTTATCAGCGAACCAACCGCCTGGGTTCCCTAAACGACGTAAGCACGAGGCCTTAGCATAATAGACTTCCCCTAATTTCCCACTGTCAATAAACGACTTTAGTACCTTCGTGTTGGTCGCAAACCTTCTAACAAATCCCACTTGCAATGTTTTGTTGTATTTTCGTACCGCTTCCTCCACTTTCACGGCTTCGGCTACCGTCATCGATAATGGCTTTTCTACTAAAACATGCTTTCCCCCTTTTAACGCGCCGATAGAAATTTCAGCATGGGTATCATTCCATGTACAAATACTTACAGCATCTACATCGGAGTCGTTAAATACCTCCTCTAAAGAGTTATACACATGGTCAATTCCATACTTCTGGGCCTTTTCTTCCGCCCTCTCCCTTGAATAATCAAAAACACCAGATAAAACAGCATCCGGGTTATTCCGATAGGCTTGAAAATGCAGATCAGAAATCGAACCGGCACCAATCACACAAACTCGTAATTGTTTCAAATCGATTCTCCTTTCGAGGCTAAAAAATGACCCTAGTTTGCGGTTAGTAGTTACTGAACTTCATTCCACAATCTTCTTACATTGTCCATCCCAATTTTTGACCCTACCTTACAATCTTCCATTCCTTCAAATTCCACCGTTAAATAGCCGTCATAGCCTGAGCCTTTAACCAATCTTAAAATCTCTCGAATATTCAAATCACCGTGACCAACAATCGCTCCGCGTAAATAGTTTTCATTGACCGTTCTGAACCATTCACCGCCGCCTGGGTTTTCATAGTAAGGACGAATATAGAAGTCTTTCAAATGAACAGTAGCGGCATATGGTAGATTTCTCTTCACGCCTACAAGCGGGTCTTCATCCATACAAAGGAAATTTCCCACATCAAGCGTTGTTTTAAAGTTATCACGGTTCACCCCATGGAGGACCCTTTGCACACGGTCACTTGCTTGCACATTAAACCCATGATTTTCAATTGTCGTGGTGATTCCGTATTGTGCGGCATAATCAGCAATCAACTGACTTCCTTTAACCATTTTTTCATAGTGCTCTTCAAAATAATGAATCGTCATTTCTTCTGGCTTTAACGTAAATGCTGTTACATCATGACGCATGATCTTAATGCCTAAACGGTTCACAATATCAACATGTTTTTTAATGCGCTCTACTTCTTCAGCAAAAGCTTCCTCTGTTTCCTGGACAAAGTTAGCTGGCAGCGAATAAGCAGAAAGCTCAATCCCCAGGGAGGCCGCTTTCTCTCTTATTTGATCAGCCAATTCTTCTTGATCCACAACCGTAAAACCATACGGTACAATCTCCATATGCTCCCCGCCATTATCAGCAATCCATTGGATAACATCTAATACAGTCATGGTTTCTGCTCGTAATTCCCTTACTAAACTATAAGTACTTAATCCAACTTTCATGAACAATCACTCCTATTTAATAAACTAGTATTCTACGAAATGACAGGCTACCATATGACCCTTTCCATCATCCTTGTGAACAGCTGGTTCGGTAGTCTTACATAGATCCTTCGCAATCGGACAACGTGTATGGAATCGGCAGCCTGATGGGGGGTTCACTGGGCTTGGCAAATCACCTTGTAAAATAATTCTTTCTCTTCTCAACCTTGGATCCGGAATCGGAATGGATGACAACAAAGCCTTTGTATAAGGATGCTTTGGGTTAGCGAAAATAACCTCTTTCGGGCCAGATTCAACTATGGTACCCAGGTACATAACCCCAATATGATCACTTATGTGTTCCACCACGCTTAAATCGTGGGAAATAAATAGATAGGTTAAATGAAATTCAGATTGCAAATCCTTTAACAGGTTCAGAATTTGCGCCTGAATGGAAACGTCTAAGGCAGACACCGGTTCATCCGCAATAATCAACTTCGGTTTCAAAATGAGAGCACGAGCAATCCCGATCCGTTGTCTTTGGCCGCCGCTGAATTCATGGGCATATCGATTCGCATGGTACTCACTTAAACCTACAATTTCCAAGATTTCAGAAACCTGTTGATAGCGCTCGGCTCTTGATAGGTTCGTATGGATCGCAAGTGGTTCCGCTATGATATCCCGGACTTTCATTCTCGGATTTAAGGAGGCATAGGGATCTTGGAAAATCATTTGCACTTTTTTCCTCATTACTTTTAATTGCGCTTCTTTTCTTTGCGAAATTTCTTCCCCATCAATCCATATTTCACCCTCACTTGGGTCAAGGAGGCGCGAAATCAGCCGCCCTGTTGTTGATTTCCCACAGCCGCTTTCCCCTACCAAACTAAACGTTTTCCCCTCCGGAATGTGGAAGGAAACATCATGGACCGCTTTTAGCATTTTCTTTTTCCCAAACATGCCATCAGGTATTGAAAATGACTTTTTTAACCCATCAACTTTTAATAGTGTATTAGACACCAATGCCCCTCCTTTCCTCCTGATACAGCCAACAGCTACAAGATTGGCCATTTTCAAAGCTACTTTCAGGCGGCTCTTCTTGATGGCAGATCGGCATGACGGCGTCACATCTCGGAGCAAATTTACAGCCTTTTGGCAGCGCACCTGGATTCGGTACATTTCCTTTAATGGAATCAAGCTTCTCCTTTTTATGGCCGAGCTTTGGAACAGAGCCAATTAACCCGATTGTATAGGGATGCTTTGGACTCTCAAATAAATCGAAGACATCTGCCTCCTCCACCACTTTTCCAGCGTACATCACAACAACGCGATCACACATCTCAGCCACCACACCCAAATCATGCGTAATTAATAGCATGGACATGGTTTCTTTTTCTTGAAGCTGCTTCATTACGTCTAATATTTGAGCTTGAATCGTCACATCAAGGGCAGTCGTTGGCTCATCCGCAATTAACAGCTGTGGATGACAAGAAATCGCCATGGCAATCATGATTCTTTGCCTCATCCCGCCAGATAACTGATGCGGATACTCACTCATGATTTCTTCCGCCCTTGGAATTCCTACCTTTTTTAAAATAGAGATGGCGTGCTCTTTCGCCTTTTTCGCATCAAAACCTAAATGCAGACGGATTGGTTCGAGCAGCTGTTCCCCAATTTTCATAACGGGATTGAGGGAAGTCATCGGCTCTTGAAAAATCATCGCAATTTGTTTTCCGCGAATCTTTCTCATGGCCGCCTCTGATTGATTCGTTAAATCCTGCCCATTAAAGCGGATGGTGCCATTGCTTATTTTGCCGCTCGTTCCTTTAAATAGTTTCATGATGGAAAGGGATGTAATGCTTTTTCCACTTCCCGACTCACCAACAAGACCGAGAACCTCCCCTTTATGAATGTGGAAGTTCACTCCGTGTAAGATTTTGAGTTTTTGTTTATCCTTCGTAAATTCCGTTTCAAGCCTTTCTACCTGCAGCAGCTTTTCCATCCTTTTCAAACTCCCTTACTCATTCTTCGTTTTAGGATCTAGTACATCACGGAGTCCATCGCCGATGATATTAAAAGCCAAAACGGTTAAAAAGATGGCAATACCCGGCATCATGACGATATGTGTAGAGGTACCTAAATAATCTCGCCCAAGACTTAGCATGGCTCCCCAATCGGGGCTTTCCGGACTTGCACCTAAACCCAGGAAGCTTAAACTCGAGGCAGCTAATATCGCTGTTCCGATTCTCATCGACACAAACACAATTAAACTGCCAAGGGTTTCAGGTAAAATATGCTGAAACATAATACGAAAATGGGAAGCTCCCATCGATTTAGCTGCCTCAACAAAGACGGTTTCCTTTGCCTCAAGCGTGGCTCCCCGTACCAATCTTGCAAAGGATGGTACGCTGAAAATCGATACCGCGATGACGACATTTGTTAAACCAGGCCCTAAAATTGCAATAATAGCAATGGCTAATAGGATATCAGGAAATGCAAACATGACATCGCTCGATCTCATGATCAGCCGATCCAACCAGCCGCCAAAATAGCCGCTGATCAAACCTAATACAGTCCCGCAGATGGCTCCTAAAAAGACGGAAAGAAAACTAACACTTAGCGAGATTCTCGCCCCAAATAACAAGCGGCTGAAAATATCGCGTCCATATTCATCCGTACCTGCAATGTGATGCTTACTGGGGCCTTGTAACAAGGCATTATAATCAGGCTTATATGGATCATAGGGTGCTATGTATGGACCAATAATGGCAATTAGGATCAACAGAAGAATAAAAAAGCTCGCCCAAAACGCAGTCTTCTGCCGTCTCCAATTTTTCCAAAATTCTTTTAGCGGTGAATACTCTTTCTTGTGTTTCAACGTGCTGTTCTGATTTACTACTTTGGATAATTCCATGACTACCCTCCTCTAAGCGACATAACGAATCTTCGGATTGAGATAACTATATAAAATATCTACAATTAAATTGACGATGATAAATTCAACGGAGAATAGTAATAATTCAGCTTGAATAACTGGATAATCCCTGAAGGCAATGGAATCAATTAACAGGCGTCCCATTCCTGGAAAGCTAAACACCGTTTCTACGACAACCGATCCGCCCAATAAAAAACCGAACTGCAAGCCCGCAATGGTAACGACAGGAATTAACGAATTTCTTAGTGCATGTTTAGGTATGACAACAGACTCTCTTAGTCCTTTTGCCCGTCCTGTACGAATAAAGTCCGCTTTCAGCGTTTCAAGAAGAGAGGATCGGGTGAATCGGGCAAGCATGGACATAATGCCCGCTCCCAAGGTGATGGAAGGCAAGACATAGCTTTTCCACCCGTCGGCGCCGCCTGTTGGAAACCATCCGAGTTGGACGGAGAATAGTTGAATGAGGATTAACCCTAACCAAAATCCCGGTAAAGAGATTCCGGAGACGGCCGTCACCATTCCGAGATAGTCTGGCCATTTATTTTTAAAAACAGCCGATAGGGTACCAATCACTAAACCGATGATTAAGGCCCAAACCATACTGAATAATGTCAAATAAATGGATGGCATAAATCGATCAACGAACATATCCATAACAGGCAGGCCAGTCTTCAGTGAGGTACCTAAATTCCCCTGAAATAGATGGCCCATGTAGGTAGCATATTGTTCCCAAATCGGTTTATCGAGACCAAGCTCTCCTCTAATGATGGATACCTCTTCTAATGAAGCGTCCTTACCTGCAACCAAACGTGCCGGATCCCCCGGAATTAAGTGGGTAAAAAAGAAGATTAAGATTGAAACGATGAAGATAATAGGAATCATTTCCAAAACTCTTTTGATAATAAACTGGAGCAATTTTGATAACCCCTTTCTAAAAAAAGCGCAAGGCCCTAGAGATCCTTTCTAAAGAAGGAAAGAAGCTTTGGGATGAATCCCTCCGCCTCTTTTCTTACGACGTTTGTTCGTGTTTACACTCTACTTTAAATTTGCATCGGTAACGTCAATTCCACCATCCGGCGTAATGATGACACCATCCACATTTGTTCGTTTACCTGCCAAGATTTCATCCACACCTAGGAAAATCCATGGTGCATCTTTATAGATGGTGGATTGCATATTGCCATAAATCTCTGCTTGTTTTCCTTGATCAGCCGTTTTGTTAACTTCCTCAATCCATTGATCCACTTGATCATTTTTATAGTAAGCCGTATTTGCTCCATTAGGAGGGAATGAACCACTATAGAATAACGGCTTTGTAGCATTGGTTGTATCAGAAGGATAAGCTGACCAGCTTACATACCACATTTGTAATTTGGTATCTTCCGGTTTTTGGGCACCATAAATCTCGTCTGATAAAGTGCCTTCTTCCATTGATTTAATTTCTACATCAATACCAATTGCTTTTAATTGCTGTTGGATGAACTGCATACCCTTCATCGTATCAGAGTTGGTATTACCCCAGATCTCTGTTTTAAATCCTTTTTCAAGTCCTGCATCTTTTAACAATTGCTTTGCTTTTTCAATATTTGGGTTGTACATTTCTTGCTTGCTATAATGAAGCGTTTTGCTAGGAAGAATGGAGTCTAATGGCAGACCAAATCCTGTTTTCACTACCTTGATAAAGGCATCCTTATCTACGGCATAGTTCATTGCCTGACGGACACGCGGATCATCGAAAGGTTTTTTCATCGTATTAATCGATACATAATTCGCAATGGTCGATGGAATTTTTTCAACTTTTACATCCTTTGCACTTTCCATTTCCTTAATGTTTTGACTTGGCAGCGGATAGATAACCTGTGCTTCGCCCGTTTTTAACATCGCTACACGAGAACCATTTTCCGGAACTGGCTTATACGTAATTTTCTGGACACGATCTTTTTTATCCCAATATTCATCAAATCGCTCTACTGTCAAATGGTCGCCTTGAACCCACTCCACAAATTTAAACGGTCCCGTACCAATTGGGTTTTTCCCAATTTTGTCTTTTCCTTCACCAATAAGCTTAGGGCTAAGGATCTTAGCAGATACAAATCTGGTTAGCATCCCTGCATAAGGCTCTTTTAAGGTGATCTTAATTTCATAATCATTAATGACATCAATGTTCGTAATTAGATTAAATCCACGGCTGTTTAAACGCAGACTATCATCCTTCATAATTCTTTCATAGTTTGCTTTAACTGCCTCTGCATTGAATGCTTCGCCATCGTGAAACTTTACACCTTGGCGTAATTTAAATGTATATTCCAAGGCATCGTCACTAATACTGTAATCCTCAGCAAGCTTTTTCATGATCTTTCCATCCGGATCAAATCCCAATAGCCCTTCAAGCATGGCTGATTGTACGGAATTGGAATTGGTATCTCCCGTATTATGCGGATCCATGGAAATAAAGTTTTCATTTACCGCAATCACCATATCCTTGGCAACCGCTTTACTTCCTTCCTTCTTTTCCCCCGTACTTTCTTTGCTGGAGCATCCAACAATCAATACGGCCGAGATGACAACTAACATCAGCATTTTCCATAAGTGTGCCTTTCTCAATTGATTTCCCCCTCTTATTATTTTTTCTTAGGTATGTTGATCCTGTTGTTCTCTTTACTAGCGATACCTTTGAATTATATGATCCTGATTACCTCTAGCAATGTCTTATTCATGCAAATAGATTGTTAAAAGTAATCGAAAATCCAACTATATATTTTCTCTATGTTAGTAACTCATGATGAAATAACCTAAAATTGCCTAAAATGATTCTATATTTCTATTAATTTCTCCAGTGGTGAAATTAATTAAATACTAAGATTATTATAACTTCCACTTAAAGCGTTTTCAATACAATTTTTTGAATAATAAAAAAAGTGAAGCAGAGGACGGTTCCCCCGCTTTCTACGGGAGTTGCTGTCCCCTTGGTCTTCCCTTTTTTCTCTTTTTCACCTTTATAAGGAATGTAAGCAGTAAAACAATGAAAGCCCCACTCGCATCAATCAAGACATCTTTAAATGAGGCGGTCCTGTTCGGAACAAACGATTGATGCCACTCATCAGTCATCGCATAAAAAAAAGTAATACACCAGGCAAATAAATATGAAAATCGAAATCGTTCCAGCGACTTAAATAGGAAAAATGAAAGAATGCCAAAGGCAGTAAGATGCGTCGCCTTCCGAATCAGAAAATTCAACAAATCAATTAGTAAAAGCTTTGCTTGAGAACTTAAAAAATCAATCTTATCAATAAAAAACAATTTATCAATGGCCATTGCTGTATGGCTTCCTGTAAAATACGGGAGCTGCGTAAACAAAAAAATCACTACCATCCAAATAATAGTTGCGATTTGCCACCACTTTCGATTACTCATATAGTAAACTTCCTCTCTTGAATCGCCTTACTTGAAGACTACAAAATTTCATAAGTTGATGATATCAGATAAGATTGAAAAAGAACATGAAACATTGCTAGACGTAAGGAGAGTACTCATTTCTTTTAAAAAATCGTAAAAAGGTATTTAGAGGGCTCCATTGTCGTGAACACCAAACAATTCCCTTCAGTTATTCCGATGGATGCGATTCAGTCGCATTTGGAGTATATTACGAATTAACGTTCAATCATACCGATGAAGACCAAAACACTCAGCGAATGCCGGTAAAATAGTCTTCATCATGCTTATGAAGGCCAAAATACTCTGCGAACGTCGACAAAATGGTCTTCATCATACTTATGAAGACCAAAACACTGAAAAATCACAGCAAAACGGTCTTCATCCAGCCGATGAAGGACAAAACTCCAAAAATCCTGAGCAAAATGGTCTTCATCAAGTCATCGAAGGCGAGT